>CAYLUS010000017.1:0-42665 GCA_964386975.1 uncultured Methylococcus sp.
GACAGGCAAGCGGACGGCCATCCAAAAAGACCCTGCAATCCGGCTCCGGAGCCGTCCGGGGCTGACCTTGCCGGGGGCTGTTTTGGTGCTGGCGTTCCCCGCTAAAACGTAGGGGGCTGCGCGGCTTCTGGGTCCCGTGTTGGGGGTTCGTACCCAGTGGGGCAGTGCCCCCGGCCAGAACGCCCGCCGTGATTGCAGCCCGGATCTGATAAACTTTCGACTTATTTTTGCTTGGGAAACTGGCCTGTGCCCAGACACCTTCGGATTGCCACCCGCAAGAGCCCTCTCGCCCTCTGGCAGGCCGAGCATGTGGCGGCTCGCCTTATCGCCACCCACCCGGGCGTGACCGTTGAGCTGGTCGAAATGGTGACCCAGGGAGACAAGATTCTCGATACGCCGCTCGCCAAGGTGGGCGGCAAGGGTCTCTTTGTCAAAGAGCTTGAGCAGGGGCTTTTCGAGGGACGCGCCGATCTGGCCGTGCATTCAATGAAGGATGTGCCGGCTGAACTCCCTCAAGGCCTGCATCTGGCGGTCATCCTCGAGCGCGAAGATCCCCGTGATGCGCTGGTCTCAAGACGCTACCCAAGTCTTCAGGCACTGCCCGCCAAGGCGCGGGTCGGTACTTCGAGTCTCCGCCGACAGGCACAGCTTCGCCATCGTTTTCCCGAGTGCACCATCACGAACTTGCGCGGCAACGTCGGCACACGGCTGGAGAAGCTTGACGCCGAGGGCCTGGACGCCATCATTCTGGCGACGGCCGGTCTGGTGCGACTGGGGCTGGCTGAGCGCATTACCGAGAAACTCTCGGTGACCGACAGCCTGCCGGCGGTCGGTCAGGGCGCCATCGGCATCGAGTGTCGGGCGGAGGACCCCGAGATCAATGCACTCCTTCAACCCCTCCACGATGTGGATACGGCCGATTGCGTGAGGGCAGAGCGGGCCTTCAATCAGCGACTGGGCGGGGGCTGTCAGGTGCCGATCGCCGGCTTTGCCGTTCTTGAACAGGGTTCCCTGTGGCTTCGAGGCCTGGTCGCCGATCCGGACGGGTCGGCCCGGGTGCAAGACGAGGTCCGCGGCCCCCGTGCCCTCTCAGAAGCCCTCGGAGTTCAGCTGGCCGAGGGGCTCCTTCAAAAGGGCGCCGCCCGCATCCTCGACAAGGTATACGCTGCATCATGAGCCCATCCCTTCTGAAGTCACTCACCGGCCGCCGCATTCTGATCACCCGTCCGAAGGGCCAGGAAGAGGGCCTTTGCCGATTGATCGAGGAAGCCGGCGGCGAACCGTTCAAGGCCCCCTTGATTCGCATCGAACCGGGTTCAGACCCGGATGCCGCACGCGCGCTGTTGCACGCCGATCCCGGTTGGGACTGGTTGATTTTTGTCAGTAGCAATGCGGTGCGTGTCGCGCTGGACGCGCTTCCCTGGCTGGGCCGCCTCAGCGGTGTGACCCGGATTGCGGCGATTGGTGAGGCAACCGCCGATGCGCTGGAAAAGGCGGGTCTTCAAGTGGATGTGGTGCCCTACTCAGGCTTTAACAGCGAAGCCCTCCTCGAGGATGCACGCCTTTTTGAGGTGGCCGGCAAAAGAGTCTTGATCCTTCGCGGTGAGGGTGGGCGTGAGGTCCTTGCCGAGGGGCTTCGGGCGCGCGGGGCGGAGGTCCATTATGCCGAGCTCTACCAGCGCGTGCCGGTCGAATTTGATGAGTTTTTAAGCGTCCTTGAACGCTGGCCGCAAGGTGATTTTGATGCCGTCGTTGTCACCAGTGGCGAAGCGCTGGAGCGGCTGGATGAACTTCTGAGCCTTGGAGGCGCCTCGACTTTCCACAAACCGCCGCTGGTCGTGCCGGGCGAGCGGCTGAGCGAAAAAGCCCGCAGCCAGGGGTGGAGCGACATTCTGACGGCAGACAGCGCATCTGATGAATCGATCGCGCGGGTGCTCAGGCAGTGGGCTTACGCCAGCAGCCAGTCCCCGAATCCGGTGGAAAGTCGCCCGGAACCGCTCGTGACGCAAGCTCCGCCGGCAACCGAGGAGGGCATGCACCCCTCTATCGCTGCACCCGTGAGCCTGCCGGAGGCAGGCCTTGTGATTCCGCCGCTGGACGTGCCAGCGGCCGAGTTGCCTGAATCCAAGCGTGAACCTGAACCTCAGGAGAGTGCGGCTGAGCCTGCGCCGATTGATCTGCCGGCTCCTGTCGAAGCCGAAACGCCTGCCGCCATCGAGGATTTGCCATTGATTCCAGAAGAGATTTCAACGCCTATGAACGCCGATCCGGTGCCAGAATCCGATCAACCGGTTGCCGAGGAAACGCCCGTGGTCAGCGAGGTATCCGAAACGCCTGCCGCTTCCGGCAAGGCCGGCAAGAAGGCCCAGAAAGCCAAGGAGATTCCGCCCAAGAAAGGCCGGAGCCTGGCCTGGGTGGGTTACCTGATGTTGATCGCCGTCGCAGCCCTTGGTGTGGGCGGCTGGTTCCTGCTTCAGGAACTGAGGTCGCGGCAGGAGGGGCTCGGGGGGCAGATTACCGACAAGACCCTGCAGGTCCGGGAAGTCAGCCAGCAGTTGACGGCGGTCCAGACCGAAATTGCCACCCTGCATGCGCAGCTGGCGGCGGTGCAGAGCCAGCAGGCGACCGATGATGGCAAGATCGAGCGGATTTTGGGCGAGCAGAGCGAGCAGCAGGACCTCAAGATGGAGGCCGTCAAGAATGACCTGATGACCTCCCTGCAGGTGATTCAGCGCCAGCTCAACAAGACCCGGGGTGATCTTCTGATCACCGATGCCGAATATCTTCTGAGTGTCGCCAACCAGAAGCTGGCGCTGGTCGGTGATGTCAAATCGGTTCTGGCGGCCATGGAGGCAGCGGATCAGCGGCTTCGGGAAAGCGGTGATCCGGTGGTCTACAAGGTCCGCGAGACTCTCTCAGGGGAGATGGCTGCACTCGAGAAAGTCGTGGGTTTGGACGTGGTCGGCATTTCCGCCGATCTCATGGCCCTCGAGAAGAAGGTGGCTTCCCTGCCGACCATCCTGCCGCATGCCGGAACCCTCAAGCAGCATGAGAGCGAGAAGGCCCGGGAGAAGGAGGCACCGGAGGCGCAAAAACCTGAAAATGGCGATGCCCTCGATTCTGCACTCAAGGGCTTCAAGGATCTGGTGACGGTCAGAAGGACCAATCGCTCGGTGGAGGCGGTGCTTGCACCCGAGGAGGTCGAGATCCTCAAGCAGTTGTTGTTGCTCAAGCTCGAGACCACCCGGGCGGCGCTGCTTCGAAATGACGAACCGCTCTACCGGGACAGCCTCGAATTTGCAGAGACGTGGGTTCGGCAGAATTTCGAGCCTTCCGCCAAGGAAACCCAGGAGGTGCTGGCGGACCTTGAGCACCTGAAGTCGCACACGCTTAAAGTTGCCTTCCCGGATATCAGCCGCTCATTGGTGATGTTGCAGAATATCGAGCGTCTGCGCCTTGAAGCGGAAGATGCGATGCTGCATGGCAAGGCGCCTGACAAGAAGGCAGGCGCCCCGATGCCTTCGGACGTTCAGCCCGAAGCGCCGCTGACCCCGGCGGATGCAAGGAAAGCCGGCGCCAAGGACAAGAAGGACAAATCCAAGGGGGCCGAGCCTGGCGCTCCGGGTGCTGCCTCATCACCTGACAAGCCGCAGGAGTCTGTGAAGCCACAGGCGCCGGTGGCCGAAAAAGCCCTGCTTGCCCCCATCGATCCGGCCTTGGCACCGGAAAAACCGGGTGCGCCGGTGCCGGCGGCGCCGCCGGTGTCCGCCCCGGCCGAGAGTCCGGCAGCCGCCGCGCCAGCGGCGCCTGCACCGACCCCAGGACCTGCGCCGGGGCCTGAAATGAAGGCGGTCCCGAATGAGGGAGAACGCCTGTGAAGCGCCGGATTGTCTTCACCCTGGCCGGTCTTCTGGTCCTCTTTGCCATTCTTGCCTTCATCAATGGACGACTGACGGCTTCTGGAAATGCCGGGTATGTGATCATCGGTCTTGGCGACTTAGCGCTGGAGACCTCGCTGTATTTCGTGGTGGTCGCCACTCTGGCCCTGTTTGTTGCCCTTTATCTTGGAATTGTCTTCATGCAGGGCGCCGCGCGCCTTCCAGAGGCCATCAAGCGCAGAAACCTCGAGGCCCGTGTCCGGAAATCCATGGAGGCGCTCTTGGGGGGGTTCATCGAAACCATCGAGGGCCGCTGGGAAAAGGCCGAGCGGAATCTGATCCGCCATGCCGGCGACAGCCACCTGCCACTCCTCAACTACCTGACGGCCGCGCGGGCGGCCCATGGCCGTGGCGCTTCCGAGCAGCGCGAGGAGTATCTGGCGCTGGCCCTTAAAACGGCGCCTCAGGCGGAGTTGGCCATTGCCCTGACGCGCGGCAAGCTGTTGATGGGAACGCATGACTTTGAAGAAGCCATCGAGCGATTGTCCGAGGCCAACAAAGCCTTTGCGAACCATCCGGTTCTCCTGCGCATGTTGGCCGAGGCCTACACCCAATCCAAGGACTACGATGCCCTGAGTTACCTGATCCCGGCGCTTCGCGAGGCCAAGCTGTTGCCCGAAGCGGACCTTCGGAAGCTCGAGGTCATGGCCTTTCGCGCCTTGCTGGAGAAGCGGGCGCTGGCCAAGGATCCGGTGCTGATCCGGGAAATCTGGCGCAAAGTGCCCGCGCATGTGCGCCTGGATCCGACTCTGGTTGAACCCTATGCCCGCGGCATGATTGAGGCGGGGGTTGGCGATGAGGTCGAAGAAGATCTCCGTCTTGCCCTCGGGCGCGACTGGATTCCGGGGCTTTTGAAGCTCTATGGCCGGATTGCCCTCAAGGATGCCGCTCGCCAGCTGGCGCAGGCCGAAGACTGGCTGGGCCCTCACCGGGAGGATCCGGATCTTCTGGCGACGCTCGCGCTTCTGGCGCACCGCGCCGAAAAAATCGACAAGGTCGAGGACTATGCGATGCGCAGCATCGACATCGACCCAAGGCCTCTGGCCCTCAAATTGCTCGGCGATGTGCTCCATGCGCGGCATGACCATGTCGGCGCCGGGCTTTTGTACCGTCAGGGCCTCCGCTTAGCGTACGGCGAAGGCTTTGAGCGGGCGGCCTTCGAAAAGGCGCTGAAGCTCCTGGCCACCGCCGATACGGGCGGTCAGGGGCCCGTGTCCGTGACCTTGCCAAGCATCACGCCCCCTTCGCCTCCGTCACCCCCCCCACCCATGCCGGTGGTTGCGGCCGTGGTGCCTGAGGTGCCGGAGATACCGGCGCCAAAGGTGCCCGAGATCATCATCCCTCCCTTGACGCCACCGCCCCCTCCACCGCCGCCGTCTGCCGACTGACGTGGTCGAGCCGGTCGTCCGTCTGAAAGGTGTCGCCAAGAAGTTTCGCCGGGCACCTTCCGCCAAACTTCGAGGTGGCCTGCTGGATGGCCTCCGGCGCCTGTTGGGTCGACCGGCGCTTGAAACCTTGCGGGAGGGCGAGTTCTGGGCCCTTCAGGACATTGACCTTGACGCCTTGCCGGGCGAATGCATCGGCATCATCGGTCCCAACGGGGCCGGCAAGAGCACGCTGCTCCGGCTGATTGCGGGGGATCTTTTGCCGGATCGGGGGCGTGTGCACCGGCGCGGTCGGGTGACCTCCCTGACCCGTCTGGGGCAGGGTCTTCGACCCCTGATGACCGGGCGCGAAAATATCCTCATGCGGGGCCAGGAAATGGGGCTCAGCCAGCCGGCGGTGGCTGCCCTGATGGCGCCGATCCAGGCGTTTTCGGGGCTTTCGGATGCGATCCTCGAACGTCCCGTCCGGACGTATTCCGATGGCATGTACGCCCGTCTGGAATTCGCGATCGCGACATCGGTGCCCCTCGATGTCCTCCTGGTGGATGAAGTCCTGGCTGTTGGCGACATGGCCTTCCAGATCAAGTGCCTTGAGCGCCTGCATGCGTTGAAGGCCGAAGGAACCACCCTCTTTTTTGTCTCCCATCAGGAAATGAATGTCCGCCATGTGGCCGACCGCTGTCTTCTTTTGCAGGAGGGCCGGGTGCTGGGCCTGGGTGATCCCGAGCCCTTGTTCCGGGGGTATTACGCGGCCTCCGGTTTTCTGGACCGACGCCTCGAACCCTTGTCCCTGACCCCCCCTGAGCCGCCGCCCACGGCGTTGGACCTTGATCTGGTATGGCGGGATGACCCATCGGCGGAGCGGCTGATCGTGCGTGGAGAGCCGCTGGTGCTGGCATTAAGGATCCGTCCCTGGGTGGCATCGCCGGGACTGACCTTCGTGCTGCAGTTCTGGTCGGGGACAGGACTCCTGATCGCGTCTTTTTCGGCCCCTATGCCGCTCGCGGCGCAGCCACCCTCAGAAACGCTCCGTATCCACCTTGAGGCGCTTGGACTACCGGCGGGCACCTACCGGGTCGCCGGTGGTCTTTACCAGGACGGAGAATGGCTGACCTACCGCCCTGACTGGCTCAAACTGCATGTGCGCGATGACGCAGTAGGGATCCCTTGCGGTCTTTTTAAGCTCACGGGGCGACTGGAACCGCTCTGATCCTGATTCACTCCATCTCAAGGCCGACCGGCAGTTCGACCTCCACCGCCATCGCTAGGTGATCGGAAATCCGAAGCGGAAGGGTCTCCTGATGCACGATCCGAAGGCTCGGACTGACCAGGACATGATCAATCATGCGTTGGGGCTTCCAGCTGGGCCAGGAGGGAATGACCTTGCCGGGTGCCTTGAGTCCGGCCTCCCTGACGAGGAACTGCATCTCGGGCGCATCCGGCCCGCAATTGAAATCGCCCATGACGATGGCATGGGGGACATCGTGCAGCAGTGACCCCAGGAAGGCCATCTGCTGCATACGCGCCCGCTGGCTGAGCGCCAGATGGGTGACGATGAGGTGGAGCGCCGTCTCCGGCCGGGCGCCAAACTGGGCCAGGATCGCCCCCCGCCCAGGAAGGCCTGGCAAGGGGTAGTCGGTTACGGCATGCGGTTGCAGCCGGCTGATCAGGCCATTGCTGTGGAGCGCGAAGGGCGCCAGGTGCCGATTTACCTGATTGTGCCAATAGGGAAATCCGGCTTCATCGGCGAGGTATTGGGTCTGAACCAGGCGGTGACTTCGAAGGCTGCCGCCATCGACTTCCTGCAGTCCGACGATGTCGAAAGGCCCAAGGAACCTGGCAATGCGGCGAAGGTTGGGGAGACGCTTGCGGCTTGGAAAGACCTGCCGCACGCTCCCGGTCATAAGGGCGGGGTAGCTTTCGGTCCGAAGACCGGTCTGAACATTGAAACTCAGGAGTTTCAGTCGCCTGAGCGGGGCGGGCGGGGCGACGGTCACGGCGCCCCGATGCGGCTGAGCGGTCGCCGCCTCACTTTTTGGCGCGGCCGGATTCCTTCTTGATCAGCGCGTTGGTGATCTCGATCATGCGCTCAAAAGACTTGGCCTTGCCGGGGCTGATCAGGTACTTGCCATTGACCACCAGGCTTGGGGTGCCGGTCACCCCGTATTTGGCGGCAAGGCCCTGGGCGCTCCGCATCTTGGAGTCGACCGCAAAGGATTTGTAGGCCTGATGGAAGGCGTCCTCAGCAACCCCGTGGGCTTTGAAAAACGCCGCCAGTTCCTCTTCGCTCACCAGTTTTTCCTTCTTCTTCTGGATGGCATCGAAGAAATCGGCATGCATCTGGTCCTCGACGCCCAGAGCCTCAGCCGTGAAGAAGGCCTTGGCATGCGCCGCCCAGACTTCATTGAAGACTGCCGGCTGGCGAATGAACTGAACCTGGGCCGGTTTGCTCTTGATCCAGGCGTTGAGGTCTGGTTCAAAATCAAGGCAGTGCGGACAGCCGTACCAGAAAAACTCCAATACCTCGATTTTGGTGGGATCGGCGGTGGCTTGGGGTGGATTGACCAGATCGTAGTCCGTGCCTTCCTTGAATTCGGCAGCCGCCAGGGTGAATGTGGCAATGGAAAGGGCGAAAGCGGTCAGAAGACCGGTCAGGATGTGTCTCATGGAAGATCCTCGGGATAGATGGCAATGGGATGGGGAGGGGAAGCGGCCCCTCCCGCCGACAGGAGCGCTAGTTCAGCGATTCGATGTATTCAGAAACCGCGGTGATGTCCTCGTCCGACAACTTTTGCGCAACAGAGCGCATCATGGCGTTCATGTCGTTGGCTCTTTGGCCGGCTTTGAATTCATGCAGGGTCGACTCAAGGTACGCCGCATACTGTCCACCGAGCCTTGGGAACAGGGCGGGGGCGTTGCCGCTGCCTTTGGGGCCATGACAGCCGCTGCAGGCCGGAAGGCCCGCCTTGGCGTTGCCCGCCTTGTAAAGCTTCTCGCCCGCCGTATTGCCCGGCAGGACTTCATGATTCAGGGTTTTGCCGGCGTAGAACGCCGAAATGTCGTCGATGTCTTCATCGCTCAAGCCTTCGGCCATGGCGTTCATGGTCGCCTGCACCCGCTTGCCGCTCTTGAATTCATGCAGCTGTTTTTTGAGGTAAGTGGCATGTTGCGCCGCGAGCTTGGGGAACATGGGCGCCGTGGCATTCCCGTCTTCGCCATGACAGCCACCGCACATGGCCGCCTTCTCCTGGCCCGCTTCGGGATTGCTCTCGGCCAGGATGGCCTGGCTCAGGCCGAGAATCAGGAGGCCTGAAAGGCCGTTCACAAACATCTTGCCGTGTCTTTTCATCGAATATCCATGCTGTTTTGAGGGCCAGCGCCTTTGGTCGCCGGCGGGGCGAGAAGGCGTTCGGCGCGCCCCGACGATCGGGTGGGGCAGAATCCAGTCCCACCAATAAAATACGGGTACACTAGAAAAGTCAATAACCTCACTCCGGCCACCGTTTTGAATCCGCTCTACCATCAAGCCCGTTTTCTTCAGAGCGGGACCAAACCCCAGAATTCACCGCCGGATCTTGGCTATGAAGTGGCCTTTTCCGGACGCTCCAATGCCGGCAAATCCAGCGCCATCAATACGCTGACTCAGCAGAAATCCCTGGCGCGGGTCAGCAAGACGCCCGGGCGCACCCAGCTGCTGAATTTCTTTGAGCTGGATGCGGACCGGCGCCTGGTCGATCTCCCTGGCTATGGCTATGCCAAGGTACCTGAAGCCGTCACCAAATCCTGGGGCAAGATGATCGAGGCCTACCTTCGGGACCGGGACGCCCTCAAGGGGGTGTTCCTGATCATGGATATCCGCCATCCGCTGACCGACTTTGATCGCCGCATGATCAGCTGGTGCCATCATTTTGATCTGCCGGTGCATGTGACCCTGACCAAGGCCGACAAGCTGAGCCGCGGCGCGGCCCACGATACCCTGCACCGGGTCCGAGCGGCGCTGAAATCCGAGTATCCGGAAACCGAGGTCAGCGCCACGTTGTTCTCCTCCCTGAAGCGGCAGGGCATCGACGAAATCCATCAGGTGCTCGATGGCTGGCTGGACCTTGGACCTTCGGTGCCGAGGAACTTATCGGACGCAGCGCCCACCAACTGAGGTGCCCCGGGGGAAGTCTCCGGTGAGATCCAAGGAGACCCCGTCCATGAACGCATTCAAGACCCTCGTTAAATACCATTTTCATCTGGCCGTCTGGGTCTCGATTTTTGGCGGGATTATGGCCTTTCAAAACCCGGACTGGGTGATGGTCGACGATGAGGGGTTGTTCGGCCCCTTGCGCAACAACCTCCTGTTCGCCGTGGCTTACCTGATGCTCGGCCAGATTGGCCTTTGGTGGACGCGTTATCAGAAAGGCGGCACGATGGAGGCGGCGGTCATGGGCTATACCTTCCTGGCGACCGCATTTGGAGCGAATGTCTATGCGGAAGTGAACGGGCTTCCGGTCTCTCCCTGGTTTGTCGCCGCCCTGTTTTACTTCGCCTTTGCCCATGTGTTGTACTACATTGCGTGCAGGCCCACGCAGAAATCCGGTGAGGCCGCTAAGGAAGACGATTCGTTGACCTAAACGCCCGTTCGGGATTCTTCGAATTGTTGCGTACCGCCAGGGTGTCGCCCGCCGCTCCGGGGACCCCTCCAGTTTGAGCGCTGCCCACGATGACCCCCGAATCCGCCACCTCTGACCTCAAGGTCACTCTGACCCCAAACGGATCCATCCAGCGGATGGATTACCGGGACATCGTGCTGACCCTTTTCATTGGAAACGAGCAAGAGGGCGGACTCACCAACCTGTATCTTAGGCAGCGTGGCGTCGAGAGTGAGGCCATGGCCCTGATCGGACCCAAGGCCCCATGTGATCCGCTGAAAAGCACAGGCGGACGATGGGTGGGCGGAAATGACAGACTGCGCTATGCGCTTACGTTGGAACAGGCGCCCGGCGCCCCTCTCTGGCGGTTTGAGGTCAAGGTCACCAATCACGGTGATCAGCCCGTAGAACTTGACCTTCTGCTGACGCAGGATCTGGCTCTGGCTCCCTACGGAGCCATTCGCCTCAACGAATACTACGTCAGCCAGTACCTGGATTACACGCCGCTCGACCATGAGCAGCTCGGAACCGTCGTTGCGGTTCGGCAAAATCAGGCCATGGGGGGACGCAATCCCTGGTGCCTTATTGGATCCTTGAATCGCGCCGTGGCTTTCGGTACGGACGCGCTTCAGTTCTACGGACGCGCCGCACGGGGCGGAAAGCCGGCATCGGCCCTTGCCGAGGGGCTCCCGGGTGCCCGGTTGCAGCACGAGCATGCGCTGGTCTCGCTGCAGGATGCGCCGTTCCAGCTCAATCCCGGGGAGAGCGCCAGCCGCGGCTTTTGGGGTTTGCTTCAAGAGCATCACCCGCTGGCCAGCGGACCCTCCGATCTGGTCTGGGTCGATGAGGCCCTCAAACGCCTCGAACAGCCGTTGGTCCCCTTGGCGCCTGAGACGCCCCGGATCCCATCAAAAAGCCTCTTTGTAAAGGCGCCACTGCTGATGGCCGCCGCCGCAACCCAAAGCGATCTGGAGGCCTGGTTCGGACCCGAGCGCCGCCACCCCGAAACCCAAGAGGGCGCCCTGGTGTCCTTCTTTACAGGCCCAAGGACCCATGTCGTTCTCAAGCAGAAGGAATGGCTGGTGCTGAGGCCGCACGGACATCTCCTCAGGACCGGCGGCCTGTTCGAACCGGATGAGGCGGTCATGACCTCGACGGTCTGGATGGATGGCGTGTTTCACTCGATGGTGACGCAGGGTCACGTCAGCATCAACCGGTTTCTGTCGACCACCCACAGCTATCTGAGCCTGTTTCGAAGCCATGGCCAGCGCCTGTTCCTGGACACCGGCGCCGGCTGGACCCTGTTGGGTGTGCCCTCGGCGTTTGCCATGGATCCGGACCGGTGCCGCTGGCTCTATCGTCATGCGGGCGGCGTTCTTGAGGTGGAAAGCACGGCGAGGACCGACCGGCATGTCCTTCACCTTCGTATCCGGGTGCTGGAGGGCGCTGCGGTCCGGCTGTTGCTGACGCATCATGTCGCCCTCGCTGGCGATGATGGGGCGGAGGCGAGTCCGGTGGCCTATGCCCTGAATTCCGGTGCCATCGAAGTCAAAGCACCTCCGGGCAGCGAAGTCCATCAGCGCTTTCCCGAGGGGCGCTTCGTGCTGGCCCCCGATCAGGGAACCCCGATTACCGCGGTCCTTGGGGATGACGTGTTGTTCGAGGACGGACAGTCCCGCAACCTGCCATTCCTGTGCCTCCGGTTTGATGCGGTGATGCAGGCCGGCCTTGAAATTCGGGGTGAGCTGTTGCCGGAATCCCCTCTGCCGGCGGAGGGTCCCGAGGCCTATTGGGCGTCGGCCACGGCGGGTCTCTCACCAACGCCAAAGACGCCCGCCTCGCTCGAGCGGTTTCTCGATATCCTCCCCTGGTTTGCCCACAATGCCCTGATTCATTTTCTGGCCCCCCGGGGTCTTGAGCAGTATTCCGGCGGTGGCTGGGGTACCCGCGATGTGACGCAGGGTCCCGTCGAGTACCTCTTGGCCATCGGTCGGTTCGCGCCCATCCGCGCCTTGCTGGAGCGGGTCTTCACCAACCAGAACGAAGCCGGCGACTGGCCGCAATGGTTCATGTTCTATGAGCGGGAGCGCCACATCCGCCCGGATGATGCCCATGGCGACATCGTCTTCTGGCCGGTGCTGGCCACCGCCCAATATCTGCTAGCCTCCGGCGATGGGGCGTTCCTGGATCAGCCTCTGGCCTACTTTGATGCCGATACAGGGAGTGCCTCGCTCGCACCGGTTCAAGAGCACCTGGATCGGGCGCTGAAGCTGATCCGGGCGCGCGTGATTCCGGGGACCGCCCTTGAATCCTATGGCCATGGGGATTGGAACGATTCGCTGCAACCCTTTGACCCCTCGATGCGCGAGCGCCTCAGCAGTGCCTGGACCGTGACGCTTCACTACCAGACGCTCAGGACCTTGAGCAAGGCGTACACGGCCTTTGGAAGAGGAGAGGCTGCCAAAGGCCTTGAGGTCGAGGCCGAGGCAGTCCTTGGGGATTTCCGGCGCCTCTTGCTGGTCGATGGGGTGCTCACCGGTTATGCCCATTTTGAGGACGATGGCACGATCGATTACCTCATTCATCCCAAAGACCAGCGAACGGGACTTCGCTACAGCATCCTTGCCATGATCCATGCCATCATCAACGGCATGTTCTCGAAAGAAGAGGCCCTAAGTCACCTTGCGCTCATTGATGAACACCTCAAGGGACCGGATGGCGCCCATCTTTTTGACCGTCCGATGGTCTATCGCGGCGGAGTGATGAGCGTGTTCCAGCGCGCAGAGACGGCCAGCTACTTTGGCCGTGAGATTGGCCTGATGTACACCCATGCGCACCTGCGTTATGCCGAGGCACTCTGGTATCTTGGAGAGGCCGAGGGCTTCTTTGATGCCCTCTCGAAGGTGGTGCCGATCCGTCTTGAGGACTGGGTACCCTCTGCCCGCCCGCGTCAGGCCAACTGTTACTATTCAAGTTCGGATGCGTTTTTCAAGGACCGCTATCAGGCCTTTCAAGACTACGATCAGGCGCTCTCGGGGGCTTGCCCGCTCGAAGGCGGCTGGCGCGTGTATTCGAGTGGCGCTGGAATTGCCACCGGATTGATTTTACGGGGGCTGGTCGGGTTGACCCTGACCCATGAGTCCCTGATCATCGACCCAGTCCTTCCCAAATCGCTCAATGGCATGGCCCTGACGCTCACGCTGGGCCATGCCAATCTGGAGGTCTCTTATCAGCGCGAAGCGATGGGCTATGGGCCCTCGGCTGTTTCCCTGAACGGGATCTCGCTGCCCCTTGAACGTCTTGCCAACCCGTATCGTGAAGGCGGTGTCTCGATCCCTCGGGCGGCTTTTGAGGCCGCCATCACCCGGGGACCGGGTCCCAACCGGCTGGAAATCGTGCTTGGCTGAGCGGCCTTTGGCCTAGAGGCGCTTTCGGATTAGATCTTCGAGGCAGTCAATGAAGCGGGGGTGGTCGTTGGAGCTTGGGACCAGCTGGACTTTTTCGCCCCCCTTGGCGGCAAAATGGTCCTGATATTCGATACCGATTTCGACCAGGGTTTCGAGGCAGTCGCTGACAAAGGCCGGGCTGAACACCAAGAGTTTCTTGGCGCCTTTTTCTGCCTTTTCGGTAATGACCTCATCGGTGAAGGGCCGGATCCATTTTTTGCTCAAGCGGGACTGAAAGGTCGTGGTGTAGCGGTCGCTGGAAAGCCCGAGCCTCTGCGCAAGCAGCCGTGAGGTTGCATAGCAGGTGGCCTTGTAACAGCTGTGGTTGCGCTCGGTGAGCTCGCTTTCGCAGGCGGCATCCTGACACAGGTCATCGCCGGGGTAGACCTTATCGACCTGACGCTCGGGAAGTCCATGGTAGGAAAAGAGGATATGGTCATACTCCTCGAGACGGTAAGGCGCCGCTTGGGCCACCACGGCATCGATGAAAGCCGGGTGATCATAAAACTGGTTGACGGTTGCAATCTCGGGCATCACCCACCAGGAGCCGATGGTGGTGAGGGCTTTTTCAAGGGCCGAGCCGGTGGAAGCGCTCGCGTATTGCGGGAACAGGGGAACCAGGATAATTTTTTCATACTGGGCCTCACGCAATCGCTCCAGCGTCTCGGTGAGCGAGGGCTTCTGATAGCGCATGGCCATTTCGATGGTCACACCCTCGCCGGAAAAGCGCTGTGCCAGGAGCGACTTGACCTTGAGGCTGTGGGTCAGCAGCGGCGACTTTCCTCCGCTCATGTCCCACAGCGTGCGGTAGATTTTGGCGGACTTGGGGGATCTGAAGGGCACGATGATGCCGTTGACCAGAAGCCTTCGGAACAGCCAGGGAATATCGATGACCCGACGGTCATTGAGGAACTCTCCGAGATAGCGGGCCACATCACCCACGGTGGGGCTGTCGGGGGTGCCGAGCTGGATCAGGAGGACTGCGGTTTTTGGGGGCATCGGGGGGGTCCCTCGGAAGTGGTCAGGGGTGAATTGGTCTTTCGTTCCGACCGATTCTAGCAACCGGGGTTCCCCGCCGCCCGATCGGCGGGGGAGATCTGTCATTTGAGGGAGGCAACAGCGATGACAGGGATTGATCTTCAGGCCGCTATTCGCGATTCCAAAAGTGCCGAGGGGGTCCTCGGCTGGTCAGGCTTTCGCCCGCAAGGGAACCCCGAAGTGCCGCTTGAGGGTGTTTTGAAGCTCTCGGCGCACCAAAGGTCCGATGCAAGCGGCTATCTCACACTGACCTTTTTCCTGGAGGCCCCGCCCGAGCGCGATCCTGGCCGGCCGCTGATCCGGTTGCCAGAAGAGTCGATTCTCAAGGAGGGACTCGGGGCCGCTTTTGAGATGGCGGTCCATCTGCGCCTGGATGACGCCTTGAAGGCCGGAGCCGTGGGCTCTGCCATGGAAGAGGTCGATCTCTATTTCCGATGGCTGGAAACGCCTGTCGGTCCTTTTCTGGAGGAGACGGTGCTGCCGTCCTTCGAGCAGTGGCTGGCCGTCACGTTTGATCCCATTCAGCCCGCGAAGGATCCGAAGACCCCATCGCCAAAAACCACGGTATCCTGGTGGCGGCGGTGGCTTGACGCTTAGGAAGACCCCTTGGAGTCGAGTGAATCGCGCAGTTTGAAGAGGCTGATCTCGTTTCTGAGTTCATCAATGGCGCTCTCAAGGCGATGCGTGGCGCCCCGGGTTTCCTCCAGCGAATCTGCAGAGACCCGGACACTCTCGGTCAGCGAGACCATGGAATCACTGATCTGACGG
Organism: uncultured Methylococcus sp.; assembly: GCA_964386975.1. Taxonomy (GTDB): domain Bacteria; phylum Pseudomonadota; class Gammaproteobacteria; order Methylococcales; family Methylococcaceae; genus UBA6136. The sequence continues at coordinate 15,213 of CAYLUS010000017.1, forward strand.
GCACCCGCCGACTGGGAGCGCATGCCTTCATGCACCTGATCGAATTGCGGCAACAAGGCCTGGACCTTCTGGATGATTTCGCTGAAACTCTCGCCAATCTCGTGGGTTTCGGCGACGCTCCGGTTGACCTGATCTGAAAATTTGTCCATTTCCATGACCCCGCTGGAAACCGAGTCCTGCATTTCCTTGACCATATGCTCGATATCGAGCGTGGCGACCGCGGTCTGGTCGGCCAGTCGACGGATCTCCCGCGCCAGAACCGCAAAGCCAAGACCGTACTCCCCCGCCTTCTCGGCCTCGATCGAGGCGTTGAGGGAGAGGAGGTTGGTCTGATCGGCAATCTTGGTGATCGTGGTGGTGACGCTTGAAATGGTATTGGCGCGTTCGGTGATCTGCCCGAGGCGGGCCGAGATGGAATGGGTGGCATCTGACAGGGTCCGCATGCTCGATTCCATGACCCCAAGGGCATCCTGACCCTCGTTGGCCAGGTGGGTGGTTTCATCGGCGGTCTGGGTCACACCGGTCATGGTGCGAAGGAGTTCTTCCGCGGTCTGCGAGATCTCACGGGTGGCCGCGGCGATTTCCGTGGTGGTGGAGCCGAGGTTGTTGACCTCCTCGCTCTGGGTCCGGGTCATGGCGCCAAGGCTGTTGGCGGTCGACACCAGATCAATGGTGGAGCGTTGAACCTGGCCGATCAGGCCGTTCAGATAATTCACCATCTGACCTAGTGCATTGATCAGCTTGGCGGTTTCATCCTGCCCCTCTGCCGAGAGGTCGGCGCGCAAATCGCCGCTGGCCACCCGCTCGGCGGCGGCAACCGCGGTCTGGATCGGGTTGGAGATGGAGCGCGCCACCATCAGGGCAATGAAGAAGGTCGGGGTCAGGATGGCCGCCAGAAAGCCAAGGAGCGCCAGACGCTGCTGGCCGACGATGGCCAGTGCTTCCTCCTTGGTCTCCTGCACAGCCAGTCCCCAGCGGAACGAGGGGATATAGGTCCAGGCCGCAAACACCGGTTGCTTGAGAACGCCGATGATTTCACCGCCCCCGAGGTCGCCCTTGACGGCTTTCTGGATCCCTTGCCCGTAGGGCGCACCCTGCTTGATCGTGATCCCGAGCGTGGGGTTGTCCCTGGAGCGAAGGCCAGCGACGATCTTGATCTCATCGCCGTGGTTTGCACCGAGGACTGCATAGCCGGTCTGCCCCAGCCCCTGGTAGTCATCGATCACGCTGAGGATTTCCTTGGTATTGAGTTCGAGGATCAGAATCCCGGCCTGCGTGCCGTCATCGCGAATGATCGGCGCTGCGACATGGCCGATCGGGTCTTTCTGGCCCGGGTAGACGTAGAAATCCGAGATATCCGGTTCCAGGAGGGTTTGGGTTCGACGTGACAGGGTGCCGATGGGTTTGTCTTTGAGGGGACCGGTCCAGAGGTTAGATCCGAGAGGGAGCTTTGTGCTACTTGCATAGAGCACATTGCCAAACGGACAAACGACCGTAATTTCGGTGAATCCAAGAGTAGAGCCGAAGTTCTGGACCAGGCGGTCGATGGTGGCCCGAACCTCCTGAATTTCTTCGGCCTTGAGTTTCCCGCTGCGCAGTTGCATGACCCCATCGGACAGGCGCTTGATGCGACCGATTGCGCTGGCGGCGCGGGTCCTCTCATTGGCGTAGGACTCCAGCGTACTGGCCTTGTCGCGACTGATGAGGGTCAGTTTCTGGATGGTTTTCTCCCGAATGGAGTCGCTCAGCAGATGATCGATGAGGAGGGTGGCCGCCAGCATGGGCACCAGGACCAGAAGGGCAAACCAGAAGCTCAGACGGCGGGCGAGGGTGCTTGTTGAGAAGAGCTTGATCCTGAAGCTCATTACAGGGATCCTCCCTCGGTCAGGCTGGAGAGGCCCTCCGGATTGATCCAGTTGTTTTTCCAGCGGACGTAGAGGTCTTCGACCAAACCATCCCATTCCTTCACTGAGCGGGAGTGCGGGTAGGGCACGGGCCGGATCGCATGGTCAGCGGACCAGACGATGCGGATGTCGCCATCGCTTAAGACCTGGCCGACATTGACGTTCCTCCAGGTGTGATGCGTCGAGGGGTCAATGGTCACGATGCCTTCTGGCGCGTTGTAGCTCAAGCCCCGCATGGAGGAGAGGACTTCCCCCGGGTCCACGCTTTCGGCACGGTCAATGGCGCGGGCCCAGAGGTGGACGCTGAAATAGGCAGTCTCAATGACATCACTCAAGGATTGAGTGGTTTTGGTGTGGGCCTTGAAGCGCTCGACAAAGGCGGTATTTTCAGGTCGCTCGATGGATTGAAAATAGCCCCAGGCGGCGTAGTGCCCGGCGATGATCTGAGGGTCAAAGGCATCCGCCTCGTTTTCGGCAATCGAAAACGAGATAACCGGCATCTTTTCCGGCGTGAACCCGGCTTGCTTGAGCGCCCGATAGAAGGGGGGGTTGGAATCGCCGACAATGCTGCTCAGGATCACATCCGGTTTTGTTTCACGAATTTTTTCGATGATCGCGCTGGCATCGAGACTTCCAAAGGGCAGGTAGATTTCCCCCGCCACCTGACCGCCAAGGGTGGTGATCTGATCAGCAATGATGGCATTGATGGCATGCGGCCAGATGTAGTCGGAGCCGACCAGTAAAAAGCGCTTGCCAAGGTTGCTGAAGGCCCAGTTGGTCGCCGGCAGGACCTGCTGGTTCGGCGCCGCTCCGGTGTAGATGATGTTGCTGGAGGCTTCGAGTCCCTCGTAGGCCATGGGATAGATCAGTAGTGCCTCGTGCGATTCAATGACGGGCTTCACGGCCTTGCGGCAGGCCGAGGTCCAGCAGCCGATGATGGCTGCCACCTTGCTTTCGGTGATGAGCGTTTCTGCCTTTCGGGCCGCTTCTTGCGGGCTCGAGGCCGTATCGACGACCACCCCTTCGATCTTCATGCCCATGACGCCGCCCGCGGCATTGATTTCATCAATCGCCATGAGCTCGGCTTCGATCATCGGCTTTTCGCTCACCGCCATGGGGCCGGTTTGCGCGTGGAGAATGCCCAGCCGAATCACCGTGTCCTTGTTGCGCTGCGACCAGAAGACCCCAGCGCCCACCGCCAGTGCCACAAGCAGGGCAAGCGAGAGGGTGAGGGTCCTGCCCAGTGGCCACTGGGCTTTAAGCGGCTCTCCTGTTTTCAGAAATTCGGCTGACATGGGAGTCTAGAGCGCATCCTTGGCTGTGGGATGGATCTGAAAGAGGTTACTGAAGCCGCTGATGTCAAACACATCCTTAAGGGTGTGGTTAAGCGCCACCAGCTTGACCGAGCCCTGGATCGGCTCCACCTTCTTGGCCACCAGCAGCAGGGCGCGAAGGCCTGCACTGCTGATGAAGGAAACCTGACCAAAATCCAGGATCAGCTTGTGGTGACCCTCATCGATCCAGGTCAGGCAGCGGGATTCCAGGTCCTTGGCGCTATTGGCATCGATGCGCCCTTCAAGGGTTACGACCAGCGAGTCATTCAGGGGGGAGGATGCGAGGGTCAACATGTCGGATTCCGTGATTGGGAGAAAAAGGTCCGGGTAAAGGGCGTTCAGGCGTCGTCCAGGCGCGGCAGGAAGTTCTGGTTTTCGGAGTCCGTGCACCACAGGTCCCCGGTTTCGAGGTCAAACCACCAGCCATGCAGCTGAAGCCGACCTGCTGCGACCTCCGATTCAATCCAGGGGTAGCTGCGAAGGTTTGCAATGGAGCCACGGATGGAGGCGCGTTCGCACAGGTGTTGATGGTTGGCGAGATTGGCAACATCGATGTCATCCTCCCCTGGCAGGCGCATGAACTTGAGGGCGGAATCGACCACCATCGACACCCAGCCGCCGATGAAGTCGCGGGCCAGCGGTTTTCCGGCCAGGCCGCTCAGGAAGGCCTTGATGCCGCCGCACTGGGCATGACCCAGCACCACGATGTGTTCGACCTGAAGGTCCCTGACGGCATATTCAATGGCCGCACCGGCGCCATCGCGGACACCCTCGGGGCTGTAGGGGGGTACCAGATTTGCAACATTCCGTATGACAAAGAGATCCCCCGGGCGAGCGCCCGTCAAGATGGCGGGATCGACCCGTGAGTCAGAGCAGGCGATCAAGAGGACCTTTGGATGCTGACCCTTTTCACTCAGGGTCTTCATCATTTCGGGGCTGTGATCGTAAAAGCGCGATTGAAACCCCTGAATCCCCTTGAGGAGGTGCTCGATGACAGGCTCGCTGGCTGATTTCATATCCACTCGATAGATAGTTTTGGGTGGGTTAAGGCCTTCCATTTCAACCTCGGTCCCCTTGCTTGAGATACCCTATTATCTACAGAAGAGTAATTTATACTAGGTCTAGCTCTTCAGGCCCTGAAAACCGCTCTGGACTGCCTGCCGGTGGGTCCTTGAATCGGCACTTCACTGGCCTTCGACCAAGATCTTCATTCATGGTGTCACCGCAGTGGGAAACCCGTTGCTTGAATTGAATCTTCCTGCCATCCAGGACAGCGTCGAGCAGGTGGCGGTCGCGGTTGGCGAATTGGCCGATACCCAGGGCTGGTCGGAGGAGATCCGTTTTCATGTGGATCTGGTGCTCGAGGAACTCGTCCAGAACATTGTCTCCTATGGGTTTGAAGGCCGCGCGCCCGGCACGATCGAGCTTTCGATCAGTCAGACAGAGAAAGTGCTTCGTCTGTTCATTGCCGATGACGGCATGCCCTTCAACCCCTTTGATTTACCCGAACCCGACACGCAAGCACCGCTCGGTGAGCGCTCCATCGGTGGACTCGGCATTCATTTTGCGCGAACCTTCATGGATCGGTATGGCTATCGCTTCGAGGCCGGCCGCAATTGTGTCGAACTTCTAAAAGCCCTCTAGGCCGGGAACGGACACCCTTATGCAGCATCTCCTTTTCAGGCTGGGTCAGGAGGATGTGGCCATTCCCTTAAGTTCGATCCGAAGGCTGGTACCGCTGGCTGATCTTGAGCCGCTGGCGACCCGCCAGCCGGCCGTCCGGGGCTTCCTGCGTTTTGAGGGGCAGGCCATCCCTGTCCTTGATCTCGCGCTGTTGCGGGGTCTTGCTCCCACCCCTGAGCAGATGAGCACGCGCCTCGCTCTTTTGGGTGAGGGGCAGGCCATGCAGCTCGCGGTGATGATTGAACGTGCGCTTGAAATCGTCGATTTCAAAGTGGCCCCCAGGGCCGATTCCCAGATGGCCCAGGCGTGGCGAGATTCGCTGTTTGATGAGGCCTTTGATGATGGTCAGCGGCTCGTTCAGGTGGTGAACTGGCAGGCGCTTTTAAGCGAGGACTGGTTGCGCCTTCTCCCGGAGGCTTCCCTGGCATGAGCCTTCCGGATGCGATTCGCACATGGCTTCAATGGCACGGCGGCCTGGATCTTGAGACCCTGGGCGACCTTCTTCCTAAGAAGGCGCTTGCCCGCCGGCTTCAGGACACCCGATGTCGCGATGAGGCCGATTACCTGAGGCTCTGGAACGCCGAGGATCTGGAAAAGGAGCGGCTGTTGCAGGCGCTTCTGGTGGGCGAGACCTGGTTCTTTCGGGAGTGGCCGGCGTTCGAAGTGATGAGCGATTTCATTGAGGCGGGCCGGGCCCAATGGAGCGCTGAAACCCCCCTTAAAATTTTGAGTCTTCCTGCCTCCACCGGGGAGGAGCCCTGGTCGATCGCGGCGGTGTGCCTGCGCCTTGGCCTCGGCCCTGATGATGTGCACATCGATGCCCTGGACATCAATGCAAAGGCCCTGGAAGTCGCCCGGCGCGGGCTTTATCCCGAGAGCCGCTTCAGGCAGCGCTCCCCTGAAGACTGGCCTTGGGCCTTCGAGGCGCAGGCACTAAAGGGAGAGCGAGTCTGGCGCATCCGGGAGGCGCTTCACGCGCTGGTCTCCTTTCGTATCGAGAACGCCTTGTCTCCCGATTTTCTGGACGGTGAGGGCCACTACCATCTGATTTTTCTCAGAAACCTGCTGATTTACCTCAATCCCGAAGCCCGGCGTCGCCTGCTTCAGGCGCTCGGTCGTCGACTGGCCCCGGAGGGCCTGATCTTTCTGGGTCATTCAGAGGTCTTTCCGCCTGATCTTGGATTCAAACGCATGGGCCGGGTAGGGGGCTTTGCCTGGACCCGGGCAGAGCGACTGCCATCGGCGCTGGCCAAAAATGCCAAAACCAGGCCGCGGGTGGGCCTATCGCGCCCCTCCATCGGACCAGGGTTCAAGGCCTACGCGGTCGCCTCCACGTTACCATCCGCCGCTGCCCATCGGGGGCCCCAAAGTCCGGATCCTTTCCCAAAACGCGGGCTTGATCTTGATGCCTCTCTCGATCAGGCCCGGCGTCTGGCCGATGAGGGTGACTACCAGGCAGCGCTGGCGCTTCTCGATCAGCCGCAGTGCCTTGGCGCCCCAGACCCGGAGGTCCATTGTCTGGCCGGCATCCTGTCATCCGCCCTGGGGATGAGCCAGGATGCCATGCGCCGTTTCCGGCGCGCCCTTTATCTTGATCCCCATCATGCGGAGAGCCTGTTTCATCTGGCGCTGATCCTTGAAGGCCGTGGCGATGCCCAGGCAGCCGGACGGCTTCGGGCGAGGATGCCGGTCGTTACCGAGACCCTGCCATGAGCCGTCCTGAATCAGACAACGGTATGGAAGCCTGCTGGCGAATCAAAGGCTCGCAAGGGGATCGGTCCTGCGATCAACTGGTCATCCACGTGCTGTGCCGAAATTGCCCGACCTATCGAAGTGTCGGCAGGACCCTGTTTGATCGCCCGCTTGAAAGCGACTATCGGCAGGAGGTCACGCAGCAGCTGGCAGAACCCCCCCGTCGAGCGGTGGGTGAGACCTTAAGGCTCCTGGTCTTTCGAGTCGGTAGTCTTTGGTTGGCGCTTCCCTCCACGCTGTTTGAAGGCTCCTCGCAGGTGGTTGAAATCTGCCCGGTCCCCGGCCGCAGCAAGCCCCATTTCCTGGGTCTTGCGCATGTCAATGGGGAGCTGAAATTGTGTTTTTCCCTGGCCTCGCTGTTTGAGGGCAATGAGGCGATACCGCCCGGCTCCGGCGAGCCTTTGGTGCATGCATTCCCCCGTCTTCTGGAACTGAAGACCCATGAGGGCCGGTGGCTGTTCCGGGTCGATGAAGTGCGTCAGGCCCTCGACTGTGCCCTGGATCGGCTGGAACAGCCACCCCTCCACCTTCGCAAGGAAAACCAGGGGCTGATCCGTGCGCTGGTGAGCGAGGAGGACCGTCTGATTCATCTTCTGGATGAAGCCCGCCTGACCGCCATCTGGGGAGGTGCGTTGTCATGAGTGCGCCTGATCCCTTCCTGCTCGGGCTGTTCCGCGAAGAATTGGACATGCACGGGGCAACCCTGACCGACGGCCTTTTGCGGCTGGAGCGAGGGACCAGCGGAAAAACCGATATCGAGCCGCTGATGCGCGCGGCCCATTCCATCAAGGGCGCAGCACGGGTGGTGGGTCTTGATGCGCTGGTGACGGTCGCCCATGAAATGGAGGAGATTCTGGTCGCGGCGGGTGAGGGGAAAGTCCTTCTGGATGCCGCGCGCGTTGATCAGTTACTCGGGGCGCTGGACTGGATTCAATCGGTCGCCACGCTTTCGGATGAGGCCCTGGGCGAAGGTGTGGAGGCATATGCAGCGGAGGCTGAGGGCTGGACCTTGACCCTCAAGGCGTCACTGAATGCGGAACCCAATAGCCCCCCGGCGTCCCCTTCAAGCGCCCTTGAAGCCAGCGCCGATCTGAACCTCCCCCTTGAATCTCAAGGCGATTCACCAGCCCAAGAGGCCCTGCCCATCCCGGTGCCGGCACCTTCGGGAGAGGATGCCGCTGCCGCCGTTCGGATTTCAGCCGAGCTTCTCAGTCGGATTCTGGGATATGCCGCTGACCTTTTGCTTGAGGCCCGGCGGCTGGAGCGGGTCGCCGAGGAGTGGGTCGAAATCAAGAAGGTCCCGCGGCGCCTTGGGGCCGAGGCGGTCCTCGGTCGTGAGCAGATTGCCTCACTGAACCGCCACATGGATCGGCATGATCTTCAGCTCAACGAGCGTTCGGGTCGGATCTCGCTTCTGGCCGATCAGCTGCACAACCTGGCGCTGCGGGGACGCATGCGGCCTTTTTCAGAAGGGACCGCCGGTTTTCCGCGCATGGTGCGAGATCTTGCGCGTGAGCTTGGAAAATCCGTCCGCTTCGAGATTTTGGGGCAATCCACCCTCGTCGATCGCGACATCCTGGCCAAACTGGATGCCCCGCTCAACCACCTGTTGCGCAATGCCCTGGATCATGGCATCGAAATGCCGGATCGCCGCATGGCACAGGGAAAAGCGCCGGAGGGCCGTCTCAAGCTGGAGGCACGTCACCGCAGTGGTCGACTGATCGTGACCCTGACCGATGATGGTGCCGGCATTGATGAGGCGGCCCTTCGCAACAAGATCGTCGAGCGGGGCCTGGTCACTGAGGAGATGGCCTCAAGCCTCAGTGAGGCCGAGCTTTTCGACTTCTTGTTTTTGCCAGGCTTGAGCACCCGCAGTGCCGTCACCGAGATTTCGGGTCGGGGGGTCGGACTGGATGTGGTCCAATCCATGGTCCATGCCAGCGGCGGATCCTTGCGGGTGCACTCCTTAAAGGGGCAGGGAACGACCTTTGAAATCCAGTTGCCGGTGACCCGATCCGTCATCAGGACCCTTGAAGTGGAGGTCGACCTGCAGCGCTTCGCAATCCCTCTGGCCGGCATTCAGCGGGCAGAGCGGCGGAGCGCTGATGCGGTGACCTGGTCGAATGGGCTTCCCTTCTTGACGTCCCCGCCGCATCACATCGCCATTCTCTCGCTGCGTTCGGTGCTGGGTTACCCGGATCCCCACCCCCCGGAGGATCTGCATACCCTGGTACTGATTGGATCGGAGGATCGCCAGTTTGCCCTTGAAGTGGACCGTTTCGTGGGTGAATCGGACCTGGTGGTCAGGCCCCTTGATCCCCGGCTGGGAAAAGTACAAAACGTCAGCGCTGCCGCCCTCGATGAGGAGGGCCGCCCCGTCCTGATTCTGGATGTGGCGGATCTGATTCGATCGGCGGACCGGCAGGCAAGCCTTGCCTTGAGACGCCGTCGTGCCGGGACTCTGGACAAGGCCCGCCGGCATCGGATCTTGGTGGTGGACGACTCGGTCACGGTCCGGGAAGTGGAGCGAAAACTTCTCGAAAACGCCGGTTACGAGGTCGAGCTTGCAGTCGATGGCGCTGAGGGCTGGAACCTTCTGGCCTCAAGGGCCTATGACCTCTTACTGACCGATGTCGACATGCCGCGGATGAATGGCATTGAACTGGTCAAGAAAGTGCGTGGCGATCGGCGTCTGGAATCCCTGCCGATCATCATTGTCTCCTACAAGGATCGCGAAGAAGATCGCCTCAAGGGCATGGAGGCCGGTGCCGACTATTACCTGACCAAGAGCAGTTTTCATGATCAGGGCCTGACCGAGGCGGTTGCAAGCTTGCTGGGCGCGGAGGCCTCCCGGTGAAGGTCGGTATCGTCTGTCTGGATCCCAGGGCCCGTGAACGAGTGAGCCGTTTTCTCAAGACGCTGCCCGGTTGTGCGTTGGTGTTCTCGCTCTCGCCTGAGGAGGCGGTCATCCGAGCCTGTCAGGAACACCGCCCTCAGGTCGTACTGATGGGGCTGGAGGGCGGGGCGGCCTCGATGATCGCCCTGACCCGGGACCTGGTCGCCTGTGGGGGTGTCAGTATTCTGCTGCTGGATTCAGGAAAGTCGCCGAATGTGTCCCGGGTCTATGACATCCTCGGCGCCGGGGCCCAGGATGTGGCCCGGGTCCCGGGCCTCCAGGGGCCCTCGGCACCGGAGGCCTTTGAGGATCTTCGCAATCGGCTGGAGACGCTGCGCGCCCTGATGGGTTCAAACCGTCGGGCGACCGTGGTCCCTGCACCCGATTACAGCCGCGTCCCCATTGTCGCCATCGGGGCATCGACCGGCGGGCCTCAGGCCCTGAAAACCCTGCTCTCAGGCCTTCCAAAAGACTTTCCGTTTGCAGTGGTCGTGGTCCAGCATCTGGATCCGCACTTCTACGACGGTCTTGCCTCATGGCTGGATCGGGCATCGCCGCTGACGGTTTTACCGCTCGTGGAGGAGGCCTGGCCGGCGCCTTCGGTCGTCAGGATTGCGGCGCGTGCCGATCATGTCGTTCTTGGGCGCGATGGTAAGCTGCGTTTCAGTAAAGGCCGTCAGGATCTCGTGAGCCGGCCGTCCGCCGATGTATTTTTTGAAACCTTGGCCGAACACCCGGAAGCGGTGGCCTGTGGCATCCTCCTGACCGGTATGGGACGGGATGGGGCCCAGGGCCTGTTGCGCCTTCGCAAGGCCGGGGTCAGGACCTTTGCCCAGGATGAAGCCAGCTCGGTGATCTACGGCATGCCCCGAGTGGCCAAGGAGATCGGCGCTGCCGATCGGATTCTACCGCTGGATCAGATGGCACCCGCCCTGATCGCCCTTGCAAAAGCGCATCAAGGCGCTCCCGAAGTGATCGTATAAGCCACAGGAATTGTGATGACAGACCCCGCTCAAACCGCCGCAATGACCTATGGACAGTCTCACCCGCTGGTGGTGCTTCTGGTCGATGACCAGCGCATCATCGCAGAGGCCGTCAGACGGATTTTGGCCAGTGAGCCGGATATCCAGTACCACGCCGTGACCAACCCGCTGGAGGCCCTCGAAACAGCCATTGAGCTGCGCCCCACCGTGATTCTGCAGGATCTGGTGATGCCGGAAATCGACGGTCTCCGCCTGGTCGAGCAATACCGTGCACAGCCTGAGATCCAGGACACGCCATTGATCGTCCTTTCCAGCAAGGAAGAGGCCGTTACCAAGGCCGACGCCTTTGCCCGGGGGGCGAATGACTACTTGGTAAAACTTCCCGATCCCGTTGAGTTGCTGGCCCGGATTCGCTATCACTCGCACGCCTATATTGCCCTGCTCGAGCGGAACGAGGCCTTCAAGGCCTTGCGTGAAAGCCAGAAAGCGCTGGCCCAGGAGCTCAATGAGGCCGCCGACTATGTGCGCTCGCTCCTCCCAAATCCGATCGCCGAGGGGCCCATCAGAACCTCCTGGGTGTTCAAGCCCTGTAGCTCGTTGGGTGGAGATTCCTTTGGCTACTTCGACATCGATGAGGCCCACTTTGCGATTTTCCTCTTGGATGTCTGTAACCACGGCATCGGCTCTGCATTGCTCTCGGTCACCGCCATGAATGCCATTCTCGGGCAGACCCTGGTCGATGTGGATTTCAAGGAGCCCCGCGCCGTCATGGCCGGTCTCAACGACGTGTTCCAGATGGAGAAGCATCACAACCTTTACTTCACCCTCTGGTACGGGGTCTTCAACCGCAATACACGGGAACTCAAATATGCCAGCGGTGGGCATCCGCCCTCCATCCTCATGGCGCCGGGGGATATCCAGCAACTGAGAACCAAAGCGGCACCGATCGGAACCTTTGCTACGGCCCGCTATGAGGAAGCCAGTACGCAGGTTCCGGAGGGCGCTCTGCTCTATGTGTTCAGCGATGGCATCTACGAGGTGACACGCACCGATGGCCGGGAAATGGAGCTTTCGGACTTCATCGAGATTCTTAAGGAACCTGAAACCACCCCCGGCGCCAAGGTGCAGGAGGTCTTCAAGACCATGGCGGCGGTTCAGGGTCGGGAGGACTTTGAAGATGATGTCTCTTTGGTGGAGTTCCGGTTTTGAAGCGGGCTCAGGGATTCCAATTCCTCAAGTGGAGGAGCGCCCTTGGGAGGCGCCATTTCGGCAAGACGGGGCCCTTGCTGATCCTCATTCCTCTGGCCATTGGCCTCGATATCCTGAGTGCCGATCCCTTCGCTGTGTTCCTGATGTCCAGCTTCGCTGTGATTCCCTTGGCGCGGCTCCTCGGGGATGCCACGGAGACCATCGCGCATCGCTTGGGCCCCGGCGCCGGGGGCCTGCTCAACGCGACCATGGGAACGGTTCCGGACATCATCATCGGTATTTTCGCCTTGCGCCAGGGATTGATTGAGGTGGTCAAGGCCTCGATCACCGGCGCCATCGTCGGCAACCTCCTTCTGGGGCTCGGCGCTGCCGTGATTCTGGGTGGTCGAAAGCGTCCGGCGGGTCTTGATTTTGATCAAAGGGCCAACCACCTGCATGGCGGATTGCTGCTCCTGGCGGTAATAGGCCTCGTGATTCCGGCGATTTTCGATTTCAGCACCGTGACGGAAAAGGAAATCAGTTTCAAGGTGTCGCTGATCCTGTTTGTCACCTACATCATCTGTGCCTTCTTTACCCTGCGCCACCCTGAGCATGAATCCGTCGGGGTCCCGGTTCCCGAAGCATCCATGCACCCCTCCAGTGGTACTGGCATGCGGTCTGCCACCCTTCAGTTGATTCTGGTGACGGGGCTTTTGGCCATCATGAGTGAGATCCTGACGCGCTCGGTCGAACCGACCGCGCATTTGTTGGGCTTTACGCCGATTTTTACCGGTATTTTCCTGCTCGCGCCCTTGGGTGGAGCCGTTGAAATCATGAATGCCGTGCGTTTTGCGCGAAGCAACAACATGGATCTAGCGCTGGCCTCGACCATGGGGTCGGCCATCCAGATGGCGCTGGTCGCAGCGCCGGTTCTGGTGCTGATGGGCGCGGTTCTGGACCAGCCGATGAACCTTCTGTTCAGTCAGTTCCAGGTCGTCGCCATCATTGTGGCGGTGGGCGCCGTCAACAAGATTCTCGACATCGGATCGGTGCGCTGGATCTCCGGCGTGAAGCTGATCGCAATCTACGTCATGCTGGGCATCGGGTTTTACTATCAGCCCTGATGGTTTGGGGTGGGCAGCGCGCTGTTAATGGCTTTGTCACGGACGCGACCTGAATCTGCCGTTTATCAGGAGAAAGGAGAAATAAAGATGCGCGATAGAGGCAGGTTTGGCTTCAGAAGATTCAGGGTGCTTGCGGTCGCCCTTTTGATCGGGTGCGGGCTCATGGGCTTTGGGGTGGTCTGCGGCGCTGCCCCGGCCCCATCGCCCCTTATCCATGCACCTGATCTGGAGCGTCTGATGGCCCGGCAACGCATGGACAAGCGCCAGCTCCTCAAAGAGTCGCTTGCTCTGACGGAGTCGAGGGATGCTGCATTCTGGCCCCTGTACTACCGATACCAGGGGGCTTTGATCGGGCTTTATGATGAAAAGCTATCCCTGATCGCCCGCTTTGATGCGGAATATCCGGCCATTCCTGCCCGAGAGCTGGAGGCGATGATCGGCCGCTACCTTCAGCTCAAGGCCCAGCAGATCCGACTGCTGGATGACTATTTTCATCGGATCTCACGGCAGTTTGACCCGGTGGTGGCCGCCCGTTTTGTGCAGATTGAAACCGCCTGGAACGGGTCGTTTGACCTCAAGCTGATCGAGCGCCTACCCTTGGCTCAGGGAGGGACGCCGGCGCCTTGAGGGTGCTGAGGGTCGCTTGTGATCGGTCATGGCTCGATTTCCCGGCCCCCGATTTCGGGTTGAGGCCGCCGGCGGACAGGGGGCTTCCCGAAATTCGCCCGGTTGCAGTCCCTCCAGTGACCAGGGTCCGATCGCGGCCCGGATCAGGCGAAGGGTGGGAAAGCCGACCGCCGCGGTCATGCGACGGACTTGGCGATTGCGGCCCTCTGTAATGCGAATCTCCAGCCAGGTGGTGGGGATCTTGGCCCTGAACCGGATCGGTGGTGTTCTTGGCCAGAGGGCCTGAGGCGCATCCATCATCCGGACATGGGCGGGGCGGGTCGGTCCGTCATTGAGCTCAATACCCCGCCTGAGGCGGTCGAGATCAGCTTCCTGAGGCAGTCCCTCGACCTGTACCCAATAGCACTTGGCCATCTTGTGGCGGGGATCTGCGATTTGCGCCTGAAGACCGCCATCATCGGTAAGAAGCAACAGGCCCTCGCTGTCATAATCAAGGCGGCCTGCGGCGCGGATCTGCGCAATGGACAGGTAGTCCTTCAAGGTGGCGCGGCCGGCCTCGCGATCAGTAAATTGGGAAAGGACCCCGAAGGGCTTATTGAACAGAATCAGTCGGGCCACGGGATCTTGGATCTTAAAAAAACAATCATCAGTTTATCGGGAGTTGAAGACACGATGATCCCTCTTAAAAGCGTCGTCCCACAATTTCTCGCTCGGGTGCTCCTCGCGCTCCTGGTCATCGGTCTTGTGGCTTGTGCTGAAAACGCACGTTATGGGGATTCCCCGGATCGCAGGGAAGATGCCGTCAGGGCCGCCCTGGAAGAGGCAGCGGAGGACTTCAATTGCCCGGGCGTCAAGGCCGTTGGCTCTCCAACGGATGTTCGCGAGGGGAATTGGCAGTCCGGTCTCTTTTCCGAATATCTGATCCGGATCAAAGGCTGTCAGCACGCGGGCGAGTTCAGGGTGAATTGCCGAGGGGGCCATCCCTGTGTGGTGGCCGACCAGTAGCCGGAAACTGCCTGGGATCAGCGGGGGGCAGGGTGGCTCTGGCTGGCCTGAGTGTCGGCCTCAAACTGAAGAATAGCCGCATCGGTCAGCGGGTCTCTTGCAAGGCCTGCCACAAAGTCCGGGTTGAGGGTGACCGCGTAGGCGCCCATGGCCAGCAGTTCGGTCAGGAGTTCCTGAGTTTTGATGCTGGCGGCGACCAGTTGGGTGCCATCGCGCTGCAAGGCGACACAGGCCCGGGCCAATGCCAGGGCATCCCGGCCGCTGTTTTCGATGCGGCCAAGATACGGCGCCACGTACTGGGCGCCCTGAGCGCGTGCCCAAAGAAGTTGTAAGGGATTCGAAGGCCCTGTAAGAAGAAGGGGCACACCGTAGCGTTGCACGGCCTCCAGGGTCTCGCTCCAGTCATCCCGGCAGGGTAGTTTCACGATGAGCCGGGTTTTGGCCTCCGCGGCGGCAGGCAAGAGCGCATTCAGCCAGTCTTTGGCTTCCTCGGGGTCGGGCCTTGGCAACTGCAGCATGATTTCCGGCAGCCGCTTACGGCCAGCCTCCTGAATCAGATGAAGGTAGGTTGCAAGGTTAACGGGAAAACCGGCCTTTAGGATCAGGCTGGGATTGGTCGTCACGCCCTGAAGGGTCGGGAGCCCGGGGGATGCCTGCCATTCGGCCGGATTGGCGGTATCAAGGTAGAGTTTCAAAGAAAGGGACCTCCCGGTCAAAAGCATCGGGCGAATCTCAGAGGCATTACTGAGTCATTCGCCCGGCAGGTATTTGCCTGTGTTGGCTTTTAGCGTGTTCGTCGGTTTTAGCTCTAAGGCGTTTGTTTGAAGATGGCGGTAATCGGGCCGTCGCTGAGTCCCGCCTCAAGGCACAGGGTCGATTGTGCGCCACTGGCACTGAGCTCGTAGAACGATTCAAGGGTTCGCAGCAGATTGATGTTGTTGGCGCCCTTGCCGGGTAAGCGGTAGTGACCCTTGCGCGTCAGCTTGGCGCCGTAAAAGATCATCGGGATCTGGTTGGGACCGCTGGTGCTGGCCGTTTCCTGAAAACGCAGATTGGGTGCGGTAAGACCCTCTGGATTCAGGGGGCCTCGGAGTCCCCCGCCCGTCTGCGATCGGGGGGTCGGCCAGTCCGGGGTTGAATCCTCGTCCATGGTCACGATCAGAAGGCTGTCATGCTTGATGGCCCACTGGGCATAGGGCCAGATGTTCTCTTCAAGCCAGCGATCACCGGCTCTTACTGCCACGACGCTTTGACGGTAGTTGGTCACCGAGTCTCCGGCATCGTTGTAGCTGTGCATGTCATGATTTTGTGCGGGGATGACGAAGGCGATGGTCGGCAGGGATTCAAAGCCCTTGGCATCCTTGGGAAACTGGCTCCCAAAGTCACGGGTAACCCCCTGTGGATTGCCATTGTTGATGTTCGTAAATCCAAGCCAGGGCACATGTTTGGTGGCGTAGGTGCCCGTGCTCTCATAAAAATTCGTGACCGGCTGGCTGGTACCTGAATCGACATAACCCAGGAAAAAGTTGGCGCTGGGCGGTTTTTGGGAGAGGGAGAGCCAGAGGTTGCTGGCCGAGAAGACGGGGCCTGGATCGGTGCTTGGCCAGGGTGGATCATCGCTGGTGATGCCCTGGTTGCTGCCGGAAAAGAGCCAATAGTAATTCGGTTGGCTGGGATGCTGTTCGCCGAAGGCATTGCTGATTGAGACCCCGCCCTTGACCAAGCGGTTGTTGATGAAGGGGGCGTTTCTCGACCCGATGATCTGCTTGTACTGGCTGTTTTCGAGAACCACCACCACGACGTGGCGGTAGGCCGGATTAGCAGTGGCCAGCGGAGCGAGCAGCGAGAGACTCAGTCCAACACAAAGCGCTTTCAGGCTCATGGGGGTTCTCCTTCCGTTCAGGCGTCGATATCGGTATAGAAGCTATTATCCTCGCCACCCTCGCTCAAGGCGATTCGCAGCACCTGGGCTTCGAAAGCCGCGCTCTGCGCCTGGGACAGGCGGGTGCCTTGCTGGACTTCACCAAAGAACTTCTCCACCACCTGACGGATGCGGCCTTCGTAGATCTCCTCGGGGACCGGAATGAGGGTCCCTGCCGACATCCGGAATTCGCCGAAATCAAGGATGCGCCCGGCCACAATGACTCCCGGAAGGCCAGCTGAGGAGAGGCCGAGGTCCATGAGGTTCAGTGACTGGTGGATGATCAGATCCTCAAGGGTAGCCCCCTGATGCGGGCGAATGGCGCTGATCCGAAACAGCGAAAACTGGGCGGTCTGCATGGCGCTGAGGATCGATGCCTCCAAGGCTGATGGGGCCTCTGGGGGTGCGTCAAGGGCCCGATCCAGCGCATTTTTGCCGGCCCGCCGATAGTGGTGCAGGCAGTAATCGTAGGCGATGGCGATTTCATCATCCTGGTTGATGATCAAGGTGCCGGCCTTGGACAGGCCCAGCTTTTTGGCACATTCAGGCAGGGCCACGCTGGGCAACGCCTTGATCAGCCGAAGATTAAGGTGCCGGCTGGCCGCGCGGGTTTCCAGGTAGCGCTCCTTGATCGCGGTCTCCTCAGGGCTGAGGCCGGAGCCAAGAAGGGATTTGAGCCAACCGATCATGAGCGTTCCTGGTCTGGGTGTGCGTGGGGCCTTGAAGGCCATCTGACGGAAATGCGTGAATGCCCGCTATCATAGGGCGCATGGCGACAGAGATGAAAGCGTTTGATCAAGCGGATGTCATTTGTGAACGGGTGGCGGATGCCTATGAGACGGGTCAGACGCTGGCCATCGAGGGCAGCGGCAGCAAGGCCTTTCTGCCCGGCGGCAAGGCCGAGGCTGATGCCACCCTTGGGCTTTCGGGGCATACAGGGATTGTCGACTATGACCCCAAGGAGTGGTTCATCACCGCGCGCAGCGGAACACCGATCCGCGAAATCGAGGCAGCCCTCTTATCGGAAGGACAGATGCTGGGCTTTGAGCCGCCTCACTTTGGTGAGGGGGCGACCCTCGGCGGCGTCATCGCCTCCGGCTTTTGTGGGTCGCGAAGGCCTTTTGCGGGATCGGCACGGGATGCGGTTCTGGGTGTCCGGATGGTCAATGGGCGGGGCGAAAGCCTTCGCTTTGGGGGGACGGTCATGAAGAATGTGGCCGGCTTTGATGTCTCACGGCTGATGGTCGGTTCCAGAGGGACGCTGGGGGTCCTACTTGAGGTCACGCTCAAGGTGGTGCCCCGGCCGGAAGTCGAGAAGACGCTGGTGGTGCCGAGAACCTGGGCTGAGGGGCTGGCGCACATGCAGGTCCTGCAGGGAACCGCAAATCTCTTTTCTGGCCTTGCGAACGATGGCAGCTGGTCCTACCTTCGCATCGCCGGTCCCGAGCAGGCCGTGCTGAGGGTCCAGGCGGACCTTGGTGCTGAGGAAGCGGCCGATGGTCCCGGTTTCTGGTATCGGCTGAGGGAGCAGAAAAGCCGGTTTTTTACCTACCCGCCACTTGGAAATGCCTTGTTTCGACTGTCCGTCCCCTCGGCAGCCCCGGCCATCGAGATCCAGGGGGAATGGCTTTATGACTGGGGCGGGGCGCTCCGGTGGCTGCGAACGAATGCGCCAGCGGAGGCGGTATTCAGGGTGGCGGCGCAACTCAGGGGGCATGCGCGTCTATTCAGGGCAACGCGTCCCTGGGGCGCCGTGGCTTCCCCGCTGGACCCGGCGTTGCAGGAACTCAACGCGCGGGTCAAGGCTGCCTTCGATCCCAAACGACTGTTTAATCCGGGAGTCATGCCATGAACCCTCAGGCGGTGCCGGATGCGGTCCGTCGGGGGATAGACGCCTGCGTGGGTTGTGGTTTTTGTAATGCGACCTGTCCCACCTATCAGCTGAGTGGCAATGAGCTGGAGGGACCGCGGGGACGGCTGCGCCTGATGAAGTCGCTGACGGAGGGGGCCGAGCTCACGGCGGCGGTTCGAACCCACCTGGATCATTGCCTGCACTGCCTGGCCTGCGAGACCACCTGTCCCTCAGGCGTTGCGTATGCGCCGGTCATCGACTGGGCGAGAAATGCAGCCCTGCCGGGGCCCCGTCGGCCCCTCCGTTCCCGCCTTCTGCGTGGCTTGATCAGTCGTGGTTTGACGGTTGATCGCCTTCGCCAATGCCTGGTGGGTATGTATCGCCTGGCCGGCCAGTTTGGCTTTCTTTCCCTAAGCGGCTTGGGATCCCGGCGGCCGCTTCAAAAGGCCGACTCGAAAGCCTCTGGCACAGCCAAGGTCCTGATCGCCGCCGGCTGTGCGGACCCGGGTTTTACCCCGAATACCCGAAGGGCCTTGCGGCAGATTCTCGATCATCTGGGGATTGCCTGGTCAGATGAGGGCGCAACAGGTTGTTGCGGGGCACTGGATTTCCATATGGGTCATACCGAGCGCGCCTTTCAGGCCGTCAACGCCAATCTGGCGCGCTGGATGATCCGGGCGGATGAGGGGGTCGAGGTGATTCTGGTGCCGGCCAGCGGCTGTGGCGCCATGCTGAAGACCTACAAGGACCGTTTCGATGGAAAAGGGCAGGGGGCTGTTCGGGCTCTTGATCGCCTGCCCCAGATCCTGGACCCGGTCGAGTTCCTGGAGGCGCGCATCGATTTTGACCGCTGCCGAAAGGGGCGGGCGAGGCTGGTGTTCCAGGCGCCTTGCAGCCTTCAGCATGGTCAAGGCCTGGAGGGGCGGGTTGAAGCCTTGCTGTCGCGGTTGGGTTATGAGGTCCTCAAGGATCCGCAGGCCGGGCGCTGCTGCGGTGCGGCGGGCACGCATGTGCTGCTTGAACCCGCGATCAGCCAGGCGCTCAAGGCGGCCAAGTGCCAGGGATTGAACGGGCTGGCCGCAGATGCCATCGTGACCGCGAATGTGGGCTGCCAAATCCATCTGGCGGGAGGCACCCAACGTCCGGTCACCCACTGGCTGGAGTGGGTCGAAGCGGCACTGGTCCCCATATCACCTGAGGCGTGAGCGAGGCGAAGTCTGTTAAAATGCGTTCCCCCCAAACTGCGACTTGGCCGAATGGCGCAAAAACTCTACATCGAAACCCTGGGTTGCCAGATGAACGAATACGATTCCGCCAAGATGCGGGACGTGTTGAATGCCTCACATGGCTTTGAGCTGACCGAGGACCCAAGCCAGGCGGACGTTCTTCTCATGAATACCTGCTCGGTGCGGGAAAAGGCGCAGGAGAAAGTGTTCTCCGAACTGGGCCGCTGGCGGCCCCTGAAGCAGCTGAAACCCGATGTCGTGATTGGTGTGGGTGGCTGCGTGGCCAGTCAGGAAGGCGAGGCCTTGCAAAAGCGCGCCCCGTTTGTGGATCTGGTGTTCGGACCCCAGACCTTGCACCGTCTGCCGCAAATGCTTGAGGAAGCCCGAACGCACAAGGGCCCGGTCATCGATGTCTCGTTCCCCGAAATCGAAAAATTTGATGCGCTCCCTGAGCCGCGGGCAGAGGGTCCCAAAGCTTTTGTCTCGATCATGGAGGGTTGCAGCAAGTACTGCACCTTCTGTGTTGTGCCTTATACCCGCGGCGAGGAGATCAGCCGGCCGCTGGATGATGTGGTGGCCGAGTTGGTGGCCCTTGCGGAGCAGGGCGTTCGTGAAATCATCTTGCTGGGGCAGAACGTCAATGCCTATCGCGGGGAGATGGAGGATGGCGAAATCTGCGACTTTGCCCTGCTGCTCCACTATGTGTCGGCGATCGAGGGCATCGAGCGCATACGCTATACCACCTCGCACCCGGTCGAATTCTCAGACAGCCTGATTGAAGCGTATGGCGAACTTCCAAAGCTCGTGAGTCACTTGCATCTGCCGGTGCAAAGCGGTAGCAACCGCATCCTGCAATTGATGAAGCGCGGGCACACCCGCGAGGACTACATCGAAAAAATCCAGCGCCTGCGCGCGGTGCGCCCGGACATCTCCCTGTCCTCCGATTTCATCGTCGGGTATCCCGGCGAAACCGAGGCCGACTTCGAGGCCACCATGGCGTTGATTGAGCAACTGGGTTTTGATCATTCCTACAGTTTTGTCTACAGCCCGAGGCCCGGGACCCCGGCTGCGGACATCCCCGATGATGTGTCGATGGAAGAGAAAAAACGGCGGCTCTCGCGGCTTCAGGCCACGATCAATGCGATGTCGCAGTCGATTTCCGAGCGCATGCTGGACAGTGTTCAGCGGGTGCTGGTCGAGGGCAGTTCGAGGAAGGATGTCAGGGAGCTTTCCGGGCGGACGGAAAACAACCGGGTGGTCAATTTTCCGGGCGATCCGCGGCTGGTTGGCCAGTTCGTCGATGTTCTGATCACCGGGGTCCGTCCCAACTCCCTCAGAGGGCGGTGGTTACCCCAAGGCGCGGGCGATGATTCCGCGCCAACGAGCGAGAGTCCGGCTCTTGTCTGAGGCAGTCCTCAATCTCGCGCTGCAACTGGTGCCGGATGACAACGAGCGACTGGCCAGTCTGTGTGGCCAGTTCGACGAACATCTTCGCCAGATCGAGCGGCGGCTTGGCGTCGAGATCTCCAATCGGGGGACCCAGTTTGCCGTCCTTGGCCCTGAAAAAGCGGCACGCGCTACCATCCGACTCCTCGAGTCCCTCTATGCGGCATCCCGTGACGAGATGATCACTCCGGAGCGGGTTCACCTCTCCTTGCAGGAGTCGCACATCGAGAGCCTGCTTGAAGAAGCCCCGACGGTGGGGGCATCGCCCGAGTTCAAGACGCGCCGGGGCATCATCCGCCCAAGGGGCGTCAATCAACACCGTTACCTCACCAGCATTCAAGGCCATGACATCAATTTTGGCATCGGTCCTGCCGGCACCGGCAAGACCTACCTTGCGGTGGCATGCGCCGTTGCGGCATTGGAGCGCGAGGAAGTCCGCCGACTGATTCTGGCCCGCCCGGCGGTGGAAGCCGGGGAAAAATTGGGTTTTCTGCCGGGGGACATGGCGCAAAAGGTCGACCCGTACTTGCGCCCCCTGTATGACGCGCTCTATGAAATGCTGGGCTTTGAGCGGGTGGCCAAACTGATCGAGCGCAATGTCATTGAAGTGGCGCCGCTGGCCTTCATGCGCGGGCGAACCCTTAATGATTCCTTCATCATTCTCGATGAGGCGCAAAACACGACCGTTGAGCAGATCAAGATGTTCCTGACCCGCGTGGGCTTTGGTTCCAAGGCCGTCGTCACCGGTGACATCACGCAGATCGATTTGCCTCGCAACAAGGAATCCGGCTTGCGCCATGTCCTTGATGTGCTGCGCGAAGTTGAAGGCATCAGTTTCACCTTCTTTGGTGCCCACGATGTTGTCCGCCATCCTCTGGTGCAGCGGATTGTCGCGGCCTATGAGGTCCATGAACAGAAACAGGCCATGGACTCGCATGTGGCTTGACCTTGACTGCGTCAGTTCGGCAAAAAACCTTCCAGATCAGGCTGATTTTGAGCGATGGGCCCAGCGGGCAGGTCCCAATGCGTCTTTCGAACTGTCCATACGGGTGGTCGATGAGGCGGAAAGCCGGCTACTGAACGAAACCTATCGCCAGAAATCGGGACCAACGAATATCCTGAGCTTTCCCTGCGAAGTTCCTCCGGGGGTCCCCAATGATCTCCTCGGTGATCTTGTGATTTGTGCGCCGGTGGTCGTGCGCGAAGCCCGGGAACAGGGCAAACCTGAGGAGGCCCACTGGGCCCATCTGGTTGTGCATGGTGTTCTGCACCTTCGGGGCTATGACCACATCGCGCCTGAGGATCAGGATGAAATGGAAACGCTCGAAATTGAAATTCTGGCGGGACTTGGCTACCCCAACCCCTATTTGATCGAGGCAGACGTCCCATGAGCGACGACCCGTCGGCAGCGCATCGAAGCTGGCTCCAGCGATTGACCCACTTCATCTCGGGAGAGCCTGAGGATCGGGAGGATTTGCTGGAGCTGCTCCGAGTGGCTCAGAAACGCAAGCTGATTGCCCATGAGGCCCTCTCCATGATTGAGGGCGTGTTGCAGGTCTCGGAGTTGAGGGTGCGGGATATCAGCATCCCCAGAGCCCAGATGGTGGTCGTCTCTCAAGAGGCTGAAATCGGGGCCATTTTGCCCCTGGTCGCCGAATCCGCCCATTCGCGTTACCCCGTGATCGGTGAGGATCGGACCGAGGTGGTCGGCATCCTTCTGGTCAAGGATCTTCTTCTTTCCAGCCTTTCGGATCAGGCCACACGGGTCCGGGACATCATGCGCCCCCCACTGTTCGTGCCGGAGAGCAAGCGACTCAATGTGCTGCTCCTCGAATTTCGGGCGACCCGCAGCCACATGGCCATCGTGGTCGATGAGTATGGCGCGGCCGCTGGACTGGTGACCATTGAAGACGTGCTTGAGCAGATCGTCGGCGATATCGAGGACGAACACGATTTTGGTGAGGAGGAATTCATCTTCCGAAAGTCCGATGCCGAGTACACCCTCAAGGCCCTGACACCAATCGAGGACTTTAACGACTATTTCGATGCAGGGCTCAAGGACGATGAATTTGACACCATCGGCGGTTACATCGTCCACCAACTGGGCCATGTGCCCAAGCGTGGAGAAAAACTGGACCTTGGGCGCTTCCGTTTCACGGTGCTGAGGACCGACAGCCGAAGGATCGAGCTCCTGAAACTGGTGATTCTCGCCGATCAGTAATCGGCAAGAAGAGCCCGGCAGGCGCTGGGAAGCTGGGGTCGGGGCGGCGGGTGCTTGCGATCGGGGGTCGGCTCGGCGGGTTTGGCGAGCCACCAGCCCAGCTGGTCACAGCCATCGCCGGGAGAAATGGGCTCCTGTGGGACACAGTCAGGGCTTCCCGGAGGACAGGCCAGGCGCATGTGGAAATGATCCTCATGGAAGTACCAGGGCCGAATCTTGTTGAGCCAGCTGCGATCGCCCCGCGCACTTTTGCAGAGCTCGCGCTTGATCCGGGCGTTGACAAAGATCCGGTCGACGGTTGGAAGGCGCGCCGCCTGCTTTAACATCT
Source organism: uncultured Methylococcus sp. (assembly GCA_964386975.1). GTDB lineage: Bacteria > Pseudomonadota > Gammaproteobacteria > Methylococcales > Methylococcaceae > UBA6136. Next base: position 38,703 of record CAYLUS010000017.1, read on the forward strand.
CGGCGTGTCCCTCCTCCCAGAGCGTGTAGTTGATGCCGTTGGTGGCCGTGTTGAGAAGACTGAAAGCCTTGATGTTGGAGCGGGTGCTGTTGGCATCCAGGTGAAGGCTGGGGCTCATGTCATACCAGACATCAACGTCGATGCCGCTTTGATGGCTGCGGTGGCCAAACGGCATGGGTCCGCCACGCGCCATCCCCAAATCGCCCACATGCAGCATGCCGAGTCCATGTGCCGCGCGTTTCCCGAGGCGGCGAATTGCATCCAGAAGGTCGGGGTGGCCATAGTCGCGATGACGTTCCAGATGCATCAGCAGATAGCCCTCGCCCTCCGGGGCCAGGTGCTCGGCGCCCTGGATACAGCCGGCGCTGGTCTCTCCGATTACCCGCGCAGGGCCCGGCGCAGGGTCCTCAGTGCCAAGGGCACCGCATGGGGCGGCAATCAGGGCCAGAAGGAGCCAGAAGACCTGGCAACGGGGTCCTGAAAGGGAATCAGCCGGAATCCTGCTGTCGATTATCGCCAAGCGTTTCCTCGTTCTTTTTTCCCAGGGCAAACCGTTGCTTGGCGCCGATGACCCAGCCCTTGGCCCGTTCCAGTTTGGTTTTGTTGATCTCTTCCTCAAGCGCCAGTCGCTGACGCTCAAGTGCCAGAAGCTCGATTTCCCGCTGCAGGTGGCCATGCACATCGGAATAACTCGAGGCCCGCTGCGATTTCTCCTGAAGATTGGCTTCGATCTCAAGGCGCTTGAGTTCGGCGTCATGACGAATCCGCTCGCGCTTGAGCCTGACTTCGCTGTCGATCTTTTCCGCCTCCCGGGTTTCATCCGCCATCAGGATCTCACGGGCCCTCAGAACGGCTTCCCGCTGCTGCTCTCTGACGATCGCCGTTTCCCGCTTCAGAAGTTCCAGCATCTCCTCTTCCTGCTCAAGCCGAAGGCGCTGCTCAAGGAGTGCCTGGTCATGGCGCTCACGCGACATCCGCTCCAGGGTCTCCCGGCGTCGCTTGAGGATCTCAAGGGCAATGGCATTGCGGCCGGGATCAGCAGAGGCGAGGTCGGCATCGAGTTGGTCGAGATCGACGTTTTGAAAGATAGCATCGATACGGCAATGGCAGCGGCTCTGTATGTCCCGCATGGCGAGGAGTTCATGGACCAGATCCTCGACCCCGCGCTCCATGAGGCTGTGGCCGAGATCCAGCCAGCTGGCTTGCTGCAGCCCAAGCAGTTCCTCTTCCGCCGCATCCTTGATCAGGGAGTGGTAGTGCGTGCGGATATAGTCACCCAGTCGATCGATCTGCTCGACATGCCCCTGGGCAAAGGCCAGCGTCGGCTGAAAGCGAATCTCCAGCGTGGCCTTGAGCGTGCAGAGGGCACCGAGGGAAGGCGGATCGAGCTGGATCTCCCAGTTTTCGATCGGAACATCAATGATGCTTTGGTAGAAGCGTCGTTTGAAGGCATGCGGCCGTGCAAAGACCCGGGTCATGAAGCCCAGCCGGGAGACGACGATGCGGCGATCGCCTTCAAAGCCGGCTACCCAGGGGAGTTTCGTGTCTGCGCCAAAGTCAGCCATGGAATTTCTCTTGCATGGCACGGGCCAGCGGCTCGTCGTTGGCGGGTCCCCCGGCGAGTCGCGCGTCCGGTTGTCGCGCCAGCCGCTCGGCAATGATGGGATAGAGATTCGGTGCAAATTCGACGGTTTTACTGCTCATTTTCCGGAGATAGCCCCGGTTCAGGAGGAAGGCGACCGCAAACATCCGTTGCCAGTCGGTCACCCGACGGGCCCGCTCCAATTCGGTTCGCTCGATGCTGAACTCGAGTTCGTCGTTTTGGTTGATGGTGAAGCGGCTGAACTGGCGGAGCCCTGCGAAAGCAAGGTCCTTTTCTTCTTCGCTCAAGGGGCCGGGTGCGGTCATTTCCAGCCGGTAGGACAGAATCAGGGTGAAAAAATCCACCATCAGGGCGCATGCAAGGGCAAACCACGAGAGGTTGCGCCACATGTCAAACGAGGGCGTAATGCCCTGGGAGAATTCGGCGAAGCCCCCGATGCGTGGCGCTTTCAGTGGGGTCGTTCCATAGGCGGAGGCCAGCGCATCGGCTTCGCCTTCGAGTTTTTGGACCGCAGCCGCCATGCCGTGGTATGTGGCTGCATCCGACATGTGGGTCGAGAGGATTGACAGCGCCTCCCGCGATTCGGCAATCGCCTTGTCCAAAGGCGCAGTCTGGGATTCAAGCTTTTTGAGCTTGCCCTGCTCGCCCTGGAGGATTTCGTTGTAATAACCCCAGATCCGACCTTTGCCGACCTTCTGGCCTGCCATGCCGGGGTGGGCGCTCATGAACGCCTGCTGGGTATCCCGGGAGGCGGCCTGAATGCGTTTTTGCTGATCGGCGGTCAGCTGGCTGCGGAGCGCCACGACGTCTTGAATGTACTGCGCAACTTTTGAGGAGAGCTGATTCTGGCGCTCGATGAGAATGCTGTCCCGCTGCGAAAATTCGAAGAACTTGAAGTAGGAAAAGGTCACCGAGACCGTCAGTGCGACCAGAAGGGACAGCACCACGCTTAAAAAGCGGAGCGGATTGGCCTTGAAGTGAATGCTCGCCAGCTCGAGCGAGGACACCACCACGATGGATTGCACCGCCAGTGTCACCACCAGGGCGATCCAGGGGGTGATGAAGTAACTTAAACCATAATACGTTGTATAGCCCGAAGCCACACTGAGGCCCAGCACGATCGGCACGGACAGTACCCTCAAGACACCGACGAAGGTGCTCTGGATGAGGTTCAGAAATCCGCCGATACGCCAGGCGTGGGTGGTACTCATGAGCAAGCGGCCCAGGCACGTGGAGGACATAATCCCCGAGGGATGAAAGACGCAGGAGAGGTCATTTTTATTTCTTATCCGTTCAGTCTCCAGTCGGTTCCTATGCTACCCTCCGGCTCTGGGCTTGTGAAGCGGAACCGGCCGGTGAGGGTGGGCCTGGGTCGGGTATAAAGGAGAACGGATGGCACTTTTTTGGCTCTTTCTGGTGTTGGTCGTTGTGATTGTCCTGGGTAACGCGCTGGTCCTTCTAAGGACCGCCCGGCCATCCAGGGGCCGCAGACCGCCCGATTCCTCGCTCGAGGACTCGCAAGGAAAATAAGGCCTCAGGTCTCCTTCGCCGTTTGAGACTCGTGGTCCTTGGCTTTCGCCCAGTACAGGTCGAGTTCGTCCAGCGAGTGATCCTCAAAGCGCCGACCGGAGGCCGCGACCTGAGTTTCAAGGTCGGCAAACCGGCGGAGGAATTTGTCATTGCCTTTTCGAAGTGCCGTTTCGGCATCCAGGCCGTAATGGCGGGCCAGGTTGGCGATGACGAATAGCACATCGCCCATTTCTTCCTCGGTGTGGTCGCGATTGCCATGGCCTGCGGCATCCCGCAGTTCCTCAAGTTCCTCTTCAAGCTTGGCGTAGACCGGTGCCACCGAAGGCCAGTCGAACCCGACCCGCGCGGCCTTGGACTGGATTTTTTGCGCCCGGCTGAGTGCCGGCAGTGTCCTGGCAATGCCATCCAGCAGGCCTTTTTTGCCGCCCGGATGGCGGGCTTTTTGTTCCTCTGTCTTGGTGTCCTCCCAAAACGCCTTGAACGCCGCCTCCGAGGCGAAACGGCGTTCGCCAAACACATGCGGGTGTCGGCGCGTCAATTTGGCCTTCAGTGTCTCAACGACCGCAGCAAAATCAAACAGCCCCTGTTCTTCAGCGATCCGGGCCAGGAACACCACCTGCAATAACAGGTCTCCCAGTTCCTCGCGCAGGTGATCGCTGTCTCCCCGCTCGATGGCATCAACCACCTCTTGGGCTTCTTCCAGACAGTAAGGGGCAAGACTCTTGAAGTCCTGGCGGAGGTCCCAGGGGCATCCATGCAGCGGATCGCGAAGGCGGGCCATCAGTTGAAGGAGTTCTTGAACGTTTTCCATTAAAGTGGCCTCTCTAGGA
>CAYLUS010000018.1:0-41705 GCA_964386975.1 uncultured Methylococcus sp.
GGAGCTGGTGCTGGTGCTGGTGCTGGTGCTGGTGCTGGAGCTGGTGCCGCAGCCGTCAATGGAATTGCTCTTGTTTTGAGTAGCGCTTGGGCTGCTGCAAGCCTGGCAACAGGCACTCGCAAGGGCGAGCATGAGACGTAATTCAGCCCGATTTCATGACAAAATTGAATCGAAGCTGGATCGCCGCCTTGCTCTCCGCAGATCCCAACCTTGAGCTGTGGGTTGGCCCGACGCCCAGAGTCCACGGACATTTGCATCAGAGCACCCACTCCCTTGGTATCCAGGGTCTCAAAGGGATTGTCATGCAAAATACCAGTCTCTGTGTACAGCGGAAGAAACTTGTTTTCCGCGTCTTCCCTGGAGAAAGAGTAGGTCGCTTGGGTTAGATCATTGGTTCCAAAGGAGAAGAACTCGGCGAGTTGTGCAAGGTCTGCGGCACGCGTACAGGCCCTCACTGTCTCAATCATTGTGCCAAACTTGAATGTCAAGCGGATGCCATATTGCTGTTCGACTTCTGCTCTTATTTTGTCGACACTCGCGCGGACTCGGGTTAGCTCTTGAACGGTGATTACCTGAGGAACCATAATTTCGGGACAAACCTGAATACCGGCCATCAGGCAACTCGCTTCAGCCTCGAGGATGGCGCGTATTTGCATTTCATAGATTTCGGGGTAGGTAATGCCCAAGCGGACACCTCTGTGTCCGAGCATGGGATTGACCTCGTGTAGATCCCTTACTTTTCTGAGCATCAATTCCTTTCGAGCCAACACCCCATTCACATGTTCCTCGGTAATATGGTTCTGTGAGGCGTTGATTTCAGGAATTCCCTTGAGGCTTCCAAGGGCAACCGTTTGACCCTTAACTACCAGTCGATATTCCTTAAGGGCTCGGATCTCCTCTAGCAACTGAGTTTCGCTTGGAAGGAACTCATGCATGGGTGGGTCCAACAAGCGGATTGTGACCGGGTTTGGGGTCGTGATTTTGAACATTTCCTCAAAGTCCTCCCGCTGCATCGGAAGGAGCTTTTCGAGAGCGGATTGCCTTTCGTCCAGGGACCTAGCCATGATCATGTCGACCACAACCGGGAGTCGCTCTGGTGCGTTAAACATCCGCTCGGTGCGGCATAACCCGATTCCTCGGGCACCGAATCGATGTGCAACCCGAGCCATTTCCGGCGTATCACCGTTTGCGAAGACCTTAAGCCTGGCTTTCTCGTCGGCCCAGACAAGGAGCGTTGCCAGCTCATCTGAAAAATCCGGCGGGATCGTGGGGATTTCGCCGGCATAAACGAGGCCGTTTGACCCATCAATCGTGATCGTGTCTCCCTCGTGAAGCGTCAGATCTCCAATCTTGGCTACCCTCTTAAGGCAGTCGACGCTGATTCCTTCCGCTCCAGCAACACAGGCCTTACCCATGCCACGCGCGACAACAGCGGCGTGAGAGGTTTTGCCACCGCGACTCGTCAGGATACCCTGAGAGGCAAAAAAACCATGGATGTCCTCTGGCTTGGTTTCCTCGCGAATCAAAATGACTTTTTCGCCAGCTCGACCCAATATTTCCGCTTGATCTGCATCAAAAACGCAGCGGCCGGAGGCAGCTCCCGGCGATGCAGGCAGCCCTTGGGCGAGCGGAACACGCCCGTGAGATGGATCCAAGCGGGGATGGAGTAATTGCTCAAGGTCAGCGGGATTGATCCGAAGTAAAGCCTGGTCCTTTGTAATGAGGCCCTCTGCGTACATTTCGACGGATGTCTTAACCATCGCCGCTGCATTCATTTTGGCATTTCGGGTTTGAAGGCAATAAAGCACGCCCTTCTCAATCGTGAACTCGAAGTCCTGAGGCTCACGATAATGTGACTCCAGCTTTTGTCTCAGGGTGATCAGTTCACCATGAAGTAACGGCATCTGATCCTTAAGTTCCGCGACCGGTTTGGGTGTTCTGGAGCCTGAGACGACATCTTCCCCTTGCGCATTAACGAGGTACTCACCATAAAACTCGTTGTCACCGGTACCCGGATTCCGGGTAAAAGCAACGCCAGTTGCTGAATCTTCCCCCATGTTTCCAAAGACCATCGTGACGATATTGACAGCGGTCCCATCTGCCATAAATGGAGTGATATTGAACTCACGACGATAATCAACGGCCCGTTTACCGAGCCAGGACCTAAATACAGCAGTAATGCTCGCTTCAAGCTGAGCATAGACATCCTCAGGGAATGGACTTTGGGTTTCTCTTTGGACAATACCCAGAAACCGCTCGCAGGCCTCGCGGAGTTGGTCTGCCTCCAACTCGAGGTCGCTGGTCACGTTGACGCTTCTTTTGATGCTCTCGAATTCACTCTCAAAAAGCTCATCGCGGATACCCAAGGCGACCTTTCCAAAGAGCTGAATGAAGCGGCGATAAGCGTCATACCCAAAACGCAAATTTCCTGTCTGCTGGACCAGCCCAGTTAATGTGGAGTGATTTAGACCCAGATTCAGAATCGTATCCATCATGCCGGGCATGGACATGGCCGACCCAGAGCGAACGGAAACCAAAAGCGGATTGGTTCCGCCACCGAAGATCTTGCCGGTCTGAGCCTCCAGTTGTCGGATGTTCTGGGTGACTTGTTCCATGAGCTGGGGCGGCAGCTTGCCCAGTTCCAGAAACTCCCTGCATGCCTCGGTTGTAATGACGAAGCCCGGAGGAACATTTAAGCCGATTTGAGTCATCTCACAGAGATTGGCCCCCTTGCCGCCGAGCAGATGCTTGTTTTTTCCGTCGCCCTCGGTAAATGCGTACACATAGCGCTTTTGCATGGGGTTCAACCTCTGGAATTGATCGGATAACTGTGATCGTTAGTGTCGAAATTCTATCCCGCGTTCCACACGATGGATCGATTTATCGGCTCCCGCCTATGCAGTGATGATGACCCTGACTGCATCCAGGCGATGACGGGTCGCTTGGATCGCTGCATGCATCTCGAGGGCTTTTGATTTGAGCTGATCCAACTCATCCTGGCGCACATTCGGGTTCACCTTTCTCAGGGCTGCCAGTCGCTTGAGCTCATTTGTCATGCTATCCAGCATGCGTTTGGTCCCTTCCTCAATCTGTTTTGGAATCAACCCCTTGATTTTGCTATCAGCTCGCTGGATCGATCGCTCAATGGGTTTTCTTTGGCTCCTAAGGAGCTCAACCGCATGCTCGCGATCAAATTGCTGGTGAACGGCTTGAAATCCCCCAAGATCAAGATGACTCAGGTCCTCGCCCGCTGAGTCCAATAGCGTTCTGATCTGCCGAGCGGGAGAAAAACGGCCGAGCTGAAGGTCTCTCGCGCCGGGGGATTCAATCACATGGATACATTCAACGAGAAGCTGGCCCGGATCAAGGTCCTCATGGCGAACAACGCTTAAACAGGCATTCCCATGCTCACTGTTGAGAATGATGTCTATTGCGCCGAGCACCAGGGGATGCTCCCAGGAGAGGAAAAGTAAGTCCTCGCGGGCCAGTGCCAGATTTCGATCCAGGGTTACCGTGACTCCCTCGTCCGGAATCTCGGGAAACTGCATGCGCATATGTTCCCCAGGTCTCAGGATGAATGCATTTTGCGAGTGCTCCTCTACCGCGATGCCGTAAGCATCGAATACCCGCTCCAAAAAAGGCCAGAGAGTTGCGTCCTCATCCTGAGCGGAGAGTGCACTCAGGAGAGCGAGGGCAGATTCGGTTCGGCAGGAATTAATTTCAAGTAGGCGGTCTCGGCCCTGATGGAGCTGAGCCTCGATCTGATCTGAGAGTGCTCGTGTCTTTTGAATCAGTGCCTGTGCTTCGGAGTGTAACTGGCTTGTCAGGACGGTTTGAAGTTCCGTCTGCATCTGAGAAAAAACGGCCTGGGCGGCGGGGTTCAGACTCTCAAAGGCATTGAGTCCTTGGTGATACCAATCAAATAAGTGGGCCTGAGGGGTCTCCTTGAAGTAGTTGACGTGAATCTTGATGGTCTCTGTTTGACCGATTCGATCCAGTCGCCCAATTCGCTGTTCGAGAAGATCCGGATTGAACGGCAGGTCGAACAGGATCAGGTGGTGAGCAAACTGGAAATTGCGACCTTCACTACCAATCTCGGAGCAGATTAGGGCTTGCGCACCATCCTCCTCATCTGCGAACCAGGCTGCGGCCCGGTCACGCGCAATAATGCTGAGCCCTTCATGAAAATTGGCCGCAGGAATATTGGCCACCCTTAGTGCTTCGTCAAGATCCATTACGGTCTGCGCTTTGGCGCAAATGACCAGAACTTTTTGAGGTCTCAGATGCTTGATTTTGTCGATGAGCCACGCAACGCGGGGGTCGATGCGCCACCACTCCTGGCCCTGAGGGGCACCTTGAAGCAGCAACTCCGGATTGAGGTGTTCCTCAATGCTGGTCCCTTTTGAGTTGAAACCTTCAACAAACGCCTCTGGGGCCTCGAGTGCTTCAGCAATTAAGGTCCTTCCTGGAAAACCTTTGATTGTGGCACGGGTGTTTCTAAAAAGGATGCGGCCAGTTCCATGTCGGTCTAAAAGCAATTGAACCAGCTTGTCTCTGACCTCGTTTCTGGCTGGATTCGATTCGGAGTTCTCCAGACTTTCGAGCAGCTCTGAGGCTAAATCATCCTTGAGTAGTCCATTGAGTTTCCTTAAAAGTCCGGCATCCAGTTGAGGGTCCTCGAGTACGTGCTGGATCACATCTGCAAGTCCCGTGTAGGTCGACTCCTCTTCCAGGAAGCTGTCATAGCTGTGAAAACGGTCCGGATCCAGAAGGCGTAAGCGGGCAAAATGGCTTTCCTTACCAAGTTGCTCCGGGGTAGCCGTTAACAGCAGCAGGCCTTTGCTGCCTGCACTAATGGCCTCTACCAATGCATACTCCCGATGTACCTTTTGGGTGGACCACCGAAGGTGATGGGCTTCATCCACAACGCAAAGGTCCCACTGTCCGTTTTCAACATCCCGCGCATGGTCGGAATGGTTGAGGAGGAAGTCAAGGCTGCAGAGAACCAGTTGCGAGGAGAGAAAGGGATTCGTCTCATCAGACTCCTGATAGCGCTCCCGGTCAAAAAGAGTGAACTTCAGATTGAAGCGTCGACGCATTTCGACCAACCATTGATGCAGCAGAGGCTCTGGCACCACGATCAGAACTCTCTCGGCATGGCCCGTCAGTAGTTGCCTATGAATGATCAAGCCGGCTTCGATCGTTTTTCCCAGTCCGACCTCGTCGGCGAGAAGCACCCGGGGTGACTGGCGGGAAGCTACCTCATGAGCAATGAACAGTTGGTGCGGAATCGGACTGGTCCGACTGCCGCACAGGCCTTTGACCATGGATTGATCCAACCGATTGAGGTGGCCAAGGGCCTCCTGACGGAGTGAATAGAGTTCGCTGCTGTCCAGTTGCGCCGTAAAAAGGCGATCCTGCGGTTTGTTGAACTGCATAAAGTGATTGAGTTCCATTTCCTCAATCGCATGAGTGTTGCCTTCGGTATCGAGACCAATATAGGTCAGCAGTCCTTGATCCTCTAAAACATCGACCACGGTCATCGAGATGCCATCCTGATCTTCGATTTTCTCACCTTTGCTAAAGCGGACGCGCGTCAAGGGCGCATTCTGGGCCGCGTAGATTCTTCGGTCACTGGCTGCCACGAACAGCAGCGTGACCCGGTTGGCCTCAACGCTGAGAACGATGCCAAGACCAAGCTCGGGTTCGGTTTCGCTGATCCAGCGTTGACCGGGGATAAAAGAGGGCAAGGTAGAAACTCCAAAAGAATCAAAACATGGGTTAAGTATAGCGAAGCGACCCGCGTGTCCTGCTGGGCATTGGAAGACAAGCGCGCAAAAAAAACCCGCCATGGGGCGGGTTTGATTTCCCCTTGAAGGGGCGGAACTAGAGAAATGGGCAATTTGCCGATGAGAGTGCCAATTTCTTTAGTCGAGGGAATGGCTTTCCTTGTTGCATTCCATTTTTTTCAATCCACTCAGTCCAGAGCGGTGAGTTCCACTTTGCCACCATGACCGAGACCGATCGCCTCGGCTGCACCCTCGGAAAGATCGATAAGCCGCCTTCTGGAGTGCGGACCCCGATCATTGATCGTGACCACCACGGACTCGTTGTTCGCGAGGTTGGTGACAAGGACGCGAGAGTTCATGGGAAGGGTTTTATGGGCCGCTGTCATGGCGTGACGGTTGAAGCGTTCGCCCGAAGCGGTTTTACGGCCATGGAAGCCAGGACCGTACCAAGACGCATGACCAGTCGCCTTGTAAGCCATGGCAGAGCCACTGGCCAACAGAAGTGAGCACATCATGAGTTTTTTGATCATCTAAACCTCGATCGTGGTTGCAAAGCTCAGGAGCAGTTGTCATGAGAAATGCAGTTGATGCCTTTGATTTATTTCCAGTCTGAGACCGGGCAGGATCAAACAGGCAAAAATTTCGGCGCGATGGCCGTTGCGTTTGCAAGACATACAAAGATTTCTATCTTCTGTGTCTTGAACTGAGTTGTCGGACTTGAAGGTCCACAACCATGATGAAAAAGCGCGATTGCGCTAGTTTGAGGAGTGATCAGGATATCCCAGAACGACAGTGAATGCAACATGTTGGGCCTAAAGCCAAGAATAGACCCTCTATCTAGCGGCGGGCGGCGGACAGAACCTCACAGCAATCATGGTTAAATACGTTCTGGAGTAGGTGAGGGCACAATGGCAATTTGGCTTGATGTTACGACCAGCTTGGGTTGGGTGCGGCCGGTCACAGGTGTGGTTCGGGTCGAGGTCGAATGTGCTCGTGACTTTTTGGCCAACGAATCGGATCAGGTCAAATTCTGTCGATTCGATGCGCAACTGGGCGCGTTTCTTGCGGTGGACCCCCTGCTTGTAAGTGACAATCTGCATCGGCTTGCTGAGCTTAGAGGGCGCGTTGAGCGTCCACTGCGGGGATTTGCCAAAGCAGTGCTCGCGCAGCTGCCTGATTCTCTTCAGTCCTTACTTCTTGCACCCAAGGCCCGTTCTCCTCATCGCCGGCAATCTGCGGCGGGCTTGAACTGTCTTGCCTCCAGAGACGTTTATATCTCTCTGGGGTGTGACTGGGATGACAAGGACATGGAGGTTCTGGATCGACTCCGACGCGATCTTGGGATTAAGGTGGTACTTTGTTGTCATGACATCATTCCTGTAGTTCGACCCGACTTGACGCTGGGTCGGATCACCGCCCGTTTTGGGCAGCATTTGCGGCAGATGGTGGCGGTCGCAGATCACATCGTTTGTGTGTCCAGCCATACACAGAAGGACCTCATCGAGTTTCTGTCATCGCAGGGCTCGCCCGTAAAGCCGATGCTCTCCCAGATACGTCATGGCAGCGATTTCCCAGAGATTGCGAGTCCTATGGCGGCAGGTCCTGAAGTCGCTGCCTTACTTGGGCAGCGCTTTGTCCTTTATGTGTCGACCCTTGAGAAACGAAAAAACCACGGCATGCTGATCGATGCCTATGAGGATCTGATGCTCCGAGGTGTGCCTGATTTGCCAATCCTGGTTCTGGTCGGCATGGCGGGTTGGGGAACCGAACACACTCGTAAACGAATTGAGCGCCTGACACAGAGCGGCGCTCCGGTGCGTTGGCTCAGTCATGTCGCTGATACGGATCTCCACTTGCTTTACCGCCATTGTTTAATGACGGTCTACCCCTCCCTCTATGAAGGCTGGGGCTTGCCTGTTGCTGAAAGTCTGGCCTACGGCAAATTTTGTCTTGCTTCATCGGCCGCCTCGATACCGGAGGTTGGAGAGGATCTCGTCGACTACCTGTCACCGGATGATGGCGGAGCCTGGAGTCGAATGATCGAACATTATGTTTTCGCGCCGGATCTGATCGCTCAACGCGAAAAAGAAATTCAAAAGCGATATCGCCCGTCCACGTGGTCGCAGACCGCTAGGACGATTCTCGGAGCGGCCAGGCAACTGGAGTCAGCCAATTGAGCGCTCGCAGATCTATCATGGCCTGGATCAAATATGGCTACATTCTGCTACCCCTCAGTGAATGGAGCCGCTTCCGCGTTCGATCCCTTATCCTGAGGCTGCTCTCGCCCTGGATCGGCGCGTCTGCGGGTTATCGATTCTGGTCTGAGCAGATCCGTCTTTCGCGCTCCATTCCGCCGGCCGATCGCCTCCTCTCACCACCCGTGCAGCAGGACTCAAGACCAAGACTGCTTTTGGTCGACAGTTGCACACCGACGCCGGATCGCGACTCTGGCTCCATGGATATTTTCAACTCGATAAAAGTATTCATTGCCCTTGGCTTCCGGGTCTCGTTTATTCCCGAGAGCAACCTTCTCTATCTTGGACGATACACCGAGGCTCTTAAACAGCTGGGTGTTGAATGCATCCATGGTCCTCAAGTTCGTTCGATTTCTGACTGGCTGAAAGGCCAGGGGGATGACTTTGATGTGGTGATGCTCTGTCGTGCGCCGGTTGCAATTCGTTTAAGCGCGGCGGTCAGGCGGCACTGCCCATCGGCGCAGTTGGTCTTTTCAACCATTGATCTTCAATTTTTAAGAGAGTCTCGAAGGCTCCAGAGGATGGTGGGCGTGGACTCAGGGGAGGGGATCCTTGAGAAAAGCGAGATTCGTGAAATCAAGAATGCCGACCTCTCGATTGTGATCAGCGAAGCTGAACGTGAGATTCTTAGTCAGCGACTCCCGGGGGCGCATATCGCTCTTGTGCCGCTGGTTCGTGATTTTGGACCGTTTGAGGCGACCCCGTTCGCCTGTCGCCAGGGGCTTGCCTTCATTGGCAATTATCAACATCCCCCAAATGTCGACGCCGTTCTGTATTTCCTCGATCAAATCTGGCCAAAGATCGCCTCGGAATTGAATGATGCCGAATTTCACGTGGTTGGCAGCTATGTTCCGAGTAGTATCGAGGAGCGAAAATCGGACCGTGTGAAGGTGCATGGATTCATCGAGGACTTAGACGCTTTGCTCGCCAAGGTCCGGCTCACGGTCGCTCCACTGCGCTTTGGTGCAGGCCTCAAAGGCAAGGTGGCCTCAAGTCTTGCGCAGGGCGTTCCAAGCGTTTTAACCAGCATTGCGGCGGAGGGCATGGGCCTTCAAAATGGCCGAGATGTTCTGATAGCTGATGACCCCTATGCATTTGCAGATGAGGTGATTCGCCTTTATCAAGACCCCTTACTCTGGGAGGCTATCGCCGCAAGCGGCGCCAAATCCGTTCGGAAAAACTTTTCACTGAAGGTCAGTCAGGACGCCTACGCAGCACTTTTGCGGGGCCTTGGCGTTTTGCCGACCGATTCGCATTCACTTCACTGACACCCGTTGCCAATATTCAGCCATGCTTATTCCTGTCATTCTCTCCGGCGGCGCCGGTACCCGTCTCTGGCCCGTATCCCGCGAAGGCAATCCCAAGCCATTCATGCGACTTCAAGATGGAGAAAGTCTGCTTCAGAAGACCTATAACAGAGCGCAGGCGGTTGCCGATGGCGGGGATATTCTGACGGTCACCAACCGTGACTATTTTTTCATGAGCAAGGACGAGTTCTCGCGCACGCTCATGGCGGATCGGTTCAACCCGGTTTTTTTGTTGGAACCGGTGGGTCGCAATACGGCACCCGCGGTTGCAATGGCTGCCTTGCAGGTCGCTGAAAAGCATGGTCGGGATGCCCAGATGCTGGTGCTTGCCGCCGACCATCTCATCGCCGATCAAAATGCCTTTAACCGGGCTGTTGCCAATGCCTCTGAACTGGCAGAAGCCAACCACTTGGTTACGTTTGGCATCATCCCCACCGCCCCGGAGACCGGTTTTGGCTACATTGAGGCTGGAAATGGACTCGGGCCTGGACGCGAGGTCGTGCGCTTTGTCGAAAAGCCGAACCTTGAAAAAGCCCGAGAGTACCTTGAGCAGGGCAATTTTTTCTGGAATTCCGGAATGTTCTGTTTCAAGGCGGGCACCTTACTCGATGAGATGGCTCGCCATGCGCCAGCGGTCTTTGAAGCCGCTACCCATTGCTGGATGCGTCTTCGCGAAACAACGGACATCGAGGAGACGATGTTTGATATGCCGGCTTCCTCGTTCGTCAGTGTGCCGGATATTTCGATTGATTATGCCGTCATGGAGCATTCTGCCCATGTCGCGGTGGTGCCTACCGACATCGGCTGGAACGACATTGGTTCGTGGAGTGCCATCCGGGACCTTGCTGTCCCCGACCAGAACAATAATCGTGCCTGTGGAGAGGCAATTTTTGTCGAAAGCCGCAATACCTATGTGCAGAGTCAAGACCGCCTGGTCGCGACCGTGGGCACCGAGGATCTGATGATTATCGATACGCCGGATGCGTTGCTCGTGGCGCGTTCGGACATGTCACAAGAGGTCAAACAGGTCGTCATGCAGCTAAAGCAGTCGGACCATGAGGCCTATAAACTTCATCGCACGGTTTCAAGGCCCTGGGGGACCTACACGATCCTCGAAGAAGGGCCCAGCTTCAAGATTAAACGGATTGAGGTGCGACCGGGTCGGAGTCTGAGCCTTCAAATGCATCATCACCGCAGCGAGCATTGGGTCGTCGTCAGCGGCATGGCTCGGGTCGTCAACGGTGATCAGGAGCAGTTTATTAACCGCAATGAGTCGACCTATATCCCGGCCGGCCATCGCCATCGCCTCGAGAATCCGGGTTTACTGGATCTCGTGATGATCGAGGTACAAAGTGGGGAATATCTGGGCGAGGACGATATCGTCCGCTTCGAAGATGCTTACGGCCGATACACAGGTGAAAAGGAGTAATGGATCCAATGCACTCCCGCAAATCAGCGGACAGCCTTCTCGCCCGGCTGGATCACCAGCCGGTCCCTTTGGCGTTTGGCACCAGTGGGCGGCGCGGCCTTCTGCGAGATCTGACGCAACTCGAGATCTTTATCAATGCCCGGGCCGAACTTGAGTACCTAAAGCAGCTTCCGGTAAGTGATGGGGGCATCGTATCGGGTGATGAAGTTTTTTTTGCCGCCGACCTTCGCCCGTCCTCTACCGCCCGCGATGCAGACGGGCGAGGGGAGTTGGCCCAGGCTATTGAAACCGCGATTCGAGTGTCCGCTCTGGTGCCCCGATATATGGGCCAGATTCCAACGCCAGCCCTCACGGCTTATGCCCTGTCAGAGGGTAAAGCCAGCATCATGGTTACTGGCAGTCACATTCCCTTTGATCGCAATGGCTACAAGACCAATACCTCTCGCGGGGAACTCATGAAATCGCATGAGGCACCGATCACTGCGCGCGTCGCCGAGCTGCGGGCTGAGGTGTATGCCCAGCTGTTTGAAGACGCCTTGTTTGATGCCAGTGGTAATCTCAAAACGGGTTCTGGGCCGCTTCCATCGCCCGGCACTGCAGCCCGAGAGGCCTATGTGCAGCGTTATCTCGATTTTTTTGGCCCCCAGTTACTCAAGGGATTTCGGTTGGTGGTCTATCAACATTCAGCGGTAGGCCGGGACCTTCTGCCAGAAATCTTGGAGGGGCTTGGCGCCGAGGTCATCACCAGTGGGCGCAGCGATACCTTCGTCCCCATTGATACTGAGAATGTGGATGATGCGTGCATGGCGACGATCCAACACCTTTTGGATGAGGCGATGCAGGCGCACGGCCGGATTGATGCTTTGCTGTCGACCGATGGTGATAGTGATCGCCCCTTGGTGATCGGCGTTGATCCAACCACCGGTAAAGCCCGTTTTTTTGGGGGTGACCTGGTAGGGATGGTGACTGCGGACTTCCTTGGGGCTGAGGCAGTTGTGGTTCCGATCAGTTGCAACGATGCAATTGATCGGGGCCCCCTGAAATCCCGCCTTCGGCCGAAGACCCGAATCGGCTCACCGTTCGTCATTGAGGGCATGGAGGCGGCCATTCGTGAGGGTGCGCGTGCGGTTTGCGGTTGGGAGGCCAATGGCGGATTTCTGGTCGGAACCCCGCTGACCCGGCTTGGACGGAGTCTTGCTCCTCTGGCAACCCGAGATGCGGTTTTGCCCATGATTGCCGTGCTGGCGGCCGCCCGCGAACGCGAGATGCAACTCAATGACCTGTTTGATACGCTGCCACCCCGATTTTCAAGAGCCGCGTTGCTCAAGAATTTTCCAAGAGCGGTCAGTCTCTCGATTATCGCTGCGCTCTCGCCTGCGGCATTAAATGGCCCCGAGATCCGCTTTCTGGCGGATGACGTGGTCTGCGGCGGGGCACCACTTTCGCAAGCGGAAAAAGTGGAGTTGGAGACGATTCGGGGACGATTGGGTCAATTTTTTACCCCGTCCCAAGGTTTTGGAAGAATTGCGGCCCTTAACTACACCGATGGCTTGCGTATCTATTTTGAAAATGGCGATGTGGCCCACATCAGACCCTCCGGAAATGCCGATGAACTGCGGGTCTATGCAGTTTCTGACACGCAGGAGCGTGCCAATGCCATTGCTGCATTTGCGGTGGCTGAACCCACCGGGATTTTACGGGTCATGGAGCGCGAATTAGGATGAGCGCAGAATGTGGTCAGGAATGGATGCTGTAAGGTTCAGTGATCGGCGCAGCAAGTCGAGTCCATGTGCCTTTGCATTTCGCCTCAGACGGTCAGGCTGACCCATCAGGGTTCGTCCCTCCACATGCACCTCTGAGTCATCGGCAACGGCCGAGTACAGCAAAATCTCTTGGTCTCCTGCTTGCGCCTCGTGCCACTGTACAAGGCTGAGGTGGGTTTTTTGGGTTTCTCGTACGCGCATGGCGAGCAGCCGTGCGGTCGCTTCCCCCGACAATCCCCCAGGGATATGGTAGGCATTAAGAAGATCGGTGCCTTTGGGCGCATAAAGTGCCCCTGCGATACAGCCCGATGCCATTAGCGCTGTGGACAATTCCCCAGCGGTCAGTGTCTCGATCGCATAGAGCGTGAGCTGTTGCGCTTCTAATGCCGCCCTCACTAGTCCACTCAGGCTCATGCTGGTGTTCGCACCGTGGCTGACAGCGAAAACCTGATCGCCAAGACAATCCAGGACCGCCCTGCCTGCAAGCACCAGTTCCCCCTCGGTCGCATTCGGCAGCAGGGTGAGCTTTAGATCATTTTCAGCGCCCCCCGCCTTAAAACCGATACGAATCCCTTCGGGGAAGGGGATTGGCGCAATTTTTTCCTGCAAGGCCGACTCGCCGATTCCAACGGTATGAAAAATCCATCGCTTGGGCGGTTCTATACAAAACTCTCGGCTCAGCGCGGGAGCGATGTAGGCATTGAAAAGATGACGCATTTCGCTGGGTACCCCGGGGAGGAAGTACAAGAGACAGTGGCCTTCACGAATCAAAAAACCCGGGGCAGTTCCCCAATGGTTATCGAGGCGCACGGCACCCTCAGGGATCAGGGCCTGCCTTCGGTTAATGTCAGGCATCGGTCGTCCGTAACGGCGAAACCAGGCTTCAATCTGCATCAGCGCCTCGGGATCGGATCTCAAGGGGCGGTTAAAGACCTTTGAGACGGCCTCGGCAGTCAAATCGTCAACCGTCGGTCCAAGGCCGCCAGTTGAAATGCAAAGCGCTGACCGTTGGGCAATCTCCTTCAGTGCCTGCTCAATCTGATCCTGCCGGTCCCCGACGGACGTATGGCGGATGACCTCCAGTCCCATCGTGGACAACGCACTGGATAGCCATGCGGAATTGGTGTCGGTTACATCACCGATCATGATTTCATCGCCTTGGGAGAGCACCTCTGCATGGGGACGTTCGGTGGCGATGAGGGAGTTTGAGAATGGCATCACGGGCATGTGAATTTATAATGGTCGGGGGTCTGGTTGTTCCGGATCAAACCAGCTCTGCACAGATCCAGCACTTGGCGAACTGCCGGGTGTCTCCGATGGTTTTCCCTACTCTTATCCAGGACGTCCCCCCTCATGACTGATCTTCTCTCAAACAAGCCCATTCCGCATCATGAACGCCTGATTATGGCGCTGGATGTTCCGAGCATTGATGCAGCCAAAGCATTGGTCAACCAACTGGGCGAGCAGGTGACCTTCTACAAGGTGGGACTCGAGCTTTTCATGACCGGTGACTACTACGAGCTGATTGAATGGCTTGATGCCCGAAACAAACGGGTTTTTGCGGATCTCAAATTGTTTGATGTGCCCGAGACCGTTGCCCGCGCTATCCGGGTCCTTAGCCAGCATGGTGTCGATTTTGCCACCATCCACGGGAACGATGCGATCATGTCGGCCGCCGCTGCGGCCAAAGGTGACCTTAAACTGCTGGCGGTCACGGTGCTAACCAGTCTTGATCAGGGGGATCTTCGGGATCTGGGCTTTGCGTGTGAGGTCTCGCAATTAGTGCTCTCACGCGCGCGGCGGGCCCTGGAGGTAGGCTGTGATGGCGTCATTTCATCCGGACTTGAAGTCCCGGTTCTGCGGCGCGAGGTCGATCACCAATTGCTGGTCGTATCGCCTGGTATCCGACCCGTTGAAAATCGCCCTTCAGATGATCAAAAACGCGTGGTGACCGTAGACCAGGCATTTCTAAACGGGGCTGACTATATCGTTGTCGGACGTCCGATACGAGACGCTGAGGATCCCGCCGCCGAGGCCGCACGTGTGCAGGCGCAGATCAGATCCGTGTTCAACGCCGACTGATTGTGACTTCGCTCCATGACTCAAACAGGCTGCCCCCCCTGGCGGGGGGCTCCTGATTGCGTACTCGGGCCTCTTCTAGAACGGAATGTCGTCATCAAAGTCGAGGTCGTTCCTCGCTGCAGGTTCCTGGTAGGTTTCTTGCGGGCGGGGTGCAGGGGATCCCATGTTGGACGGTTGAGGTCTTGAAGGTTGCGAACCATCTCCGGCGCCTCCCGCACGATCCAGCATCTGAAATTCCTGAGCAACCACTTCTGTCGTGTATTGGTCCTGGCCGTTCTTGTCCTGCCATTTTCGTGTCTGAAGACGGCCTTCGAGATAAATCTTGCTGCCCTTTCGAAGGTAGTCCCTTGCAATCTCTGCCGTTCTTCCGAAGACGACGACTCGATGCCACTCGGTGCGCTCTTGCAGTTGACCTTGTTGATCACGCCAGGCCTCGCCGGTCGCAAGTCGGAGGTTGGCGATGACGCTGCCATTGGGCGAGGTTCTGACTTCGGGATCTGCCCCAAGGTTACCGACAAGAATGACTTTGTTTACGCCACGAGAGGCCATTGAGATGCTCCGATAAGTGAAAGACCTGAGTGATGAATATGGTACCCGATCTACGGAGGGTGGCCTCTTGAAAGATGATGTATTTTGCTGATTTTGCCCGGACCTTTAGCGGCAACGCCCGGTTTTGTAGTTGATACCGTTGGGGCAGTCCGGGTCTTTATTCTGCGTATGATCGCTTGAGGCCTTTGCCGAACCATAGCGTGTATAGGTGGCCCCGCATCCGCATAATGCAAGTGCGAGTGTCATAAGGATTATCTTGTGAAGCATAGGCTTCCTCGTTATTTTTGTGCCAGTAGATGGACAGATGAGCATGTTTGAGTGGACTGATGCATGGGCTTATTGGAATCGGGCGGTTGCTCTGTGATCCGATAACATTCGAATTTGGCAGGTCGGTGCTTTCCCATGGCAGGCGCCGGTCCATCCCAGAAAGCGGGCACCACTCACGGCGACGGCTTTCAGCGTAACGACCCTCAGGCGAGTGAATTGCTGCGAGCAGTAAGCCTGATCATCGCCACAGGCAATGCCGGCCGGGTAACTGCGGACCGTCCCGCCTTTATGCGGAATCCTGACGGTCAATGTGCGTGTGACACCGGGGTAGCGGGGTGGCAACACCTCAATGTTTGAATGCGTGCTCGCAGGTTCATAAAGCGCGTTTCCGGGTTGTTGGGCTTGAATCCGGCAGGAACCCGGATATTGAGTCGAAAGAACCGTACCATTGACCTGACAGGTTTTGGAAGGTCCGGCTGTGTAGGTGATGGGAAGCCCGGAACTTGCGGTTGCGCGGCCCGCCAGACTGAGACTCGAACCCCACGTCAAGGCGCCGGGGAGCCGGGTGAAACGGACTGTCTGGAACAGTCGGCTGAGGTCAGTGATAAGCTGGCCCCCCTGAAAAGAGCCCCAGCCGGTCGTATTGTCGTAGCCAAGGCCCGCCGAGTAGAAGTTGTTGTTGCCTATGGTTACATCATGAAAACGGGTGCCGTAGGACGCGGAATTCGCGATTTCGTAGAGCATGGGGTTGGCAAAACCAAGCGGGCCTAGTCCCTTTAGCGCACGAGACTGGTTGACAAGGGCGGTAAAGCCGGCCCAGAGCGGCGCAGAGGCGCTCGTCCCGGAAATGATATACCAGCGCCCTTGGGTAAATACGCTGTAACCGGTATCAGGCGCACCATTTAGAGCCACATCGGGCACGTTTCGCATGGTTTTTGAGGCCGCCGTAACGGTACCGGTCTGCCATTCGGGTATTTTCCAGATGGCGCTGATTCCGCCCCCACTGGATCCACCATAAGAGTTCCAGACTACCTCTGAAGCATAGCTTTGATTGGGACCAAGATTAAGTCGCGTGCCGCCAACGCCGGTGACAAATGGCTGTCCCGCGGGATCATCGACGCCAAGCACAGGAGTACCCTCGGGCGTCACTGTGTCAAACGCACCGTTATCCCCACTTGCGGCATAAAACGACTGACCCTGAGCGGCCATTTGCATGAAGAACTGTGATTCAAGTCGAGCATAGCCTCTGCCGGTCTCATATTCACTCAAGCCCCACGAGGTACTCACGCTCTGAGCCCGATTGTCGCTGACGATGCGGTTGTAGACATCCAGAACGCCTTGATCAGTGTTATGCCCCTCGTAAACCAAAATGCGCGCCGCTCCGGGGGCAATGGCGTTCATTAGTTCGATATCCATACAGACTTCATCGCTACCCTCTCCGGCCGAACCATCGAAGTCACCCACCAAGATGGCTTCCAGAGGCACCGGGCGCAGATTGAAGTGATCGGTGTAAGCCTTCACGTCAGAGGCCAGAAAACCATCCATCTGAAACAGGCCAAGTGTCTGGCCTTCGCCATTGATTGAGCCTCCGGGAAGGCTGTAAGCCTTGGCGATGTCACCGGGGGACAATCCGCCAAAAGGGCCTGTTCCTTGGAGGATCGGTGGCAGATCTTTGCGAGGCATCATTTTCCGTCGCAGGGGGTGCCGGACCCGAGCATTCTGAAGCCCCACGATGTGCATGATCTGTCCGGCAATTTCGGCCGGGAGACGCGGATCATCTGTGGCCGAATAAAATGATCTTTCCCGCCCCCTGTAGCGATTCATGCGGAGGTCTAGTGTCTTTTCAATCGTGGCGACCGTCGCTCTCGCTCGAATCAGAACGCGGTTTGATGAGGTGCTGATAACCACATAACCGGCTTGCTTGAGATGATCCACCACGCGATCCAGGTCCTTTTTGCTAGGGCCGTAGGTCTCGGTAAACTGTTCCGGGGTCAGGAATTGCCCGTAGTGCGGATTGGATGGGTCATACAGGTCATGGATCCGTCTCTCCAGATCGGCCGGCTTTCGAAGGGGTAGTCCAAACACCAGATCAAGATGAGCTGACTGATCCATCGGACCCAGCAGTCGGGCATCTTGCATCTGAACTTTCGGCACATGCCCCTTTAAAACAAGGGTTTTACTGGGGGCCGCTATAACGGCATGGCTCTCGATGATGAGAACAAATGCCAAGAGAAAGCAACGGCAAAGTGTCATGGTGTGAGGATAACCCGAGAACCCTTTTGGCAGTCTCCTCATGATCGCAGGAGCGACTGGCGATTGGAAACCCATTGATGCGATTTTAGATGGCATCATCTTAAATCACCCAGACAGAATAAAGGCATGACATGTATTTCGCCTCCATCAGCGTCTGTCTTGCACCCTTGCTCTTGGAATGCGGGGAGGCTAGGGTCGCCCCTCAGCGAGCGTTGGCTTCACTTTTTTTGCTGTAAACGAAGGCTGAGTTCCCATTCAGGATCTTTTGAAGCCCTGTTTTTTTACGCACGTCGATGATGAATAGTCGCTCCATCACACATCGCTATGAAGATCCGCTGGCCCTGATTTGGACCGCCTGTGCCGAACAAGTCGGCTTTAAGGTTTCGAGGACCTCTGATGCCTATGCGACCTATGATGGAAATGGAACCCTCTTGATTGGGCAGGCTGACCAGCTGGATCCTGATGATCATTTGGCGCAGATGATTTTGCATGAGCTATGTCATGCCCTGGTTCAAGGTCCGTCCGGGGAAGGCCTCACGGATTGGGGACTTTTTAACCAGGGTCCGGTTTCCGATCCTTGGCGCGAGCATGCTGCATTGCGGGTTCAGGCTTGGCTTGCAGCGAGCGTAGGACTTCGCGCGTTTTTTGCGCCCACAACCGATTATCGGGACCGATTTTGGATCCATCTCGGCGAGGATCCACTGGGCGCGGTCTGTCTTTCAGGCGGTCTTGAGGACC
The DNA here is from genome assembly GCA_964386975.1 of uncultured Methylococcus sp. Lineage (GTDB taxonomy): Bacteria > Pseudomonadota > Gammaproteobacteria > Methylococcales > Methylococcaceae > UBA6136. The sequence continues at coordinate 18,433 of CAYLUS010000018.1, forward strand.
GAAGCCGAACCGCAGCGATTCATGCGATCCACCGCGCCTCCCTGCCGCGCTGGAAGCCTGCGCTTGAGGCGGCCTTATTGGCGACGCAAAGAGTGGCGCAACTTGTCCTTCAGATAAAGGCTCAAGGAGCGAATGATCTTACGTCGAAACCCGCGATGCGTTCGCTCTGGCATCTGGTCGAAGCGCCGCCCCTCCCTCATGCCTCCGGGCAGTCGTGGATTGCCAGTTGGACGGCTTCCAGAACCTGCATGGAATGTGCGTGGAGCTTTTCCGTAGGAAGGGCCTTGCGCTGTCGGCGAAATTCCGGGATTTCATTCGCATCCGATTCCATGGCATGTGCAGGTTTTGAAGAGAAGGCACAGCTTGACTGCGAAACCTGCGGGGCATGCTGCCGTGAGGCGTTCGATACGGTCGAACTGCTACCTGAGGATCGACCGGTTTCGCGCTATCCGGAATGGGTCATTAAGGTCGATGATCGTCTCAAGCTGCGAAGGCTTGGGGGCAGTTGCATCGCGCTTAAAAGCGCCGAGCGTTCAAGCCACCCCTCCTACCGATGCAGTATTTATAAGGACCGGCCTCAAACCTGCCGGGGATTCAAGGCAGGCGGAGAGGCCTGCCTTGAAGCAAGACAGCGATTGGCAATTTCACTCTAGCCGGGACGCGAAAGGAGAGATAGCAGGCAAACGCGCCTCTCATCCAATGACTCACCTCAGGATTTTTCCTTCTGCACGGCTGATGGGGTCATTCGTCATTAAGAAATGCGTGCGCGCGTTCAGCTTACGTCCCAATTGCTCAAGGTGACTTTGGCGCGCTTTAAATCGGCTGTGATAGTCGGTTTGGAAGGGGTGGTCGACATCGATTTCAAGTTCGCTTTGGCCATTTGAAAACCGGTGCCGACCCAGAGGGATAGAGGCTTCGAGGGGATCTTGGATCACAAGAAGTTCCAGATTGGCCCGCCGGCCCAGACGAGAGAGGGCTTGCTCCTCTGCCGTTCCAAGCCCCCTAAAGTCACTCAAGATTCGAATGAGACAACCGGGTTTTGCGTGCTGATGCAGTTTTTCAAGGGCAAGTCTTAGTAGATCCTCAGGTAGCATCAATCGCGTATTTGGGGTGTGGTCGACCAATGCTTTTAGAGTTTTCAGCACCGCCGCACGTCCAGACTCCGGTGGGGATTCGCACAGGCCTCTCTCTGAAAAGACCTGGTAACCCACCCGATCGCCATGTGCGTGAGCATGCCAGGCAAACAAGGCTGCAAGCCGGGCGGCAAGGGCAGATTTGAACATGGCACGCGTCCCAAACCACATGGATCCGCGGTAGTCGACGCTAAGGATCACTGGGCGGTCGCGTTCATCGCGATAAAGCTTGGTGTGAGGGCGACCGGTTCGTGCGGTCACCCGCCAGTCCAGTGCCCTGACGTCATCGCCCGGCGCATAGGGTCTGCTTTCGTCGTACTCCATGCCTCGCCCCTTGATCTTGGACAGCGTTCGGCCTGATTCAACTGACTGCGCAGAGCGAGGGGCTGACTTGATGCGCCCGGCACGTCCCTCAAGCTGAATAAGTTCGCGAAGGGATGGAACGATGGGGTTTGGATCTGCAAGAGCCCGAACGTCCGGACCTGAGATCAGTTGCTGCGGGTCAAAGCTCATGGCAGAAAGGCCTGCAGGACAGAATCCAGGATATTAAAGCCTCGTTCCGTGCAGCGGATCTGGTCTGCCTTCCGGATCAGAAGACCCTCTGCGATCAAGTGGGAAAGATGAGGCTCAAGGGTATCAATGGATTGTCCGGTCCCGGATTCAAAGTGATTGACTACAAACCCCTTTTTAAGACGAAGCGCATTCATTAGAAACTCGAACGGAACCTCATCCGTTTGGACGGTGTGTGTTTCTAAACGGCGTTGCCCCGATTTAAAACCCTCCAAGTAATGCACTGGATGCCGAATACGGGTGGTCCGCTGAATGCTATGCGTCGCAGGGTCGGTCCATTTTCCATGGGCTCCGGCACCGATCCCGAGGTAATCCCCGAACTGCCAGTAATTGGAGTTATGGCGACATTCCGATCCTTTGAGGGCATAAGCGGATACTTCGTATTGGGTGTAGCCAGCCCTCGCGAGGGCAGACTGCCCAGCCTCCTGAATCGCGTAGGCATTTTCGGCATCCGGAATAGCAGGCGGGTATTTATAAAAGTACGTATTAGGTTCAAGCGTCAGATGGTAGTAGGAGAGATGGCTAGGACCGATCTCCAGGGCACACTGGATATCCGAAAGTGCATCTTCCAGGCTTTGATCGGGAAGCGCAAACATCAAGTCCAGATTAATTTCCCTGAAGCCAGCCTTGTGCGCAGCAACGGCGGCGTCTATGGCCTCGCGGCCGGAATGGATGCGTCCCAGGGCGTTGAGGTGCCGATCCTGAAAGGACTGGATGCCAAGAGAAAGACGGTTGATGCCTGCGGCATGATAGCCGCTGAACCGATCGTTATCGACAGTGCCCGGATTGGCTTCAAGCGTGATTTCGGCTTTTGGGTCAACGTCGAGACGCTGCTGAATTCCGTTCAACAAGCGTTCAATCGATCCCGGTGAGAACAGGCTGGGAGTTCCTCCGCCCATGAAGATGGTCTCGATCCGGGGGCGCTCAATCCTCTCAAGCGTTTGATCAAGATCCCATAAAAGCGCGCTGACATAATCGTCTTCCGGAAGATCTGCGGGCCTTTGATGCGAATTGAAGTCACAGTAAGGACATTTTCTGTGACACCAGGGGAAATGAATGTACAGCCCCACGTTTTTTGCTGGGGTCGAGGCGGGCGATGTGGGGGGATGGATCATGCGCGTTGATATACTCCAATGTCCATTGTAGAGGGAATCACGGAGGAGGCCAGATTGTGCTGAGTTACCGCCATGGCTTTCATGCCGGAAATCCGGCCGATGTGCTGAAGCATCTCGTTTTATCCTTGACCCTCGAGGCGCTTGGCAAGAAGGACAAGCCCTTTTTTGTGCTGGAAACGCATGCGGGTGCAGGCGCTTATGACCTCCAATCAGATTTCGCCCAGAAAAATCGGGAACATGAGGCGGGGATCGGACGGGTTCTCAAGGAAACCTCCTTGCCCCCGGGTCTTGAAACCTACGTGGGCGCCGTCCGGTCCTTTAATCCCAAGGGGAGGCTGACGGTCTACCCAGGCGCACCGCTGCTGATACAAAGAGCAACGCGCCCTCAGGATCGCATGGTGTTCTCAGAGCTTCATCCTGCTGAGAGCAAGGTGCTCAACCACAGGGTCGGCGACGACCCGCGGGTTTCTGTTTTGGCTCAGGATGGCTATTCGCTCCTCAAGTCGCTCCTGCCGCCCATCGAGCGGCGGGGACTGGTTCACATTGATCCGGCTTATGAACGATCAGACGAGACTCGCCAACTTGTCAAAGGCGTTGCCGCCGGAATTCGACGTTGGGAGAGTGGCGTTTTTCTGATTTGGTATCCCATCCTCAAGCGCTGGTCTTCGGAGCGACTGGTTGAGGATCTGTGCCGGTTGACGGACCGACCCAAGCTGGTTGCAGAGCTTATGACCGATCCATCGAATGATCACGGGCTTCGGGGCAGTGGTGTTTTGATCATCAACCCTGCATGGCAAGTGGATCAGCAGCTGATTGGCAGTCTCCCCTGGCTGGCTGATCTCTTTTCAAGCGATGGACGGGGTCTGGGCCGGGTCGAGTTGCTGGCCTAGCCGTCAGGATTTGTTCCGCAAAAGACGCAGTCGCTGGATGAGACCTTTCACGCGCGCAGTGAGCTCAGGTAAGAGTGTTGCTCTTGCCTCATGAATGCCCTGATGACAGGCGTTAGCGCCAATCTGGATGACTTTGTACCAGCCGGTTCTCTCGATCGGCTGGTCGTGAAGGAGACCTCTTTCAATTCGCCAGCGGGTAAGGCCCGACCAGAACAGGAGGGGCAGGGAAAGGCCGGACAGGAACCAGATCAGTTTCATGATTGAAGAGAGCATTTCACCGGTATGGAAGGGCCAAAAAGCCCCCACCAACCGCTCTCTCGCATTGAGACGTGCGGCGTTTCGAACCTCCCGAATCTGGCCACTGTATTGATCAACCCATACGGATGTCATGGGGTGGCGCCGGCTTGGCTCACTGGCTTGTCGAAAGGTGACCCGATAGGTATCCGTCGGCATCCCGGGTGTCTGAATTTCACGGACTTCTGCTTTGGGAAAGGGTCCTCGGGCTAAAAGAATCGCCTCATCAACAGAAACATGGCGTCCCGCCGATTGATTTCCGGTGCTTTGAATTCGGGGTCCTTCCGCATCATGACTCATTCCATTGGTCTGGAGAAGTCGCTCCAGCGCATTGGGAAAAGTCAGACCCAGTCCGGTCAGGGCCAGGCTCATCAGGGGTGCGGCCAGGATGGCGCCAATCAAGCGATGAAGATCATTCATAAAGACCCTGAGGCCGAGACCTCTGCGAATCTTGAAGGCTCTCTTTAGGCCCGCAAACCCAGGCCACCAGAGGTAGAGGCCCGAGACAATTGAAAGCGGTAGCAAGAGCCCCAACGCGCCGACCAGACCTTCGCCCAGTAACCCCAGCTGAAGCCGGGTATGCAGGATAAAAGTCCAGGAACGGAGCGTCTGTCCAAAGGTGGCTGTCCTCAGAATGACGCCTGAATAAGGGTTTACCCAAATCTGTTGCAGCGCCGCGCCATCACTTTCAGATTCGGTTGGGTCCGCGTGAGTCAGGAGCAACGGCTGATCGGCTGCTTGCGGCATTTCAATCGTCCAACGCCCCGACGGGTCAGGGTATTTACTCCTGACCAGGCCGAGTAGCTGATCCAGTTCAAGAGGAGGGGTGTCCTGTTGATCAATGATCAGACTCGGATGCATCAGTTGCTCGCTGGCTTCGCCGATCATCAGAAGACTCCCACTCAGGCCGAGAATCGAGAGAAAAAGACCAAAAATCAGACCCAAGTACTGGTGAACCAGGATCCATTGATTTCTGTGCAGTCGGGTCTTTTGAAAAAGGGGCATCGTGTTTGATGGTGAGGAATCGAGTGATTGGAGGACGTCAGGGTGATATAGGGATGACAACGGTTCCAGATCCGCCGAGATAATGATCAAATATAACCGGTGCGTCTGTCCAACAGACAGCGCGGGGTTTGGTGTTTCTCCCCGTCCTCACTTGCGGGGTCTCTCACGAGAAATCTGATGAAAAAACGAATGGTCTTTTTGGGTCTGCTGGCAGTACTTTTGGCGGGCTGCGCCACCCCCGGTCAACGAGGAGCAACGACAGGGGCGGCGGCGGGTGGTGGCATCGCACTGCTTGCTGGTGCAAGTCCCTGGGGTGTCCTCGGCGGGGCGTTGCTTGGGGGTGGTGTTGGCTATGTCGCCGGCAACAACACCCGACTTTTCCAATAGGAATCCATCATGAAATTCATGCCCCGCTCACTGGTGTTCGCGTGCGGATTGCTTCTCGGTTTTTCGAGCCCTCTCGGCGCCGAGCCCGCACCGGGCATCAATCAATCGATCTTCAAGACCTGCCGCGAGCTCCATGGCAATCTCAAGCAGCAGGAGTCGCTACTCAACCCCCTGGTGATGGCGGCGGCAGACATCTACAGGGTGAATCTCACCTTGCCTGAAAATGCCCAGAAAGCGGCATGGCTGATTCGCTCGGGGTGCACCGTGCATCCTGATGCCTTTCTGTCGGTGATTGCTGCAAAGTCAATACGGGCGATTGGTGAAGATCACCCGCCCATGCCTACGGCGTTGTTTCCCAATGCCGATGTGACTTTGACCGATTGCAGGCGTTATGAAACCCTTTCCTTTGAGGACAGGCGAGCCGTTACGGCTCGGCTTGCCAAAGAGACCTTGGCAGATTTCGGCGCCAAGACGCCCAGCTACTGGAGCGAAGAATACGTCCAGAACATCGTTCACAATGCCTGCCAGCTGGATCCGGGTAGCTTTGTCTATGAACTGATCGGTGATTTGGTCAGGCACCTGGGCCCCACGAAATAGGGGCGCACGGGCGATGGGTCCATGGCACTGAGATCACCCGACTGGTCCTGACCCTGCAGGACCAGTCGGCTCGGCGATTAACCCTGGAGATGCTTTAAAACTTCATCCAGCATCTTTTTGGCATCACCAAACAACATCCGGTTGTTCTCCTTGTAGAACAGCGGGTTATCGACGCCCGCATAGCCTGAGGCCATGGAGCGTTTCATTACGATCGAGTGTTTGGCTTTCCAGGCTTCGAGGACCGGCATGCCGGCAATCGGACTGTTGGGGTCCTCCTGTGCACCTGGGTTGACGATGTCATTGGCGCCGATGACCATCGCGACATCAGTCTCAGGGAAATCTTCATTGATTTCCTCCATCTCCAAAACGATGTCATAGGGTACGCGTGCTTCAGCCAGCAGCACGTTCATGTGTCCTGGCATGCGTCCTGCAACCGGATGGATCGCAAAGCGGACATTGACGCCACGCTCCCTCAGCAGTTTGGTGATCTCCTGGACGGTGTGTTGCGCCTGGGCCACGGCCATTCCATAGCCTGGAATCAGGACCACTTCGCTTGCATTGCGCAGAAGCTCTGCGGTCTCCTCCGCGCTGATGGCGACCACTTCGCCTTCGGGCGCCGCGCCAGCAGCAGGGCTGGTTCCCCCGCTCGTGCCAAATCCCCCCGCGATGACGGAGAGAAAGTGACGGTTCATGGCCCGGCACATGATGTAGGACAGAATTGCGCCGGAGGATCCGACCAGCGCCCCGGTCACGATCAGAAGGTCGTTATTGAGCATAAAACCGGTTGCTGATGCAGCCCAGCCGGAATAACTATTCAGCATAGAAACCACGACCGGCATATCGGCGCCGCCGATTGCCATCACCATGTGAATACCAAACAACAGCGCGATGCCCGTCATCACGTAGAGCGGCAGCAATCCTTCATGTCCTTCGACCTGGAGGAACCAACGCCCGACGAAGATAGCTGCGATCAGTAGACCTAAATTGAGTAGATGTCGTCCTGGCAGTGTCACGGGTCGCCCGCTGATTTTTCCGGACAGCTTGCCAAAGGCAATGATGGACCCTGAAAAGGTGACGGCGCCGATCAGAATCCCGATGTAGATCTCTACCTCATGGATGGTCTTCTCAACGCCCGTGAGTGCGGTACCGGGGTCCATGAAATTGGCGTAACCCACCAGCACGGCCGCAAGACCGACGAGGCTGTGCATTAGCGCGACCAACTCGGGCATTTCGGTCATCTTGACCTTCTTGGCGGCAAAGATGCCGATCCCCGATCCAGTCAAGATGGCAATCGCCAAAGGCCCATAGCCTGTGGTTGTCACATGTGGTCCCAGCACAGTGGCTAGGATCGCGATGCTCATGCCCAAAATCCCGTTGAAATTCCCTTTGCGCGCGGTCTCAGGGTTTGAGAGGCCGCCCAGACTCAGGATGAACAGGATGGTTGCAGCGATGTAGGAGACGGTAACAAGTCCTTCAGTAAACATGACGTGTGGCTCCGGCTTTTATTTTCTGAACATGCTGAGCATGCGCTGGGTAACCCAGAAGCCGCCGGCCATGTTGATGGATGTAAGAACCAGTGCGATACCGGCCAGAATCCTGATCTCAGGCGAGGAGATCTGGACCAGTGCACCAATGGCGATAATGCTGGAGATGGCATTGGTGACGCTCATCAGCGGCGTATGCAGTGCCGGAGTGACGTTCCAGATCACCATGTAACCGACGAAGCAGGCCAATACGAAGACCGTAAAATGGGCCATGAAAGCCGCCGGCGCGTTGGCGCCAACCCACCAGAAGAGCAGGCCCGCGACGCCCAGACTGAGCGTTGACTTTGCCCATGCAGGCAGGAGCGGTGGCTTGGGTTCGGGCTGAACAACCGGTTTTGTCGGCTCCTGCGCCTTGGGGGCTTGGGAGACGGCAATTGGGGGGGGCGGCCAGGTGATCGAACCATCCTTGATGACGGTAGCGCCCCGAATCATCTCATCGTCCATATTGACGGAGGCGATGCCATCCTTGTCCTTGCACAATTCCTCCAGCAAGCGAAGGAGATTGGTTGCATAGAGGGTCGAGGACTGGCGAGCGAGACGGCTTGGAAGGTCGGTGTAGCCGATGATGGTGACGCCATGCTTGACCACCACCTGACCGGGTTCTGTCAGTTCACAGTTACCGCCCTGTTCAGCCGCCAGGTCGACAATCACGCTGCCCGGTTTCATCGACTGCACCATTTCAGTGGTAATCAGTCGGGGTGCTGGCTTGCCCGGGATCAGGGCTGTCGTGATGATAATGTCAACATCCTTGGCCTGCTGGGCATAAAGCGCTTTTTGTGCCTTCTGGTAGCCCTCACTCATGACCTTGGCGTACCCACCCGCCGTCGAACCCTCCTCCTGATAGTCCACATCGACGAATTCGGCACCCATGGACTTGACCTGGTCTTTAACCTCAGGGCGGGTGTCAGAGGCACGAACAATCGCACCCAGGCCATTAGCAGCGCCGATCGCTGCAAGACCAGCTACGCCCACGCCGATAATGAAGACCTTGGCGGGTGGTACTTTACCGGCGGCGGTGACCTGGCCGGTAAAAAACCGGCCAAATTCATGGGCGGCCTCAATGACGGCCCGATAGCCTGCAATATTTGCCATTGAGCTCAAGGCATCCAGTTTCTGAGCCCGTGAGATACGCGGTACGCTGTCCATGGCGAGGACCGTTGCTCCCTTGCCGGCCAGTTGCTGCATCAACTCCGGCTGTTGTGCCGGCCAGATAAAACTGATCAGCGTCGTACCGGATCGCAACAGGTCGGTTTCGTGCCCGCTGTCGTCGGGAAGGGCCTCAGGCGCCCTCACCTTGAGGATGATGTCAGAACTGGACCAGACCCCGGCACGGTCGGTGATGTCGCATCCGACTGCGCGATAGGCGTCATCTGAAAACTGGGCGTCACGACCGGCGCCTGACTCGACCGTAACCGCGAAGCCCAGCTTGATCAGCTTCTCCGCGACCTCAGGTACCGTCGCGACGCGTTTTTCGCCGGCATGGACTTCTTTGGGGACACCAATTCGCATACGCGTTTCTCCTCGATATAATTTCAGGCGGGTTGTTTGAATAGCCTGTGTATCTGGTGTTGCTCTTCTCGTTGTTTCAAGCCAAGGTCCGCGCCCGCCCCCTGATTTCAGCCTCGCCGGCCCTCAAAACCCGGATGACTTCAGGCAAGGGTGACGGAGCGGTGGGGGCAACTGGACATCCCTCAGGCTCGCTTGATTCCCGATGTTGCGGGATAACAGCCTGTCTATGTAAAAGTAATTGGTTGGCAGGGTCAATAGCCCTTGCCAGATTGCCTTTCCGATCGGTCAATACCCCTGTCTTTGGCCGGTCCTCATGTCCTTAAGCGAATCCTGAATGACGAATTTAATTGAGGTTGATGAACTGACGCGCTACTACGGCGATCACTGCGCCGTTGACCGTGTCACGTTTTCTCTGAAAAAAGGCGAAATCCTCGGGTTTCTCGGCCCAAATGGGGCTGGAAAATCCACCACCATGCAGATGATTTGCGGCAATCTGGCGCCCTCCTCGGGGGCGATCCGGGTGAATGGGGTCGACATGCTGGAGGATCCCAAGTCAGCCAAGCATGCTTTGGGCTACTTGCCCGAGCAACCGCCGGTCTATCGTGAACTGACCGTGGATGAGTACCTTGCCTACTGTGCAAGACTGCACGGAATTCAAGGCGCAAGCACCAAGTGGGCCATCGCGCAATCAAAGGAGCGTTCGGGACTGACGGAGGTCGGCTCGCGGCTGATCGGGAACCTCTCCAAAGGCTACCAGCAGCGTGTGGGCATTGCGCAGGCGATCATTCACCTGCCGGAGGTCATCATTCTTGATGAACCCACAGTCGGCCTTGACCCGCTGCAAATCCGCGAAATTCGGGAGTTGATCCGCGAACTGGGGAAAGAGCACGGCATCATCCTCTCCACGCATATCCTTTCCGAGGTTCAAGAATCCTGCACGTGGGTGCAGATCATTAACCAGGGGCGATTGGTACTCAATGACAGTATCGAGGGTCTTCGGACCCAGATGCGCTCATCCACACTGGTGCTGCGGACGTCGCGTTCCGCCGATGTCGGGTCCTTCGAGTCGATTGCGGGCATCAATCGCATTGAGGACCTGGGTCAAGGGCGCTATCGCATTTTCCATGAGCAATCGGCTAACCCTGCGCCCCAACTTGCCGAGCGGGTCGTTGAAAAGGGGTGGGGTCTTGAGGAATTGACACCGGAGGGACGAAGCATGGAACAGGTCTTCATTGATATTACTCGGGCGACCAGTGGGGTCGGGGAGAAGAGCGCATGATGTCTTGGGTGATCGCAAGTCGCGAATTTCGGTCGCTGTTTCTTTCGCCACTGGCATGGGCCATTTTGGCAGTCATTCAGATCATTCTGGCCTGGATGTTTCTGGCACAGCTGGATGTCTACCTGATGCTGCAGCCCCGAATTGCCGGTATGCCGGAGGCGCCGGGTACCACAGACCTTGTGGTGGTCCCGTTATTTGGTAACGCCGGGATCATTCTCCTGCTGGTGACGCCGCTCCTGACCATGCGGTTGATCAGCGAGGAGCGCCGCAACAAGACCTTGAGTCTTCTTTTCTCCGCCCCTGTATCGATGACGGAAATTGTGATCGGCAAGTATTTGGGTATCCTGGGTTTCCTCCTGGTGACTGTCACTATGATCTTGCTGATGCCACTCTCGCTGCTGTGGGGAGGGGGACTGGACCTGGGCAAGATGCTTGCCGGACTGATTGCGCTGATTCTGCTGCTCGGCGGGTTTGCGGCACTGGGTCTTTACATGTCCGCATTGGCAGCCCAGCCAACGGTTGCTGCCGTGACCACTTTCGGCGCCTTGTTGCTCCTCTGGATTCTCGACTGGTCTACGAATTCAGGTGACAAGGCCGGCGGTGGGGTGCTCGAGTACCTTTCAATCCTGAAGCACTACGAGGGTCTTTTAAAAGGCTTGGTAAGCACCACGGATCTCCTCTATTTTGTGCTTTTCATCAGCACTTTCTTGATTCTGACCATTCACCGTCTGGATAGCGACCGTTTGCAAAAATGAAGATTTCCCGCAGAACCCATATCGAGATCCGCATCCAGAATCTCATCTTTACTGTTCTCTTTCTCGGGGCAGTGGGATTGGCTGGATGGCTGAGTACCCAGTACAAGGCCCAATTCGACTGGACTGCCACGCATCGGCATACCCTCTCGGAGGCGAGTCGCAAGATCGTTGATCTTCTCAAAGAACCGGTCACCGTTACCGTCTACGCCCGGGAAAACACCCAGGTGAGAGACCCGGTCCGGGAACTGATCGAGCGCTACGAACACTACAAGCCGACATTCAGCCTTGATTTCATTAATCCGGATACGCAACCGGATAAGGTCCGTGAGATGGCCATTCAGGTCGAAGGGGAAATGGTGCTGACCTACCAGGGTCGCTCCGAGAAAATCCAGGAGCCGACCGAGGTGGGCCTCACGAATGCCTTGCAGCGTCTGGTCACCGCCGAAACACGGCGAATCCTCTTTCTCTCAGGCCATGGCGACCGCTCACCTGAAGGTCGAGCCGGGCATGACTATCAACAGTTTGCCGATGAACTCAAGCGTAAGGGCTTCAAGCTGGCAAGCCTGAGTCTTGCGACAACGCCGATGATTCCAGCCGATGTCAGCGTCCTGGTGATTGCAGGCCCGAGGAGCCAGTTCCTGCCAGGAGAGATCAAATTGATAGAGGCTTTTCTCAAGCGCGGGGGGAATCTCTGGTGGCTGGCTGATCCCGGCGACCAGCGCGGTTTGGCGCCGATCGCCAATCTGATCGGTATCGGCTTTTTGCCGGGTACGGTGGTCGATGCCGCGACGCAATTGCTGGGGATCAATGACCCGACGTTCGCGCTGGTTGCCGATTACCCCCCCCATCCGATTACCCGGGGTTTTGAGCAGATGACCATGCTGCCGACGGCTGTTGCCTTGAGCGTTCAGGAGCGCCCTGATTTTGATCAGGAGCCGCTTTTGTCGACCTTGCAACGCTCATGGACCGAGTTGGGCCCGATTCAAGGCAAGGTAGAACTGGATGCGGCCCAAGGCGAACGCCAAGGCCCCCTTAATCTGGCTTTTGCCATAACTCGGAAAATGACGCCGGAAAAAGACACCTCTGCGGTGGCCAATCCCAAGGGGGATTCGTCTGAAAAGGGCCCCGGGGAAGAGGGTCGCGAGCAACGGATTGTCGTGGTCGGCGATGGTGATTTTCTCTCGAATCAGTATCTGGGTAACGGCGGCAATCTTGAGTTGGGTATCAACATGGTGCAGTGGTTGAGTGGCTCTGACAGCCTCATCAATATTCCGACCACCACCATGCCTGATCGTGTCCTGCAATTGTCGCCAGCAGCCTCGGGCTGGATTGCGATCGTCTTCCTGATTCTCTTGCCCGCCGCACTTTTTGGTGCCGGAGCATGGATCTGGTTCAAGCGCCGGAGGGCCTGATGTTGCGGGGGCGTTTGGGACTCAACTTGGGACTTCTCTTGGTCGTCTTGCTGCTCGGCACGCTGGCGTATCTGAAACCCGGGCGCCAGGCCGATTCGATCAAGCCATGGCTGGCCGTTGCCAAAGATCAGATCGGGCACGTGGTGCTTGAGCATGGACAGAAAATCGTCTTTGATAAAAAAGACGGTGTCTGGGAGATGACGGCCCCTTTCAGGGCGCCAGTGAATCCAGTCCGTCTCGATCAATTATTGGAAATCGGGATGACTCCCAGTGATGGTGAATACCCCCTCGAGGGCAGGGATCTCAAACTATTTGGACTGGATCGGCCCCTCGCAACGCTGACGCTCGGGGATACGGTCATCCAGTTTGGCGGCGTTGATCCTCTCAAGCGGCGTCGTTACGTGCGATCCGGCGAAAGGCTTTTTCTTGTTAAAGACGGGTTTACTCACCATTTAAATGCCGCGGCTACCGATTACGTCGACAAGAAGCTGTTGCCCGAGGTGGCAGTGCCGGTGTCGATCGAGATTCCTGGCCTCAAAGCCGTGCTTTCTGCTGATGGGAAATGGGCATCGGAGCAGAAACTGGATGGGATGGATCTGGGTGATTGGGCGATGCACTGGTCGACGGCCAGAGCCATCGAAGTTCGGCGGATGGAGCAGCCCGTCAAGGGCGAGACGATCCGCATCGGCTTAAAAAACCAGGAACTGGTCGAGTTCACCGTCCTTTCAAGACTACCAGAATTGACCCTTGCAAGAAAAGACCTGGGTCTGATCTTCGTGATGACCACGGAAACTTCGAGGGACCTTTTGCATTTGCCGAAGCCGGAGTCCGCCAAGGGGGCAACCGATCTTCAGGCACCGGAGCATGACCATCAGGGGCCTGAGCCCTAATGTTTGACCATCGATCCCAAAAAGGATTTGACTGAGCCGTGCCCGAACTTCCAGAGGTCGAGACCACGCTTCAAGGCATCCGTCCCCACCTGGTAGGTCAGCGCATCAGATCAGTGGTGGTGCGTGATAGTCGGCTGAGGTGGCCGATCCCCGAGGATCTCGGGGTGCGAACGCAAGGGCTTGTTTTGATTCAGCTGTCCCGGCGGGGTAAATATATTCTGGGGCACGTGGGGGCAAATACCCTCCTGTTTCATCTGGGGATGTCAGGGAGCCTGCGTATCGTGACGCCCCAATCGCCCCCTCGGAAGCACGACCATTACGATTTTTTGTTTGAAAACGGCGTTTGCCTGCGTTACCACGACCCAAGGCGCTTTGGGTGCCTTCTTGCCATTGAGGGCGACCCGCTCAGGCATCCCTTGCTCAGGCATCTAGGGCCTGAGCCGCTGGAGCCGGGTTTCGACGGACGTTACTTGTCTGCGCGGGCCCAAGGCCGTAGTCAGCCGATCAAGGCCTTTCTCATGGATTCAAAGGTCGTGGTCGGCGTCGGGAACATCTATGCCAATGAGGCGCTGTTTCTTGCGGGCATTCACCCTATGCGTGCGGCGGGCCGGATTTCCAAGGCGCGATTTGAAGGGCTTGCCCAGGCCATCCGGGAGGTATTGAGCCAGGCCATTACCATGGGTGGCACGACACTTCGGGACTTCGTCAACGAATCCGGTCAGCCAGGGTATTTCAGCCAGACCCTTCGGGTCTATGGTCGCGGGGGTGAGCCTTGCCGGGCGTGCGAGACGACCTTGAAACAGAGGCCCTTGGGGCAACGGGCAACGTATTGGTGCCCGTGTTGTCAGCACTGATCTAACGTTCTTGAACTAATCCGGCGTCAGTTCGGCATGCAGGGATCGGGCCTCCTTTAGCGCCGTCTCAGCAGACGAACTCAGGACGTTGAAGTGGCCCATCTTACGACCGGGTCGAGCACTTTTCTTGCCATAAAGGTGCAACATCACATTCGGTCGCTCCAGCAACCGGTTCCAGCGGGGTTGACTCTCGCCCCACACATCCCCCAAAAGGTTCACCATGACAGTCGGACTTAAAAGCCCCGTTTCACCCGGCGGGAGTCCGCAAAGGGTCCTGACCTGTTGTTCAAACTGGCTGCTCACTGTGGCATCCAGCGTGTAATGACCACTGTTATGAGGTCTTGGGGCGATCTCATTGATTACCAGAGTCTGATCCTTGAGGACAAAGAACTCCACCGCAAGAACGCCTACATAATCAAGACGCTCCGCCAGTTCAAGCGCCATCTCCTGCGCTTTGGTAGCAACCGCCGAACTGATGCGGGCCGGGACGATCGTGACATCCAGTATGCCGTTGGCATGCTGATTTTCTCCAACAGGGAACGTCCGGATCATCTGCGATGCCGTTCGCGCAACAATGACCGAGACCTCTGTTTCAAGATCGAGCATGCGCTCGAGCACACAGGGCTTGTGTCCAAGACTCGAAAAGGCCTCAAAAACCTCGGCGGGTGTCTTGACCCGGATTTGTCCCTTGCCGTCGTAACCCAGTCGCGCGAGCTTCAAAATTCCGGGCAGATAGTCTGCAAGCGGTTGACGAATGTCTGTGTCCGTCTCGATAACCACATGGGGTGCGACCTTGAGGCCCGTCTCCTGGATGAAGTGCTTCTCCACAATCCGATCCTGTGCGATCGAGACCGCCGCCGCAGAGGGAGAGACCCTGATCCTTTGTTCGAGCATGGCAAGGCTGGTTGCCGGCACGTTTTCAAATTCCGTGGTGACCGCGCTGCAGGTTCTCGAGAGCGTTTCCAGCGCTTCGGGATCATCGTAAGCAGCGCACAGATGAACATCCGCAAGCGTCCCGGCCGGGCATTCACGGTCGGGTTCAAGCACGGTCACCTGATAGCCCATGGTGCGCGCGGCCACTGTGAACATGCGCCCAAGTTGGCCGCCTCCAATGATGCCGAGCATGGCGGGGGGCAGAAGGGGGAGCGGGGTCTTGGCTGTCATGATCGGTTCGTTAGGTCAGGCTGGGAAGCGTCGCCTCTAGCACCGCCTGTGTTTGCTCCCGACGGAACAGTTCAAGCCGTTCGCGAATTTCGGGATGGTGTTGAGCGAGCATGGCTGCAGCAAAGAGAGCGGCATTGACCGCACCGGCTTCGCCGATAGCGAAGGTGGCAACAGGGATGCCCTTGGGCATCTGGACAATTGAAAACAGGGAGTCCTTGCCGCGCAGGTATTTGCTTGGAACCGGTACGCCCAAGACCGGCACGCTGGTCTTGGCGGCAAGCATCCCTGGCAGATGTGCGGCTCCGCCTGCGCCCGCTATGATGCAGTCAAGGCCCCTGTCGCGGGCAGACTCTGCATACTCGAAAAGAAGGTCAGGCGTCCGATGCGCCGACACAACCTTGGTTTCAAAAAGAACGCCCAAGGATTTAAGCTGATGAGCGGCATGTTGCATGACCTCCCAGTCGCTGGTGCTGCCCATGACGATTCCAACTTGGATCATGGCTTTTCCGTGAAAAAAACGATCAGTCTAACTCAAATCAGCGAACGCACTGAAACACAAAATCACCTGTGGTCAATCCGATGCAAAAAATGAATTCCCAGCCCTCGACCGTGGACCCTCAGGAGTACGCGCGTTTCGAGCGTATTGCCCAGTTGTGGTGGGATGAGGGCGGACCCTTTTGGCCCCTGCACCGAATGAACCAGTTGCGCGTCGACTTCATCGTTGAGGGGATCAGGAAGGCCTTTCCCAAGCGGGTTTCCGAGGATGGGCGATTGCTCAACGGAGTTCGTGTTCTGGATATTGGATGTGGCGGGGGGATCCTGAGTGAGGCCATGGCGCGGTTGGGGGCCGAGGTCACTGGCATCGATATGGTCAACGGCAATATTGAAATTGCAAGATCGCACGCACGGAGTCAGTCGCTCTCGATTGACTACCGGGTAGGGACCGTGGAGTCACTGTCCGCTGAAATGGGCACATTTGACGTCGTACTGAACATGGAAGTCATCGAACATGTCAGCGATGTGCCCCTTTTCATGCAGGTTTCTTCCGCGCTGGTTCGACCTCAGGGCATCATGTGCGTTGCGACCTTGAATCGGAGTTGGCGCGCATTCTTTCTTGCCATTGTTGGCGCGGAATATGTGCTGAGATGGCTGCCTCGGGGGACACACCAGTGGGGGAAATTCATCAAGCCCCCTGAGCTTCAAGCCTTGCTGCAAGCCAATGGTTTAAACCTCCTCGGGGCGACCGGGGTAACGCTAAATCCCGTGACGCGCCGATTTCGGCAGGTCGAGTCGCTTGCCGTCAACTATGTGATGGTTGCTCAGAAATCCCGGCATGGGCCGTCCATAGCCCGGTGATGGTTGTACGACGAAAATCAAAGATGGTCTCAAGCCTTCTTTTGATCAGGAGACGGTGCGCAATCTCTCCGAGCACGCCCATGGGCATCGCATAGGTGACAAGGTCATCCATGACGATACCGCCCTCAACCGGTGTGAATCGGTGCTCGTGAAACCAGAAACGGAAGGGTCCAAGGCGCTGTTCATCCACAAACTGCCGCAAAGGGACGACGTGTTTGATTTCAGTGACCCAGGTCATCGGTATGGAGAGGAGTGCGGCAATTTTGTAGGAAATGATGAGCCCGGAGTAAATTTCATCGGGTACCTCAGACAAAATCCGGAAATGCAGAAACCCCGGTGTGATGGCCTCAAGGTTTCGGGGTGTGGAAAAAAAGGGCCACGCCTCCTCAAGCGAGATGGGAATAAATTGGCTTCGGCTGAGATGATGAACTTTCAAGGGTTATCCCCTGTCCTTGTTAATGATGCATGGAAGACCAAGAATCCGTGTAACTGGTTCCATGACGAGCTAACCAACTGCTACTCATGAGGTAATCTGTGATGTCAGATACGAGCTATATAGTGTTTTTTGACGGCGGCTGTCCGCTCTGCAGTCGGGAAATTGCACACTACCGGGGTCTTCAAGCAATTGGGGCCATTGACTGGCTGGATGTGTCTGTTGCCGGCGTCGATCTCGCCTCCTATGGAATTACTCAGGAGCAGGCCATGCGCCGGTTTCATGTCATGGACGCGGAGGGGAACATGCATACGGGTGCTGACGGTTTTGTGGCGCTTTGGTCACAACTTCCTGGCTATCGGTGGGTATCGCGGCTGGCCCGGGGTATGGGTCTGGTCGGCCTGATGGATTGGTTCTACTCAAAGTTCGCTAGCTGGCATTTCAAGCGTCGCTGTGAATCGGGTGCCTGCGGGATCGGGTCTGCGCCCGGCCCATGACCCAGACGGCAATTGTCTGGTTCAGGCAGGACCTGCGTCTTGCTGATCAGCCGGCACTGACCGAGGCTTGTCAACGCACCCAGCAACTGCTTCCTCTTTACATCGAGGAGGATGCCCCTGATGGCATCTTGGGTCGTGGGAGCGCCAGCCGTTGGTGGCTGCACCATAGCCTGGCTGATCTCAAACATCGGCTCGCAGAAGTCGGCTTGCCCCTGATCATCCGCCGAGGGGACCCGCTCAAAGTCCTGACCGAACTTGCAGTTGAGCTGTCCGCAGGACTTGTAGTCTGGAACCGGCGCTATACACCAGGAGGGATAGCAAGGGATGCAGACATCAAGGCCGCACTTAAACAGGCTGGGGTTGAAGTCAGAACCTTCAATTCGGCACTTCTTTTTGAACCTTGGGAGGTTGTTCGGCGAGAAGGGGAGCCCTACCGCGTATTTACCCCATTCTGGAATGCAGTCCGGGCACGGGGTATTCCTTCTGGGCCTTTGCCTGTGCCGACGTGTTTCCCATCAGCGCCTCCGGCGACCCAGACACTGGCCCTTGAGGCCCTTGAGTTGTTGCCCAAAATCCCATGGGATCGCGGCTTTTATCAGCACTGGAGAGTCGGTGAGCTCGCTGCACATGATCAACTGGAAGGCTTCCTGGCGGCCATTGCAAGCGATTACGATGAAAGTCGTAACTTGCCATACACGCAGGGAACCTCAAGGCTTTCCCCGCATCTGCATTTCGGAGAGGTCTCTCCCCGACAGCTCTTTCATGCGGTTCACCTTAAAACCGATGCTTTTGGTCGGGGCCCTGCTTGTTTCCTCAAAGAGTTGGGCTGGCGAGAATTTGCCTACCACCTCCTTTACCACTTTCCCAACACTTCAGCGCATCCCCTGGATGGGCGGTTCAATGCATTCCCTTGGGTACATCCCGACCCTGAGGTGCTGAGGCGATGGCAGAGGGGCTTGACCGGTTTTCCCATCATTGATGCAGGAATGCGGGAGCTCTGGCACAGCGGCTGGATGCACAACCGAGTCCGGATGATCACCGCTTCGCTGCTTACGAAAAATCTCCGTGTTAATTGGCGCACGGGAGCCGATTGGTTCTGGGATACCCTCGTCGATGCAGACCTCGCCAGCAATACGCTGGGTTGGCAATGGACAGCGGGCTGTGGGGCTGATGCGGCGCCTTTTTTCCGCATTTTCAACCCCGTTTTGCAAGGCGAACGCTTCGATCCCAAGGGCACTTATGTGCGTCAGTGGGTGCCTGAAATACGGGGTCTTCCTGATCGGTTCATCCACAGCCCCTGGATGGCGTCAGCCACGGATCTTGATGCTTGGGGCGTTCGCTTGGGCGTTGATTATCCCTTGCCGTTGGTCGACCTCAAAGAAAGCCGGAGTCTGGCCCTTGCCGCCTTTGCAGAGATCAAAGGGGCCAGGCCAATGGTATGAGACTCAAAGACTTCTAGCGGCGACGGGCAGGACGCATAGCGGAAGTTGCCTTGGGGGCCGGAAGAATCTCAAGGCTTTGCACATCGGTTAGGCGCGCAATGACCAGATCTCCGGTCTTGATCTCCGCAAATCGTCGGATGTCGGGGCGCCCCACTACGGCGAACAACTTGCCCTGTGCACTCTTGATCAGTAAGCGCCGTGATGAAGCATCCACGGACTGAACGGTGCCACTGAGTTCGTAAGGGCGAATGATGGCGGTTCCGGGCCGGGTGCCTTTCGGTGCTTTCTTGATTTCCTTGATTTCCTCCCAAGCCGGTTTACCCTGGGGGGTAGCCACAAAGACCTCGACGGTATCGCTGAAGCGGGCCTTGATTGAATCGCCAACACCGACCGCTTCGAAGTTCCTGACGCTGCTTCCAGCGTTCACTTTGGCTACTTTTTCGTCATTGAACTTGAGCGTCAAGATGCGGTTCTTGCGGCTGATCGCTTGAACCCGTGCCTCGAATATAGGCTCGACACTCTGGTTTCTGGCCTGATTTTCAGCGGCAATCTCAGCAGGGGTCTTGGCCTTTTCTGGTGGCTTCTTGGACGCGCATCCGTCCATCAAGGCGCCGAAAACCAATAGGCAAACCGTAGCCTTGAGCAGGAGCATGGGCGCCATGCGGAGAAATGAATTCATAGTCAGGTTCGGTGGCGGCGGATAGAGAGAGTCTTGGGCCCCTTGGGCTGGACCGAGTGTAACAGCCCCAAAATTGGCTTGCCAACTGGTATGACCCCGATTGAGGGCAGGGCCTGGGCGTGAAATTTGATGCGCCACGCCCCGGGTACGCTTGCTAGGGGGCGATTTGACCCATCGGATAATCACCCGGCTGCGCGGATTCAAGCCGCTGAAGGGCGAGTGAAGTCGAAGGGGACGCCTCGTCCGGCATCCATGGTGCGAAATCCTTGTCATCCAGCGGCTGGTAGGGACCCTCTTTGACTTCGAACATGAGGGTTCCATGGGACCGAGAAATGACGGTATGCCAGGTGTTGGGAGGCACTTCTACGCCACGCAGAGGACCCTCGGCATGCAGATCGATGCGTTCTCGAACGCAGCCGTCATTCTCAAACAGAAGCACGCTGAAGTGCCCTGCCATGCAGAGCATAAGTTCCCAGCCATTCGGGCGGGCATGCCGATGCACCCGAATATACGTGCCCGGTTCCATGGCATTGAAGAGCCGCTGAACCGGGGCCTCAAGCTCTTGATGAACATTCAGGTTTTTGCGGCGACGGGGGGAGCAGGCGGCGTCTTTGAGGGTCTGCTCCAAAGCCGCCTGGCTGATGATGAGGGCGGGTAGGTTCATGGTTTAAATCGGCAAACGAAAAATCAATGTGTTGGAGTGAACTACAGAGAGAGCCTCGTGTCGAAATTAGTGGTTCTTCCTCTCTATCTTTAGACCCGTCCTCGTGACGGGTCTCTTTTTGCCAAGAGGCCCGAAGCGCATGAAAGACGAGGGAATACGGGTTGCAAACGGGTCTCGATTTGTCTATAAGAACCCGTTAAGTCTGGATCCGGCCTCAGTTGCCGTATCGTATAAGAACTTCAAATCGCATTCGAGTTTCAGGAGGTATAACGCATGTTTGAGATCAAACGGCTGATTGGGGCTACGGCCCTGGCGGCACTGTCGATGTCTGTTGCCGCTGTTGAGTGGCAGGCGCTTCCTTCCAAGGCCCCCGAGCCTGCGAGCAATCCGACAACGCCTGCGAAGGTCGAACTGGGCAAGATGCTCTACCACGACCCACGTCTTTCTTCGAACGGCCTGGTTTCCTGTAATTCCTGCCACAACGTGATGGCTGGCGGTGATGATAGTCGCCCTGGCTCGATCGGTGTCAAGAACCAGGTGGGTGGACGTGGCGCTCCTTCGGTTTACAATTCGGCTTTCAACTCTGTTCAATTCTGGGACGGCCGCGCACCGAGCCTTGAAGCTCAGGCCAAGGGTCCTGTGACCAATCCCGGCGAAATGGGCATGAAGAGCTGGGATGATGTGGTCGCTCGGCTAAAGCAGATGCCTGAATACACCAAGGCCTTTGCTAGCGCCTTCGGTTCAGATGACGCGGTGACGGCAGATAATGCTGTCAAGGCAATCGCAGCCTATGAAAGAACGTTGATTACGCCCAATAGTCCCTTCGACCGCTATGTTTCGGGTGACAAGTCGGCCTTGAACGATCAGCAGGTGAGAGGCATGAATACTTTCGCCGAAGTCGGCTGTGTGGGTTGCCATTCAGGCCCTGCTTTCAATGGCCCACAACTCCCTGAGGGCACGGGTTTCTACCAGAAATTCCCGACCTTTGAAAACGGTGTCATGGAGGCCAAATACAGCTTCATGGAAGATATGGGCCGCTATGAGGCCACCAAGAATGATGCTGACCGTCATCTCTTCAAGGTCCCGACCTTGAGGAATATCGCTCTGACCGCACCTTACTTCCACAACGGCAAGGTTGAAACACTGGATGAAGCTGTCCGCGTCATGGCCAAGACCCAGCTCAACAAGGAACTGAGTGGTGAGCAGGTGGCAGACATCGTCAGCTTCTTGAATAGTCTTTCAGGCCAGTTCCCGAAGATCGAGATGCCTAGACTTCCGGCTTATCCTAATAAGCGGTTCCCGACCGAATAGGCGTTAAGGCCTGCAGGAAAAAAGCCAGCATTCGTGCTGGCTTTTTTTTGGGGTGATGCCACCATTTTGCAATGACCTGAGAAAAAAGTCCGCGCCTATCTCCGATAAGGCCATCCAAAGTCAGACATATTGGATCCGAAAGGATGCTCGTCTGAGAGCCATGCAATCGAAATGCAAGCGATCCGTGATGACTTCCTCTTGATGCTGTGAATTGCCAGTCTGGGTATTGTTGGAAGTTGGGAGCGGGCAGGGCTTGAATATGGTTGAGAGTTGCAAGACCCTGCCGATTCCGGGTGATGGTTAGTTTTAGTTGCAGTTCTGGCGATTGGGTTGATTCAGTGCAAAATCCGCATTATCCAGCGCACGGGTAACCCAGTTCCCGACTTGGGAATTCCAGGTGATGGCGGTTTCGATCGGTAATGGCGGGTTGGCATTTTGAGCGGTATAGATATGATGCGTGCCCCCCTCAAACAGGTAACAAGTCCGGTGTCTGATGATTGAATCGGGTAAATCCTCTGCAAGGGCACTGGATACATTGACGGTTCCATCATTGGGCCAGATATCTTTACTGCCTCCCACCTTCTTAAACGCATTACCGGCTATCAAAGTCACGGGAATCCGATCCAAAACCCCTGCGTTATAGGCATTCAGCGCATCCATCTGCTGTCTTCCAAGACCCAGCAAAATGTTGGGTGCCGAGGCACCGAATACCTTGATGAGATTGATGCAGGCTTCCTGTCCATCACACCCTGACCGGGGATCATTCGGATCTGTGGGGTTTGCTAATGCCGCACCCTGCCAGGGCGTTCCGAGTGTTGTCAGTGAACGCACTTTTACTTTTGATTTTGTATCCCTGAGGTATTTGATCGCAGATCGAGAGAAAAGCCCTCCCATGGAGTGAGCGACAAGATCAACTTTTCTGATTCCGTATTTCTTGCCGATGTAGTTCACGAAATTGGCCAGACTAACTCCTGCCAACTGAATGTCGCCGGAAGAGTTAACCGTCATGTACTGTGGTAGCGCTTTTGGGCAGTCACCGAAGGGGCCAATCATGTCATCGCCGGTCGCAGGTACCTCGCCGAATCCAGCCATGGCGGGTGAGGTGAAAACGCGCTCATAGCCTTGCTCGCGTAAGTATTGCCTTAGAAAGGTATCCGTATTGCCTGCTGCATAACCTGTCTTGCACGCATCTGTGGGGGTTGTGAAAGGGGAAACCGCCATTCCACCGGAAACGATGACAACCGTTCTCTTTGCGCGTGCGGCGCTGGCAGTATTCGCATGGGTCGCCGCGCTGTAAGCAGCAACAAGAGCCAAGCATGCGATAAGAATTCTTCTTGTTTTCATGAGTATGGGTGGTTAATGGCAGGCTACAGGGCATAAGAGATCATGATGGATGCCCTCACGCATGAGCCTGCTGTTGATTTGAATCTCGTCTGAAGCAGTCGGTCCTGCCACTACGATTTTATCTTTTTTCTCAGAGGTGGCGTTGCTCG
>CAYLUS010000019.1:0-41515 GCA_964386975.1 uncultured Methylococcus sp.
CCTTCAAATCCCTCTTCGATATTCACCAGATGAGTGAATCCCTTGGCCTTCAGAAATTCAGCAGCCTGCAAGGATCGCTGCCCACTTCGGCACAGCAAAAAAATCGGCGTATCAAGGCCCGCGAGCGATTGGACCTCTTTCAGGAAATCCGGGTTCAGGCGCATCTCGGGGGCGAATTTCCACGGAATATTTCTGGCCCCTATGGGATTACCCACAAACTTGGCTTCAACCGGGTCACGGACATCGATGAAGAGCGCAGCCTGACTGCGCATCAGGGCCTCGTGGGCCTGTTTGGGATCCATGCGTTTAATCGTGGTCATACAATGCCTGGTGCCTTGAGTGAGTCATTCAGAATCTAGGAAAATCAGGGCTCCGCGGTCTCCTGGAAGATTCGCTCAACCGCCGGAATCAGTTTTTTGTCCAAAAGGAACATGATGACATGGTCGCCATCTTCAATCACGGTATCGTGGTGGACCTGAAGGACTTCTTCATCTCGCACCAGCGCCCCCATCACCACGCCCTCGGGAATCCGGATCTGCTTGATGGGAACGCCAATCACCTTGGATCGCCCGGCTGCACCATGGGCGATGACCTCGATAGCCTCAGAGGAGCCATGGCGCAAGGAATGAACCTGAGCAATATCGCCCTTTCGGATGTAGCGCAGCAAAGCGCTGATGGTGGCCTGTTGAGGCGAAATCACCAGATCAACATACGATGCATCCACAATATCGGCATAGGCATCGCGATTGATGAGGCAAATGACCCGCCGCGCGCCCAGGCGTTTGGCCAGCATGGAGGAGAGAATATTGGCCTCATCGTTGTTGGTGATGGCACAGAACACATCCACTGAGTCAACACTCTCACTTAGCAGCAGCTCTTTGTCCGAGGCATCGCCCACAAGCACGGTCGTGTGGTGGAGTTCTGCGGCAATCTTTTCGGCCCTTGAAGGATCCCGCTCGATAATCTTGACCTGATAGTGATTTTGAAGCGCAAGCGCAACCCGCTTGCCGACATGCCCGCCACCAGCGAAAACCAGACGCTTGTAGGGTTTCTCTTCCCTTCGAAGCTCCTGCATGACCTTTTTAATTTCCTCGGAGGTCGCGAGAAAGAAGACTTCATCACCATCATTAATGATGGTCCGGCCATTGGGCGCAATGGGTTGGCCATCCCTGAAGATCGCTGCGATTCGGGCATGGAAGTTCGGCACATGCTGGTGCAACTCGCGAACCTCCCGTCCGACCATCGGCCCGCCTCGAACCGCCCTCACAGAGACCATGCGAACCCGACCCTCTGCAAAGTCAAGGACCTGGGTTGCGCCAGGATATTCCAGCAAGCGACCGATATGCTGGGTAATGATCTGCTCGGGACTAATCACAAAATCGATCGGAATGGTCTCTGGCGAAAAGAGTCCGGGGTAGGCGAAATACTCCATGGCCCGCACTCGGGCGATCTTGGTTGGAACCTTGAAGAGAATATCGGCCATCTGACAGGCCAGCATATTGGTCTCGTCATCGCTGGTCGCGGCAATCAGGAGGTCCGCCTCCTGGGCGCCGGCATTTTGAAGGACCGTCGGGTGGGCAGCACTGCCCTGCACGGTCCGAATATCAAAACGGGTCTGCAGGCGCTCCAGTTGCTCAGAGTTACTGTCCACCACAATCAGATCGTTGTTCTCGGTCGACAAACTTGCCACGAGACTGCTGCCAACCTGCCCGGCACCCAGAATGATGATTTTCACGAAGACGCTTCCTGTACTGATCGCTCGAGCGCGATTCTAGCAAGGACTGACCGCAAGCTGGCGTCTCAGACAGGATCAAGCGGCCATGAAACCGCCGGATCACCATAGGCCAGAAAAAAAGGATTCAAGAGGGTCTCACGGGTGTTGTAACGCAGGGGTGCGCCCTGCAGATCGACGACCGCGCCCCCCGCTTCAACCAGAACACACTGGGCGGCCGCCGTATCCCACTCAGAGGTAGGTCCTAATCGTGGGTACAAATCCGCCAGCCCTTCTGCAACCCTTAGGAACTTGAGCGAACTTCCAACCGAGGTCAACTCACACGTCCCAAGACGGGGCAGGTAGTCGGAGAATGCAGCGGAGGCATGGGATCGGCTGCCGAGTACCCGCAAGGGCGATGACGGCGGGCATTGCGTGCGAATGGCCTTTGCAGGCTCACCCCATCGGCACTTGAAGGAACCGCTGCCCCGGTGGGCAAAATAAATCTCACCGCTCACCGGCGCATGGACCACCCCGATCACCGGTTCATGGCGATGGATCAGCGCGATATTCACGGTGAATTCGCCATTGCGTTTGAGAAACTCCCGGGTGCCGTCGAGGGGATCAACCAACCAGTAGGTCTCCCATTCTGCCCGGCTTTCAATGTTTTTTTTAGAAGATTCTTCAGAAAGTACCGGGAAGGGACCGGCCTCAAGAAGCCCTGTCTCAATGTGTTGATGGGCCAGCAGGTCGGCCTCGGTCAGCGGCGTCCGATCCTCCTTCTCAAGGACGTCCACCTCCCGTTCATAAACGGTAAGAATGGCAATCCCGGCCTCATGGGCAAGACCACAGGCAAGGGCGCTGAGACGCTCGAGCGATGTCGCATCCATCATCCCAGCGGGGACCTGACCCCTGCGTCCTGCCCTGCTGCATAGGTGAGCTTGGCGACATTGTCCTTTGTGAAGAACCCTTCAAAATCACCAAACCGCTGAACATATTCGATGATCAATGAGGAAAACTCGGAGGCCGATGAAAAGACCTGCTTCAGCCCCTCGCTGCGGGAACCAACGGTATCCAGCAAAAATCCTTTTCCCTGCCCCCGGATCGCATCGACGACCACATCGATGTATTCCTTGCCGCCGCGCTGTCCGTCTTTGACCTCCACCGCAAGATGATGAAGTCTTGGCCCATAGTTCCTCACAAAGGTTTCCGTGGGACTTGGCAGGTGATCCAGGTGACTCAGGCAATAGGGCTGATTGCCGGCCGTGAAAACCTTGGCCGGGCTCAGGGACTCCGGCACATTGCGAATACTTTTGGTCACGTTGGTGGATGAATTCTGATCGGTGATGTCATAGCTTCCCCAATAGTAGTAACTCGACAGTGCCAGATATTCAAGCAAAGCCACCTCGCGGTTCTGGCTGTAGACTCGAGTTGCCAGGTGATCGATCGGGCAGAGCAATTCATTGATGCCGAGTCGCTCCTGCATTTCCTTGCCCCGCTCGCTTGCGGCCTGAGCGGCGCGCGAGAGCGTGCATTCGCCGTGCTGATACACCCTGATCTGATCCGAGGCCCGCTCCATGTATCCCACGACATTCTGGGTATAGGGGGATGGCTTAGAGAGAGACACATTCAATGGCAGATCCAGATCGGCCAACTGGCCGACCTGAAAGAACCTGAAGGCGCGCTCCATTTGCTGGGCGACGACCTGATGACGATCCTGACAGCGCAGGATCTCGCCAAGGTAGCGACTGTGAGGTCGTCGCGCACCCACCGGATAGAGGTCATTCAGACTCCTGAAGATATCCGTGAAATCCGGCCGCTTGGGTTCTCGCAGCAGGATGTCCGGAGACTGCATATCGATCCTCAGCACATGCGTCTGGTGATTGGCACTATCGAGCGTGACCAGGTAATGGTAGGGCGTCATGAAGGCCAATTCGGCAATATACTCCACCGAGTTACCCGGCTCGACACTGATCATCAGCGCTTCAATTTCACCAATCATCTCCGTCAGACCCGAGCGGTCTCTTTCTTCCAAAAGACACGGCAATGCCTCCTCAAAAAAGTCGGAGTTGCGCTTATCGCCAAAACGGGGTGTCGAAGTCGAAAGACTCATTGCGGGCTCCGGTCAGTCACGTGGGGGTTCCATCGAAGATCAAGGGTCATGGGGAATTTCGGATTGAGGCTGTGTCTGATCGGTTCCATGAACCCCGGGTTATGGCCATGATCCCAGAACCGAGCGCGGCGCCTGGCCTCCGCTTCGCCCGCGTTAATCGGAAAGCGATCATGGTTGCGACCTCCGGGGTGCACCGTATGATAGGTAAAGCCACCCATCGAGCGGCGGTTCCAGACATCATAGAGGTCAAACACCAAAGGCGTCTGAATGCCGATGGTTGGGTGCAGCGCAGATGGGGGAGACCAGGCCTTGAAGCGGACGCCGGCCACAGACTCACCGGGTGTTCCCGTGGGATGCAAGGGGAGTTCGCGGCCATTACAAAGCACCCGGTACTGCTGACTGAGAAGGCCTCTCACCCGAACTTCCAGTCGTTCTACGGAGGAATCGACAAAGCGCGCACTGCGACCCTGCGCGATCTCTTCACCCAGCACATGCCAGGGTTCAATCGCTTGCCGTAGCGTTAGCTCAATCCCCTCATAGACCACCTGGCCATAACAGGGAAAACGAAACGCAAGGAAGGGCTGCAGCCAGTCCGCATCAAACGCATGGCCATCGCGGTTGAGATCCTGCACCACCGCCCGGATATCGGCCTCGATGAAGAAGGGGAGCATGAACCGGTCATGCAATTGCGTTCCCCAAGGAATGAGGTCCGTGTCCAGCGGTGTCTTCCAGAATCGGGCAATTAGCGCTCGAATCAGAAGGGCCTGAACCAGCGACATCTGGTAGTGCGGTGGCATTTCAAAGGCCCGAAGTTCCAAGAGCCCCTGACGTCCGATTGCGCTGTTCGGGTCATAAAGCTTGTCAATACAGAATTCAGCCCGATGGGTATTGCCCGTGATGTCGATCAGAAGATTTCGGAACAGTCGGTCCACCCGCCAGGGTGCCCGTGTTTCCAGGCCCGGCAATAGCGTCTCCCGGGCCTGCTGAATGGCGATCTCCAATTCATACAGTTGGTCATCGCGGGCCTCATCCACACGCGGTGCCTGCGAGGTCGGACCGACAAACTGACCGGAAAACAGGTAGGAGAGACTGGGATGCTGCTGCCAGTAGGTGAGAAGACTGACCAAAAGATCGGGCCGCCTCAGAAAGGGGCTGTCCGCCGGTGATGCCGCACCCAGCGTGATGTGGTTACCACCCCCGGTGCCGATATGCCGCCCATCCATCATGAATTTCTCGGCGACCAGACCGCAGTTACGCGCCACTGAATAAAGGCATTGTGTTCGCTTCTCAAGAGTTTGCCAGTCCGATGAGGGATGAATATTGACTTCCAGAACCCCCGGGTCTGGCGTCACCGACATCGACTCCAGTCGAGAATCCTTAGGCGGTGGATACCCTTCAATTCGAAGCGCACTGGTGTGCCTGACTGCTACCCTTTCAATGGCACTCAATAGGGCGAGATAGTCCTCCAGATGGTCCAGTGGCGGGAGGAAGAGATGCAAGATGCCCTCGCGGATTTCAATGCACAGTGCCGTCCGAATGACCTCACCAGGTTTTGGCCGATCGACCGGTGAGCGCGCCTTGCCCGGTCGCCGGATATCAGCACGTTCAGGAAAGGGAGGTTCTGGTGAAAAGGGGTCCCTTGGAAAAGTCAGCTCAACCTCGTCCGGCGCCACCCAGGGCAAACTGCCCAGAGGAAGCCTCAGCCCCATCGGTGAATCTCCGGGCATCAGGTAAAGACGGTCCTGCCGAAGCGGCCACCGGCTGGATTGCCAACGAAGGCCTGCTCCATCACCCTTGAGTGGCAACACCAGACCCACCTCACGTGAAAGGCCTGCAGTCAGTGATTTGACCAGTCCCTTCCGGACATCTGCATTCTCAAGGTCGAAGGTATCAAGATCGAGATTCGAGGGGAGATTCATCTCCGCCTCCATGGCTTGCCATGGGTTCTCAAAGGCCGGAATCAGGTCGTTTTGATTAAGGTTCAGTGCCTCTGCAAGATGGCAGGCAAAATCCCTGACAAATCGGCCATCGAGGCGGGCATTTGGCACGGGATTCAGCAGTGATCGATCCTTCCAGAGCGGGACACCGTCCTTACGCCAGAAAAGACTCAGTGCCCAACGCGGCAATGGCTCACCCGGATACCACTTGCCCTGGCCGTAATGAAGTAGCGCACCGGGTGCAAAGGCGTATTCAAGCCCGCGGATCAGTTCTTGCCCCTTCAGCCACTTGCCGGGCCCCAGGGCCTCGGTGTTCCATTCAGCAGCAGCCATGTCATCGGCGGAGACAAACGTCGGCTCCCCGCCTTGCGTCAAGCGAACATCCATCGCGCTGAGCGCCTGATCCACCGCGGTCCCACACTCGCGGATCGATTGCCAGACCGATGCGCTGTAGGGTGACGTTGTCCTTGGCGTTTCGTAAATCCGCTCAACGCGCATCGAGAACTCGAGGGTCGCCTCACAAATCCCTGTCATCCCGGTTACCGGCGCCGCCGAGGTTGGCACCGCCGAGACCGCCAGCGGAATATGCCCCTCTCCAGCCAGAAGTCCGGATGTCGCATCCATCCCTATCCAGCCTGCCCCGGGAATGAAGGCCTCACACCAGGCATGCAGATCCGTGAAGTCCGAGGCGGGTCCTTCCGGTCCCTCCAGTGGTTTCTCATCCGCCTTGAGTTGAATCAGGTAACCCGAAACAAAGCGGGCAGCAATGCCGAAGTGCCGGAGCAGCTGGACCAGCAGCCAGGCACTGTCGCGACACGACCCGGAACCGCGCGTCAGCGTGACCTCGGGGGCCTGAACACCCGGCTCGAGCCGTATGAGGTAGGCGACGGTCTCAGCGACCCTTTGATTGATGTAGACCAGGGCCTGCGTGATGGGGGTACCAACGACCAATTCTTCCTCAAGCTGCCTGACAAACGCCTCAAACAGAGCCCCATGGGCATCTCTTTTCAAGGCAGGTCCCAACTCCTCTTTCAGGGGTTCTGGATAGGCGAAGGGGAATCGTTCAGCAAAGCCCTCAATAAAAAAATCAAAGGGGTTGATAGCCGTGATATCGGCAATCAGATCGACGCGAATCTCAAATTCAGACGTCGGATCCGGGACATGCACGCGGGCCACAAAATTACCATAGGCATCTTGCTGCCAATGAATGAAGTGCTCCGCCGGGCGAACCGTCAGCGAATAGGCATGAATGGGGGTTCGGCAATGGGCGGCCGGCCGCAGGCGCACCTCGTGCGGCGAGAGGGAAACCCGGCGATCAAATCGGTAGTGTGTCGTGTGATGAAGCGCAACACGAATCGTCATCGGCCCTGCCCCATCCCTGGGAATCTTAAGGATTTAGCCAATCAGGGGCTGGCAGAGAGGCAAAAACGCCTCGCAGCCCATCACTCCAGCGTTTGCTGATCTGAGAAAAGTAGGCATCGTCCTGTGTGATGTGCTGGTTGATGCCCAATTCCAGGCTGGAGGCCTGATAGCAGGCAAGATCGATCGGAAATCCCACCGACAGATTGCTCCGCATGGTCGAATCAAACGAAACCAACACACATTTGACGACTTCATCAAGTGAGGTTTCCGGGCGGATGACCCGATCCAGGATCGGCTTGCCGTACTTGGTTTCGCCGATCTGAAAAAACGGGGTTTCCTCTCCCGCTTCGATGAAATTACCCTCTGCATAGACCAGACACAGGCGCATGCGCTCACCCCGAATCTGGCCACCGACGATGAAATTGGCACCGGCATCCACGTTACTCTGCGCCAAAAACACTCCATCGTGATATCGGACTTGTCGCAGGCTCTCCCCAAGCAGCTGTGCCACATCAAACATCGAGTCCACATTCCAGATATTGCGTTGCTCCGGATGCAGGCCTTGTTGCTCGAGGTGATTGATGGCGCTTTGGGTAATCGACAGATTTCCGGAACTCAAGATCACGATCACGCGATCTTGCGCCTTGACGAAAGTCCGCATCTTCTTGAAGCAGGACACCTGGTCAACCCCGGCATTGGTTCTCGAGTCGGAGGCGAAGACCAGACCGCTATTCAGTTTGAGGGCGACGCAATAAGTCATAGTAAATTTTTAATGGGGCACTCAGGCCACCTGCCGGTAAGCCATCGGTTCATCGAGCGCCCGCCGCGAAAGATAGGCCGTTTTGATTTCACGACTGAGTTGATCGGTCGCGGCCAGAAAGTCGGTCAGATACTCATGGAGGCCGCGGGTAAACACATCCTCGATCCGGCCGAAGTGAAGGCTGGCATGCATTTCGCCGGCAAGCCGTCGTGACTCTCGCCCCGAACCGCCATTGATGAATCCCAGCGCGGTCTCCACCTCGTTCATACAGGCATGCAACGAGCGCGGCATATCATCGCGAAGAATAAACAATTCAGCCACTCTCAAAGGGGAAATCACATCCTTGTAAATCTTTCGATAGGCCTCAAATGCGCTGACAGATTTCAACAAGGACCCCCACTGGTAGTAATCGGCCGCACCGCCGACATCATGAACACTGGGCAACAGGATATGGTACTTGACGTCGAGAATTCGAGCCGTATTGTCGGCCCGCTCCAGAAAGGTCCCCAATCTCACGAAACTGAGGGCAATATCCTTGATGATGGTCCCCAAAGTGACACCGCGAAACAAATGAGAGCGTTCCTTGACCCAGTCAAACAGCTCGGTTCCGGCCACGTCAGGCTCTTCCCGGGCAATGCGCTCAATTTCCAGCCACGTGGCATTGATCACCTCCCACATCTCGCTGGTGATCGCACCTCGGACTGATCGGGCGTTCTCCCGAGCCTGATAGAGGCAACTGTAGATACTGGATGGATTGTCAGGATCCAGCGTCATGTAGTGGGTAACTTCGGCTCTTCTGGCAAGCCCATAGGTTTGCTCGTAGCCTGCCGCACACCCGGTGATATTCAGGGGGGCATACCACAAGAAAGCTTCGGCTCCTGCCAAATCCAAGGGCAACAGCGCCGATCGATGGGCCACATCCAGAATGCGCGCGGTATTTTCAGCGCGCTCGATATGACGCGCCATCCAGTACAGGTTTTCTGCAGTGCGTGACAACATGGGCTTTACTCCTCAAGGACCCAGGTATCCTTGGTGCCACCGCCTTGCGAGGAGTTGACGACCAAAGAGCCCTCTTTCAAAGCCACCCGAGTCAGGCCGCCCGGCACCAGCCGTATCGCCTTGCCCGAGAGAACGAATGGACGTAGATCAACATGTCGCGGGGCGACCCCCTGATCGACCAGGGTTGGACAACTGGAAAGTGCCAAGGTGGGCTGGGCGATGAAATTGCCCGGATCATCGAGAATCCGTAACCGGTATGCGTCAATTTCTGCCCGGGTGCTGGTCGGGCCGACCAACATGCCATAGCCACCTGAACCCTGGACTTCCTTGACCACCAGCTCATCCAGATGTTCGAGGACATACTGGCGCTCATCCCGGTGCTCAAGGCGCCAGGTTGGAACGTTGGACAGTATGGGTTCCTCGCCCAGATAGAAGCGAATCATGTCCGGCACGAAGAGATAAGTGGACTTGTCATCGGCAACACCAGTCCCTACCCCATTGGCGAGAATCACATGGCCTTGGCAGTAGGCACGCATTAAGCCGGGTACTCCGAGCATTGAGTCCGCCCGAAAGGCCAGCGGATCGAGAAAGTCATCATCGACTCGCCGGTAGATCACATGCACCCGTTTCGGTCCCTCGGTGGTGTGCATGTACACCATGTCATCCCGCACAAAAAGATCCTGCCCTTCCACCAGTTCAACACCCATCTGGCTGGCCAGGAACGCATGCTCGAAATAAGCACTGTTATAGGCCCCTGGGGTCAGCACCACGATCGTAGGATCCTCAATCTCAGGAGGCGCAGACTCCCTCAGGGTGTCGAGCAGCATCAAGGGGTAATGTTCGACGGGCTCGACCGCATGGGTCGCAAAAAGCTCCGGAAACAGGCGCATCATGGTGCGGCGGTTTTCGAGCATGTAGGAGACACCGGAGGGTGTTCTAAGGTTATCTTCGAGAACAAAACACGCATCCGGACTTACTCGAACCAGATCAATGCCTGCGATGTGCGCATAGACCTGATTGGGAAGGTGAATGCCCTGCATCTCTGGGCGATACATCGCATTGCCGAGCACCTGCTCGCGGGTCATGATGCCCGCGCGAATGATGTCCTGCTCGTGGTAGATGTCATGCAGGAAGGCATTGAGCGCCCTCACCCGCTGCTTGATTCCGGTTTCAAGTCGCCGCCACTCCGTTGCACCAAAAATCCGCGGCACAACATCGAAGGGAATCAGCCGCTCGCCCCCACTGGCTTCCCCATAGACCGCAAACGTGATGCCCAGACGCCGGAACAGCAACTCTGCTTCCTGACTCTTGCGCTCCAGAAAGCCGTTGGGGCATTGCCTGAACCAGTCGAAATAGGCCGAATAAATCGACCGAACATCGCCGGTCTCGGCGATCATTTCGTTAAATAACGGTTTGGGGTCTGGCGTCTTCATGCCTCTATCGAAGCAAGAGACGGGCCAAGTTAAAAAGCCTCGACCTGTCAGGCGCTCAAAGAAGGCATCGATGAATAACGCACCAAAGCGGGGCCTTTTCACTGCCAGTTTTGAATCAGGCACTGCCACTCACGACAGGCGCAGCAAGCGCCTTGGTTGTTGGGCCAACCTTGCCGTCCTTTAGTTTCTCAGTTTTGATTCAGAGGCCGAGTGAGACGCCCGTTTTGCCCAACCATCGAGCCACATTGATGTTTATCCGGCCTGCTGGCACAAATTTCCGGCACGGGATTCAGCGAATGCTTACAATCAGGGCGGTGTCTCTCTGACCCGGAGAGTGCGATGTTACTTGCCAGCTTGAAGAAGAGAGTTTCTCCCAAAAATCCTGATGAACATTCCCCGCCCCGAAGGCCCAAAAACCAATCTCTTGTTCTTCACAACGGCTTGGCTGGCCGCGAGCCTGCTTGCCGGTCAATCTCTCGGCTGGATGGGAGGATTAACGGCGCTGGTGATCGTCGTTCTACACATTTTCCTCTGCCAGGCTCGGACCGCTGAAATCAAAACCCTTTTAATGGTCGCGATCCTGGGGAGCGCCTGGGAGAGTCTGATGGTCAATCAGGGCTGGATTCATTACCTTGGAAGTGTCCATCCTTCCGTCATACCCGGATGGTTGATGGCAGCATGGCTGGCTTTTGCCATGACCTTGAATCATGGCCTTGCAACCTTGAAGGCGCATCCCATAGGGGCAGGTGTCATCGGCGCCCTGTGTGCGCCACTGGCCTGGTACGGCGCGCTCGAACTCGGCGCCCTGGAGATGGCCGATCCCCTTGAAACCCTGCTGATCATCAGCATCAGTTGGCTCTTTCTATTGCCGATCTTTCTGAAGATTGCCAACCACTATCTACCGCTCGAGCCCTCTCCTAAAGGGCGTTAAGGTCAGCCAGCAATCGCTTGGCCTTCTCTTCAATTCGGCTTTTTTCCTCGGTCGTCATCGAATTCAGATGTCGATAAGTCATCCCGAGCCTTGGGTTAGCGGCCAGGTGCCCTTGCCGTTGAATGAAGAAGTCCCAATAAAGCGCATTGAAGGGACACGCGTCATCGGAATACCGCTCATTGCGGTCATATGCACAGGTCTTGCAGTAATCGCTCATCCGGTCGAGATAGGCGGCCGATGAGACATAGGGTTTGGTCGCGAGAAAACCGCCATCGGCATGCTGGCTCATGCCCAAGGTATTGGGTAGTTCAACCCACTCAAAGGCATCGATGTAGATCCCGAGGTACCACTCGTGCAAGGCCTTGGGATGGAGCCCTGAGAGCAGCGCAAAGTTGCCAATCACCATCAGGCGCTGAATGTGATGTGCATAGGCGGTCGATAAGGACTGGCCGATGCTGTGCCGAAGACAGGCCATCTGGGTCTCGCCACTCCAGAACCACTCTGGTAAGGCCCGCTCGTGACCAAAGGTATTCAGGTCCCGGTAACCCGGCATTTTGGCCCAATAAACGCCCCTGACATATTCGCGCCAACCAATCACCTGACGAATGTAACCCTCCGCTGATGCCAGCGAACAGTGCCCTCGGCGATAGGCATCCTCAACCCGCTCAACCACCTCCCTCGGATTCAGTAATTTGACATTCAAGGCAAAGGACAGCAACGAATGGAATAGATGCACTGTTCCGGTATGCATGGCATCCTGGAAGTCTCCGAAATGGGGCAGCACCACGCGAACGAAGTACGCAAGCTGGGCCAGTGCCTCGCTTCGATCAATCGGCCACCTGAATGCCGCTGCCGAGGGGTCGCCCATAAAGCAGACGCCCTGCGCCAGAATTTCATCCCAAAGCGGGCCATGATCATGCATGGGCCGGGCGTCAATGGGTTCCTCCGGTTGACCGCGCCAGGCTTTGCGGTTGGCATGATCAAGGTTCCACTCCCCGCCCTCAGGTGCCCCATTGGCATCGAGAAGAACCCCCAGTCGTTTTCGGACATCCCGGTAGAAATATTCCATCACCCAGCGCTTACGGGTCCCAAAGAACTGGCAAACCGCCTCGCGCGGGGCCAGAAAGTGCTCAGTGTCACAGGCGCTCACCGGAATTCCTAGCGACCCATGCAGGTTGCGAAGGCACGCGTCCAGTCGCCATTCATCCGGCCAGAGATATTCCAGAGACTCAAAGCGACCGGCATGAATCAGCCGCTGAAGGTTGGCCTCAATCTGCTGCTGGTTGCTGGGGTCGCTGATCTTGAGATAAATCACCGCATGGCCTGCCTTTCGAAGGTCATCGGCAAATCGGCGCATCGCTGCAAAAATCGCCAGAATCTTCTGGGCATGATGGCGCACATAGTCGGTTTCTTGACGCACCTCCATGAGGACATAGGTCACCTCAGGATCAACATGCAAAAACCAGCTGTGGCGGGCATTGAGCTGATCCCCGAGCACCAGCCTCAGACGTCGGCCGGAAGGCGCCGACTGCATGCGCCCGTCCCTACTCATGAGGGCGCCGAGGCCCGGATAAACGTGGATACCGGCGCAGGGTGATCGCAAGGGTTGGAAACAGCAGTTTGCCCAGCATGGCCGCGCTTACCAGCGCAACAGCGGTATCCTCGGACATGCGGTGTGTGGCAAGCCCGAGGTGACTGATCGCCACCACCAGGGCCAAGGTGGCGGATGACATCAAGGCCAGCGGCATCCAATCGGCTTTGGGAAGGTCCTTGCGGCAGAACAAGACCGGGATACCTCTGATCACAAAAAACAGAATGAGGAACAGCGGCACCTTGGCGAGCGCCACCTTGGAGTGAATCAGGGCATCCAGATTGAAGGTCAGTCCGGCATGAATGTAGAAAATCGGAATCAGCAGTCCGTAGCCAATGGCTTCAAGATTCGCCCTGACCGCCTCGCCAGCACCCCCTTTCAACGTCAAACCCACCAGTATTCCCGCACACAGGGCGCCCAATACCGACTCCATGCCCATTTCATTGGTGAGCAGGGTCAGAGCCGTCAGCACCAGCAGTGAAAGACGGACCGGAAGCTGAGAGCCGCCATTGACCGAGTCTTTCAGCGAGCGGATCAGACGCGGGGGGCGCACCTTGATGGCAACATAGCCCCCGAGCACCAGGACCGCCAAATAGCCCAAAAGGTCGCCCAATGGCCGTATGAAGGCGTCCTGCCCCCCTGCCGGACTTAACACCAGCGTAATCAGAAGGAGGGGCGCCAGTTCCCCAAGCGTGCCTGCTGCCACCGTAAACACACCAAGGCGGGTCCTCAGAAGGTCGGCTTCCTTGAGAATCGGCAGCAGGCTGCCAAGACTGCCGGTGGCGAGGGCAGCAGCCACCAATTCCACTCGATTCACTAGACCCGCGATTTTCAGTAATCCGGTAATCGTGAAGGCAAGCACCAGGGAAATCAGCCAGCCCTGCATGGCCCATGTCAAAGGTCGTCCACGAATGGTTTTGTAATTGACCTCAAGCCCTGCGAGAAAAAATAAAAACGAGAGTCCCAATCGCGCCAGGGTATCAAGTCCGCTATACGTTTCGGCCCATCCCAGACCTTGGGGACCGACGATGATTCCCAAGAGGATCATGACAACTACCGAGGGAAAAGCGACTTTTGGCACCATCTCGACGAGCAAGGGCGCCGCAAAGGCGATCATCATCACAATGAGCATGGTGGTATGCGTCGAACTCATTGCTGTTAAAACCTCTCCCTGTATTCAGGCAGGACTAACGCGGGCTAGCCCCCAGGAGTTCCTGGGCAACCAAGGGAACGACGCTGATCGAATTATCCGGACTTCCATCCACAATCCGATCCGTATAGGTCAGATACACCAGAACGGAACGCGCCTTGTCATAGAAGCGGACCACCTGAGTGGTCTTGAAGATGGCGGATGCCCGGGCGCTGAAGACCTCCTCTCCGGGCTTGAGCTGCGTCAGCGATTCAGGCGCAACCGGCGCGATCTGTCGGCAGGCAATCGAGGCCTTCGGCGGATTTTCGGCAAGGCCCACCATGCCCTTGAAGCCGCCGGTCTCGGCTCGCGACAGATAACAGGTCACACCCCGAACGGTTGGATCATCAAAGGCTTCGACCACGATTTTGTCGCTCGGACCCAGCCACTTGAAGCGGTAATTGACCGAACCGATCGTATCGGCCTGCGCCACCAGCAAGACGCTCACAAGGGACACAAAAAGGAAACACGCTGCATATCGAGCCATCACATTCACCCTGAGGATAAAGACCGAAATCCCATCCTACCTGAGCGGTGAGGTGAAGGACAAAGTCAGACGCCGTGGACCAGCAGTTCCTGGCCGGGCTTTAAGGGCGACTTGGGGCTTATGCTGTTCAACTCAAGGAGTTTGATCTGGGAAACACCATGCTTGCGCGCAAGATCCTCAAGCGTATCGCCTTTTTGCACAATCACGCGTTTGGGGGC
Source organism: uncultured Methylococcus sp. (assembly GCA_964386975.1). Lineage (GTDB taxonomy): Bacteria > Pseudomonadota > Gammaproteobacteria > Methylococcales > Methylococcaceae > UBA6136. The sequence continues at coordinate 14,732 of CAYLUS010000019.1, forward strand.
ATAGACCTTCGCCCCACGGAGGTTGGCGGCCATCAGGACTTCGGCTTTTTCCAGCGGCAGGAGAAAGTTATGCGCCTCGCGTGGGGGCTGGATATCGGGACGATAGGCGGGGTTCAGGCGAAAGAAATCGGCAGGCGCTATCCCCGAGCGCACAATGAGATCCTGAATCCTCACATCCGGCTGGGCTTCGACCCGCATCAGGCTGCCCCCCATTCCGGCGCTTCTTTGTGAAAACCCATAGGCCGCCGGGTTGGCGATCACTTTGGAGAGGACCAGAATTTTCACGACGTAGTTCTGCGTCTCCTGAGGAAGATCAAGCTCCCAGAAGGCGCCGGTTCCACCTGCCTGCCGGCTGGCCTGTATGGCGCGTGTAACGGTTCCCTCACCCGCATTGTAGGCCGCAAGCGTCAGTAACCAATCACCATGGAACAATCCGTTCAGATAGCGCAGATAGCGCAGCGCGGCCCCGGTGGCAAGGTGCGTATCGTAACGGCCATCATAGGTATCGCTGAGTTGTAGTCCGTACTGTTGGCCGGTGCTGGGAACGAACTGCCAGAGTCCCGCTGCCTGTTTGGGGGAGAGCGCTGTGGTCTGGAAGGCACTTTCGATCATGGGCACCAGGACCAGATCCGCTGGCAGGTTCTGACGCTTGAGCTCACCCATCAGATAGTGAAGGTACGGCTCCGCGCGGGCCATCAAGAAATCGACTGTGCCGGGTTTGGTCTTGAGGTAATCGAGATGAGCCTGAATCCTCGGATTCTGGACAGCCTTGAATTGCAGGCCAGCACGCACCTGCTGCCAGACATCCCCTTTGATCAGAACTGTTGACCACATCGACCGCGTGGAGACGGGTTCAGGCGTCCAGCCCTGGCCCCCGATGAAGCAATCCTTGCTGCCAGGCCCGCCGGCAGGTCGACTGGTGCTGAGTAGGCTCTCGGTCGAGAGCCGCGTACAGGGCTGGTAGAAGTTCACGACCTCCAACCGTCGGCTGCCATCCACTTTTCCAAGGGCATATCCCTTCTTGCCCGCTGCGGAACGGGCCGATCGAGCGTTTCGGCCTTTGGCGTTACGTTGGATGAAAAGCCGCTGCGCCTCCAGATCCTGCTGCGCCTGCCGATGCCGGCTGACCGCACGATCGATCATCTGAAAAGTCGAGGGCGGATCAAGAAGGGAGAGTTGTGCGAGACTCATTTGTCGCTCGCCCTCGGAGTCCCAGGCCGCACGCCAAGGGTCACCTGAACTGGTGGTCTTGGGCGAATAGGTCCGCACAAGGGGCTTACCCACCTCACTTCGGGATTTCGGTGGTGTGGTGCACCCTTGCGCCAGAATGAGTGCGCAGCCGATACAAAATAATTTCAGTAGACAACGACCCGTCAGGGCCAAGGGGAAGGCCATATTCAGCGAGCGTCAAGCCATTTTGGGGACCGGGGTCCCGCTATGAACGATCCCTGAGATCACGACGAAGGATCGTGCGAGGCGTTGGCATCAAATCCAGCCTCAAGAAAGCGAAACGCCGGTCGAAACCGGCGTCTCCTTTTCGGTCAATATGACCTTACTTCTTGCCAGCCTTGAGGTAGGCAATCAGAGAGTCGACTGCCTGATCCTGGGTCAGACCGGCGCTCTTGACGGGGCCAAGATTCATGATCTGGTCCATCGCCTTCGGCATTGCGTTACGGCCTTCGACCAGAACCTTGGTCAGCTCTTCCTTGCTCAGCTTGTTCACGCTTTCGAACAGGTTCGGGTTAGGCTGAACATCGTGGCAGGTTCCACAGCCGCGGCCAAAGGCGCGGGTGTAGATCTTCTCACCGATTTCGGCGCTGGGTTCACCTGCAACTGAGGCGCCCGCCATGGCGATACCGGCGAACAGGAGCACACCTTTCAAAGTCTTCATGATTAGTATTCCGATGCTTCTAGAAGGACAAAGTACTTTGTCCCCGAATCACCACCAACGTGGGTACGTTCCGGGACGGGCGCATTATTCCAGACTCCGCAAAACCCCACAAGCAGGATTTTCCGCAAGCCGATGGGGAAATTTCATGGCCCTGACCCCCTAGATCAAGATTCTCGATTCCGCTACAATTCACTTTGGTTCGAGAGATCGGACCACGCGGAGAGGTGGCTGAGCGGTTTAAAGCGGCGGTCTTGAAAACCGTTGACTGTAACAGGTCCGGGGGTTCGAATCCCTCCCTCTCCGCCACTCCCTTGTAACTAAATCAGGCGCTTCGGCGCTTTTTTTGTAGCTAACCCCCGCTCGACAACGGATCGCTAGATACGTCATCCTTCACAAAGGCTTGGATGCCGACGGTATCCACACATCCAGAACTTCCCGGCCACTCGGCATCAAAAAGCCCCACCGACTCAGAAGAGTTTCTGCCCGGCAAGCCAGAGCAACAGGTTGAGGCTTATGAATGCCATCAATGTGGATAACACGAGGCTGACCGAGGAGAGTTCCTCACGTCCGAACTTGTTTGCCAAAAGCGGATAAATCGTCGCAATCGGCATTCCCGCATTCAAGACGGCCGCTTGCATCAGGCGGTGATCCACGGGGAAAAGGACCGTCATAGACCAATAGACCAAAGCCGGGTGGAGCACTAACTTACCAAGGCTGACCCCGAAAGCGCCCGGAGCAAGACCCTTCAGGCGAACACCGGATAAAACACAACCAATGTAGAACAGGGCAACGGGTGCGGATGCCGATGCCAAAAGGTCCACCGCTCGTTTTAAAACGACCGGTAATTCGAGATGCGTTTGCCTGAAAGCAAGGCCAAGCGCGATCGCCAGTATCAGCGGATTTGTCGCAATCCGTCTCAGCGTCCCGATAAGAATCGGCCAGAACCGTCCTCGAAGCCCCCCATCCATTTCGCCCAAAACGAGCAACAAAGGGACAACTAACAGATTCTCAATACTCACATAGACCGCAAGCATCTCAATTGCACTTGGCCCAACAAATGCCTCGGCTATGGGAAATCCGATAAAGGCACTGTTAGAGAGGGCCATACCCAGCGATGACGCAGCCGCTGACCGGAAACCGAGGGTTTTTATAAGCAACAGGCATCCGGCACCCACCGTCAGCAATGAGCCCATGGCATAACCCAGGGAGACTTCAAGAGCCATGTGCTCTGCAAGGGTCGTCGTACTCAAGGCCCTGAAAAGCAGAGCCGGCAGGGCAAAACGGACCACGAACACGCCGAGAATCCTGGTCTCGTTACGCGCGATGAGTCGAAAATAGGTCGCCGTAAATCCCAACAGAAGAATCAGGAAGATCGGGCCTGTTATTGCAAAAACCGCCATGTGGGCTGAACAAATCCCCTAGACGACTCGGGGAACCTCACCGCTCTGAATAGCCTGGACTGTCGGGGTCACCATAAGCATCTCAGAGCGGCAGTTCACGAAAATCGACGAAGGCATACGGATGAGACGCGCCATGATCGGCTTTGGCACCTGGGCAGCGTCGATGGATGTTCAGGTCGGCGTGAGCAATCTGGCCAGCGAACGACCCAAGCGCCTTTACCTTCCTCAATTCGCATGTGGCTGCTGCCAAATCCCAACGGAGAAATGCAACTGGCAAAGATATGGGGGAGACCGCCGATGGAATCGTCAGCGAAGTCATGTACTTTCGTTCCGGGACATTCACACCCAGACGAGAGCACCTGATCTCCGGCAAATCCCTACCGGCCGCCCAGTCAACCCACTTCAAGCATTAGGCATCGCCATGCACAAAGCGCGAGATCTGGAGGGCCGGATTCAAGATGGCGCCCTGAAATTGCAGCCAGTTCAAAAGACCATCAAGATAGACCGCATGGGGTGCCACGCCCTCTGAGCGAATGATGACCACGCATTGGTGCCCGGGGCCCTCCCAAAGCGAAAACGTCACCTCCCCGGCCTCGACTGTTCCCCGGGTCATGGTCTCATAACCGAGACTTGGCAGTGATTTGGCGATGTCATCGTTGCTGGTGACCTTGCCGCCAAAGTGCTGGGCAACGTCTGCCTTGTGGAATTCTCCACCTCGATAGGTAAAAAAGAGGGTGCCATTGGTGCTCATCATGAATCTCCTGTGAAACCGTAGAATGCATTCTACCGACAAATTGACGCCATTCCGGCCGTCTTGACAATCCATCAAGAAACGAAGGCCCTCAAGCAGAAATTACCCGAAGTAGCCGAGCCCTTGCTTCTGGTCCATACTGCCAAATATCGAATAGGAACCTCGCGGCAGCCTTCACCCATGCATTCCCCGGCATCCCAAGCGAACGCACTGAGGATCGACTCCTGTTCTCTGGAGTGGCTGCCGGCACCAAGACCTGAACCACTCGTTCGAGGGTACCCTGCGTTGCTCATGGGGCTGGGCTTTCTGGGCCTGATGTCGCTGGGTTGGAGCACCCTCTCCCTCCTCCTTGCACGTTGCCTTGACCAACCCCGCAGGCAACGGCTGGGACGCCAGGTGATCACCCGCGGCTTTCGGCTTTACCTGCGTTTTTTGTCCCGAATGGGGTTTGTCCACCTCGATCTCTCGGCGCTTGAGCCGCTGCCCCCCAATGACTGGTCCTGTATCCTTGCACCAAACCATCCAGGGCTTCTCGATGCGGTGATCCTGCTCGCCGTCTTCCCCAATATTGGCTGCATCCTCAAGGCCGATATTCTCGATAATCTCTTCTTTGGAGCGGGGGCCCGGCTGGCGGGCTACATTCGAAATGACCAGCGGCAGGAGATGATCCGGGCCTCGATTCGAGAGCTCAAGTCGGGAGGGCGACTGCTCCTGTTCCCAGAGGGTACCCGGACAACCTGTCCGCCGGTCAATCGGTTCAAGGAGGGCCCGGCCCTCATCGCCCGCAAGGCAGAAGTCCCGCTGCAAACAATCTTGATCGAATACGACGCGCCCTTCCTTGGTAAGGATTGGCCGTTGTTCAAGGTACCCAAGCTCCCGATCCACGTCCGTCTGCGACTGGGCCAGCGCTTTGATGCTACAGGCACGACCCGGGAGACCACCCATCGCATGGAAGCGTATTTCCTAAAGACGCTAAGGCAAGCCGGCCCGCTCGCCGAACCCTCTCTTTAACGCACTCAATATCCATGGACATCCTTCCTGTCCCCAGCCGGACGCACCTGGTGCTCATCCCAAGCTATAACGCCGGCCCGCTGGGCATCCAGACGGTTCAAGAGGCGCGCCGCTTCTGGAACCCCGTCTGGATCGTAGTCGATGGCAGCACGGATGGGACCGCGGAGGCATTCAAGGCCCTCGGCGACGCCGATCCGGGGCTGCGCGTCATGGTGCTTTCGCAAAGGGGCGGCAAGGGACGGGCACTCCGATGGGGCATGGAGAGAGCACTGGCCGAGGGCTTTACCCATGCCCTGACCATGGACTCCGACGGCCAACACCCGGCGGCGCGAATTCCGGACTTCATGGCCTCATCAATGCAGCATCCGCGTTCTCTCCTGCTCGGATACCCGGTGTTCGATGCATCGGCGCCCGGTCTTCGCGTAAGGGGACGACGCATTTCAAACTTCTGGGCCAACCTTGAGACCCTCTGGGCCGGCATTGGTGATTCCCTGTTCGGATTTAGGGTCTATCCGATACAACCGCTCCTCAAGATCATGCCCCGGCGGCTGTTCATGCAGGGCTTCGATTTCGACCCGGAGGCCGCCGTAAGACTGGCATGGGCCGGCATCCCGATCCTTAACCAGGCGGCCGAGGTGCGCTACCTCTCGCCTGCAAGGGGAGGAATCTCCCACTTCCGATACGGTCGAGACAACACCCTGCTGACCTTTATGCATATCCGCCTGATGCTCGAATTCCTGCTGTTTCGTTGGCCATGGGTCGCCTGGGTCAACTGGCAAAAGCGACCCACATAGGCACGCCCTCGAAGCGCTTGAGGCTGTAATCCGGCCACGACGGGGCGTGCACGCCCTCAGGATGAGGGGAATGGAGCGGATGGTGGAACAGCATCACTGAGTCGGACCGCCTGAAGCCCCCGGGCCCGCAGCATCTCAAGTAACGGAGGCAACACTTTCAGGCAAACCGGCACACCCTCTGGGGTCAGCGACGAGCCTCGGTCATGAAGCAACAGGATGTCACCTGATGAGAGGCCACGAGTCAGCCGCTTGAGGATGCGCGTGGGGTTCTTTTCCCGGGTATCAAAACCCCGGCGGGTCCAACTGACCAGCTCCAACCCTAAGGCATGGAGTACCGGCGCCAGCAAGGGGCTTCGAAAACCAAAAGGCGCCCTGAAGTAGCGTGGCCTTCGCCCGGTCACCCTCAAAATCGTGGCCTGGGCTTTGTCAATGTCTTCCCGATACCCCCTGGCGCTGGAAAGTGCAAATAGAAGGGCGTGCCCATAGCTGTGATTTTCAACCTGATGACCTCTGGCAACGATTTCAGCGCACACATCAGGAAACCGGTCCACGTTCGATCCAATCACAAAAAAGGTACCTCTGGCGCCATGAGCCTCGAGAATATCCAGAACTTGCGGCGTGACCATTGGATCCGGACCATCGTCGAAGGTCAGAACGACCCGTCCGGCAGCCAAAGGCAGACAGGAGAGATTCGGCCCCAGCAGTCGGCTTTTGGGGATTAGGGTCAGACCGGTGATCACCAGATGGTTGGTAAGGATAAGGCCGAGAGCCTTAAGACCATCAGAAGGGACCCAAAAGACCCAGACCAGAGCGGCTGCATGAATCAGTACAGAAACGCCGATCACCGGCTGGGTCCAAAAACGAACGCCCATGAGTGTTGGGGATTGGAGGTAGATGGATGGGTCCTAATGATACAATTGGTAATGAACGTATGAGGAGGTCCCAACGCTGAGCGACCGGGTCCGCAGTCCGTGCCTTTTTCCGATTTGTTTGACATGTCCGAAAGCTCACCCGATCGATCCAATTACGACGTTCTTGTTATGGGGGGTGGACCTGCCGGATCTGCCACTGCTGCCCGTCTTGCTGGCCAAGGATTCAAAACGCTCCTGATCGAAAAGGACCGACACCCGCGCTTTCACATCGGTGAGAGCCTGTTGCCCCTCAGTATTCCCTACCTTTCAGAACTCGGGGTCCTTGATCAGGTCGAAGCCATCGGCCTTCGGAAATACGCGGCCGAGTTCCACTCCATTTATCATGACCGGGTGACTCGCTTTGAATTCGGCGACGCCATGGATCCGCGTTATCCCTATGCCTTCGAGGTCCGGCGGGCCGATTTCGACCATCTGCTCTGGAACAATGCGCTCGCCAAAGGCGCCCAAGGCATCGAAGACTGTCGGATTGATCAGGTATCGATCGATGCGCAGGGCATTCGCTTCGTCTCTGCAGTAGATGGCCAAGGTCAGAGGCACCAGTTCAAGGCCCGTTTCTACGTTGATGCAACGGGCCGCGACACCCTGCTGGCCGATCATCTGGGCACCAAGCGTCGAAATCCCCGGCATCGCAGTGCCGCGGTCTATGGACATTTCAAGGGGGCCTCCCGAGCCACAGGACGGGACGAGGGCAACATCAGCATCTACTGGTTCGACCATGGCTGGTTCTGGATGATCCCCCTCAAGGATGGAACCATGAGTGTCGGTGCGGTCTGCCGGCCTGACTACCTCAAAGCGCGCACAGTCCCGGTGAATCAGTTTTTGCAGGACACCATCCGACTGAGCCCTGGCGTTTCCGAGCGGCTTGGTAGCGCCGAGTTGATTGGTGATGCAACCGCAACCGGCAACTACTCCTACCAGTCGACCCGGATGACCGGCAAGAACTATCTCATGGTGGGCGATGCCTACGCGTTCATCGATCCGGTCTTCTCAAGCGGCGTTCATCTTGCTCTCCACGGCGCATTCAAGGCATCCGAGTGCGTCGCTTCCATTCTCGAGGAACCGAAAACGGCGACAGCCCGTCTGAAACAGTATGAAGCAGCCAACCGCCGGGGTCTTAGTGTGTTTTCATGGTTTATCTACCGAATCACAACCCCGGCCATTCGGCACCTTTTCATGTACCCCCAGAATTTTTTTGATACACCCAAGGCGGTGACCTCGGTGCTGGCGGGAGATATTTTCGGTGAGACGCCCATCGGACTTCGACTGATGGTTTTCCGGCTCATTTATCATGTTCACAGCCTTCTTATGCGGCTGGGTCTGAAACCGGCGGTCTCCCGTTGAACGCCAAAGCGCTCGCCAAGAATACGGCACCAAGGCCCTTGCTAAGCGAGCCGCAGGTGATCCCGCCGCTCTGGCATCCTCCCTTACGGCAGCGTTTTTTCCTGGGTAACGAACCGCTCGCCATCCCACCAGGAGAGCATCTTCTGGGTCAGGTGTGGTTTGGCAAACCCCCGACATCCCATGAGCATACAGGCGCATCAGTTGGGGTTGAAATGTCCCCACTCCAAGGCAAGCGTCTGACCGAGGCCTGGTTCAGCCCGCAGGAACCGGCCTACGGCACCTGGAAGAACATTCGTTTCACGAAGACCGAGGGTGTCCTGTTCGGGGTGGCCCGCTATCCCTCAACACCGATCGAGTCGCAAACTTTTCTGGCCTATCAGGACATCATCACCCTGATGCGCGCTGCGGGTTTCAGTCAGTTCCTTCGGGTCTGGAATTATTTTCCTGCCATCAACTGCGAGGAGGCAGGTCTTGAACGCTACCAGTCTTTTTGCCGGGGCCGTCATGAGTCGCTCGATAAAGCCGGCCTCCTGATCAATGAGGAACTCCCTGCTGCCAGCGCCGTTGGTTCCGATCAAGGCGATGCCCTGACCATCATCTTCATGGCATCCAAGGGGTTGTTGAAACAAGTCGAAAATCCTCGACAGGTCAGTGCGTTCCATTACCCTGAGCGCTATGGTCCCAAAAGCCCCTCGTTTTCTCGGGCCGTCCACTGGCAACAGGGAACCGCATCGCAACTGTTCATCTCCGGGACCGCCAGCATTGTCGGCCATCTTAGTCAGGGCGAGGACAGCATCCGTGATCAAACCCTGATCATGCTCGCCAACCTCGAGGCGCTGATCGGCAGGATCTCCCGAATACCCATCCATCAATTGGGTCAACGCGTGGTCTGGAAGGTCTACCTGCGTCGCAGCGAGGATCTGCCGCTGGTCGAGGACCTCCTCTCAACGCATCTGGATTCTCGCAGTCAGGTCGCCTATCTTCGGGGCGACATCTGCCGAAGCCCCCTTTTGATCGAGATCGAAGGACTTCTCAACCTCTAAGCCTGACGGCCGCTTTGCCGATCGTCGAAAGACCTCACCACAGCCCCCCTGATCCAGAGCCCGAACGACCTCATGTCCGATACCTTGAACGCCCTGCGCAATGAGCTGGCCCAGCTGATGGTAACCACACTCAATCTTGAAATTGAACCAGAGGCCATCAATCCGGTTGCGCCTTTGTATGGTGAGGGACTCGGACTGGATTCCATCGATCTTCTGGAACTCTCGGTGGTCATCTCCAAGCAGTATGGTTTTCAAATCCGCTCTGATGACCCCGAGATCAGCGTCATCTTCTCCTCGCTTCAAAAGCTCACCGAAACAGTCCATGCCCGACGGTCGCAGTAAGACCCAAAATTTCGGAAAGCGCCTGAGCGGGTTGCCGCTCCTAGTCATTCCGCTGGTCGCGCTCTGGGCATGGCAAGGTCGCGGAATAGCTCCGGAGTGGCTGGGTCTCCCCGATGGCATTCTGGCCATCTTTCTGGTTCTGGGTATTCAGGCGAGGCCAATGGCGCGGATGCTGATGATCATTTTGGTGCTTGGACTGCTGACCATTGGCAGCAGCTTCGACCCCAAAATCACCAGCCTGCTGATCCCGGCTCTGATCAACCTGCTGCTGGCCCTGCTGTTCGGCCTCTCCCTCGTCAATGGTCAGGAAGCCCTCATCACACGGATTGCCCGTCTGGCCCGGAGCCCCCAACCCATGACCCCGGAGCACCTCCGTTATACCCGGCGGCTGACCCGGATCTGGGGCTTCCTGTTTCTGATCCTGGCCGGGGTCGCGCTGGTTCTGGCCCTTTATGCGACGCCTGGATTTAGCCTGTTCTTTGCCAATGCAATCAACCCCTTGATCGTGGGTGTTTTCCTGATTCTCGAATCGCAGTTTCGCCGTCGCCACTTTCCGGGAGAGGTGCCCACCCCCTTGCGTCGCGTCATGGCGGTTTTGGCGCGGGACGGCTGGCGCGACCCGGCCCACTGAGAAGAGCGGCGCGTGAAGTTTGTCTACGCCAAGGATCACCCGGTTTTCGAGGGTCATTTTCCGGGCCATCCGGTCGTTCCGGCCGCTGCACTGCTGGCCGAGGCCGTCACAGCCGCACACAAGGCCCTGCCAGAGCGACGGGTCGTTGGCGTTGTGGCCGCTAAATTCTTTGCACCGCTCGGGCCCGAGATGGAAGTCGACGTCGACTTCAAAGCGTCCTCCAGGGGTCTTGGGTTTCGTATCACCAACAGCAGCACCACCTTTGCCGAAGGCACCCTCCTGTGTGAGGATCACAGCGGATGAACCCGTGAGAGGCTCTGCCTGGTATCGCCTTCCCGAGCGGAGCGATACGTTCTGGATTCAGCTGATTGCCTGGATCACGCTCAAGGCAGGACGCCCGATGTCCCGCCTGTTGGTCTACCCGATTACCCTGTATTTTGTCCTGACCAGTCCCAAGCCCCCCCGCGAGGCGTCGAATCGCTTCTTCAGGCGCGTACTGGAAAGGGCTCCGACCTTTGGCGATCACTACCGCCAGTACCATACCTTTGCAGTCACTCTGGTCGATCGCTTGTTGGTGCTCTGTGGCCAGGAAGACTGTCTCGAACTGCAACTGGAGGGACTTCATCATCTGGAGGAGGCCACCGCATCGGGCCGCGGCTGCATTCTGGTCGGCGCTCATCTCGGCAGCTTTGAAATCGTCCGCGCCCTCGGCCGCCTCAAAGGTGGCCTGCGGGTGAAATCGATCATGTATGGCGAAGCTACGCCCGCCATCATGGGGTTTTACCGAGCCGTAAATCCGGGCCTTCATGAAGATTTGATTACCCGGGAGGGACCGCTGGCCCTGATGGGCACGGATCGCTATCTGGAGGCCGGCAATTGCGTGGCACTCCTCGGTGACCGCGTCCTGCCCGGCGAGCGGCATGCCCCGGTCGCCTTTCTGGGCGGCGAGGCGCGTTTCCCCCAGACCGCCGCCCTGCTTTCGCATATGTTCGGGGTTCCAATCATTCTGTTTACCTGCCTGAACACGGGCTGGGGACGCTATGCCATCCACTTTGATCCTCTGGGGGTCCCTTCAGGCTCCGAACGCCGGCAGCGAACGGCCTATGTCAAGGATGTATTGCAGCGCTATGCCGATCGCCTGGGGCATTACTGCCGACAGTCCCCCTACAACTGGTTCAATTTTCATGATGTATGGGATCCGGAAGCCTAGAAGGCCCTGCTCGCACTTTTGCCAGGGGTTTTTCATTCTGGGCCTCATGCTCATGAGCCTCTGGCCTATTTCACTGATGGCCGAGGAGCCACGACCGCCGCTCAGCCCATCGGCCCTGTTTGATGCGCTGCGCGTCGAGGACAGGCGAAGCCTCCCCTTCCATGAGTCGCGACAATTGCCGGAAATGAAGCGGTCGATCAAGACGTCCGGACAGCTTGAATTCCGCCCACCGGATGCGCTGGCCAAGCAGGTTCTACTTCCAAAACCGGCCAACTATCGGATTGAGGGTCAGCGTCTGACGATGACAACGCCGGACGCCAAAGAGAGCCTTGAAATGGACCTCGCGACAATCCCGGCACTTCATGTTCTGAGCGAAACCCTACAAGCCGTCTTCTCGGGTGATATCCCCCGCATTGAGCGGTTGTGGGTCATGCACCTCGGGGGTAGCTGGAAGCGCTGGCGATTGGTTTTGACCCCTCAACAGGGCGAGGAACCACTGGCGATCCGGGAGATCCAGATTGAAGGCCATCAAAGCGTTCTTGATCGCATGACCCTCACAGAGGCCACGGGGGCAGTGGACACCCTGGAGTTCCGGTGATGGCGCCCAGTCGCTGGATTCAGATCGCCTGGCTGTGTTTTGCTGTGCTGGCGATCGGCATTTTGACGCAGGCCACCCGATTCAACAGCGATCTGACCTTTTTCCTACCTACCTCCTCAGAACCTGCAGACCGAGTGATGGTTGCACAGATGCGAGAAGGCCCCCTCAGCCGCTTCCTGCTGATGACGGTTTCAGGGGGAACGCGGGAGCAACGGCGTGCTGCCAGCCGGGCCTTGAGACACCATCTTGCGCAGTCACCTCCTTTGACCGCCGTGACCAACGGGGCGCAAGTCGAATGGCTGGACCAGCTGACTGCGCGTTTGTTTCGCTATCGCTTCGTCTTGAATCCTCCAGGGCCCGGGAGCAATCCTTACTCGATCGAATCGCTTCGGGAGGCGCTTTTGGGCGCACTGGATCGGCTAGGGACCCCGGAGGGGTATCTGGAGGAACGCTGGCTAGGCACTGATCCCCTGGGCGCTTGGCGTGACTACCTGACCTCGCTGATGGATCGGGGCAGCCAGCTGCACACCAATGAGGGATTGTGGGTCTCACCCCGTGGCGATGCTGTGCTGCTTTTGGCGCTCACCCGGGGCTCCGGGTTTGATATCAACGCTCAGGCCGAGGCACAGCAGGCGGTGCGTACCGCGTTCGAATCCCTGCCGGACCATGAAGTGCTGACACTCACTCTGGGGGGGCCGGGCGTCCTCAGCACCGAGACCCATGCCCTGATCAGCCGGGAGGCAGGCCTGATCAGTGCACTGACGCTGTTACTGGTGGCTCTCCTGCTGCTCGGCACCTATCGTTCGGTCCGCATCATTGCCCTGTCAATGCTGCCGCTGATGTTTGGCCTTGTGACCGGCGCCTTGGCAACGCGCCTGGCTTTCGGCAGCGTTCATGCCGTCACTGCCGCATTTGCAGGGACCCTGCTGGGGGTTGCCGCCGACTACCCGAACCACTTCTTCAGTCATATTGATGGATCACAGCGGCAGGCAGAAACCATGGCCCGGATCTGGCCGACCCTTCGCCTTGGGATACTGACCAATGTGATCGGCTTTGCTGCCATGTTGTTTTCAGGATTTGACGGCCTAAAGCAACTCGCGGTGTTTGCAAGTAGCGGACTGATCGGGGCGGGAGTCACCACCCGCTTTCTACTGCCGACATTTCCAATAGACAGTGCGCCCATTCAGGCAACGCCGTCGAAAAGGGTGAGACACCTTCTTGAAAACCGCTTGCCGCCATTCGCGCGCCTCATTCCAATCGGCCTGACCCTCGGCCTAATGTACGGAGTTTACCTCCTTCAGATGCCGGTTTTCAGAGACGACCTCGCCCTTCTGAACCCCGTCTCTGCAGAACGACTGGAAAAGGACCTTGAACTACAAAGGGCCTTTGGCGTTCCGGATTTGAGATACCTGCTGCTGGTCACAGGCCCCACCCCTGAGCAAGCGCTCGAGGCAGTCGAGGCGCTCGACCCGCCGCTTCGCAGGCTCAAGTTAGAAGGTGCGATCGGCGACTATGAACTCGTCAGCCGCTGGCTTCCAAGCCAGAATGCACAGCGACAACGGCAGGAATCCCTGCCCCACCGGGATGTGCTTGAACAGCATCTTCGAACCGCCCTCAAGGATCTGCCCTTCAAGGCGGACGCCTTCGACCGCTTCATCGAGGCGGCGGAGACAGCCAGAACCGCGACACCTCTCATGCCATCTGATTTTGACGGCACACCCCTGGAACCCAGGATCCGGTCGCTGCTGATGCCGATCGACGAGGGACAAGCGGTGATCATCCCCCTGACGGACATCCGTGATCTCGAAAAAAGCGCCCGGACTCTCAACGGGATTGATCCTGAGCATGTCTTTTTCGTGGACACGCAGTCACGAGCAACCGCACTGCTCCGCGCCTACCGCATCGAGGCTATGGGGTTTCTGGCCGTAGGTCTGATTTTGATTGCCGCTGCGCTTAGAGTCGGTCTGGGGCGACTAGCCGCCATGAGCCAGGTTCTCGCTCCGGTCATGTTGGCCGGATTGAGCACCGCTAGCCTGATGGTCCTTGTCTTCAAGGGGCTCAATCTCTACCACTTTGTGGCATTGCTGCTGGTCATGGGACTTAGCCTGGATCAGGCGCTGTTCTTCAACCAGTCCTCAACCCAGGTGGAGGCGCGCTTTAGAACCATGATCGCGCTGATCATTTGTAGCATGAGCGCGATCATGGCCTTTGGTTGCCTCGCTTTTTCATCGGTGGGCTTGCTAAAGGCCATTGGCTTGACGGTCGCCTCCGGCGCCGCTTTTGCCATCGTCTATGCAGCGCTTCTGGCCAATTCAACCGTGACTTCGCAATAATAGGCTCATGGAGGAACCCGACGATCCGGCTCTCGCCAAGCCACACCGCCCTTGTATGCTGCCACTCGCTCTCAGCCACTACACGCTCACCAATGCGCTTGGGGCGGGAAAAGTCGCGACCCTGAATGGACTCAGGGCGGGTCTGAGCGGTCTTGAGGCCTGTCACCTCGAGCGGGTGGACTACCCTTGCTATATCGGCCGTGTCAAAGGACTTGAAGACCTTGATTTCCCCGAGGACTTCAAGGCATTTGATTGTCGCAACCACCGCTTGGCCTGGATGGCTCTGGCGCAGGATCATTTTGAAGCGGCCGTTCGAAAAACCCTCGATCGGCACGGCGCGGAGCGCATCGCCGTGGTCATGGGCACCAGCACCTCTGGTATCGAATCCTCCGAAACCGCCTACCGCCAGCGGAATCCAGAGGGGCGTCTGCCGCCGGACTTCAAGTACCAGGGCGCGCAGAATACCGCCGCTCCGGCCGCCTTCATCAAGGCCTACTTCGGAATTCAGGGGCCCGCCTTTACGGTTTCCACAGCCTGTGCCTCCAGCGCGCAGGTGTTTGTCAGCGCCCAGCGCCTGCTGTCAGCGGGATGGGTGGATGCAGTGCTGGTTGGGGGCGTCGACAGCCTGTGTCTGACCACCCTGCATGGATTCCATTCGCTGGAACTGGTTTCGCAAAGCCCCTCTAAACCCGGCGATGCTAAGCGCAGCGGTATTTCGATCGGCGAGGCGGCCGGCTTTGCGCTGCTTGAGAGAGCCTCCGGACAGTCCAGCCCGATCCAGTTGATTGGCATGGGCGAAAGTCAGGACGCCCATCACATGGCCTCCCCGCACCCTGGGGGTCTGGGCGCTCGCCTAGCCATGCAACGGGCCCTGACCAGCGCAAAAATACCCCCGGAAGCAATTGATTTTGTTCTCCTGCATGGCACCGGAACCCTGACCAATGATGCCGCGGAGGATGCCGGAATCAGCGGTCTTTTGGGTCCCAAGGTCCCCTGCGCCTCCATCAAAGGGGCCATCGGTCACACTCTGGGTGCCGCAGGCATCACCAATGCACTGGTCGGGGCCTTGTGTCTTGAGTCGCAATTCTCACCCGGCACCCAGAATACCCAAACCCCGGATCCAACGCTTAAGATCGATCTTCGACTCGCTCCCGAGGCCCGGGTGATGGAACGCCTGATGACCAATGCCTTTGGCTTTGGCGGCATCAACACAAGCCTGATCCTGGCGCGCAACGCCAAGGGGCCCTAATGAGTGCCTCATTGGCTCTTCGAGGGATTGCCGTCAGAGGTCCGGGGCTTTCGAACTGGTCTCAGGCCCTCAAGATTTTCCTCGGTAAGGCCTCCTTGGAGCCCTCCCCGATTGCGAAGCCGACAGGCGCAGGCCTTCCCCCTGCAGAACGCCGCAGGGCGACCTGGATTACGCGCCTGGCGCTGGATGTGGCCAGTGAGGCCGTGGAGGGACAGGCGCCCTGCCAACCCACCGCCATCTTCGCCTCCTCAGGGGGTGAAGTCGAAATCGTCAACCAGATGTTCACCCAGTTGGCGAGTGAGGACCGGCGCCTCTCGCCCACCGCGTTTCACAATTCAGTCCACAATGCGGCAGCCGGGCATTTCAGCATCGCCAGTGGCTCCATGGCGCCGGCGGAGAGCCTCTGTGCGTTTGACGACAGTTTTGGGACCGGGCTCATGGAAGTCGTCCTGAGGGCCCACCAGGGTGAAGATCCCCTGCTACTGGTGGCTTACGATGCCCCGCCGCCTTTTCCTCTCTCAGAGGTGCGCCCCATTTGCCATCCCTTTGCCGTTGCCCTCTATTTCGCGCATGGGCCGACGCCGCCTATCGCCACACTGCATGGGCGATTTGCGGCAGGTCATCCTCAGGTCGAAAAGCTGGAGCACCCCTGGCTTGATCAACTCCAGTATGACAATCCGGCCGCACGCAGCCTGCCGCTGCTGCAGGCGTTGGCCCTGAAACAGACGCGCACGCTGGAAATTCCGGCCGGCCTTGGGGGTCACTTACAGCTGGAACTGAGCTGCCCCTGATGACGCCTGAGACACTCCGTCAACGACTTCCGCACACCGGCAGCATGGTCCTGATCGATCAGGTGCTGAGCTATGACCAGACGGAGCTGAAAGCCCGCAGCCAGGCCCACCAGCGCACCGACAATCCACTTAGGACCCGTACCGGGTTACCTGCCAGCGCGGCGCTTGAAATGGCCGCGCAGGCAGCGGCCCTGCATGGCAGCCTCAGGGCAGGAGCACCGGATCCCAAACCGGGTTTTCTCGCCAGCGCGCGCGAGATCCGCTGGAGTCAGCCAGCCTTTGACCCCGCGTCATCCGAAATACAGATCGAGGTTGAGTGGCTGGCCTCAGAACCCCAGGGCGCGCTTTACCGGTTTACCGTAACCAGCGCGCCCAAAATGAGGGTCGAGGGTCGCTTCATGATCCACTTTCCCGAACCATCTCCCCCAATAGACGCATGAAATACGCCCTGGTTACCGGCGCCACGGGCGCCATCGGCTTAGCGCTCACGAAGACTCTGGCCCGTGAGGGCTTTCATGTTCTGGTCCATGCCCACTCCCGTCAAATCGCCGCCGCTGAGCTCTGTGAGTCGCTGCTTAAGGAAGGGCTTTGCGCCTCTGCGGTCATTTTTGATCTCACGGATCCTAAGGCCTGTCATGCAGTTCTGGATCCAATCGTTGCGCAAAACGCGGTTCAGGTTCTGGTTCACAGCGCCGGCATTCATGACGATGCGCCACTGGTGGGGATGCAACATGCCCAATGGAGTCGGGTGATTGACGTCTCGCTCAATGGTTTTTTCAATGTCCTGCAACCCCTCCTGATGCCCATGATCCGGACCCGCTGGGGTCGAATCATCAGCCTCTCCTCGGTATCGGCCATCACCGGCAACCGGGGCCAGGCCAACTATGCCGCCGCAAAAGCGGGGCTGATCGGGGCATCGAAGTCCCTGTCCAAGGAACTGGCCAGCCGCAACATCCTCGTCAATGTGATCGCCCCCGGCATCATTGAATCGCCCATGACCGAGGGACTCTTCAATCCAGACACTCTGGCCCAGCTGGTTCCCATGAAGCGAGCCGGCACACCTCAAGAAGTGGCCGATCTGGCTGCATTCCTGGTGTCGGACAAGGCCAATTACATCACAGGGCAGGTTTTCGGCGTCAATGGCGGCATGATATGAGATGACGACTTCTGCGCTGCCAGAGGCTCCCTTCCATGCGATCGAGAGCCTTCTCTTTGCGACCCTGGTGCAATTGATGATCATCATCCTGGCGGCACGGGTGATGGGGCATCTTGCCCAGCGCCTCAGGCATCCGCGTGCCGTAGGAGAGATTGTTGCGGGCTTGCTGCTGGGCCCCTCCGGCTTGGGTCTTCTCTGGCCTGATCTTTTTTCCCAGCTGTTTCGCAGCCATGATGCAACCCCCCTGACCGTCATGAGCCAGATCGGCCTGATTCTGCTGATGTTTCAGGTTGGCATGGAATTCGACTTTGCCACACTCAAGCACCGTCAACACCGGATCGCAGCGGTGTGGATCACCGTCCTTGGGATGGCTGTACCGTTTGCCTTGGGTTTCGGCTTTGGTCAGATCTCACACGCCAGCCTCGCCCCCTCGGTACCCGCCTTGGCCTACAGCCTCTTTATTGCCGTCGCTTTTTCCATTACGGCGGTGCCGATCCTTGGACGGATTCTGATTGAATTTGGCCTGACACAGACCCCGCTGGGTGTTCTCACCATCTCAGCAGCAGCGGCCAATGATGCCATTGGCTGGATCTTGTTAACCGTCATTGCAACGATTGCCGCAGGCAGTCATGACTTTGAGATGATCCTCCGGCATACCGGCTGGCTGATTCTGTATCTGGCGCTGGCCTGGGTTCTCGTCCGGCCAATGATCGCAAGGGCGCTCGACGCCCATGCCCTCAAATCCGGGGAGCTTTCGCAGCAAGGGCTGGCCGGTCTTTTACTGCTGGTGTTCGGATCCGCGCTCATTACCAGCCAACTGGGAATCTTTGCCATCTTTGGCGGCTTTGTGGCGGGTGTCTTGCTCCATGACCGGCGTGATGTATTGCGTGCCTGGAATGCACGCACGCAAGACCTGATCAGTGTGTTTTTTCTGCCCATTTTCTTTACCTACACCGGCCTTCGAACCGATATCGGCAGCCTCAATAGCGAGAGTCTCTGGGCATGGTGCGGATTGCTGCTTATCC
The DNA here is from genome assembly GCA_964386975.1 of uncultured Methylococcus sp. Lineage (GTDB taxonomy): Bacteria > Pseudomonadota > Gammaproteobacteria > Methylococcales > Methylococcaceae > UBA6136. The sequence goes on from CAYLUS010000019.1 coordinate 33,230, forward strand.
TCGCGATGGGTGGAAAATTCATAGCCTGTTACTGGGCAGCCCGCTGGGCAGGGCTCAATCGGTTCGAGGCACGCTGCATCGGCATCTTGATGAATACCCGCGCACTGATGGAACTGATCGTCATCAACCTGGGTCATGACATGGGCGTCATTCCGGGCAGTCTGTTCACCATGCTGGTCATCATGGCCATTCTCAGCACCCTGCTTACGGCCCCCGGATTGCGGCTCTGGCTGCCACACACCGGAATCCGGCCTTCCTCCGGCTAATTGAGCGCCGTCACCGCCTCGTTCAACAGCGACTGAAGGGCGGCCCTTGGTAATTTGCCGGTGGCGTTACGTGGGAGCTGGTGGACCCTGTAAATCAGCCGTGGCCAGAAAGCGGGGTCAATCTGTTCTCGGAGGTGTCTTTCCAGCCGGGGAATCAACCCACCGTCGGCAACTTGCACGAACAGGACGAGCCGAACCGTTGTGCCTGAAGGACCGGCATCGGGCATAAAAAAGCTGGCATCTTCAACCCCATTGAATTCCTGCGCGATACGGTTGAGGCTTGCAATCGAGCTTCGCTTGCCCGCGACGTTAATCAGGTCGCCGCAGCGGCCCTCCAGTTCAAACGACCTTTGATCCAAGGGACGAATCACATCGGCCAGGGGAATCTCATCTGGCACATGCAGGGCCCGGACGGTCGTCAGGCCCTCTAAGGTGGCCGTCACGCGGACGTTCTCAAACCACTGCCATGCCCTCGAGCGAACGGGCAAGCGGCCCGCCAGCGAGCCCCCTTCCGTGCAACCGTAGATTTCATAGAGGGGTGCCTTGAATCGCATTTCAGCCGCCTCCGCCAGTCGCCGGGAAAGGGGCGCAGTGGCCGACACCACGGCCTTGAGCGGGGGGAAGTCAAGACCGCTGTCGAGGCAGGCCCTGAGGTGAACCGGCGTGGTCACCAACAGCCGGGGAGCCGGTGTGTCTTCCAGCGCCTTCTGGATATCGGCCGGAAAGAACGGCCGAGCCGGGGTCAAGATGGCGCCGCGAAACAGCGGCAGCAAAATCCCCAGTTCAAGGCCATACATATGCTGACAGGGAACGGTTGCCACCACGGCCACCCCCCGCATCCCGCCTAGATGCTGGTCAATAAGACGCGCACTCTCTGCCAATGAGACAAAGGATTTTTGGTAGGCAAGCGGCGCACCGGTGGTTCCCGAGGTAAAGGCCGTCACGCCACTGGATGCGGCTCCGAAGGCCAGACAACGGGAGGGATCCTGCATCCAGGCAGCTCCGGTTGGAGCCGCCATTTTTGCATCATCCGGACCCCTTTCAGCAGCGGTCTCCGGCAGGAGCAAAGCGCCTGGGTAGAGGGCCTGGAGCGCCTCGAGATGCCGCGGGCTCCGATCCGGTGGCAAAAGGGTTCCAATGCCCCTGCGCCATCCGGCAACCAGAAAACGGGCAAACTGGTAGCGATCCTCCCTGAGATTGATGAGGCACGGGGGTGGCAACGGCCCTAGATCGATCCGCAAGGCGGAGTCCAAAAACGCCTCAAAGCTCTGGAACCCCTGGGGTGTCCATGCAAAGGGCCGCTTGCAATCAAAACCTTCGGCCACCGGATCACTCATGAAGCGGGCAGCAACGCTGCTATCGCATCGAGGGCTGGCGTTGGAATCCCATGGAATGCGGCCTGCTCACGGGCCCTTTGCAGCCGCTCCGGTGCGCTCCGACCCATGCACAGATGGTGAGGGTCGCCGTCAAAGGCCTCGCACAGACCATGGATCAGTTCCGCCCTTGATAGCACTTTCCCAAGACGGGCGAACTGGATCGTCAGAATCTCATCGCTGATCGCCAAAACCAGCGCCTGATGGCCTGACCACAGATCGCTGACGGTCACACCGGTTTGAATGCCGGCGATATTGACCGTCAGGATATAAAGGTTTTTACGAACCATCTCGTAGATGATGCGGTCTGGCAGAACTTCAAGGGTCGGGGATCCTTGCCTTGTCAGCGCCGCAACGACGCCTGCCGCCTTGGGGCCGGCCACCCGGTTTGGCAGCACATGAACCACCGGGCGCCCCTTTTTCTTATCCAGCCACACGACCACCACGGTCGGGTCGGTGATGCCATGGAGGAGGTAGTCATCCGGCAGGAGCTCATTCTGGAGTAGCACGACGCGGTCATGCCAGGCCGAGGGCAGCGTCTTTAGGACTGGCGCGAGCTCAATTTCCCCCACAGCCACCACGACCATTTCAGGATCCACCCCCTGCTGCTGCCACCTTGCAGCGGATTCCCCCCGCAGTACCGGCAAAACGGGATGCCCAAGCTTGAGGAATCCGCCGGCAAAATAGTCGCCGATTTCCCCCAGCCCGATGATCACGACCGGTTTTTTCACTCCGACGCTCCCGCCCGACCTCGGCCATCGCCTTCGATCCGCTTTTCCGCCAGCGCATTCAAAAAGGCATGAACCTCGGCCGCATCGGTATTCCAACTGCACATTAGGCGCACGCGCTGGTGTCCCGACCCGCGAAAGAAGCGCCACCCCGATCGAAACAGCGCCTCTACCAGGGGCCCATCCAAATCCACAAAGACCGCATTGGTCTGGCGCTCAAACACAGGAACGATACCCTGACGCAGCAGGCCTTCGGCCAGGAGTGCCGCCATTTGATTGGCATGTTCGGCATGGTGGAGCCAGCGCGCACTGCGAATCAGTCCGAGGAAGGGCGCGGCCATGTAGCGCATCTTTGAGACCAGATGACCCGCCTGCTTGATGCGGTGCCGGAAACCCTCGGCGAGGCCGCGATCAAAGAAGACAATGGCATCCCCGATGCCGCCACCGGACTTGGAGGCCCCGAGCGTTAAAACATCGACACCAGCTCGCCAGGACAGATCCTCCGGGGAAGCCTTGAGGGCAGCAACCGCCTGAATAAAACGGGCACCGTCCATATGCACCCACCAACCATGGCGGTGGGCTTCCTCGCACAAGGCCTTAAGAGGATCGCCATCGTAGACCGTGCCTACCTCCGTGGACTGGGTAAGACTGAGGACCTTGGCCCGAGGATATCGGGGATCATCCGCTTCCATGGCCACCTTGCGCAGAGTCTCCGGAGACAGGCGCCCCGCCTCGCCAGAGAGCGCCCGAAGGCTCAACCCACCCCCAAGAAAACCGGGCGCGCCACATTCATCGGTGAGGATATGGGCGTAGGCATGACAGACGACCGACTCGAAAGGCCGGGCCAGCTGTGCTAAGGCCAGCGCATTGCCGGCTGTACCTGTTGGGACAAAGAACACGTCTGCCTTGGGCGCTGAGAAAAAGGTACGGAGGGCTTCAATCGTCGCTTGCGTTACCGGATCACTACCATAACCCGGCATCTGGGTTTGATTGGCCTCGATCAGGGCCTCCAGAGCCTCGGGACACATGGGCGAACAGTTATCGCTCGCAAAGCCATAAGAAACGGGCACCTCGGCGGCAGGATCCAGGGCGACCATCAGCCACAACCTCCAAGCAGAATCCGGACGGGCCTGGATTGCTCATAAACCCCCATCGAGGTCTCCCCCAGTACCCTAACCGGACCCGAGGCATTAAGTTTCAGACGCGTAGAGACCCAAGGCCGAACCCCTTCGGCGAAGTGAAATGTCGCGAGCCGGGGGCCGGGATTCTGATCGGCAATCAAGTGGAGAACGCGGGTGCCGGAAATCGCGCTGCCAGCACTGATTGGCACCAATGCGCCGTTCTCAGCCGCCTCCGGGACCTCGAGCCGGATCTTATCGCTGGTCTCAAGGGATCTCCCCTTTAAAAGCCCGGCGATGACCTTGGGAGCATCGCCAGGCGCGAGGCTCGCCTCATCGTTCACCCATGCCGATCCTGCCCCCCGGGACTTAGCGGCATGGGCCCAAGATCCCGGCAAGGCGCTCAGCAAGCAGGTCGCGAGGCGGATAAAATGGCGCCGGGAGAATTCTTTACTAGCGTGCATGGGTCCAAGGTCGTTCGGTTTTCATTAAAGTCCAATCATTATCCAAGTCCGCTTGACGCTCAATGGCCAGTATCAAAATTCGTAGCAAACCGCTGGAAAAAGGCCATCTGATCCGAATCCTGATTGACCACCCCATGGAGACGGGTCGTCGGAAGGACCCGCTGACGGGTCGCCTGATCCCCGCTCATTTCATCACGGAACTCCGGGTCGAGCACGCAGGCCGCGCGCTGGTGGAAGGCCATCTGTCAACCGGCATTTCCAAAAACCCCTACTTTGCCTTTGAACTGGAATCCATCCATGTGGGCGACACCATCGTGGTCCGTTGGCGCGACAACCTCGGCCAAGAGGACAGTGCTTCCTATAAAATCAGTGCAGAAACCTGAATTCAACCGCCCCGATCAGCCATCTGATGGACCCAAACCAAGCAGCAACTTCATTCCCCCCGGAACCTGGCGAGAGCGACCGCCGCATTCGCAGTTTTGCCCGTCGCCAGGGTCGACTGACCATCGGCCAGTCCAAAGCCCTTGAAAGTCTCTGGCACCGCTATGGACTGAACCCCGGTCAGGCACTGGATCCAGTCGCGGTGTTCGGCCGCAGCGCACCACTGGTCCTTGAGATTGGCTACGGTAATGGCGATTCTCTGGTCAGCATGGCTCAGAATGCGCCGGACACCAATTTTCTCGGCATTGAGGTGCACCGTCCGGGTGTCGGTCACTTGTTGATGAAGACGCAGGAGAAAGGCCTTGAGAATCTCAGAACTTACTGTGCCGATGCAATCGAAGTTCTGATGCAGGATATCCCGGATGGATCTCTGGATCGGGTCCAGCTGTTTTTCCCGGACCCCTGGCACAAGACCCGTCACCATAAGCGCCGCATCGTCAATCCCCGCTTCCTTGACCTCCTCTCCCGCAAGCTGAAGGATGGCGGCAACTTCCATGCGGCGACCGACTGGGCGCCTTACGCCGAGCACATGGCCGAAACGCTGGAGGCACACCCGGACTTCACCCCGAGGTACAGCCAATCCCCCTATTGCGAGCGCCCCGACTACCGCCCGGAAACCAAATTTGAGCGTCGGGGCCAGCGTCTGGGCCACGGGGTCTGGGATCTCATCTACCAGAATCATCGGCGACCCTGAGCCAAGATGCCCGGCGTGACTCTTGAAATCGAGTACTGCACCCAATGCCGTTGGCTGCTGCGTGCCGCCTGGCTCGCTCAGGAACTGCTCACCACCTTCGAATCCGAGCTTCATGGAGTGACGCTGATGCCGGGAACCGGCGGCATCTTCGAGGTGCGGCTGAACGGCCAGCCTCTGTGGTCCCGGCAAGCGCGAGGGCGATTCCCTGAAGCCAAGGAGCTAAAACAGATCGTCAGGGATGCCGTTGCGCCTGACAAGCCACTCGGACACTCGGACCGACCCGCCCTATTGCCTGATCCCCCCTGACGCCTTCCAGAGGACGCATGACCGATCTCCCCAGAATTCACCAGGAAGTCTATTCGCTGGATCCAGACCTTAAGGCCCATGCGCGAATTACCGAGGCGCATTATGCAGCCCAATCCCAGGCTGCCCTTGACGATCCGAACCTGTTTTGGGGCCATCAGGGTCGCACCCGGCTAGAGTGGGAGGTGCCATTCACCCAGGTCAGTGGCGGCAGTCTGGCCTCTGGCGACATGCGCTGGTTCGAGGACGGTGAACTCAATGTCAGCAGTAATTGCCTCGACCGTCACCTGAAGTCGCGGGGTGATCAGACCGCCCTCCTCTGGGTCGCCGATGAGCCGGGCGTCTCTCGTGCGATCAGCTATCGCGAATTGCATCAGGATGTCTGCCGGCTGGCTAATGTGCTGAAACAGCTTGGGGTCAGGCGCGGGGACCGGGTCTGCATCTACCTCCCCATGATTCCCCAGGCGGCGGTCGCGATGCTGGCCTGCAGCCGAATTGGCGCCGTGCATTCAGTGGTATTTGGTGGATTTTCAGCAGAAGCCCTCAAGGACCGGGTACTCGATGCCGGTGCCCGGGTCGTGATTACCGCTGATGGTGGCCGGCGTGGCGGTCGGATCGTTCCTCTCAAGGACCAGGTCGATCAGGCATTAACCCACTGCCCCGAGGTGACCAGCACACTTGTCATTCGGCATGCCGGTAACGACATCGGCTGGCACCAGGACCGGGACCTGAGCTATGAGACGCTCATGGCTGCAGCGGATCTGGATTGCCCCGCGGAATCGATGCAGGCCGAGGATCCCCTGTTCATTCTCTACACCTCAGGATCAACCGGTAAACCCAAGGGGGTGCTTCACACGAGCGCCGGCTACTTGCTTTATGCCAGTCTCACGCATGAACTCGTGTTTGACTATCGAGCGGGTGAGGTCTTTTGGTGCACGGCAGATCTTGGATGGGTGACCGGTCATTCCTATGTGGTCTACGGCCCCCTTGCCAACGGCGCGACCTCGCTGATGTTCGAGGGGGTACCGACCTACCCCGATGGTGGACGTTTCTGGCAGATCATCGAGGAACATAAGGTCAATATCTTCTATACCGCCCCGACCGCCATTCGCGCCCTGATGGGTCTGGGCAATCAGTGGGTGCATGCATCCGATCTGACATCACTTCGGATCCTCGGCTCCGTGGGTGAACCCATCAATCCGGAGGCTTGGAACTGGTATTACCACGTGGTGGGAGACTCCCGCTGCCCGGTAGTGGACACCTGGTGGCAAACAGAAACCGGGGGGATCATGATTACCCCTCTGGTCGGTGTCACTGATCTGAAGCCAGGTGCTGCCGCCCTTCCCTTTCTCGGCGTGCAGCCAGTGATTCTGGACGACAAGGGTCAGGAAATGGATGGCCCCTGCGAGGGAGTCCTGGCGCTCAAGGCGTCTTGGCCCGGTCAGGCGAGGACCCTTTACGGCGACCACCCGCGCTTTTTGGCCACCTACCTCATGGCCTACCCCGGCTATTATTTTCCTGGGGATGGGGCCCGGCGCGATGCCGATGGCTACTATTGGATCACCGGCCGCATTGATGATGTGATCAACATCGCCGGCCACCGTCTCGGGACCGCTGAAATCGAAAGCGCGCTGGTTTTGCACCCCGATGTTGTCGAGGCGGCGGTGGTGGGTTATCCGCATCCCATCAAGGGTCAGGGCATCTACGCCTATGTGACGGTTGCCGACGGCACGCCGACCGGGCCGGCACTCGAACAGGCGCTGATTCAGCAGGTGCGACATGAAATTGGCGCCATTGCCAGCCCGCAAGTCATCCAGTGGGCACCGCAGCTCCCCAAGACTCGCTCTGGAAAAATCATGCGCCGCATCCTTAGAAAGGTTGCCGCCGGTGAGGTGGAGGATCTGGGAGATCTTTCAACCCTAGCAGACCCAAAAGTCGTCGAGGAGATCTTAGAAAGCCACCACCGCCTCGCCGAAAAATCCGGGACCAAGCGTTAAGCCGGTGGTGTTCCTCCTGACCATCTCGGCCACCCAGGCGGGATCCATCGGGGAGCTAAACGTCCAGACGAGCCTAGAGGGAGGATCTCACTCTAGTTACGCAGTTGATTCGCCAAGTCGATGCTTTCGCTTCACTGCCATGATCATTTTTGTGACTAAACGCCTACTTCGGGGCTGGGATTTCGAATGCGGTAAAGATGTCGAGCTGCTAAGGGGTGACCTTGCTGATACCAGAATGCGCTTGTGAGCCAACTATGCCCCTATGGCGCTGGATCTGTCCGAGCAGTTCCAATGCTTTCTTCGGGGCTGACATCGTCCCCATTGTGCCTCAGCCTCGGGAGTGGGATACGAACTATTGGGCCGAAAAGTCAGGAACATAGGTGATTAAGGCCAGCTTGCCATCAAAGCGCTGAGCTTTCTTGACAGCGTCACGGTCGACTTCGTTACTGAGGTGCTCAGCTCCAGAGACGTAGACGGAGGCATAACCGGGACAGAGGGCTGCAACTTGACCGGTATCTGCAAGACCGTTGAAGGGAGCTTGGAAGCGGTATCAACCAGATTCGCATAGCCCCGGATCCAGCGGACAAGGGTAATGGGTACGATCCCATTCCGTTAACAGTCCTCCTCTCGTTAAATAACTGACCCACCAGGCATACACATAGCGTCGACAATCGGCTCGGGTCATCTCTTCCGCTTCATCAATCAGTTGAGCTTCGATGGCGGGAATTCTGGGGGTCAGGATTCAGCCTGGATGTTTATCGGTTGGGCCGTTACGACTCTTCAGGCTGATCATCAAGATCCACTTAACAGGCCGTTGATTTTTGACCCTGCGCCTCCGGCGCTGGATCTCTGAAATTCCAAAATTTTGGCATCCGCGATTTTTTATAAGGAAATGATCGTCA
>CAYLUS010000020.1:0-19858 GCA_964386975.1 uncultured Methylococcus sp.
CTAGTCTGCCAAGTCCGAGGGTTTGGGATTAATCGGATAGTTGTACGTCAAGATCAACGGGTCTTGAGATGGTGTTTGCGACGGGGGACCACGACCGTGCGTGTTGAAGCAGGCGGTCAAGTTCTTCCTTGGACCGATCCGCCTCAATGTTAACTTTGGCTCGAATCGCGCTAAACCCGACAGGTTTGTCTGACAGGTCCCCAGCGCCCCATACCGAGGTGATGTTGATGTCACCCTCGAGCTCGATTTCCAGGGTCTTTATTGTTATTCCTTGTGCGATTGCGTTTGCGTGAATACCTACTGCAAGACAGGACCCCAAGGCAGCGAGAACGGCCTCGGATGGGTTCGGGGCTGTGTCATCACCAAGGAGCGTTGGAGGTTCGTCAATGACATGGGGAGGGAGGCTGCGTATGAAGTTGAGGTGACGAAAACGTCCCTCGGCAATGGTTCTGCAGCGAACTGTCCTGACAACGCTTGGGTCCGCCTTGCCTGCACTGATCAGATTTTTAAGCCCTTCTCTGTCGATCGGTGCAAGGAAGCTACCTTTATCGTTTTCTTTTTCAGTCATGCGGTTGCCCTCAAGAATATTCGGAATTTCAGGATCTAGAACGGTAGGAATGGGATACCTACAGGCGGTTTTTAGCAGGCCTTAAGATCGACTACAACCGAAACTGAAATTTGAGATGTAACCACTTGAGATCGAAAGCCGGGCTCGTTGTTCATCTTGCTTAATCAAGCCCTCGGCACAGATCGGGAATGAGGGCTTTGTGACTTTCTTATTTGATGTTGGAGCCGGGGTTAACTTGCTGACAAGTAGTTCCTCGAAGAACTGCTTGGCAAATCGAATGGCCACACGTTTTGCCTGTATTCGTGTACTACGCTTGTGGTGCTTCCCTTCAAACCAGCATCGCGTCCACCAATAGAGCGAAGCTGCCACGTGAAAAATGATCAGCTTTTTTGGATAGCCCGGAACGTGATATACAGAGGAGGGGATAGGGACAACGCTTCGACGGTTGCTTTGGTTGGGTTTCAGATCGCCATCAACTGTCTCGGCCACGTAACCTTTTGAAAAGCTGAGAAAGCCTTTTCTGGCAGAACTGTGAGCTTGCTGCAACCGAATTCAATGCTCTTTGTCTTTACAAATGTGTTGACAAATGCCTATATTAAGCGCATGAGAATCGCGGGTTTTGACTGGGATGATGGGAATTGGCTGAAATGCAGTAAGCATGGTGTTTCCCACGAGGAGATTGAGTACGTGTTGTTGCACGAACCTGCGGTGTTGCCTGATCCAAGTCCTGATGAGCCGCGTATGAGGGCTATAGGAATGACAGAGGCAGGGCGCTATGTCTTTCTGGTTTTCATGCTGAGAAAAGTCGGAAGCCAAACAAAATTGCGTCCGATCAGTGCGCGGTATATGCATAAGAAAGAGGTGGATCGCTATGAAGGGGAAAACTAAGAAATTGCCATCGTTGAAGAATGATGCTGAAGCTGAACAGTTTGTGGCGAGCGCTGATTTGTCTGAATTTGATTTGTCAGGCTTCAAGCCGATGCGTTTTGAATTTGAGCCAAAGACAGCTGCTCTGAATATGCGTCTTCCGCAAAATCTTCTGGATGCGCTCAAAGTGAAGGCACGAGAACAGGGCATTCCCTATACGCGTTATGTTCGGATGCTGCTTGAGAAAGACGTAGCGATTCGAGAAGCAGCGCCTAGGGCAGAGAAACCGGGGTATTGAGTTTCTGATCGGATGCTTTAGCGGGGTGCAAAATCGCCATAAGGATTCAGTGGTTCCGAAGCCCTTTTAAGAATTGAGTCTTTCGTTCTCGGAGCAGACCGTAAGATCTACTACAACCGAAACTGAAATTTGAGATGTAACCAGTTGAGATCGAAAGCGGGTTGGTGTGAGCGAGGCGAGAAAGATTCGAGCCGATACGTTGCTTGTAATGCGTAAGTCAGGCCGGATCGGATAGACGGGCGAGGATGTCCTGTCGGTTATCGCGCATGCTGGAAAGGGCACTTAACGAAAACTGGTAGATCATTTCTGTCGTGCGCAAAATGGCGTCTTCGGAGGCGACCAGATGCGGTGTGAGGGTCCCTATCATGGGCCTTGCAAGCCGGTAAACTAGGCATTGGCCGAGGACGGCATGACATAACCGATCCATGTCCTCCGAAGACCAATCCTCTCTGACCAGATCGCTCAAAATTGCACGCAGGGCATAGAAGCGGGGTTTGAGGATGCCATCGATAATGAGTTCGAGCGCGGGGGTAGGCTCAGCCAGTTCATGGGCCATGAGGCGAGCATGGTGTCCAAGAGAGGCGTCATCCAGGATCCGGACCAGCAGTGTCCGAATGAACAGGTGAAGGCGATCCTCGGGGTGCAGGCTTACATCGCTGAATGCGAGATCCGGGTAATTCTGCTCGGATTCCCGGATGGAGAGCATCAAGACTTCGCGGTAAAGCCCTTGTTTGTCCGTAAAGTAGTAGCGCACCGAGGCAATATTCGCACTCGCCCGGGCGCAAATGTCTCGGATGGTAGCACTCTGATAGCCGGACTTAGCAAAGACATCCAGTGCAACCCGAAGAATACGTTCCCGGATCGCCGCATCGGGTAAGGACATGTCGGTGGTGATGAAAATGAACGGGTATTAGAAATCAGTAAATCATGGCCGTGCTGTGTGCTTGAAAATCCAGCGATACAAACTGAATTTACCGGTCCATTCTCATTGGGTAAAGGGTGTTCCTGGTTTCAACGTAACAAGGCTTCTCGCGCGGCCGACCAGCATCCTACTGCTCCTGATGGCCCTTTCACCGGCTGTGCTTTTGGCCAATCCCGAAACCGAGGAAGATGCGACTCAACCTCTGGATATACGGACGCCAGGGGGGGATCTGGCTAATTTCCCGAACAGTGCCTACACCCTGCCAAGGGGCGGATTTTATCTTGAGACATCCCCGCTGACCTTCACTGCCAGCAGCAAAACGCAATCCCAGCAATTCAATTCCGAGTACCTTCTGCGATACGGTCTGTTCGATTTTTGGGAGATTCGGCTCTATTCCCAGGGGTTCAGCATGCAGGGAGCTCCGAATGGAGCGGTCGGCTTCAGCCCATTGACCTTTGACACCAAGGTTCATCTATTCAATGAGCAGGAGGACTGGCATTTGCCGGCGGCAGCTCTTGAAGTCCTTTTGCAGACTGATCTTCTCGGCTCAACCGCGTTCAATTCCGGCCTCGAACCCGCAGTTTCAATCAATTTTGATCAGGGTCTTTTTTGGGGCCTGGAACTTGAATACAACATTGGTGCCGCCCGCTTCGAGGACAGTCAGGACATTTCCAAGAGTCTCTGGCAGCCCACCTTTTCTTGGGCAATCCAGCGGGACGTGGTGGAGGATTTCGCGGTGTTCTTGAACGGTTATTACAACGCAGCAAGCCTGCCGCGCATGGGCCGGGAGAGCGACCGGCGGACTCGTGTCTGCCCAGTACCCGGTAAAAGCTGTCGGGTTGAGGAGTTGGTTTCGCAGTCCACGACGCTTGGAGGTAACCAGAGTCAGCACGCCATCGGAGGGGGTGCGATTTGGACCCTTAGCGATAAAACGTCGGTGTATTTCAACCTTGCAACCGGGGTTAACGAGGTCACCCCTTCCATTATTTCATTCTGCGGGTTTGCATGGACTCCGTAGACGCCGGGGGCAGGGGACCGCAGTTGCGTCTCATGGCGGGAATCAGCGAAACAAGGATTCGGCTGCCCGGTTGGCCTCAAGGTTCTGATGGAAATGCCGAAGATTTTCAGCCTTGTACCAGGTTTTGCCCTCTCGGTTGACGCTGTGCAGGCCGAAAGTTCTCTGGTGGGTGTGATGGGCCAGTTCGGATCGAGTTAGGCCGGTCATCCGGGCAGCATCTTCCGGGGTGAGCAAGGTTTCGTTTGAACTCCGCTCAGCCACCAGCCACTCCTCCGGTCACGCCCTTGGCGCGTGCTTCAAGAAAGTTTCTGAGGTCGCCAACCATGAACTGACGCTTCCATTTGATCGCTTTGCTTTTGAGACCGAACGCTTTGGAAGCGGCCAGGTACTCAAGGTAGGACGGTTCAAGCCCCAGAATTTCAGCGGCTTCGTTGAGTTGCAGGATGTCGGTGTCTTTATAGGCTTCTAGCCTGCTAGGCATCGTCATGTCGTGTTTGTCTGAAAGTAGGATTGGTCTTGGGCCGGGTTGCTGGTGCGCCGGGCCGGCATTTGGCTTTAGCCGCGGTTTAATCGCGAATAGACCCTTGAATATCAAGGGGCAGAGAGCCAATAAGATCCTGATCGAGTGGTCAGCGCCCCATGCGCGGCGACGGGTGAAACCCAGCCAACTCAGGCGATGGTTCAGGCTCTACAGGGGTTGTCAGGGCATGACACGTACGAGGTCGCTTCAAAGCGAATCAATCTACGGTTCCTGCCGGTGGTGAACGTTGCCGCGCTTCATGATCAATCGGGATTTACGACGATCAAGAGGCTTGGAAGTCAGCCACGGATGCAATCCATTTCCCCCCAAGGACTCAAACTGCTTGCATAGTTTACTGCTTTTTATTCACGAAAGGTGTTCCTTAGGAAATAAAATTTCGTATTGTGTGTCGCCTAATCGATTCGTTCGGGTATTGTTTTTGAACTTTTTAAAACAGGTCGAGTCCTAGTTAACGTATTTAGTGAGTGAGTGGTTTCAGATATCTATACCCGGCAAGTGTAATACCTGCCGGGTTTTTTTTTGGCCAAGGCCCGGTGTCTCAAACTCTGTGAAATGCCAGGCAACTGGACAGTGAGCAACCTCAAAAGAGGCGCAATCACTGCCTGTGCTAGGACCGTACCTCCCTCCTTGCATCCAGAATCGCGAAATCACCGTTAAACTACCCGTGTGACTTCCATTTCATCGGACAACGGGCATGACATCGGCATTTCGAATCGCGTTTTTCGCCTTGGCGCTTCTGGTCTTCGCCAATGTTCCTGCAGGCGCTGCCAGCGCGAAAAATCCGTTGGAACCCGAGGATACCTCCAGTCCCCGATCAACGCTCTTTGGATTTATCACGATCGTCAATGATCGTTATGCGCAACTCTATGGTTCCAAGGGAGTCTTAAGCGCCTATCTGGGTTCGACCCGTCTTTATCCCACCGAGCATGAGTACGCCGTCGCCGAGTCCTATGGCGAGTTTCGGCGAAGGACCTCGTCATTCCTTGATACCTCGCAAATCTCCGAAGTGGAAAGGGAACACTTCCTTTGGCGATTCACAGTCCAACTGAAGGAAATTCTCGATCGCGTAGAGCTTCCCGCAGCCAAGAATGTTCCAGATGCGGAGGAGGTGGCAAGGACCGGAATCAAGCGCTGGTTCGTTCCGGGAACCCGGCTTCGTATTGACCGGGTCGCGTCGGGCACGCGTGAGGGCGAATGGCTGTTTTCAGGCGAAACGGTTGCCAATCTCCCCGAAGATTATGAGGCCGTCAAGTCGCTTCCTTATCTCTCGAGAGGCTCGGAGGGCTTTTATAACTTTACCTTCCATCTGCCTACAGGTCTTGCCATGGTTGCCTCCCGGCTCATACCGCCCCGCTGGTTCTGGAGCATCCCAGATTCGCTGCAGGTCATGGTATTGGATCAGCCTATGTGGCGGTGGATTGGCCTTTTGGTCGTGCTCTCTTTAAGTTTCATCATTTTTTGGGCGGGGCTTCGCCTTGCCAAGCGCATGGGGGCAAAGGGTCACAAGTCGACGCCTCTTTGGGAGCTTTTGCCTTCGTCCCTTTTAATGGCCAACTGCCTGTTCATGATCTGGTTCGGTATTGAGATTATAAGAATTTCACCGAAACTCGCCGAAGGTTACTTGTTATCGCTCTGGACCGTCTTCTTCCTCACCCTGACTTATTTTGTCTGGCTTTCGGGTGGGGTTGTGGCGGAATGGCTGATTGCGGTCGAGCGGATCCAGAAAAGCAACATTGACGGACAGGTGATCCGTCTAACGCTCAGAATCATGAGCCTGATCGTAGCGATTTCGGTGCTGGTCGAAGGCGCAAACCGCATCGGTTTGCCTTCGTATTCCGTGGTGGCAGGCCTCGGTGTGGGCGGTCTTGCTGCTGCTCTTGCAGGCCAGCAGGCCATTGCCAACCTGATCGGCTCGCTGATCATCATGTTCGAGAAACCCTTCAGGGTGGGACATCAAATCAAAACCGGGGAGGTCGAGGGAACGGTCGAGGATGTCGGATTCCGCTGCACGCTGGTCAGAACGCCCGAAAACACGTTTTTGAGTGTGCCCAGCAGCATTCTGGTTACCCATACGATCGAGAATCTGACCTTACGCAAGAACTGGCGGGTGAAACGCACCCTCTATTTGGAGGCCACGGTTGCTCCAAAGGACGTGGCATGGCTGATTGAGGAGGTCCGGACGCGTTTAAATGCGCATCCCGATATCAAATCGGACAAAACGCGGGTTGCCCTCACGGCGATTGGCCTGCATGGCTTTGAAATCACGATTGATTTTCACATCAAGGCGATTGATGAGCGCGACCAAATGCAAAAATGTCATTACCTCTTCCTGGAGGCGATCCAACTGGCTGAAAGTCGGGGTATCGCCTTCAAAACCCTGGATGGTTGACCTTGAATGTCTACCCTCCTTTGGATGTGGGATAGAGCCGATACGGAGTGGCTCGCTTGGCAGTTTCGATGTCATGCGTAGGACAGGAGAGAAATGTGAGAGTAAAAAAAAGACGCCAATACAACGGATCGTCCGCTATCCCTCCCCGCCCTGAAGGACAGGGCTTCTCGCGGAGGAATGGATGAAAATCATTCGATACCTTGACCAGGGCGGCCACGAGGGTTACGCGGCCCTCAACGCGAATGGGCAGCCCTTGCGGTTGAACGGCACGCTGTTCGGCGGCCTGGTCCCGACGGATGAACCGGTTGAAGTGATCAAATGGCTTGCGCCTTTGATCCCTCAGTCCATTCTCTGCATTGGTCTTAACTATCGCCAGCATGCTGAAGAGACCCGCTCTCCTCTGCCAGAGCATCCGATTCTCTTCATGAAGTTACCCAATAGCGTTCAGAATCCGGGAGACCCGATCCTGCTCCCACGGATGCTGCCCAGCGAACGGGTAGATTACGAGTGTGAACTGGCCGTCGTGATAGGCAAAACCGCCCGCAATGTGTCACGTGAGAAGGCGCTGGATTATGTCTTCGGCTACACGGCGGCCAACGATGTCAGTGCCCGCGACTGGCAGAAAAACGGGGGTGGCGGACAATGGTGCCGCGGCAAGACATTTGATACCTTCTGTCCGCTCGGGCCGGTATTAGTGACCCGTGACGAGATCCCCGATCCGGGAAATCTCGGAATTCGGACCCTGCTCAACGGCGATGTCATGCAGTCCTCAAACACCGGTGACATGATCTTTGATGTATCCTCGCTGATTGCGTTTTTGAGCGGCAGTACCACCTTGATGCCCGGTACGGTCATCTTGACCGGAACTCCTTCAGGGGTGGGTATGGCACGTAATCCACGGGTGTTTCTCAAGGAGGGTGATGTCGTCTCGATTGAGATCGAGGGGATTGGCGCGTTGACGAACCCTGTGATCGCGGAACCGCTGTCAGGTTGATGCAGGCGCTGTGGACCTGAGGGTGCAGCCTCCTCGTAAGAACCCCCGTACCATGTGGGCGGAATCAGAAGAACCTGAATTCTGGCTTAGCGTCCGAACAGTCAACGGCTTCACATAGGCTGAATGTATTTTTTGAAGTTCATCTCCGGCAAGGCAGTTCGCCTTCGATCGTTAGGCGTTTTGCTGCTCCTGATTGGATCCCAACTGGCGCAAGCCATCGGTTTTCCGGAGTATCCGGACGATCCATTGGGTACCCATGATGCCGTTTCCAACACGCCTGCGCGTGCGACCGAGACGGCCGGCAAGGACCCCTGCATGAGCACCGGCCCCAAGCCCGAGCGCTGGTCCTTGGTTGATGTGATCGATCAGGCCCTCTGCCACAACCCGCAGACCCGCCAGGCATGGGCCAATGCGCGCCAACAGGCATCCCAACTTGGCGTTGCAGAATCCGGCTACCTCCCGTCCTTTAACTTCAATCTACCGATTTCCCGAAGTCAAAATACGGCCGGTGGCGGGATTACCAATGGCGTTCCTGTGACCAATGGGGGTGGCCGGGCCGCTCAATACACCCGTGTCGTTCCGACCTTGAGTGTCAATTATTTGCTGTTTGACTTTGGTGGGCGTGCCGCACGCGTCGAACAGGCGCGACAGGCGCTTGAGGCCGCCAACTGGCAGCATGCCCAGGTCATTCAAAATGTCCTTTTTTCGGCGATTCAGTACTACTACCAGTACTTTGCCGCACAAGCCTCCATGGATGCAGCGGTTCAGACCGAACGTTCCACACGCAAGGCCTTTGACTCGGCGGCCTACCGCTTCGAAGTGGGCGCGGCGGCGCTGGGCGACAAGTTGCAGGCACAAACCACCTGGTCTCAAGCCAAGGTCAACCTGAAGACGGCGGAGGGAACGGCCAAGTCGGCGCTGGGTGCGCTGGCCACTGTCATGGGTCTCAAACCGCATGAAAAGATGGTCTTTGAATCCCCGAATCTGGAGGGGCCAATCGAGGAGCGGGAGAAAAATATCGAGGAACTGATCGATCTGGCCAAGAGTTCAAGGCCTGATCTTGCTGCTGCCGAGGCGCTGGTGAAGGCTGATGAAGCCAGCGTGCTCAATGCCAAATCAACCGGCATGCCCAATCTTTCCCTGGTGGGTAACTATGCCAACCTTGATAGCATCGGGTATTCCAATATTTCCAGCTGGGCCGTCGGTGTCCAGGTCTCCATTCCGCTTTTCACCGGATTCAGCAACAGTTATCAGGTCAAGAGTGCCGAGGAGCAGGTCGAGGAAGATGCAGCGGCCAGAGATCAGATCGAGCAACAGATTGCGCAGAATGTCTGGCAGACCTACTACACGCTGAATGCCACCCGCGATAATCTAAAAAACACCGAGGATCTCCTGAAGAGTGCCGTCGATGCCGAAAAAGTGGCGCATGGCCGCTATGATGAGGGGGTTGGCAACATCGTCGAACTCATGAACGCCGAATCGAATCTGGCCAATGCCCGCTACCAGTTTGTGCAGGCGCACTTTAACTGGCGCATCGGCAAGGCACAGCTTGCACAGGCGCTGGGCCGCCTTGATGTCGGGGATGTTGATGCGGTGGAAGGCGCCCACCAGAACCGCTTGGCCAACTGACGATTCACGGCAATGCGAACCTTCAGCGCAACCATTCAAGGGCTTGTCATGTTTGCATCGCTGGCTCTGAGCGGCTGCTCAACACTGGGCGAACCCTTCGATCTTGATAATGCCAGACTGGTGCAAAACGGCATGAGCCGGGAAGATGTCATCCGGGTCATGGGATCGGAACCCTCGCCGGTGGAAGGCGCGGATGAAGGCAAGCTCACCTGGTACTTCGCTTACGCCAACCCCATCAGCTTTGGGAGTGTCACCGAGCGGGTCAGTTTCCGACTGGACGAGCACGGACGCGTTTACGGGATTCCCAAAGGCGGAATCCACCCCGAAATCGACTATTGAGTACCCAAAAAAGTCCTGCCAAGAGCGGCTCAATAATCCTTACGAGCCACGTCCTCTCTGACCTCATTCAGGAATTGATCGTAGTCGTTGAATCCGACGATCTCGAGGATTTCTGGGAACGGTGTCCTGCGCTCCGGCGTGCGTCCCTCTGAAAGGGCGCTTAAGGCTTCCTGCATGGCCTGAATGGCAGAACCGATCAAGGTGAGGGGGTAGGCCGCGATGCGGTAACCGATCGCTTGGAGTGTTTCGGGTGGGAGGATAGGTGTCAGGCCCTCCTCCAGCATGTTAGCCATCTTGGGTCCCTCGACCTGCTGACAGAATGTCTCCATTTCCTGCCGAGACTGGGGGGCTTCAAGAAACAGGATGTCAGCGCCAAGATCCCTAAATGCCGCCATGCGCCAGAGAGCCTCATCCATGCCATGCGTCCCGCGGGCATCGGTTCGCGCCATGATCAGGATGTCAGCCCCAGACTCGCGGGCCCTGACGGCCGCGCGAATACGCGCCAAGGCCTCGTGTCGGTCAACGACGTCTTTGCCACGCGTATGGCCACATCGCTTGGGGGCGAGTTGATCCTCAATCATGATGCCGGCAAAACCTGCTCGGGCAAACGATTCGACAGTGCGAGCGACATTGGCGACATTGCCATGGCCGGTATCGCCATCACCGATGACCGGAAGTCGGGTCGCTTCGACGATCGATCGACCCTGGTCCAGCATTTCATTCACACTCAGCAGGCCGGTGTCAGGTGCGGCAATCCGGGCAGCGGCCACGGCAAACCCGCTCATGAAGGTCAGCTTGAACCCGGCACGCTCGATCAGCCGGGCCGAAAGCCCGTCATAGCAACAGGGCATGACCCAACAGGCATCTGTTGCCAGCAGGGCTCGAAGCGTTTGGGTTGAAGATACGGCCGGGGTCAATTGCCGTCCTGAGCATAGGGATTGTCGGAGACGACCGGGGCGTCACGAGGCACATCCGGGTTATCACGATAGAAGGTCTGGCTGCTTTCTGTGGTGAGCGTCGAATTGAGCCTGCTGCCTGAATAGCGCGGTGAATTTGCAGGGGAGGGCGCTTGCGGATCTGATGTGGCGGGCGGTGTCGGATCAGAAGTGAACGCAACCGGTGAGGCTGTATCTTGGCTCGTCAGCGAGGAAGAGGAGCGAGTAGGCGCATTGTTGGTGTCCCAGCGCGTGGTGGGCCCAATGATGATCAGCGTTTTATAGGCCGTCAGGGTCTTGCCGGTCCGACGTCCGGTTGACTCGTTGATTTGCGAAACGAGTCCGTAGCCACTGTGTCCGACCAGATGGAACATCTCCTCGGCCCGATAATCCTCTTCATGGATGCATCCGTGGGATTCGGCCGCCTTGCCCATATCGGCGATCGAGGATCGGTCAAGCGAGGAGTGCAAGGCCTCTCCGCCACGGAAGAAGACCGACCACATCATGGGGGCATCGTATTCGCGGGACCAGTGACTGGAAGAAAAGCCTTTCGGCGTGAAATAGCCCCGGGCGGTGTCATGGCCCGGCATGCCGGTCGAGACCAGCCAGTAATAAAGAAGCCCGACATCGCGCTTGTAAACACGCAGCGATTCACCTCTGCCCCAAAAGTCATCGTTCCGGGTGCTGACGACGACGATCAGATTGTAATCGGCAAAATCCGGGTCATCCAAGGGGCTTGGGAGTCCATCGGCTTCGCTTCTGTTGGGGTCCTGGTAGGGTGAAAAGGCCTTGGTCACGCCAAATTTGTGGTTGGGGTCGGCTCCCGGATCGTTTTCATATCGGGGTGTCGGGCTGGTCCTTGGAAAGCCATCCCAAGGGCCCGCATCTCCTCCGTTCACTGCGTGGATCGGGGTTGCGATAAGGAAAGCCACCAGCGTGAAAAAGGCGGCAGCATGGGTGGAGGTCGCAATCGGCGATGCCATGGGAAAAAGCTCCTGTGTGGACCAGATTGGAATTAAAGGAGCATGATAGCGTAAGCCTTGGGTGACGGGGTCCTCTCTGGGGCATCGCTTGCCGTTCGGTCTGTCTCGGCCCATTATGGGAACGATGTTTACCGGATTCATTCCATTGGACGATACAGATCTCCAGGCAGTTGGGCTGACGCGTACCCTGGCGGCCACCAGTACCACCATTCTGCTGATTCTGGGTATCCCGCTAGCTTGGTGGCTCGCCCATTCGCGGGCCAAATCCACCCACCTGATTGCGGCGATCGTCACGCTGCCGGTGTTCCTTCCACCAACCGTGCTGGGCTTCTACCTGCTGATGCTGATGGGCCCTCAGGGCGTTATCGGCGTCCTCATGCAACGCCTTGGGCTAGCGTCATTGCCATTCACCTTTGAAGGCCTCGTGGTGACCTCGGTAATTTATTCCATGCCGTTTGTGGTGCAACCGATCTGTGATCGGTTCAAGGTTATTGGAAAATCAACGATGGAGACGGCAGCAACCCTTCGAGTCGGACCCCTTGAAGCCTTTTTTGCCCTGGTGCTGCCGATGGCAAAGCATTCAATTCTCGCCGCTGCCATTCTCGGATTTGCCCACACCGTGGGTGAATTTGGTGTGGTATTGATGATCGGTGGCAATATTCCGGGCGTCACGCGGGTGCTTTCAGTTCAGATTTATGACCATGTCGAAGCCATGGAATATGACCAGGCCCATGTTCTGGCCGGCAGCATGCTGGTGTTTGCGCTGGTCAGCCTGACTCTCCTTCATCGTCTCGGACGCACGAAAACGGACCGGTGATGAAATCAACAGGGGATGCCGGCCGGATCGCCGTCGATGTTGCGCTCACCCGCGAGGATTTTCACCTCGCCATCAAGGCAGATCTCAGCGGCGCCGGGATCACCGGTGTCTATGGGCCCTCCGGGAGTGGCAAAAGCACCTTGCTGCGGGTGATCGCTGGCCTTGAACCCCAGGCTCGGGGCTCCATCGAGGTGCGGGGGGAAGTCTGGCAGGATGAGGAAAGCGGCATTTTTCTGCCACCCCATCAACGCCGGCTGGGTTTTGTCTTCCAGGAAGGGAACCTGTTCCAGCATCTGGATGTTCGCTCGAATCTTGCCTTTGGATACCAGCGGATACCCAAGGCCGAGCGGCGGATAGGGATCGATGAAATCATCCATCGACTGGATCTAAAGCCCCTACTCAAGCGCAGCGTGCAGGGCCTTTCAGGCGGAGAGCGGCAACGGGTGGCTCTCGGTCGCTCACTTTTGACCAGCCCGAACTTGTTGTTGCTGGATGAGCCGCTTTCGGCCTTGGATGAAGCCCGCAAACGCGAGATTCTGCCCTATATCGAGCGGCTTCGAGGAGACTATAGTCTTCCCATGCTCTATGTCACCCATGCGCTGGATGAGGTGATTCGATTGAGTGATGCGGTTCTCTTGCTGGACGCTGGGCGCATCCGCGCCTTTGATGAAATCGAGAACCTGATCCTGGATCCCGAGTTGCCTTTCATTCAGGAGGGGGGCATCGGTGCCTTGCTGGTGGGGAAAGTGATCTTTATTGATGACGAGGAGGGGTTAATCACAGTGGGGCTTGGCGGTTTTGACATCACCCTCCCACATCATGGCCAGCACATTGGCGAGCGTGTTCGCCTCAGAATTCAGTCGCGGGACGTCAGTCTTGTACTGGACCCCCATGAGCAAACCACTGTTCTGAATAGTTTGCCGGCACAAATCATGGAGGTGCACGTCCTGCCGACGGGAGGGGAGGCATTGATTCAGCTCGCCATTGGCGATCATGTCATCCTCTCACGAGTGACGCAGCGCTCGGTTCGCCGGCTTGCGCTTACGCCAGGAAAGGCTGTCCATGCCCAGATCAAGGCGATTGCGATTGGCGCTTGATCTTTAATCCCCCGTCTGAGGTCTTCATTTTTTCTGCAATAGGCGTGTGCGAGATCTCTCGGAGTGCAAGGGCAGGGGGTGCTGCATCCTTTCATCAGGACACGGAAGCCTCTCGATCTCAATCGTCAACGTTAAATGGTTGCAAGAGCCGCCGATGGCGCCATCATGAGCGGACTTAAAACGGGTCAGCAAGAGAGGCGTCTCAGTGCCCTCAAACACCCACACAGTGACGCAGTTAAAAGGGCACTTGATTTCAAAGATTCATCCATCATGCCGTGTCAGCGCCTCCTGGGCGCCCCCCCTGCGTTTCGTTCACCGATCCTCCGGTTTTGGCGAATTCTGAAACGCGCCACCTGTCCGGAAGGTAATATGTCACGCTATTGCAAATCCAAAGGGGGTGTCAGTGAACGTCGAGCGATTTCCAAACCTGACCTCAGAGGCCCGTGCATTTTGGGAGGAGATTCCTGCGGAGATTCGCCCACAATTGCTCGCAAATGTGCATTGCGCCCACTGCGGCGATCAGACCACCATTACCAACTTTAACGGCCGAGTGGAAGCGGGCGACTTGATTCTTGTCGGTTCCTGTTCGCAATGCGGTGAGGAGGTAGCGCGCCTGATCGAGGGCGGCTAAATACAACATTCAAAGGTCAGTAACAGGGTGAGCTGTGCCTTGCGTCTGACTCGAACCCGGTGCCCTCCTGCACGTTGCAGCGGATTACGGCTCCACGGACCCTATCCTGCTAACTGGCTCATCCCCCCGCAGTGGGGAAGGTCCCAAATGCATCGAGCCTCCCCTTTGGCCGTTTAAACCTGCTCAAGCGCCAGAATGCATTCGCACATGATCATTGAGCATGGCCCAGCGTTTTCTGGCAGTTCCTGAAAGACAGGAGTACCGATTGATGCATCACTTTCTGGATCGAAGCCTGAAATCGCCCTTTCTCAGGTTCATGTTCTTTCTGGTCTGCTTCCTGCTTTTTGCTCTCAGCATCTTCGAGCGGGCCTATCCGAACTGGCATGGCCGAGGCGTCAGCCTGGTCGATTTCCATACCTTTTATATTGCCGGTTTGGCCTTTTGGGCCGGCGACCTGAATCAGGCCTATCAGCTGCAATCCTTCCTGAAACTTCAGGAGGTCCTGATGGGATCCAAATCCTTCATGCCTTGGACCTATCCGCCGCCTTTTGACCTGCTTTGTGCTGCTCTGGCCGTGTTTCCCATTTGGCTGGCCTACGCGCTTTTTATTGGCACCTCGTTTTGGCTTTATGTGAAAGCCTTGTCATTGCTTACCGATCGCTATTCGACCTTTGTCTTGTATGTCATGGCGCCGTCGATCTTCATTTCGATCCGCTGTGGGCAGAACGGCTTCCTGACGGCCAGTTTGATCGGCCTGTGTGCCTATTACCTGGTCCAGCGGCGAAATGCGGCTGGATGGTTCCTAGGCGTGCTCGCCATCAAGCCACATTTGATGAGTGGCCTTCTTTTGACCTCCGTTCTCTTCAGGCGGGGGCGCATGCTGGTCGGTGTCTCGGTCTGGATATTGCTCCTCGCGCTGATTTCCACCTGGGTGCTTGGCGCCGAGGTATGGGCCGCATTTGCTCAAGGCGCCAAGGAGGCGCTTTATTATCTGGGGAAGGGCTATTACCCCTTGTACCGAATGGTATCGGTCTATGCCACCCTGAGAACGGCGGGACTCCCGGCAGAGTGGGCATTTCTCGGGCAGTCGGTCGTGGGTGCCTTGGCCATTGTCTCCGTCCTGTACCTGTGGATTCGCGGCTATGGCATTCGCGTGATTGCGGCGCTGGCCCTCATCGCGGGCTTCTTCGTTAGCCCGTATCTCTATGACTACGATTTGCCGATATTAGGCATCAGTTTTGCGTTGCTTGGGGGTGGATTCCTGCGTTCCCTGTCGGCCGGATCGCTGGGGCTCACGGTGGCTCTGGCTTGGTTATCTGCCGGTTCTGGCATGTTGACCGTGTTTGGCATGCAGCTTCGCTATGGCGTGTTCAACACGCAACTGGATGACACTACCGGTTTTGTGTCCCCGGGATCGCTTTTCCTCATGGGCATTTTCATCCTGATCTATCGCCACGTTCTCAAAAGCGGTTCGGTGGACGTCTTCTCGGCGAATGACCGGAGCAAGGTCGCGCCTCGCTCATTTGATTGATATTTCGTAACTCTCTTATTGATGAAACGAAAGTCTGCCTGATATATATTAAATAACCCATATAGATCAATAAGATATAGATTTTATCTCTCGATTGATGCGGGTTTTCGGGTACTCGCGAACCCGGTATGAGAGGGGTAACATGGCGCTCATGCGGAAGGGGTTTAAGGACATCCTTTTCGACTGGAATCCTCGTTGATGGTAAGCCGGACGGGAAAGGACTGGAACACGTCGGCCGCCTCGAAGAGGATTGAAACCTGCTGATATAGGTAGCCAGACTATGAATGACGAATTAATCGATACCCCTGAGACGCCCGACCAATATGCCATCGGCCTGATTCAGGCCGTCAGTGGCAATTCGGCCACATGCTGCCTTGATGGCCATGTCATCAACATGCTGAGGGATCACCCGGATGCCTCGATTGCCCGCTGTGGCACACCCGGCAGCATGATCCGGGTGATCGTGGGAGATCATTGCCTTCTGGCCAACCTCCGGGATATCTATCTCAATGCCCATGACGAACTCATGTTGACGGCAACGGTGGATTTTTTGGGGGAGGGCATTTACGAGGATGGAAACATCCGCAGTTTTCGTCGTGGGGTGACCCAGTACCCACGGCCGGGTGACAAAGTCTTCGGAGTCTCCTCCGAGATTCTTTCCAAGGCTTTCTCGCCGAATGAAAAACCACACATCGAGATTGGCACGATCTTCCCCACATCCGACACCCGCGCCTCGCTCTTGATTGATCCGATGCTAAGCATGCATTTTGCGATCCTTGGGTCTACTGGAACGGGAAAATCGACGACGGCTGCGTTGATCCTTCACCAGATCATCCGGCACTCCCCAGACGGCCACATCATGATTCTCGATCCCCACGGGGAGTATGGCCAAGCCTTTGCGCACGTCGGCGTCCAGTTCAATGTCGATAACCTGAAGATGCCATACTGGCTGATGAATTTCGAGGAGCATTGCGAAGTCTTCATCAATTCCGAGGGTATGGAATATGACGTCAACCGGGATGTCTTGGCCAAATGCCTCTTGATGGCGCGCCTGAAGAACAATCTTTCGCTGGGGCTCAACGGCGTGACCGTTGACAGTCCTTTACCCTATCAATTCAGCGATCTTCTCGATGCGCTCAATCAGGAAATGGGGAAACTCGAGAAGGCATCACTGGTCAATCACTACAACCGCCTCAAGATCAGTATTGAGGAGACCATTCGCGATCCACGCTACAACTTCATGTTTGACCGGGCCCTCTCGACAGCCTCGATGGAAGAGTTCATCAGTCGAATTCTCAGGTTGCCCTCCGATGGAAAACCCGTTTCGCTTATTGATCTCTCAGGCGTTCCCTCGGAGATCATTAATGTGGTGGTCGGGCTTTTGGCCCGAATTGTTCTCGATTTTGCCATTTGGTCACGCGAGGAGAGAACCAATCCGATCCTACTGGTCTGTGAAGAGGCGCAGCGATACCTCTCCTCAAGCGCTGCAAGCCTGAATAGCCCCGTCAGGCGGAATCTCGAGCGGATTGCCAAAGAAGGCCGAAAGTATGGTGTTTCTCTGGGGCTGGTTTCCCAGCGCCCGAGTGATCTTTCGGAAACAGCACTCTCACAGTGTGGCACCTACATTACCTTGAGGCTGAATAGCGAAAGGGATCAGGAGCGCATTCGCATGACACTCCCCGACAGTGCCAGAGGTTACGTTGATACCATTGCCGCACTGATCAATCGCGAATGCATCATCAGCGGGGAAGGGGTAACCGTCCCGATTCGGGTTAGCCTCGATTACCTCGACAAGGATCGACGTCCCCAGTCCGAGGATCCCTCCTACAGTGCGGCATGGGGCGTCTATGGGGGTGAGGAGGCAGCTATTCAACGGGCCATCAAGCGTTGGCGGCGCCAGGGACTTGAGACCGAGGTCTGACACCATGGCGCATAGACATGGGACAATGCCGAGTTTGACCTCGCCAGAGCGCGCAGGGTTGCGGAGAGCGCCATGAACCTCAGACGACTTGATCTTAATCTGTTGACGGTTTTCGAGGCCGTTTACGAGGAGAAAAGTCAGCAAAAAGCCTCCGAGCGACTCTATATGAGCCAGCCGGCCATCAGCAATGCCATCAGCCGCCTGCGTAACGTGCTGGATGATCGGCTGTTTGTGGGCAATAAAACCATCCAGACCACGCACAAGGCGGATGAGCTCTATCTCCAGGTCAGTGAGGCGTTGAACCTGATTCGCGCCGGCATGCAAGACAGTGGCGGATTCAATCCCGAGACCACCGTCAGGACCTTCAGTATCGCCATCAGCTATTCCAGTGGTTTTATTCTCGGAGCGCCGATCTTTCGGCGATTTCAATCTTTGGCCCCAAGGGCGCGACTGGTGGTCAGGACCATTGATCCCCATGACGAGATCCCTCGGATGTTGAGAGACCAGACCATTGATCTGGCCATCACCCAACGTTCCGTGTTCGACCAGATGATCGAATCTGAGCTGTGTCTTGATTTTGAATTGGTGGTTGTCGTTCGGGAGGGCCATCCGCGCATTCAGAGCCACCCGACCCTTGAGGCAATTGAAGCAGAGGATTATCTGAGTGTTCACGACTCAAGCTATGACTCACGCTCAGCCGATCTCCAGGACTTGTTGAGGCGGGTGGAATCCAAAGCCAAGATGGAGGTGCCCAATGCCCTCATGCTCCCGGTGATCCTGAGCCAGACGGATCTGGTTGCGTTCATCCCAAGGGTCCATGCGGAGATCATGCGTAACAGCTACCCGCTCCAGCTTTTTGACCTGCCACTGCCACAAGTGGTGAATCATGCAACCCTGATCTGGCACCGCTCCTTTAATAAAGATCCAGGGCACGCCTGGTTTAGGGGCTGCTGTCTCGATGTGTTCAAGTCGATTCGTCAGGAAATCGGGTCGCCCGAATCGGCGGGTGCGTCTAGCTAGGCCATTGCTATCCTATGGGTTAGGATTCTCTCCTTTTGCAGTCAGCGCTGAGTGTCACCGGTTTGAATCTCCGTCGTATCGATCTCAATCTTCTGACTGTGTTTGAAGCGGTCTATCAGGAGCGCAGCCAGCAAAAAGCCAGTGAGCGGCTGTTCATGAGTCAGCCGGCGATCAGTAGCGCAATCAGTCGCCTGCGATCCCTGGTTGACGATCGACTTTTCACCGGCACCCGTGAATTGAAGACGACACCCAGGGCAGATGAGATCTATCCTGACATTCATCGTGCCTTGAACCTGGTAAGAAGCCAGATGGCATCGACCGAAGCCTTCGACCCGTTGAATACCCACCGGACCTTTTCCCTTGCCATCACCTATGGTGGGGGCCTTTTCTTAGCGCAAGCGCTCCGTGACCGCTTTGAACAGGAGGCGCCGCATGCGCGACTGCAGATCCGTATTGTCGATCCGGTCGATGAGATCCCGCGATTGATGCGTGAACAGGAAGTGGATCTGGCCATCAGTCACTTGAGGTTCCAGGAGCCGATGCTGGAATCGGCAGACTATCTGGAATACGAACTGGTGCTGGTGGCCAGAAAAGACCACCCGATTTTGGCGGGGGGCGATCTTCTCGACCGTCTGGATAAGTCTCGCTGCATCTGGGTCCACGATGCAGAGGTACAGACCCATAATCCAGAGCTCCAGGACTATGTGCGAATGGTTCAGGAACGTTCAAAACTCGAGGTTCCAACCCTGATGCTGATGGTTTCTGCTGTTGAAAGCAGTAACCTGATCGGGATCAGTACCCGAGTTCAT
The DNA here is from genome assembly GCA_964386975.1 of uncultured Methylococcus sp. Taxonomy (GTDB): domain Bacteria; phylum Pseudomonadota; class Gammaproteobacteria; order Methylococcales; family Methylococcaceae; genus UBA6136. Next base: position 19,310 of record CAYLUS010000020.1, read on the forward strand.
ATGGAATTTCTCAAAAAGTACTTTGCAATCGACTATGTCCCGATTCCGGTGGTTCAGGACAATCCGCCCTCCCTCATGCTCTGGCACCGTGCCTTTGCCGAGGAAGCCCCACAGGCCTGGTTCCGTCGTCTGTGTATGGATTTTGCCAAGGGCGTCCGTAATGGCGAGCGGACCCTCATCCCAGAGCGCTGATCCTTCAGGCCTCAAATCAGCCGAGCGGTTCAGTCTGCAGAGGCTCTGATTGGCCCTGCAAATGCCAAGAATCATGAACTTCGATTGGACAGTCGTCGGTTTTCAGGCAATCCTTGCCTCTCAATCGAATCAATCGGCAAAGTGATGCCGGAGTGAGGTTTATGTGCTTGCGCGTGAGAGAGGTATCAGTTCGGTCGAGATGGTTCTGGTTTCCCCGATCCTCCTGATCATCCTGTTTTCGATTATCGAGTTCGGGATCATCCTGTTTGATAAGGCACTCATTACCAATGCAAGCCGTGAGGCCGCGCGCTCGGCGATTGCCTTGCGTCAGACTCCCTTGACCGCAAGTCAGCTCAG
>CAYLUS010000020.1:19958-28680 GCA_964386975.1 uncultured Methylococcus sp.
CGGCTCAGGGAAGATGCACTCACGGGAACGAGGCCAACTTCGAAACTCCTTTTCCGGACATTAAACCATCGTTAATTTAGGAGATAAAACTCATGATCAAGTCATCCATTGCCTTCGTTGTTACTGAATTCAAGCGTCTTTTCAAGGAAGAAGAGGGCCTCACCATGGTCGAGTACGCCGTCGTCGGTGCCCTGATTGTCGCTGCAGCCGTCGGCGCCTTCACATCGCTGGGTAGCAACATGACGAGCAAGATCCAAACCATTGCGGATGCAATTCAATAAGCCACGGCGTGTTCTGGGTGATATCCGGTTCGACTGAGGAGGACAGCGAGACGTGCTCGTCTCATACCTAGGATTTCGAACCGGACAGCCTTGATTTGAAAGCGCAAGCGATCAAACGGTCCCTTACCTGGGCGCCCCGCGGGTCTCGCGGTCCTGTTTTTCCGCCATGATCATTCTTTCAAAAGGCCTGAATTCGCAGTGATCGGTTAACGATCGGTGGCTATTACCGGGCAACTCCTCCGCTGACAGCCCATAGGCCCATCCCCTGGAAGCCATCCAATTGGGCTCTGAAAAGCCCGGCCCCAACGCCTTGTTATCCGCCCATAAGCGCTTGATGCGCGGGGTGTTTTGATCTAAAAGTGCAGTTAATCCTGGACGACTGTGATCCTCGTCTTCAAATACGTCCTTTTATTTCGGAAAATTCAAAGTATGCGCGTGGGAATTTGATGAGGATTCAGGGTCTTGCTCCCACAGCCGGCCATGGGCGGATGTATACGGGCGAGCATCAGCCTACCGGCAGGAGCCGTTCCTGACTGATTTCGTGCTCTCTCGATCCATCAACTTCAAATAAAACTTTTTTAAGAATTGTGAATTGGACTTGGTCGGTAAACACCATCAGTATGACTACCTACACGAACTGATCTCGGCCTTCGGGTAGAGCGGCGATTTGGTTTAGGCCAGCCTCGTGTGAGGCTGGGCCGCATTGAGGCATCTTGCTCAACATCGATTGAGTATTGTGCGGGTCTAGTTCGATGTTTTTGATTTGATTGAATGATGTGCCATAAAAGGTAATCCCCATGACAGAGCTTCAGACATTGCTGACCGGACTGGCCCTCTTGCTCGTTCTGAGTTCTGCCTGGACCGACCTTAAGGATCGGCGTATCGGCAACCGGTTGCTGCTGGCTTTTTTTGCCTCTGGACTGATCCTTCGTCTCTGGTTTGGGGCGACTGACTCCATCGAACCTGCCATGCTCCGCATGGGAGTCGTCGCTTTGGTCTTCCTGCCGGTCTTCCTGATCCGCGGCATGGGGGCCGGGGATGTGAAACTCTTCATGCTCTTGGCCTTTCTGCTTGAAAAGGACGCTACCTTCCTCATGGTGACTCTGTCCCTGATCTTCGGGGGGGTGTTCGGGATCCTCGAGATGATCCGGCTTCGGTGCATTCGCTACTTCAGCCCACTGATTCTTCGGGAGGAACGCAGGGAAGTGATGGCATCCGGGCGGATGGGCATTCCTTATGCGCTGCCCATCGCTGCCGGTACCTTTCTCTCCGTCTTTATCGAAGGCCAGTTTCAGGGCCTGATGCAGATGGCGCAGGGCATGATCTGAGCTTGCCGCCCGCCACGCATCGGATTTAGGTACGCGATCCATGTCACTCAAACTCCAGATCATTGGACCCGAGGGTCCCGAGCTCGCGGCGATCGACCGCATGCTGGGCACGCTGGAGAGCGCGATCGTCAGAACGGTGCCGATCGGGACACCGTTCCTCCAGACCTACCGGGCCATCCTGTCCGAACACCAGCCGGACCTTGTCGTTCATCTTCTTGGCCTCCAAGCGATCGATGAGCTGCAACAGTTGGCAACGCTTCCGCAGAATCAGCGTGCCCCGGTGTCCATCATTCTGTCCGAGGCGACCGTGGATCCTGCCCGCATCATGCGGATGGCCATGCGCGCCGGGGCCCAAGATTTTGTGCGCTGGCCATCAGACGGTCAGGAGTTGATGGAGTGCGTCAAAAAGGCCATCCAGTGGAAGCTCAGCGAGCGCGCCGATCGCCATAACATTACCGCCTTTGTCAGCCCCAAGGGGGGCGCGGGTACGTCCTTTATTGCCGGTTCCGTGGCCTATGCGCTGAGGACACGTCATCAGCGCAAGACCTTGTTGCTTGATCTCGACTTCCAGTTTGGATCTCAGTATCTGAGCTTTGATCTTGAACCGCAAAAGGGTCTCAGCGAAGCCCTTGAAAACCTTGAAACCTTGGATGAATCGGCGTTGCAGGGCTACATCACCAAGCATTCCTCAGGACTCGATGTCATGGGGGTGTTGCCGAATCAATTGATTCTTTCGGATGAACTGGCCAAGGAAGACCTGATTTCCCTGTTTGAACTCCTCAGTCGCTGCTATGACCATGTGATTGTGGACATGCCAAGTCACATTGATCCGGCCTTTGGCTATGTCGCTGAGCGCATGAGCCGGATTTTGATGGTCTTGCAACAGGATCTTTCCAGTGTCCGGTTTGGTCTTAAGATGATCACCATTTTGCGTGGGGAACTTGATCTTCCTGTGGACCGGATCGGACTGGTGATCAACCAGTTCGAAAAGTCAGGCTCGATCAGCCTCGATGATATGACCAAAGCCATCAATCTGCCGCTGATCGGGGCGGTCATCAAAGATAGTGAGGCGGTGAAGACCGCCGTCAACCTGGGCGTACCGGTCTTGAAGCATGCGCCCAAATCCCGCGTCAATCAGGGACTTTTCCAGATTGCCGGCGTCATTGATCAGGCCAATGCGCCTCCTCAAGTTGAACCCTCATTCCTGAATCGACTCATTAAGAGAATCAAGGGAGATTCTGCATGAACCTCAAGGCAAGACTCGTCTCCGTCACCCAGCGCCCCGAGACGGCCCAGGTACTCGACTTTCAGCAGCCCCAGGCCCAGCCGGCGCTTTATGAGCAGACTCAGGAGCGCAAGGAGAAGGATTGGAGCCTTGCTGAGCGCTTGGCCTGGGGCGCCCTGAGTGAGGGGGAGATGGAATGGCAGGCCCAGATTCTGACCGAACTCCTGACCATGATTGATCTCTCGATCATTGCCCAGATCGAGGTTGAGCAGGCCAGGGAGCAGATTCGAAGCCTGGTAGATCGCCTTTTGAATCAGCACAAGGCTCCCTTGAATGCGCAAGTTCGGCAGGCTATCTGTCACAATATCGAGGATGAGCTTCTCGGTTTGGGTCCCCTCGAACCCTTGCTCCGGGATCACACCGTGAGCGATATTCTAGTCAATGGTCACAAGCGGGTGTTTGTCGAGCGCCGTGGCAAGATGGATCTGACGCCGATTCGTTTCAGGGATGATGCGCATCTGCTCAAGATCATTGATCGGATCGTTTCAAGTGTGGGTCGTCGGGTCGATGAGTCCTGCCCGATGGTGGATGCGCGCCTCCCCGATGGCTCGCGCTTTAATGCCATCATTCCGCCTCTGGCCATCGATGGGCCGAGCGTATCGATTCGTCGCTTCCCCAAGGAGCGGATGAAGATGAAGGATCTGGTCAAACTGGATTCCCTTAACGCGCAGGTGGCCGATGTGTTGGCGGGGGTCGTTCGGGCCCGCTCAAACATTCTGATCTCAGGCGGAACGGGCTCTGGCAAGACCACGATGCTCAATATCATGTCGGGCTATATCCAGAATGACGAGCGCATTATCACGATTGAAGACGCGGCAGAACTTCAGTTGCAGCAGGAACATGTTGTGCGTCTTGAAACCCGGCCACAGAACGTTGAAGGTCGCGGCACCGTGACCCAGCGCGAACTGGTCAAGAACGCACTGCGAATGCGTCCAGAACGCATCATCCTCGGCGAGGTCCGCGGCGATGAAGCGTTTGATATGCTGCAGGCTATGAATACCGGTCATGACGGCTCATTGGCGACCATCCATGCCAACTCACCGCGCGATGCGCTCTCGCGTCTTGAGAGCATGGTCGCCATGAGTGGCATGGATCTCCCCGCCAAGATGGTCCGCCAGCAGATTGCCTCCGCCATTGACCTTGTAGTCCAGGTTGCGCGGCTTGAGGATGGGCAGCGCAAGGTGATCAGTGTGGCCGAAATTCAGGGTATGGAAGGTGATGTCATTACCATGTCCGAAATCTTTGCCTTCAAACGGCGTGGTGTGACTCCCGATGGCAAGATCCTGGGTTCGGTGGTCGCCACGGGCGTTGTCCCTAGCTTCTTTGAAAAACTGCAACTCAAAGGGATTCACATTCCACCTGAGTCGTTCTTACCGCCTGAAATCAAAAATACGACCGGCTAAGAGGAGGATGAATGGGTGATGGCGCCTCGCTGCTGACATTCGGTCTCTCGGTTTTCGGAGCCTTCATCCTCATCCTTTCTGCACTGGCGCTCCCTCAAGGCGGTGCCAGCAGCGGTGATATCAATCGCCTTCGAAAGCGGGTCAGCGAAATCGGTCAGGAGGGTGCGGAGGGGGCCCCGGTATTCTTGCTTCGTGAGCGTTACCGGAGCACCCTGGGCTGGCTCGATCGACTCGTTATAAAGCTCCCCTCGATCGAGCTCTATCTCGACTACACCGATTACCTCAAGTCACTGCATCGAATCCGCAACGGCCTGATCCTCTCCGTCATACTGGCGTCCGTGGTGGGCTATCTGATCTGGCACGCCACCTACTCTCTGATGGGTGTCATCGGAGAGGCGGCCCTTTTTCTCTCCAGTCCGGTGATCTGGCTTCGGTTCAGGGCACAGCAGCGGCTGCAGGCCTTTGAAGAGCAACTGCCTGAGGCCCTGGATGCCATCACCCGCGCGCTCAAGGCAGGCTATCCGATGACCGACACCCTGCATCTGGTGGCGACCGAGATGGAGGCCCCCTTGGGCGCGGAATTCCAGATTCTGTTTGACGAGATCAACGGCGGCGTTGATATCCGTTCGGCTTTTCTTGCGCTTCTGGAGCGTGTGCCGAGCATTTCTCTCATGGCGTTCACCACCTCGGTCATGCTGCAGCGGGAAACGGGCGGTAATCTCTCGGAAACCCTGAGCAAGATCAGTCAGATCATTCGAAAACGGTTTACCTTCCAGCGAACCATAAAGACCCTGACCGCAGAGGCGCGGCTTTCAGCCTGGGTCCTGGCCATGCTGCCGGTCGGGCTTTTCTTCATCATTTTGATCGTCAATCCGGAATATGCGTTGCTTCTGATCAATGATCCGACCGGCCAGAAAATGACGCTTGCGGGCCTTGGAATGATGACCATCGGGAGTCTCTGGATTCGGAGCATGATCAAGCTGGATATCTGACAAGGAACCCCATGGACACGATCAATGCGATGCTTGACCTCTTCGCAGGTCATCGGGGCCTTGAGTACCTGGTGCTCGCGGTGGTGATGGTGGTGCTGATTGCCATGCTGTTTGCTGCGTTCTTCATGCCGGAGTCCAACGAAGAACGGGTCCGCAATCGGTTAAAAGAGTATCTTTTGGCCGAGGACCTTTACCCGGTCGAACCCTCGGTTTACCAGCGATTCATGGGGAACTGGACTGCCTTCGCCCGGCATTTGGTGCCCCGCGCTGGCAAGGAATACGATCAAACCCTCGAACGCCTCCGGCAAGCGGGCTTTCGCTCCCCCGATGCCATTGCCATTTATTATTCCGTTCGCATTGTGGGGATGCTGATCTTGCCTTTTTTTGTCTTTCTCATCGGCCATTATCTCGCCGGATTGGAAATCCGAAAAACGCTCCTCTATGCCGCAGGTTCCTGTGGAATTGGCATGATCGGGCCAAGTTATTTCCTCGATCAGCGCCTTGAAAAGCGGCAGACCGTGCTTCGAAATGCACTACCGGATGCGCTGGATCTGATCGTGGTTTGCAGCGAGGCAGGGCTGAGCCTCAATTCGGCGCTGGTGCGGGTTGCCCGGGAGATACAAGGGATTCATCCGGTACTCGCTCTGGAGTTTCTGACCGTGACATCTGAAATTCAGGGGGGGCTTGACCGGGAACAGGCCCTGAACAACATGTTTGAGCGCACCGGCGTTAAGGAACTGAAGTCGCTGATCCTCATCATTAACCAGACCCTCAGGCTTGGGACCAGTGTGGCTGAGACCTTGCGGTCTTATTCGGATGAATACCGGGAGACGCGTCGACAGGCTGCCGAGGAAAAAGCCGCCAAACTGAGCACCAAAATGATCTTTCCACTGGTCTTCTGTTTTTTGCCCTGCTTCTTTATCGTTTCGGTGGGGCCCGGATTTATCAAGTTGATCGCCGCCTTGTAGGCAAATTTATCGATGTGCCGAACGCCCAGCCATTCACCCCTTTTCGCCCAAATGTTCGATGTCAAAGCCGCTATCGGTGGTGCCGATTGAACGTGAAACGCGGCACCTTGACGGTTTGTCTGGGCCTGACGCTGGTGCTCCTTGGGGGCGGCTGTGCTTCAAAGCGGGGCGGGCAGGTTCAGGATGAACAGGATATTTCCGGAACAGAGGCCGAGCGGGGGCGGTTGGAACCGGAGGCCATCATGGTCCGGGCCCAAACGGCGATGCGCCTGGGTAAAACCGACGAAGCCCTCTATCACTATGTCAGCCTGCTGGAAGTCCAGCCCAAAAATGTTCAGGCCCTGATCGCCATCGGCGAAATTCACCTGGAAAAAGGCAATCCGAAACTGGCGAATGTGGCTTTCCTGATGGCCATCGACAGTGATCCAAGTTCCGCATCCGCCTACGAGGGCAGTGGACTTGCCACTTTTGCCTCCCACGAGGATGCGATCGCCCAGTCGGCCTTCGAGAATGCCTTGAAGCGCGATCCATCGAGATGGCGCTCACTCAATGGCTTAGGGCTTCTGGCCGACCGCGCGGGCCAGCATGCAAAAGCCTTGGGTTATTTTCAAAAGGCGCTGCTCAAGAGCCCCAATAATCCGCAAATCCTCAATAATCTCGGTTATTGCAAATATTTGTCACACGATTACCCGGGTGCCTTGAAGGCGGCAGATGCGGCACTCGCGATCACGCCGAGTTACACCCCGGCCGTTTACAATCGGGCGCTCTATCTGGCTCGTTTGGGGCGTTTAGGCGAGGCCATTGATGCGTTCCGGGGGCTGACCAGCGAAGCCGATGCCTATAATAATCTGGGGTATGTGTTCATGAAGGAGGGCGATCTTGCATTGGCACGCGAATATCTGGAGAAAGCCATTCAACTTTCGCCGACCTATCATCGTCTTGCCAATGAAAACTTGCGACAGATTGACCGGCTGGTGGATCGACAAGTTCGGGGTGAAGTGAGCGTGACCCATTCAGCCTTGGCCCCCCCAAAACCCTGAGGATCCCATGCGGCCCCGATTCCTGCTTCTGCTCACCCTCTCACTGATCATGGCTGTCGTCGCCGTGTTTATTGCCCGTCGTTTAGGCCGGCCTGCAGGTCCGGCACCCGTCGCGCAGGTCAGTAACAAGGTCAACATTCTGGTCGCCGCGCATGAAATTCCTTTCCTCGGTGTGATCAAGGACGAGGATCTCAAAGAGCAGCCCATCGTCCCGGAGGATCTTCCCATCGAACTGGCCAACTACCTGACCCAGCGTCAGGAGGTGGTCGGAAAGATTGCCACCCAGGCGCTTCATGCAGGGATTCCCTTGGTGCGGCAATCGATTCGTGATCGCAGTGCCGGAAATTCACTGGCAACCGATATCAGGCCCGGATTCAGGGCGCTGACACTCCGCGTCGATGATGTTCGAGGAGTTGCAGGTTTCCTCCTGCATGGCAACGTGGTCGATATTCTGGCATCGACCAGCGGCCAACCCAACGTGCCGCCTGAATCGCATGTGATTGCCCAGGCCCTTCGCGTACTCGCTGTCGATCAGGAGGCCTCTCAGAATGTCGATCATCCCATGGTCGTTCGTGCGGTGACCCTTGAGGTTTCGCCGCAGACGGCAGAAGTTCTGGCTCAGGCTGAACTTTCGGGTGAATTGCATCTCCTTTTGCGTAATCCCGAGGACGCGTCCTTGTCGGTCCGGGTCGCCGATGGTCCGTTGCCGGAACGTCAGCGCTTTACCCTGTTTAAGGGCAACACCCAGGCACCCATGGCGGTGACTGAATGTCCCCGGGCGGAGCGCTGCCCATGATCCATAAGGCCAGTCATCGGATCCGCTGCAATGGACTCGCGTTGAACACGGCCCGCACACAGCGGGGCGCCATTATTCCGCTGGTTGCGGTCGCCATGGTGGTGCTCTTAGGTGCGGCAGGTCTCTCCCTGGATATCGGCTATCTGGTGGCTGCCCGGCATGATCTTGAAAATGCCGCAGACAGCGCTGCCCTTGCCGGCGCCCGACAACTGACCATGGGTACGGTGCCGAATTTCACCCAAGCCAAGACCGTGGCGGAATCCATGGTGTCGGAGTCCGGCAACACGGTGGTCGGCAAGGACCTTTCCTCAGCGACCGTCACAACCGGTGGCTGGGATTTGAGCGGGGTCAAAAAGGGCCTTCAAACCTATGTCGCCGGTGGGTCCTATGCCCCGGCCGTCGAGGTCCGCATCCAGATGACGGGGGCCAATGGGGTGGTGCCGGCGCTGTTTTCCCGCGTGTTTGGATTCAATACCTTTGATAGCCGTTTTACCGCGGTGGCTGTCGGGGACATTTCACCCGGGGTGATTGACCCGAATCAGCTTCTACCACTGGCCATGAGTCAGTGTATGTTTGACAAGTTCTGGAATCCGCTAACTCAAGGGCCTCGACTGGTGCCTCAAAACTAC
>CAYLUS010000020.1:28780-40504 GCA_964386975.1 uncultured Methylococcus sp.
ACGCCCATCATGGGCTTGACGAACAGTCCATTTGTCTGTCAGATCAAGGGTTCGGGTGCAGTGGCCGGAGGCTACTTAGCAAGACCGCCGGGATTGGTCAACTATTGGGGGAACAACTGGGAATGAGCGGGCACGCAATCGGGCAGGTGATGCTGGGCGTGAGCGCCGCCTTTTTTTTGGGGCTTGCTCCTTCCAAGGGACATGCCCTGGAACGTCTGCAGGTTGCGCTGGGCAAAGGCCATGTCATGACCATGCCCGCGGTCGTTGATCATGTCGCGGTCGGTGCATCGGATGTGGCCGATATCCAGAAACTCGATACCAACCACCTGTACGTGGTCGGCAAACGCGTGGGCACTACCACGGTAGTCCTCTGCACGCCCAAGGACTGCTTCAAGACCATCGAAGTGGAGGTCACCTACGATCTCAATGCCCTTCGGGAGAAATTGCACGAACTCTATCCAGGTGAAACCCCGAGCGTGCATTCCTCTGAAGGTAGCATCATCCTCTCAGGCCAAGTATCCAGTCTTGAAGTCATGAACGGCATGCTGGCGATCGCCGGTACGTTCACCCGCTCGGCTGTCACAGGCGCTCCACCCCAGGCGGGGGGTGCAGCCGGAGGTGCTGGTGCCGCGGCCGGGGGTGCCGCTCACATCCCGGGATCGCCGACGCTGCAAAGCCCCATGGTGGCTCATGTTCTCAATCTCTTGCAGGTCGGAGGACCCCAACAAGTGATGCTGGGAGTCACCGTGGCTGAAATCTCCCGGAGTCTTGCAAGGGCACTCAAGGTGGACTTCACGGCCTTCGGCGGCGGTGGTCAAGTCGAAGGCGGGGCACTCGGAGCTGCCAGCCTGATCCAGGCCTTAAAGGCGTCGACCGCGGTCGTCAACCCTGCGACGCTGTTCTTCAATTTTGTTGGCAGCGATGCAACGGTGCAGACCGTCATCCATGCCGCCCGAAGCAATGGCCTGGTCAAAATTCTCGCCGAGCCGAATTTATCCACCATTTCGGGGCAGGATGCTGAATTTGTTTCTGGCGGTGAGTTCCCGATTCCGGTTCCCCAGTTCGGAGCGGTCAGCGGAACGGGCGGTGGCATTACTGTGCAATTCAAGGAGTATGGCGTCATCCTCAAGTTTCTGCCGGTGGTTCTCAATTCCGGCCGCATCAGTCTAAAACTCAATATCTCGGTTACTGAAATCATGGAGGCGCAGGCACTGGTACTTGAAACCGGAACCAGCTCCTACAATATTCCAACGCTAAGCCGGCGCAGCGCGGCCTCTTCGACGGAGCTGGATGATGGTCAGACCCTGGGAATCGCTGGTCTGATCAGTGATCGCACGCGAGAGGCGATTACCAAGTTCCCGGGGCTTGGAGACATTCCGATCCTGGGTCAGCTATTTACCAGTGAGGACTACATGCGGAATGCAACCGAACTCATGATCTTCGTGACCCCGCATCTCGCAAAACCCGTGGATCCAACCAAGCTCAAGCTGCCAACCGACCGGTTTTCAGAACCCGACGATGTGGACTTCTTCCTCAAGGGCCGGACGGAAGGAAGTGAGCCCCCTCCGTCTCGCCCCGCGAACGATACCTACCGCTATGGTGGGGGACTTCGCGGGACTTTTGGCCAGAACCCCTGATGCAAAAACGGTCCCTTATCATCAACTTCAGGTCATCGGCACTCATGCTGGTGACCGCGATGTTGCTTGCTGGCTGCTCCGCGTTCAGTTCAAAGCCCGAACGCATCATCGCGACCGAGGGCAATGCGGTGCGAGATCTGGTTCAGCAATCGATCTATGACCCCAAGAAGACGCAAAATCCGAAACCCAATCTGCCGGATGGGATGGAGGGTCAGAAGGGGGAAGCGGTCCTTCAACGCATGTACCAACCGGACCTTGGGGTACCACCGAGGGTCAGAGCGCCCTCCCAGATTGGTCAGAACCCGGCGGGCGGGGCGACCCCCTAGCGGCCCCCTCGCAGATCAGTCCCTAAAAAAAGCGGCCACTCGGGCCGCTTTTTTTAGGCCTGCCCCAAGGCTGGGGCAGGTTGATCCATCGTGCGATCAGTCTTTCTGCGCGTTGCGCTCCTGCACTTCCTTGATGACCGCATCAGCGACACTCTTGGGGCAGGGGAGGTAATGCGAGAACTCCATCGAGAACTGACCACGACCTGAAGTCATGGTCCGAAGGTCACCGATGTAGCCGAACATTTCCGACAGTGGCACTTCTGACTTGATGCGAACACCGGTCGCGCCCGCTTCCTGCGACTTGATCATGCCGCGGCGCCGGTTGAGGTCACCGATGACGTCACCGACGTTGGCATCCGGCGAGAAGGTGTCTACCTTCATGATCGGTTCCATCAGCTGCGGCGCACACTTCGGAATGGTCTGGCGGAAGGCGGCCTTGGCGGCGATTTCAAAGGCGATCGATGAAGAGTCAACGGCATGGAAGCCACCGTCCGTCAGGTTCACCTTGAAGTCGACGCAGGGGAAACCGGCCATGGTGCCCTTGTCGAGCATGCTCTTGAATCCCTTTTCAACCGCCGGCCAGAATTCACGGGGGACGTTGCCGCCGGTCACCGAGGACTGGAAGGTGAAGCCGGTGCCCGGTTCACCCGGTTCAATGATGTAGTTGATCTTGGCGTACTGACCCGAACCACCCGACTGCTTCTTGTGGGTATATTCGTCCTCGACCGAACGGGTAATGGTTTCGCGGTAGGCGACCTGAGGCTTGCCGACGATGACCTCAACGCCGTGGGTCCTTTTCAGGATGTCGACCTTGATGTCGAGGTGGAGTTCGCCCATGCCCTTGAGAATGGTTTCTCCAGATTCCTCATCGGTTGAAACGTGGAAGGAGGGATCTTCCTGAACCATCTTGCCAAGGGCAATGCCCATCTTTTCGTTGCCGGCCTTGTCCTTGGGCGCAACGGCAACCGAGATGACCGGATCCGGGAAGACCATCGGCTCAAGGGTCGCCGGCTGGTTCGGATCACACAGCGTGTGGCCGGTCTGGACGTTCTTCATGCCCAGGACCGCGACGATGTCGCCTGCCTGGCAGGAGTCCAGCTCCTGACGGTTGTTGGCATGCATCTCAACGATACGACCGATTCTCTCGGTCTTGCCGGTTGCCGTGTTAAGCACGGTATCACCCTTGTTGAGCTTGCCGGAGTAGATGCGCAGGAAGGTGAGGGCACCAAAGCGGTCATCCATGATCTTGAAAGCCAGCGCACGCAACGGACGCGCGGGATCAACCGTCGCGAAGTTGCCGGTCTCGTTGCCTTCAAGGTCAACCTCAGGCTGCGGATTGACTTCGGTCGGGTTGGGCAGGTAGTCAATGACGGCATTGAGAACCAGCTGAACCCCCTTGTTCTTGAATGAAGAACCGCAGAAAGTCGGGAAGAAGTCCATCTTGATGGTGCCCTTGCGAATCAGGCGCTTGATGGTTTCGACATCCGGCTCTTCGCCTTCGAGGTACTTTTCCATGACCTCGTCATCCTGCTCGACGACCTTTTCGATCATCTCATGGCGCCACTTTTCGCACTCATCAACGAGGTCAACCGGGACGTCGGTGATCGTGTATTTCATGGGATCGCCGGAATCATCCCAGGTCCAGGCCTGACGATTGAGAATATCGACGACGCCTGAGAAGGTATCTTCACGCCCGATCGGCAGAGTCATGACCAGCGGATCTGCCGCCAGTACGTCCTTGACCTGCTGCACCACGCGGAAGAAATCGGCGCCGATGCGGTCCAGTTTGTTGACGTAGATGACGCGGGAGACTTTGGATTCGTTGGCATAGCGCCAGTTGGTCTCAGACTGCGGTTCGACGCCGCCTGATCCACAGAAAACACCGATACCGCCGTCGAGGACCTTCAGTGAACGGTACACCTCGATGGTGAAGTCAACGTGCCCCGGGGTGTCAATGATGTTGAAACGGTGATCGTTCCAAAAACAGGTGGTGGCTGCCGACTGGATGGTAATTCCGCGTTCCTGTTCCTGCTCCATGAAGTCCGTCGTTGCGGCACCATCGTGAACCTCGCCGATCTTGTGGATCTTGCCGGTCAGCTTGAGGATACGTTCGGTGGTGGTGGTCTTGCCCGCGTCAACGTGGGCAAAAATGCCGATATTTCGATAAAGCGATAGATCTGTCATGACACTGTCTAGGGTTGTAAAAGGGGTTGATGGGGCCCCACGCGGGCCTCAGCCCCTGATGGAGGTAAGCCCTTGATCAGGGGGCTTTGCATGTTGAGAATCGGGTGGCGGACCAAGCGCGCTTCGATCGCCAGTAAACCGGTAATTATACCTTGGAAAATGCAAGCTGCAAACCGAATTGCCTCTGCCGCCTGCCCCGATGACGGGCGGTCAGGGCAATTCATCGGTTGCCCCTTTCCTCATCCCATCAAGGGTCAGGAGCATGACCTCGCGCAGACTCCTTTGGGTGGCTCGGCTAGAACAGGAATTTGACTTCCATCTGGCCAACGACCCCGGTTTCCCCCGCGCGGTAGGGCGTCAGCAGGTTGCTGGCTGCCGAGTGATTGATGTAAAGGCTCTCCGCCGTCACGATCCAGTTGGGGACCATGGCCATTGGGTACCAGTTGAGACCGCCGCCGGCCTCCCAGGGCGTCCCGTACTGGCCATCAATTAGGGATGAGCGGGCAAACATCTCAAGGGTGCCCGGCATCAGGAAATAACTCCCTTGCAGAATGCCGCCGAAGTCATTGAGTGACTGTACGGTCGGAGCTGGCCCTGCGTAGCCGAAGTTATTGAGATGTCGGTACATGAATTCGGCATAAAGTGCGAAGCCCTGATATTTGAGCGCGGCATCCAGCGTGGCCAGGTACACATCGGCGCTCTGGACGGTGGTGCCGACACCCAGCGCATTGGGGCCGCTGAACGGGGTGCCGTTCGAGAGCCGGAAGATCGTCGAGTCCGGGTTGTTGGTGCCCGGGTTGGCCGCCGAATCGATGGTGCTCTGATAAACCCCGGTTGATCCTAGGCGGATGGCCGGGTGCTCATGCTGTTTCAGGTCCGAGATGTTGGCACCCATGGCGCCGAGTGGCTCCCAGGTGGTCGAGTAGGCATAGAGCATGCCGGTGCCGGGACGGTTTGCCTCGTAGTTCGTCGCAGCCCCCCCAAAGGAATTGCCGACAAACAGCTGGTAGTCCAGTGTCGGGTGAAGATGACCCTGGATCCAGGCGCCGGGTGTCCAGTTGGGACGGAAGTAGGTCGTGGCCATGGTGCGATCGGCCCCAAGGGTTGTCGCCCAGGATGCCGTCCATTCCCGGGTGCCTGGCGCCTTCCAGGCCCCGACGCGGGCCTTCAATGCAGGGTCAAAGTCATAGCCTACGAATCCGAGCGGCAGGAGACTTCCGGCCGCAGTCGAGCCATAGAGGATGACGTTGTAGTTGAGCTCAGGGCGCAGCGCATAACCGCTAAAGCTGAGCATCGCGCGGTTGAGTTCAATCACGCTGTAATCATGAATCCCTTGCGGGCCGCTGTTGTTGGGAACCCAGTAATTTCGGGTGCGCCCGAAATACGAATAGCGCCCCTCCACCGAGATGTTGGCGCGCAGGGAGAAGGGTAGCGGGCCATCCGGATGATCCAGGATGGTCGACCCGCTGCCATCGAGGCTCAGGGGGCTCTTGTCTTTGGGTGCAGTTTTGTCAGCCACCGGCAAGGGGTAGGGGATGACGGCAGTTTCAGGTTCCGCCAGATCAGTACTTTCCGTTGCAATGCCGGGTTGGAGGCTGACGCCTGTCGCCACCGCAGGACCCCCCGGTCCGATGGTCGACGCGCTTTGATCATTGCCCGGCGCCTTCACCTCCGGCGCTGGGGCCATTGAGGTTTTTGTAGCCTGGGTCTGCAGCTGGACTTCCAGTGCTTGAATCCGTTTCTGATCCTCCCCTCTTTGCTGTTCGAGTCTTGCAATCCGGCGATCATATTGCTGCCGCATCTCGCTGATTTGCGTCATGATCTGCTCGAGATCCATGGGCGCATTGGCCTGTGCTGTGCCCGCAAAAATCAGCAGCAACAGGAGGCCTTGCAGCCAAGGCAGTATCTGCAAGGATCTCATTGGCGTGCCAAGGCTGAAGAGAGGGGTTGTCTTGCGGGTTTGGGGATCAATGCGCATGGAAAAATCCTGGCGAGTGCATAACGCAGTAGAATTTTTGGAACGGAAAAGAAATGTTCGGGTGCCCATGGCCGGGCAACCTCGAAGTCGATCTAACTGATGCGGAGAGAGTAATTCATGCCGAGCACCTTTATTTTGTGGTTATACAGCCTTCCGAACTGGATCACCGGAACGCTCATCATCGCGTCAATGGTTTTGATCTCCTCGCTGCTGGTCATACTGGCACAGCGTTTTTTGCCGGAACGAATCCGGGAAAATGCGGAGTTGCTTGCGATGTTCTCGCAAAGTAGCGGGGTACTCTACAGCGTCTTGCTGGCGATGATCACCGTCAATGCCTGGCAGAACTTCAGCGACATGGAAGACACCATCTCCAATGAGGCATACACCGTTGCCGATGCGTATCGGGATGCCGGTGGTTACCCAGAACCTTTGAGCGGCACGATTCGCGCGACCCTCAGGGACTATGCCACCAGCGTGGTTGATAAGGAGTGGACGCAATTGGCTCAGGGGATAGAGCCGGTGGAAGCGCGGCTGGATGTTGACCGGTTGTTTGCCCTGGTTTCGCATTTTGAACCCGAGAATCAGGGCCAATTTGTGGTGCATCAGGAATTCTTCCGGGCCATCAATCAGATCGGGCATCTCAGGCGCGAACGCATTTCCGGCGTCGATCAGTCGGTGTTGCCCATCCTCTGGGTGGTGGTCTGGATTGGTGCTGTCATCAACCTTGGGATTACGGCCGCATCGGGATCGGGGCGCCCCTTGGTCGATCACCTGCTGAACGGCAGTTTTGCGGTCAATATTGGTCTTGTAACTTTTTTGATTCTGGCGCTGGATCACCCGTTTCTTGGGGAGATTCGGGTGGACCAGACGCCGTTTGTCGAGGTTCTTGACTTGATGGACCATATCGATCAGATCAAGCCCAGAGGTTGAGTGCCAGCCTTAGAAGAACCCTTTGAGCCGCCGGAGTTGATAAGGCAGGACGATCACGACGGTGGCCACCACGATGCACCATTTGAGCGTATAGGGTGGAATCGGCTCAAAGCCGGCGGCCTTGAGGGTCTGCAGGAAGATGAAGAGGGTCACGGCGACAAACAGGCTGATCCAAAGATAATT
Organism: uncultured Methylococcus sp.; assembly: GCA_964386975.1. Taxonomy (GTDB): domain Bacteria; phylum Pseudomonadota; class Gammaproteobacteria; order Methylococcales; family Methylococcaceae; genus UBA6136. The sequence goes on from CAYLUS010000020.1 coordinate 36,019, forward strand.
CATCTGCGCCCGATCGACCGCCTTTTCGATCGCGTCTTCAAGGGCCTGAATTTTTTCTCGGTCCGTTTCCGCCTTCTTGAGACGATAGCGGTCAATGTCGTCGGAGCGCAGACGTTCTCTTACCATCGGTTTGATTCCTGATGCACGGTTGCCAGAAAATTATTGGGTGCAGCGCACCATGAGCCAGTAAAGCGATGCCGAGAGGGCCATCGCCGCCGGAAGTGTGAGAAACCAGGCCATCAGCAGGTTACGGATCGTGCCCCACTGGATGCCGGCGCCGCATACGGTCATGGTGCCTGCTATCCCTGAAGAGAGAACCTGAGTGGTCGAGACCGGCATGCCGAAGAGCGAGGCGCCACCAATCGTGAGCATGGCAACCGCCTGGGCGGTCGCGCCCTGCGCATAATTCATGTGAGATTTGCCGATCTTTTGCCCAACGGTAATGACAATCCGTCGCCATCCCACCATGGTGCCAAGACCCAGGGCAATGGCGACGGCCACCTTGACCCAGACCGGGATGAATTTGGTGGCCTTGTCGAGGAGGCCCTCATAGGTCAAAAGTCGTGCCTTGAGTTCAGGATCGAGATTCAGTTGGGCATCCTTGCGGATGATCCGGATCGTTTCGGAGGCCAGAAACATGTCATGGCGCACATTCGGGACCTCCGCAGTCGGGATTCCCGAGAGCAGGCTATGGGTTTTGACATCCGCCCCAAGACGCATGGCCAGCCGACCCAGGGCGGGCAGGACCTCTGGGGTGTAGTGTTTGGTTCTGACGTACTGGATCAGCACCGGGTTGGGATCGGCCGCAGGTGCCGGGGTGCCTGCATGCAGGACTTCCTCAAGGCGATTTCCCACGGATTCGAACTGGATGACCTCCTGGGCGTCCATGGCTCGATTAAGGGCATAGACGGTGGGCACGGTGCCCACCAGGATCAGCATGATCAGACCCATGCCTTTCTGGCCGTCATTGGAACCATGGACAAAGGAAACGCCGGTGCAGGTCAGGATCAGCAGGGAGCGGATCCACCAAGGGGGTGGCGTCTTGCCGTGGGGTTGCTGATAAAGCGCTGGGGTCTTGACCTGCCATTTGAGGCACAGCAGCAGCAGTGCAGCGAGCACGAACCCGATGATGGGGGAAAGGATCAGCGCATAGCCGATATGCAGGGCCTGATCCCAGTCGATGCCACTGAGCCCGTCGCGACCCCGCAACAGGGCATTAGCGAACCCAACGCCCATGATCGATCCGATCAGGGTGTGCGATGAGGAGGCCGGAAGGCCCAGCGCCCAGGTCAGGAGATTCCAGGTGATGGCTGCCAAAAGCAGGGAAAAAATCATCGCAAAGCCGGAATGGGATCCGACTTCCAGCATGAGTTCAATGGGTAGCAGCGAAATGATCCCGAAGGCGACCGTGCCGGAGGAAAGAAGGACGCCGAGAAAATTCCACAGACCGGACCAGATGACTGCGAAATGCGGCGGGAGCGAATGGGTGTAGATCACGGTGGCCACCGCATTGGCGGTGTCGTGGAAGCCGTTGACGAACTCGAACCCCAGGGCAATTAGCATGGCGATGCCCAGCAGGAGAAAAGGAAACCAGGTCAGGTGGGGTTGCTCTTGAAGCAGGATGTCAACCACCAGGCTGAAGGCCGTATAGGAGAGGCCGAGGACCAGACAGATGAGAAACGCCGGGTGGCCATCACGGCCGGAAGGCTGAGAATCAAAGGGTGACACGGCATCCGGTTTGATGGTCGACACAATGCCCCTCCAGGCTTCAATTTTCAGACGTTTTCTTCTAGCAAGACGTCATTCTACCCAAGTCGGTGGCAGAGAACGGGCGGCGTGGCGCCTGGGGATGGAGCCCGCCGCCGGCCAAATGCCCACCGAACTCAGACGTGGCCGGGCCAGCGCCAATTGGCGTCTTCGGGGCGGTCGGTACCGTTGGCATGGGCATAAAGCCGGGAAGCGATCTGCGCGTTGTGATAGGCCTCCTTGGCATGGGCGCCGGCGACCTGGAGTCGGGGAACGCGGTCGATGACACTCATCGCCAGACTGTAACGATCGATGCCGTTCTGGATCGCCAGTTCCAGAGGGGTATTGATATTGCCCTTTTCCATGTAGCCCCGCACATGGAAATTTCGATGATTGGTGCGGCGGTAGGCAAGCCTATGGATCAGCCAGGGGTAACCGTGAAAATTAAAGATGACAGGCTTGTCGATCGTGAACAGGGAATCGAAATCCCGATCACTCAGGCCATGCGGATGGTCAATGGAGGGTTGCAGCCGGAAAAGATCGACCACATTGACAAAGCGAATCTTGAGATCCACAAAGTCGTCCCGCAAGAGGGTGATGGCAGCCAGTGCCTCGCGGGTAGGAATATCGCCCGCCGATGCCATGACTACATCCGGTTCCGACCCCTGATCATTCGAGGCCCAGTCCCAGATGCCAATCCCCTTGGTGCAGTGGGTAATGGCCTCGTCCATGCTGAGGTACTGAAGATGGTTCTGTTTGTCCGAGACAATGACGTTGACGTAGTTTTCGCTTTTAAGGCAGTGGTGAGCCACGGATAACAGGCAGTTGATGTCGGGCGGCAGGTAGATTCGGGTAACGCGGGCGCTTTTGTTGACGACGATGTCGAGAAATCCCGGATCCTGGTGGGTAAAGCCATTGTGATCCTGGCGCCAGACCGTCGAGGTAATGAGCAGGTTCAGCGAGGCGATCTTGGCACGCCATGACAGCTGCCCTGCGATCGACAACCATTTGGCATGCTGGTTGAACATCGAATCGATCACATGGGCAAAGGCTTCGTAGGTCGATAAGAGGCCGTGCCGTCCGGTCAGAAGATAACCCTCCAGCATGCCCTCGAGCGTGTGCTCACTCAGCATTTCGATCACCCGGCCATCGACAGCCAGTTCGCCCCCGTCCTCGTCCTCCGGCAAAGACGCCTCGATCCAGAATTTCTGGGTGACTTCGTAGACCGCATCAAGCTTGTTCGACGTGGTTTCGTCCGGACCAAACAGCCGGAAATTATCGGGATTGTCCCGCATGACATCCCGGAGATAGGCGCCCAACGGCCGGGTATTGGCCGCTTCAATGGCGCCGGGATGTTCGACCGTGATGCCGTAATCGCGAAAATCGCGAAGTTTCAGGGCTTTCTTGAGGAGGCCACCGTTGGCATGGGGATTAAGCCCCATGCGCCGGTTACCCGTGGGTGCCAGGCCCCGAATGACGGCATTAGGGGTGCCCTCGGCATTGAATAGGTGCTGAGGACCATAGCTTCTCAGCCAGTCTTCAAGGATCTGAAGGTGGGCCGGATTGCTTTTGACATCGGCAATGGGGACCTGGTGTGCTCGCCAGGATCCTTCGATGTAATGCCCATCGACCTCTCGGGGGGCTGTCCAGCCCTTCGGTGTTCTCAGGATGATCATGGGCCAGCGGGGCCGTTCAAGGGCGCCCCCGGCACGGGCCCGAGCCTGAATGGCGCGGATCTCTGAAAGCGCATGATCGAGCGTGGCCGCCATGGCTTGATGCATGGACTCAGGCTCTGAACCCTCGACGAACAGCGGTGTCCAGCCGAGCCCCTCAAACAGCTGGACTAGCTCGGTCCGGGTAATGCGGGCGAGGAGGGTAGGATTGTTGATCTTGTAGCCGTTGAGATTGAGCACGGGAAGGACGACGCCATCGCGCACCGGATTAAGGAATTTGTTGATGTGCCACGAGGTGGCCAAGGGGCCGGTTTCCGCTTCCCCATCGCCAACCACTGCCAGTGCGATGAGATCGGGATGGTCAAAAACGGCGCCTGCGGCATGACTCAGCACATAGCCAAGTTCGCCGCCTTCATGAATCGAGCCTGGCGTTTCCGGCGTGCAATGGCTGCCAATGCCACCGGGGAAGGAAAACTGCCGAAAGAAGGCCAGTAGGCCCGCTTCATCGAGGCTTTTTTCTGGATAGATCTCTGAATAGCTGCCATCGAGGTAAGTAGGTGCCAGGACGCCTGGTGCCCCGTGACCCGGGCCTGCAAGGAAGAGGGCATCGAGCCCCGCATTTCGCGCCAGCCGGTTCATGTGGGTGTAAGCAAAGGACAATGCCGGGCTCGCGCCCCAGTGGCCGAGCAGGCGGTCCTTGATGTGCTCCGGTTTCAACGGCAGTTTTAGCAAGGGATTGTCGCGGAGGTAGATCATCCCCAGCGCGAGGTAATTGCAGGCATTCCAATAGGCCTGCACCTCGGCTAATTCAGAACCGCTGAGTGGCTGGCCAGAAATGGTGGCGCGGGCAGGGCCAAATGGCGAAATGGCTGTATTCATGAGCAAAGGGGGGGTGGCGGTTTGACGCGTGATTTTGGGTGAGGTGGGGTTCACCACGATGGATCCCCATCCAGTGGAACCATTGTAAACAAGGGTCGTGGGACGCGCCCAGTCTGAAGGGAGGTAAGGGCCAGATGCCCGACGCGAAGCCGTGGATTTACGCGACGGCCCGGGGGAGGGTACACTTC
>CAYLUS010000021.1:0-38502 GCA_964386975.1 uncultured Methylococcus sp.
TCCGGAAGAAAAGTTTTCCACAGATTCTGTGGATAAAGTTGTGTGTAACCCTGTTAGAAGCCCCACCAGATGGGGCGTCCATCAGATTGGCTAGAAAAAATACAGTTGCCTAACTAATTGAAATTACAGTTGTTTTTGTAAGTCATTGATCTTTGCCGCTGCACTTACCCAAAATCAATCGCTTATCGAAAGCTGTGCATAAGGAAAAGCCGGATATCCCCTTTGTCAAGTTGAATTTGGCCTTTTACGCAAATTTTTTCCGATCAGGGCACCCCTTTGCCCCCCCCGGTCCCGGGCCTCCATTCCCCCCGAGAAATCCACCGATCGATGATTTTGGAAGCCTGACCCACAGCCAATGCAGTGCAGGCTACCGGTCATGCAAATGACACCTACCTCGGGGCTTCTGGTCCTGGTCATCCTCGTCACACCCGGTCCCCCCCTCAAAGCAGATGGGTTTTACCGCGACAAAGCCCGCGGCTGGTTTTGGCGTGAGGCGATTGATGCGCAGGAAGAGGCACCCCAACCGCCTCTTGAGCCACCACCAAAGACACCTCCATCACCTCCAATCGCGCGAGAGCCACTGGCACCACCTGCCCCTGAAAAACACTCCGCCGCCTGGTTTCGACAGCACCTGCCCGAGATCCGCGACCGGGCGCTCGATGATCCCACGCTTGAGCATGTCATGGCGTTCTATCAGAGCCAGAAGATCCTGATGGACAAGGCCAACCGGTTTGCAGAGGTCTCCCGGGCCGTAGTCATGGCCGATCCGAGCCTTGATGAGACGGCCCGGCGTCCACTCTCCCCTTTTGGCGTCCATGCTGCAGAGGAAGAGGCGCGGAGCACCACTCAGACGCTCCTGACCGGCATCGCACGGGAGTCGGCCTTGGTGTTTTTCTTTCTTTCCGACTGCCGGTTTTGTGCGCTGGAGGCTCCCCTCCTGAAACAGCTGGCTGCGCGGTTTGGTTTCAGGATCCTCCCGGTTTCGATCGATCACAAACCCCTTCAAGGTGGCCTTTTTCCAGATTTCAGGGCCGACGATGGCCAGGCCCGGCGCCTCCAGGTGGTGGCCACACCCGCACTGTTCCTGATCCACCCGAAAAAAGGGGTGGCACCCATCGGTCAGGGCCTGCTCTCGATGGAGGAGATGACCTCACGGCTTCTGATCGAGGCTGAAGCACTCGGGATCATCTCCAAGCGGGATCTGGATTCCAGTCGAGGGCTTCGGTCTCCCGGGATGCCCTTGCAAGAGGCCTTGGACCCATCCGGGAGACCCGGATGAGGGGTCAGGCGTTAACCCTTGGGCTTCTCCTTGCCATGCTTCCGATCCATCAGGGACGCCCGTCCAATGCCATCGACCAGCAGATCGATACCTTGTTCTCAAGCCTTTCAAACCGGACTGATCCGGGACTTGCCATGACGCCGCGGCGCGGGGTTCTTGCCGGCGGCAGCCTCTCGGTCCGCAACCGGATCTATGAGGCCAATCCGCTGTCAGTGACGCCACCCTCCTTCAAGGCCGGCTGCGGCGGCATTGATCTCTATGGTGGCTCGTTTTCATTCATCAACGGCGAGCAGTTCATCACCCTGCTCCGATCCATCGCCGCGAATGCCGGTGGCTACGCCTTTCAGCTCGGCATCAATGCCATGTGCCCTGATTGCGGTACGGTCATGACCGATCTTCAGAAAAAAGTGCAGCAACTCAACCAGATGTTTGCCAACTCCTGTCAACTGGCGCAAGGCGTCGTCAATGATGGACTTTCCGCAATGAATGCCCAGCAACAGGCGCGGCTCTCGACCGCCTCGGTCAGTCAGGGGCTGACCGATGTATTTGGTGGGTGGAGTGGCCAGGGGGCGCAGGGCGACCCGCTGGCCCAGGCCATGAATGGCGGATCCAGCGCCTTGCAGAAATCGGTTCAGGGCAATCTTATTTGGCGGGCACTTCAAAGCCAGCGGGCAGAGAGTGGGTTCCTGTCGGGTTCGCCTGAACTCCTGGAATGGGCAATGAGCGTCACCGGAACCCTCGTGGTTTCTGAGCCTTCGGCCAGCGCCGATGCACAAGGGATGAGTCTTCCGGTCAACATCTATCCGCCCCTGATCGATCTTGAAGATTTTCTGACCGGGTCACAGCATCGGGATGACGCGCCCGAGATTACCCGATATCACTGCGACAGCACCGCCTCTGATGCCTGCCTGCATCCCCAGAAGACCCGCGAGCCATTCAAGGGAATCCGCCAGAAATGGCTTGAACCCTTGATCGGTCCTAGGGGCGATACCGGGCTGCTCAGGCACTTCTCGACCAATCAGGGGAGCCTGACCCCGGAGGAGAGCGATTTTCTGAATCGTCTTCCCAAGGGGGTCGCCGCTCTGTTTCGAAACCTTGCACGGGATGATCCGAGACTGGCGCGCCTTTTTGCCGAGGAAGCCGCCGAGGTCCTGGCGCTTGAAGCATGCGAAAACCTGTTCAACGCCCTCCTCATCGCCGTCGAGGATTCCGCGGCACTGACCGATCATGCCTACGGCCCGCTGCTCAAGACGCAACTGGACCGGGTCCGGACCCGGCTTCAGGCCAGTACTGCGCGTCTTCAGGGACGACAGGGTCGGCTCAGTGATCTTGTGACGCTCTATGAAGACCTGATGGCCACCCAGAAAAACCGACGCTATGGCGCCATTCAGCGCGCCCAGTCCCCGCCCAGCCCATGAGAACGCAACATGACCTATACCCTTTACTCCCTGGGCGATTCCCAACTACTGGCCAGTATCCTCAACGGTGTTGCCATGATTCGTGCCTCTGGCGACATGGCCCTTGGGGCCGGCATCGGCGCCTTGATCGGAATCGCCTTATTGGCTCTCAAGGGCCTGACCAGCGGCAATGGTCAGGGCTTTCGTTATACCGAGTTTATCGCCGGCCTGATCCTTTACCTTGGTTTTTTCTCACCAACTGTTGAAGTCGCCATTGAGGATGCCTACACCCAGGAGGTCCGGCTGGTTCAGGGTGTGCCCCTTGGGCCTGCTGTCACAGGATCCATCCTTTCAGCGCTGGGTTACCGCCTGACGGTGCTGTTTGAAACCGCCTTCGGGACCCCTGCCATGACCGAGATTGGTTACGCCGACACGCTAGAAGTCATCCTCAAGGTCCGCAAGAGCCTTTTGACCCGGATTGAAACCGGACCTCCGGCAGCGGCTTCTGCATCCATCGATCTGGAAGGCAGCCTTGAAAACTACCTCAAGGACTGTACCCTGACCGGCATCGATCTTGGCATCAGCGCGATGGACGCCCTGATTCGGAATCCCGATGTGGTCTCGGCCCTGCGCTTTGATTCAAAGGTCTATGTCACGGAAATCCGCGATGGAAGCGATCCGACCGTGATGACCTGCAGCGATGCCTGGCCCCGCATCGAAACCTTGTTAAGGACAACGGGTGTTCCTGCCATTGAGCAGCAACTCTCGGCGAATCTCGGCAAATCCCCGGTCGAGCGTCTGCAACGTGCACTCGAAGGTCTCGGCCTGGCCGATACAGCGGCCCATCAATACATGCTTTCGGCATTCCTGATCCCCCTGATCGAGCAGGGCGTGGTGGGGCGCTATCAGGAGAGCCAGCAACCCGCCCAGGCCGCCATGCTGCAGGAGGCGATTCAGCAACGCGCCATCCAGTGGTCTGCAGAGCAAACCCTGTTTGCCAGAATCATCCGCCCGATGATGGCCTGGATCGAGGGTGTGACCTTTGCCATCACACCCCTGATGGCCTTTGTCATCCTCCTGGGTTCGCGGGGTATTCAGATGGTCGGCCAGTACCTCCTCATGCTGATCTGGATCCAGTTATGGCTCCCTATCCTCGCTGTCGTCAACCTCTTCATCACACTCTCGGCCAGTGGCCAACTCGCGGCGCTCAACGCCGCCGGATTCAATCTCCCCTCGGTCCTTGGCACCTACCAGATGGACATGGCGCTCCAGAACTGGCTATCGGTGGGCGGCATGCTGGCCGCATCGACACCCGCGATTGCCCTGATGCTGGTGTATGGGGGATCCATCACCGCCACTCATTTTCTGGGCCGCATGCAAGGCGGCGACTTCGTCAACGAAAAACTCCTCTCCCCCGCCTTGCATCAGAACGCCAGCCTGCTTGAGACCGTATCCGCCCATCAGCAAAGGCCCCTCTCCGGCATCACCCTTGCGGGCAGCGATACGACACTGCCGACCTTTTCCCTGAATCGCGCCTATGGGCAGGAGTTGTCTCAAGGCAAAGCCGTTCTGACCCAGAAATCGCTGAGTTTCATGTCCGAACTGGGACGGGCCACCCGACGTCAGCATCAACAGCTTCAGGAAGCGAGTCAGGGCCAGGCCATACACCGGCATCAGTCCAGTGGCCAGAGTGAAACGGACCGGTTCCTGACTGCCACTGGCGAGGATTTTGCAAAACGCTACCGGGAAAGCGGCCTGAGCGCAGAGGATTTCACCGCGCTGGTCTCAGGCGCCGCCGGCATGGGGCTTGGGACGAGTGGCTCAAAGGAGGCGCTGAATACCAACGACTGGCATCTTCGACTTCATGCAGGCCTTGCCTCACAACTCCAGGAGCAATTTCATCTGCAATCAGGTCAGGCCCATGAGATTGCCAGCGGCCTCAGTGAAACCCTGAGTCGCGATGAGGGATGGCAACGCGAACTGGCCCGCAGCATCAGCCATGATGCAGAACACGGCGTTCGGGAAATTCAGGGCCTGGGACTTTCCCTGGAGGACCAATCGGGCCTGCGCCGGGCCGCCAACGAAACCTTGAGTCAGGAACAGTCGGTGCGATCCCTGGAATCGGCGGTTTCTCGGATCGGCGCATCAACAAGCTTCAGTGCGGCCGAGGTCGGTCGTCGCATCATCGAGCAGCCCGACAGTCGGGTTGCTCTCCATCATGCCCTTGATGCGACGGGACTTCGGGCCGATGCATCGGAACTGGCCGAAGACTGGCGGCAACGGGGTCTGATTCTCGATCGCGAACAGGCCTATGCAGCCGCCGGTGTGGCTTTACTCAGCGGTGAGATGCATCCACGCATCCGGCCATTATCCGAGGCGGACCAGCCGATGGCCGAACATTTGGGGCATCTGGTGCTAGGAGAGGCATTTGGACTGTCGCTGCCAGAGCGGTCCGTCCCGGGACCTGAACAACACCCCCTGTGGGATCAGGCCGCGCAACTTGATGGGGTGGACCCGGTGGCTGAGACAGCCACCCTGAAAGCCGGGGGCCTCGATGCCGGGCACCTCGCCGCGGAGGTTGCCGATGGGCTTGCGCACAGCAGGAGCCGTCTCGACCGGGGGGCGTATGAACCTGAAGCGGCCTATGATGAATCGCGGACATGGATCGATCAGAGGGAGAGCGAGCAAAGACCCCTGTTCCACAAGCAGGGCGAAGAGGAACTGACCAAAAGCCTGCATCGGGCGGCCGAAGCCCCCGATACGGCGCCTGAAAAACTCCATGATCGCCTGGTCGGCGGCCTCTATGGGATGGCGGAGAAACTGGCGGACCTCGGTCTTGAAGCCGGCAAGGCCTTTATCGAGGCACACGCAGCCGCCAAGGCATCGGGCATTGAGGGCAAGGCCCAACTCCAGCATCTGGGGAACACCATTCCTGAGGCCTTGGAACGCGTTGTTCAGCACTGGGAGAGCCAACAACTTGAACGCCTGCCACCGGGCTTGACCCCGGCCCAGACCGACTATTACCGCGCGGCCCTGTTCGAGTCCTTTGAGGGGTTGCCAATAACCGGCGACTACCACCCAAGCCAGGGGCGACTTGGCGATGCCCGAGCCCGTCTGAATCAGGCGGATCCCGCTCATGCGAGCGATATTGCCCGCATCCTCACCCGGGCAGCCTCACAGGGCCGCACCGATCTTCTTTACCTCCTGGCCGAATTCAACCGCCATCAGGCCACGCCCTGAGGCGTGTGGCACTAAGGCCACACCCCATGGACACCTCCGTTTATTCACGCGCGTAGGCAGATACCGAGCACGTCCTTCGGGCGTGATCTTCGGCATGCATGCCAGGACGCCCCGGCTTTCGATGTCGGCGAAAATAGCAGAAGGGGCAGCTCGGCGGTACTTCCTGATTGAACGCCACGGCAAAGGCCAATCCACACCGCTCGCAGGCGGACAGTCGGATCACCCCGGAGCCAAGATCACGGGCAGCCACCCACAGATCGGTCAGGTCAAAGCGAGGTTCGGTCCCGGTCGTTGGCCAGACCGCCTGGTAGAGCGCCTGGGTCTGAAGCAGGCGGTCTCCGGTGACTGTCCTTGGGTGCCCTGCCCCGGCCGTCTGCTGGTAAATGCCCAGCGCAATGGACAATTCCGCCTGCGCCCTGCGACTCGAACAGAACGAGGCCGAGGTCGGTATGGCGCCTGAGGGCGGCGAGCGACCGTGTATCGCCTTGAACAGGGCGCGGATTTCGGTCTCGGCCAGCCCCGTGAGGTCATACACCGGGGTGGTCCGAAGGCCTTCCCGAACCAATGCCAGCGCCTGCTGGCGTCGATCGTGGCGTCTAAGCGAGGTGATGGCCATGGCGTCCTCCTGTGGGGGTAGTAGCGGCGGCTGCCAACAGTTGCAGGCGGACCGGATCCTCGGGATCGAGGACCTCCTCGCTCAACAACAAATCCCGAAGGGTCTGATGCGGCACCCGGAAGGAAAAACAGAGAATGCCGGATTCGGTCAGTGCCTTGAGTTGTGACAGCGACATGGCGCGGATCGGACCCATGGCCTCTGGCGGCATGCCAAGGAGATACTGGACTTTGTGATCCTCGCGAGTAATCAGCCACTCCCGGGCTTTCTGGAGATAGAGGCGGTTGAGCATGATGATATCGGCATCCATCAGGGTCTCTCCTTCTGATCGGTGTTGGTTAAGGTTTTAAGGGCATCGGCAATCCGGAGTACCTTGCGCCCATAGCGCAAGGCTTCCTCGCGGTCCTGCCAGGCGTGATAGCGACCCACACCAAGGATCGGATCTCCCGGCACACTGGCGATTGATTCCGCCAGGATGCGGGCGCCGAGTTCCAGATTGGTCTTCGGCTCCATCAGGTGTTCAAGGCGCGCGACCCGATGGCCATGCCACCTGAGGTTGACCTGCATCAGACCGACGTCGAGGGTTCGCTCTCCGGCCAGAATCTGATGCCGGAGGTAGGCCAGCGCCTCGGCCCGGCTATCGGGGTACAGCGCTCGGCCCCGATGATGAATGGCCCAGGGCCAAGGAGCAGCCTCACCCTTTTCGATCCGCGAAGATTCGACCAGGGCCACCGCATAAAGGAGACAGGGATCAAGCCCGTGGCGTTCGGCAACTTCTGACCACAGGCTCTGCTGAAGCCCAACAAATGAGGGCGGGGGTTTCAAAGGCATGGCTTGGGCCATCGGCGTCAACAGGCAGGATGCCGTGCAAAGGTGCCTGAACAACCGGGCAAGGGACCCATGCTGGTTGATGGGCCCCATATGTGGAAATGACATTCTCGTGTCCTCCAGTAGTTAGGGAGGCCACAGTATCGAGAGCGGATGTCGAGAAACCGTCGAGAAAACCGCCGATTTGTGAAGAAATTATGAAGACGGCAGGGGCGACCCTGTGCTTCGCTGCTTACAGTGGCAGGCGCGGCTTCAGGGGCAGCCAGAACAGCGCCCTGGCACCCCCCTCTTCGCGGTTGACCAGGCGGATCTTGCCACCATGCAACAGCACCACATCCATGACCAGCGCAAGACCCAGACCGGTGCCTTTCTCTTCACTGTCAGAGGCCGTGTAGAAGCGCTCAAAGACCTGGTCCTCGTCGGAGGGATCAATGCCTGGGCCTTGATCGGAGATCACCACCGTACAGCCTGTTGCCTCACGTTCGATCGCGACATCGACCCGCCCGCCAGCGGGGGTCAGTCGCACGGCATTCGCTAAAAGGTTTCGAAACGCGGCAAACAGGAGGGTCCTCTCGCCATACAGGGGACAGGGCCCCTTGCGGTGAAAATCGACCGTGACCTCACCCATCTCGGCGATCACCCAACCCGCCTCAAGGACCTCGCCCAGCACGTCCTCAAGGTCAAAGCGCTCGAGTGAGCGCTCACGGGCCTGATGCTGAAGGCGTGCCAGATTCAGCATGCGTTGCAACAGCCCCTCCATGCGGGCGGTCTGCGCGAGAATCTCATCGAGATACGCAGATCGGGGCCTTGTGGCTTTACGCGACCTGATTTTGCTCACCGACAGGCGGATCACTGTCAGGGGTGTTCCGAACTCATGGACCAGCTTGTCGATCCGGTCTTTCAAAAGCGCATTGCCAATCCAGTGCCAGATCAAAAGGCCGGTGGGTGTTGCGAGCTCGGGACGGTCATCGGCTGCGGTGGCCAGGGAGAAAAAAGCGCCGCTTTGGCCGAAGTGTCGCAGCACCAGGCGCTCCACCCATACCAGGGGTGAACACCAGATCAGCAGCACAATCAGGCCGCCCATGAACCAGAGCAGACCTTTTAGTATCCCCAGCAGTGGCTGATAAGGCGCTAACAGGGCATCACGCGTGACCGTGACCAATGCCGAGGGGGCAATGGATGGGGCCGGCGCAGGGGGCACCTCAACGGACCACCCCTCGACCGTGGGCCGGGGGATGAGATGGGACCCTTCGCTCGGTGGCATGACCTCCCTTGATACCGGCAGCTGCGCGCTTTCAACACCCAGCACCCAAAGCCGAAGGGCATGCGATTCGGCCATGTGGTCGAGAAGGCGTGGACCTCCAAGCAATCCCACCAGGGCGATTAGCGCGCTGATGAGGGTCTTTTGCCGGGGCGTGAATCGCGCAAGCACCGCTTAATCCAATCAGGGATTCAAGGCATAGCCAAGACCCTGATGGGTCTTGATCAGCACCTGATCAGGGGCAATCACCCGAAGCTTGGCGCGGATGGCACGAATGTGGCTGTCGATGGTGCGCTCCATTGATCCGACTTTTTCAGGCCAGGCCATTTCCAGTAACTGCGCTCTTGAAAACACCCGGTATGGCCTCTGGATCAAACACGCCAGAATGGCAAATTCGAGGCGGGTCAGGGGGAGCAACTGACCTTGAAAGTGAATCGTGTGTTGATCCGGATCGACCCGAAAACCGCCCTCGATCCGCACCCTTGAGGGTTCGATCTCCTGAGATGCTGCCTCCCGCCCTGTCTCCCGCAAGGCCTTTCGGACCCGCGCCAGGAGCACGCGGTCATCAAACGGCTTGGGAACGAAATCGACGGCGCCCATTTCAAGGCAGGTCACGCAATCACTGGCCCGGGTCCGGGCCGTCAGAAACAGGACCGGTACCGCCGAAAGGGCTCGCATCTTCTTGAAAAGGTCAAACCCATTGATGTCGGGGAGGCCGATATCGAGGATCACCAGATCAAAGTGGCGCACGCTCAGACGCTCAAAACCGACAAGCCCACAGCCAAAGCCTTCGACCTCCATGGCATTGTCCGTGAAGGTCTCGGTCAACAGCGTCAACAGCGCCACATCATCTTCGATGATCAGTAGCGACGGGCGTCGGGGCATTGTGGTCATGACCTCAGGCACTCCATGCGGCAAGAAAGTGAGTACACAACCGAAATAGACCAAAAGAATCGGCATTTATCAAGCCACTCCGTGCGCCGACATCCGCGATCCTTTCCAGGTCCTCTCGATCTTCCCCTTCCTTTTTTTTGCCCTGGAGTTGCCATGCAGACTGATCGATCCCCTGAATCCACCGCGCATCGCCTCGCTGACAGTCCCATGCTGGCCTGGCTATCTGATGCCTTCAATACCATCGAAGCCGAGGGCCTGGCCACCGTGGATGCCTACTGGCGGGACCTTCGGCTGGAGGGGAAGCACCAGCCTTATTACCCGAAAGTCACCCTGGGGCTTCGCATCCGAAGACGGCCTGGCGGCTCATTTGGCCTTGAATGGTTCGGTATCGGGACCTTGGGCAGCAAACGCCGCTACATTGCCAAGCGGCATATTCCCAAGGGCAAGGCCGAGAGTTACCCCATCAAGCGCCTGATGCGGGGGCAACCGCAGTGGCTGATGCCACTGGTTGAAGACACCGAGTACCGCCTGGCACGAATCCGCAGCCGTCATGCACACCTGAGCAAAATGCGCGAGGCGCTCGCCGGCTGGTATAGCCATGCCCTGGACACGCCGCTGCGCGGACGAGAGATGCTGGACCACTACCGGATGCTCACGACATTTCCAGAGACCCACACGACCAAAGCCCCGCTGACCGAACCCGAAGCGGCGGCCTTGCCGGCGTATGGCCTTTTTACACCGAATCTGGCCTGGACGAGTGCCGGGCAGCCGGGCGTAAACCCGCCCTCAGCGCAAGGCTGATCAGGTGACTGCGAGCGGCCTCATCGGCGATCCGGGCGCTACGCTCCAAGGGCTGATTGAGCACCCTTGCGAGGGCATGCCACTGACCCCGGTTGAAACGCTCCTTGAGGAACAGTCGCTTCTGATCGGACGCATTCGGGCGCAGCTTGCTCTGGATCCAGCCCTGGATGACCGACTCCTGTTGCCGGTGATCCAGCGCGGCGCCGCCTATTACCATCGCCTTCCTGCATCCCAAGCGCATCATCACTTCGAACCCGGGGGGCTCCTGACACATTCCCTGGAAGTAGCGCTGATGACCTTGCAACTCGGTGAAAAACACCTCCATGATGCGGCCTGCCTGCCTTCGGTTCGAAAGCGCCGGGAGTTGGCCTGGCGCTTTGCCCTCTTTGCTGCCGGCTGGCTTCATGATGCCGGCAAGATCATCAATGGCATCCGAGTCTGGGAGCCTTCTCAAGGCCGGCATTGGAACCCCTATCGGGAATCGCTGATTGAATGGGCGACCCGCCTTGGGGCCAGCCATTACCGCTTCAGCTGGCGGGCCGGTCGCGGTACCAGCCATGCACGGCTGAACCCGCTTCTGATGCGGCCCCTTCTGGGCGCCGAGGCGATCGGTTTCCTCGTTGATCACGGGGCGGACCTCATTGAGGCCCTGAGCGATGCCTTGCTCGGACTCAAGGAAGAAACCGAGCTCTATCCCTATCTCGCCAGAGCCGACAGTCGCAGTGCGGGGCTGGATTTCAGGTCCATGTCACGGCACCGCCAGCGCGGCCCGGGCTTTGCACTTGATCAGCAACTGGTGAGCACCATGCGCGATCTGTTTGCCGGCTGGCGCTGGCGGATCAATCAGCCCCGCTCCCTCCTCTGGCACCTCAATGATGCCCTCTACCTGCTCTGGCCCGATGCCGGTCTTGAGATCCTGCGTGAACCGCATGTCACCGACGCCTGCGGGATCAGCGAAGATCCGAATGCGCTGTTGGACCTCCTGCTCGAATTCGGGATCGCCAGCTACCAACCCGGCCCTGATGGGGAAGCATTGCGTTTTGCAAAGCATCAGCCCAAAGGACTTGATCATGCATTGAACCTCATGAAACTGTCCTCAAAAGCCATCCTGTTCGAGGGCGAGATTCCCCTTTCCCTCGCGATTGTGGAGACACAAGGGATTTCCTCCCAAGACGCCTCCAAAGGCGATGACGAGGCCAGCCCACCGGATCCCTGCGGACGTCCGCCCTCTGATACGCCCGGTGATCCGGGCGAGAGGGCAGCGATGCATTCCGGTGAAAAAAAGGCCCCAGCGGTCAACACGAGTTTCGATGACTGGATCGATCAGCATGCCAATGGCCAGGTCCTGAGGGAGTGGGTGCGTCGGCTCTCAAGTGCTCGCCAGCCCCTCACCATCACGGCCGATGGCCGCGGCTTTCTGCCGCATCCGGAGACCGCAAGACGCCTGGGCTATGCCCCCAAGGAAGTCCTCAAGCTGCTGAGCGATGCCGGCTGGATCATGACGGATCCCTTGATGCCGCAAAAGCGGGTGATGAGCCACCAGGGTGAGCGCGGTATTTTCCTGCACCCGGAGGCGGCCCGCAGGATCCGGAGCGCCGGAGCGCCCCATGCGGGATAAAGCCGATACGCTCGACACACCCTGGCGGGCCAATCACGAAGGCCATGCCCTGCTGGCCTGGGCCTTGGCCGCTGGCCTTGGAACACCCTATCTCCTGATCGAGAGCGACAGCCCATGGCCGACGATCCTGTGGCTGAGTCTCATGCTGATGGGAGGCCTCAGGCGCGTGCCGGCGGCGAGGGCCCGAGCGCAACTCAAGCGGCGGCTTGAGGTCCTGCCAGACCCCTGGATCGATCGCACGACCCTTACGGCAAAGCTTCGCAATCAGCCGCACTCCCTCTACCTGGGATCGGGTTTCGACTGGGGACCCAAGGAAGCGCAATGGGCCCATGAACGCATGCATGCACCGCCGATGGGCCCACCCGACCCGCGGACACTCGGTGCCAACTGGATCCACGGTCTTTCCCCCCGGGAAGCGGACCTTTTTCAGCCGCTCCGACATGGCGAGGGACATACCCTGATTGTCGGCACCACAGGCGCCGGCAAATCCAGGACCTTCGACCTTCTCCTGACCCAGGCGGTGCTAAGGGACGAGACTGTTCTGATCATGGACCCCAAGGGTGACGTGGACCTCAAGAATGCAGCTCAAACAGCCTGCCAGATGGCCGGACATGCCGACCGGTTTGTCTATTTTCATCCCGGGTTTCCCGAACACAGCGTGCGCATCAATCCCTTGAGAAACTTTACACGCGCATCGGAAATCGCTGCCCGCATCGCCCAGATCATGCCCTCTCAAGGTCCCAATGACCCCTTCAAGGCCTTCGGTCAGCAATCGATCGACCATCTGGTGAAGGGCATGTTGGCCATCGAGACCCGTCCGACGCTGCTCGGACTTCGCCGGCTTCTTGAGGGGGGTCCCTCCGAACTGGTCGTTCGGGCACTGGACCGGCATTTCCATCGGGTCATTGGACCCCATTGGGCCTCACAGGCCCGCGCCGCCGGGCTCCGGGGCGAGGCGTTTCACGCGCCGATGATGCTCAAGCTCTATCGGGAACGGGTCGCACGCCAGCATCCGGCGCCCGATCTTGAAGGACTCTTTGCGCTTTATGAACATGATGCGGCGCACTTTGCCAAGATGGTTGCCTCGCTCCTGCCCCTGATGAACATGCTGACCAGTGGCTCACTCGCAAGTCTTCTCTCCCCGGATCCCGATGACCTGGAGGATCCACGGCCGATGACCGATTTGAGCGCGCTGCTGCGCCGTAAGGCTGTCATCTATCTCGGTCTCGACACCCTGTCAGACAGTGCCGTAGGCAGTGCCATTGGTTCCATGGTGCTGGCCGATCTGGCATCGATCGCCGGGGACCGTTACAACTTCGAAGGCCGCCATGCGCCGGTCAACCTGTTCATTGATGAGGCGGCCGAAATCATCAACGACCCCTGCATCCAACTCCTCAACAAAGGCCGGGGTGCCGGTATCCGCCTGACCATCGCCACCCAGACCTTTGCCGACTTCGAGGCACGACTAGGCTCAAGTGCCAAGGCTCGGCAGGTGCTGGCTAACGTCAACAACCTGATCGCGCTCAGGGTTCTTGATACTGAAACTCAGCGCTACATCACTGACAATCTTCCCGCGATTCATTTCAGGCGGCTCGAGCATGCCCATGGCTTCACCACCCGCGGTGAGACACCGCTCGACTATTCCGGGACCTTGTCGCAGCAATTGCGCAGCGAGAGCGCCGATCGGTTCCCGCCAGCCCTGATGGGGCATCTGCCGGATTTGCACTTCATCGCCAAACTGGCCGGCGGGCGGATCATCAAAGGCCGGATCCCTCTCATCCGTTCTGAAGCGCTCCGATGAACCGCGAGAGCGAATCGGCAATGGCCCTGGCGTTTGCAGGCATCCTTGTGGTTGTTTTGGGGTGGATTGCATCCGAGCCCTGGGCGATCGAAGTCGATCGACTGGAATCCCAGTGGGAAAGGCAACTGTTTGGAGCCGATTTTGAGACCGAAGCGCACCGCTTCGTGGCGGCTTTTTCGCTCCATTCACAGGGCGGTGAACGGCTCCCCTCCGAAGGCCTTGAACCCCTATTCGACCGGTTCATCCAGCGCATCAGCCATCGGCTGGCGGGACTTACCCGGTGGCTACCCGCGACGGTGCTGTTTCTGCTTGCGCTGCTCCATGACGCCCTCAAAGAGCAACAGATCGGGCGACACGGATTTCACTTCACAAGCCCTCGACACCATCAGGGTGCACGCAAACTCATGAAGGGCGGAGTGATGCTGCTCATCCTGTTCCTTTTTGTTCCGCTGCCCGTGCCGCCATTAGGGCTCTGGCTGGTCAACCTCCTGATCGGACTGCCGCTCTATGTCAGCCTGATTCATGCCCCTCGGCAGTCATGACATCAATGCTGACAGGGAGAATCTCTCATCGGCCGTGGGTCTATCGCCGTTACTCAGTAAGGGCCTTATGTACTTAATAAGAAAACAATATGTATCAATATGAACTTTTTGTTTCCTGTTTATGTCGTACAAAGGTAGCCCATCATTAACGACGGAGGACCTCATGGACTTCTTCATTCTGGCCGCGGTACTGATTCTGGCCCTTGCAACGGTCGACCTACCTGACCGACGCTCACCGGTCGTGATTCGCAAAAGCGAGCGCAAGAAAAAATCCAAGCGCTAGGCCGCTCGCCTTTTTCCTTTCTGTACCGGCAACGCCCGGTTACTGGGCTTTTATCTCGGCAAATCTCACCTTCATCACGCGTTTGATGTAGGTTAAATCGCCTATTTGTCTTTAATCTAGTTGCCGACTGGCAGGCCTCTTGACGCACATCCGTGCAAAAAGCTTGGCTCTCCCTGCCAAAAGCCCCCCGAATCCATCATTTTCCCCGGGACCGACTCCGCCCAGGAAAGGCCACACTGTCTTCACCGTGTTGATGGAGACCCCTTGTGGAACCGATTACCCTTCCTAGACAGATCGACGACCCGATCACCCTTTTGATCTGGTCGGCCGATGAATTCGTACCGTTCATGCTGATCCTCCTGATCGGCGTGCTCGCGGGCCAGTTGCTGATCGCTCTGGTGATCGCCATCCCGAGCCTCAAGGCATACCGGAAGTTTCGTGACAACCGACCGGATGGCTTTGCCTTGCATGCGCTGTACTGGTCAGGACTTTTGCCAAGCCGGGCGAGGACGCTGCCAAACCCCTTTATCCGGAGGTTCCTGCCATGAGACTTGGCGCCTTCATGAGGGCTTTTGAACGTGTGCGCATCGAGAACGCCGGATTTCGTCACCTCAGCGCGCTTCTGGCCATCTCCAATCTGCTCCTGATTGGCAGCATCATCAGCCATGAACCCGTGACGGTGCTGGTGCCCCCGGATCTCGACAAGGCCGTTGAAATCACCCGCAATCGCGCATCAGCGGGTCTTAAGGAAAGTTGGGCCCTCTATCTGGCCGACCTGATGGGCAACGTCACCCCATCCAATGCCCAGTTCGTGATGGAGCGCATTGCCCCTCTGCTCGATGCCGCACTCTACCACCCAGTGATGAACAACCTCGCCGAACAG
Organism: uncultured Methylococcus sp.; assembly: GCA_964386975.1. Taxonomy (GTDB): domain Bacteria; phylum Pseudomonadota; class Gammaproteobacteria; order Methylococcales; family Methylococcaceae; genus UBA6136. The sequence continues at coordinate 15,441 of CAYLUS010000021.1, forward strand.
ATCACCGCGCTAAAAGCCGATCAGGTGAGCCTCAGCTATCGACCGCGTCAGGTCATTTTCGAGGAGGCCTCCGACAAGGTATTCGTGACCGGCGATCAGGTCATCCACGGACACGATGGCCGCCCCGAACAACGACACAGAACCTTTGAGTTCCGATTTCGAATCAAGGATTACCGACCGCTCCTTGAAGCTATTGATGTCTACCCCGATGAGCCGAAAACCCTGGAAGCACTCAGCCACGGTCAACCGGTCAGCACCGCATCCAACCCATGAGGTCACTCCATGAATCTGTTACCCATCCGCCTGTGTAAAGGCTTCTTCTTCCTGCTGCTGCTGCTGGTTTCCCTCGCGCAGGCCGATGACACGCCACTTGAGGCCGTCACCAACCCCAAGGTTCCCGCCGCCCTTCTCAAGAGCCAGGACATGCCATCCACGCTGGAAACGCTGGAGGTGAGGCCCGGCGTCAACACGCTCATCCCGGTGGCGGTCGGCCATCTCAACCGGATCCTTTTGCCCTTCGAGAATCCCAAAATCCGCACTGTCAACACGGCCACAACCGAAGTCCATGGACGCGTACTGTATGTTGCCCCTGCCGATGAGACGCCCTTTTCGCTCTATGTCACTGAAGGCGAGAGTGAAGACGTGGCCGTGTCGTTGACCCTGGCCCCGGGGGCGACAGCGCCACGGGAGATTCGCCTGAGGCTTTTGGGATCGGGAACGGGAGCGCGGCGCAGCAGTAGCCATAAGCCCTCAGGATCGCCGCTTGAGCGCCCGCAGGTGTCTCCCGTCACAGGCGAAGCGCGCTACCTCTCAAGGATCAAGCAACTCATCCGCAGTGCGGCCAATGGCCAGACCCCCGACGGCTTTACCCTGAGGACGCCTGAAAAACCGGAACGGATCCGTTGCCCGCAACTGCCGCTGAACGTATCGACCGGTCAGGTACTCGATGGCGGCCATGTCAAGATCCTGATCGGGGCGGTAAAAAATGCCACGCCGCGGCCTCAGGAACTGGACGAGCCGGTCTGTCGCCGAACGGCCCCGGGAACGCTTGCCATTGCCGCCTGGCCCAGGACCCATCTGGCGCCCGGGGAAAGCACCGAACTCTATGTGCTGATCCAGTCCGCACCGCCTGAGGTGCGCAGCGACCGACCCCGGCTCATTCACGTCCAGCAGCCATGAAAGCCCGGTTTCAGTCGCTCTGGGACGCCCTGACTCCCGAGCGACAGCGCCAAGCGGTCGTGATCGCTGCCCTGACCTTCGGTGTGGGTCTCGTGGTGCTAATGGCGCATCTTGCACCGGAGCCAAAGGCACTGTCGGCACAAAAACAATTGGCCCGGCATCTTCTGACCGATGCCGATCCACGCGCGCTTGGGATCAATGCCATGGCCGCTGAACTTCGGGCGATGCAGCGACGCGACCTTGACCTTGAGTCGCGCCTCGAATCGATCGAAAAAATGCAACAGGCGGTGCCGGAGCCATTAAAAACCCCGGAGAATCCCAAGTTGGACCAGTGGGCCAGCGAACTGGATACGCTGAAATCCAAGGTCGAGAGCCTTGAGAGGAAACCCCCGCCACCTGCAGCCGAGCCTGCGCCCGTGGCAACCCAGGAAGCGCTCTTCTTTCCTGAGGCCGGGAAACCAACGGCTGGGTCCCGGGCCAAGGACTACCGCCGGCTGTTCGAGACAGCGGATTCAAGAGGGCCTGGCGCAACCCCACGCAGTCTGGAACTCAAAACCCTGAGCAACGCATCAGCAGCCGGGGAGCCAAAGGGCACTGGCGGGGATACGGACCCGGGTCTTTTCCTTCCCGCCGGCGCCCTGATATCCGCACGCCTCCTCAACGGCCTGGATGCCCCGACCGGCCGAAATGCCCGGCGGGAACCCTTTCCGGTCCTGGCCCGCATCAAGCAGGACGCCATTCTTCCCAACCGCTACCGCGCCGATCTCAGTGAGTGTTTTCTGATCGCTTCCGGCTATGGTGATCTCAGCTCAGAACGCGCCTACATCCGCACCGAGTCCATTTCCTGCATTCGCAATGACGGCGGGGTCATCGAGGTCCCGGTGGATGCCTATGCCGTCGGTGAAGATGGCAAACTGGGTCTTCGTGGCACCTTGGTCAGCAAACAGGGTCAGGTCATGGCCAATGCCCTGATGGCGGGTTTTGCCCGGGGTATATCCGATGCCTTTGGCAGAACCCAAGTCCCGGTCTTCATGAATGGTGGCAGTTCCCAGATCAGTTCGGCCATTCCCTACCAATCCAACATGAGTCCTGAAGCGGCCGAAGGAGGGGCACTGAAAGGCGCGGGCTCTGCCATGGACCGGTTGGCGCACTACTACATGGATCTGGCGGAAAGCCTGTTTCCGGTCATCGAGATCGATACCACGCGCGCCATCGACTTTGTGCTCCAGAAAGGCGTCCGACTGAAACTGGATCCGGAGGAAAAGCAACGCATCGCACAGGCATCTTCCATCACCGGACGTCCATCCACCCCCTGAAGCTCTCGCGAAGTTGGCGGATGACTGTTTTCGGCCCGGGTGCTAAGGGGGAAGAGAATTACTGGGGCTCATGATCGGCATGGGGACCGATTACAGTACCGGAGGTTGCAGCTACCCTGCCCTTTTCTAACCCACCAGACAGCCCAGAAAATAGAGGGGGGCGGGGATTTTGGCATCGGCGGGCGGCGCGCTCGACCGGCTCGGGTCGAAAGTTCCACAGACCTCCGCCGCGGGCTGATGGACCCATCGGCCGCTCTGCCGCCGAAAGATCCAGGTCGTGCCGACGCCACCAGGACCCTCGGGACTGGCGGTTGGCGACTCAAGATCCCCTGCAAGGACCGCCCAATCCCCATCACACTGGGCGGATCGGGTTTTAAAACGCAGGTTAAGGGATGCCGCATGCCGCTGTGCGGCCTGATCAATTCCGGTGCGGTCGCATCGCGGCACGGCGAATGCCGGCTGCATGGCGGTTGGCAGAACGATGAGGCTGATGATCAGCGCCTTGGATAACCCACGGGTCCTTGGACTCACGGGATCTTAAGCGCCATCCGCTGATCCAGAAGGTCTAAGCGCCCCCAGGCCACGATCCCATGATCACTCAGTTGGCGGCGAAGCTCATCTGGAAATTCAAGGGTTGAGGACACGACGATGCGCTGATCACTCTGGAGCGCATGGGCCAGCTGCTGGAGCCTTGGCACATCAATCTCAACCGTTTGTCCGCTTGACGTTAGCACTTGGATCAGCACATAGGGCCGATCCAGACCGAGCTTCCCCCGGGCAGCAAGAAGATGATCGGCACCGAGTGGGGTGACCTTGAAGCCGTCGGCCTCGAGGATGGCCGTCACCAGATCCTCAATCGGGCCGTCCACGACAGATGGGGTCTTGGGTTGCGGGTCGCGTTGAAGGTCGGGTGAGCCATTGGCTACCGACGTCTTGATATGCACGCGCACGCGCTCTGATGGATCGTCGGCGACCGATGGCACGGATGCGGCTTCAGACGCTGCGCTCGGGCGGGGCGCGAGACGAACATCAAAGCCGATCGAGGGTGCCAGGGTGGGCACCTCGATCTCAGGGGCGGTGGTTTGGGGTTTTGATGCGGAATTAGCATCGGGGGATGCATCAGAACTTCCACCTGAAAGGGCGATTAACTGTTGCTCGGCCCCGGGGGTCTCGACCCGCACCAGGAGTTTCTGGGTCTCAAACGCGGCCTGAAAGCGCGGACTTAAATCCGCCATTAAGGCGTCTATCCGGAGCCACTTCACCTCCCTCAGATGCCGCAGCGGGGGTGGCTGAGCGGGGTCGTAGCCATAGGCGCTGGCCAGGCGACCCAGCGCAACTTGCCCCGTGCCCTGCACCTGCATCAGCACCCAATCCGCCCGATGCATCTGCAGCACAAATTCAGCCATAAGATCGGTCAACTGCGTCAGCTTTGCACCCCGGGCTTCATCAAATGCCTCGTCAATACGACCGCGAAGGTCGGCATAGGTCTCGATATCGGTGAAATCGATCCCTTCGAGCAAGGGAACCGGCAGAAAAATGCGCTGGTCGGTGAGGTAGGTGTCCTGATATTCGTTCTGGTAACCCGGTCTGATGATCCAAATCGCGCTCATCGCCTGTGTCTCCCGGTCTTGAAAAGGATGAAGGATCCTCAGCATACCGGCTTGCGCCCCTTGGGTGAACCACAAAGGCACCGGTGATCCGGGCATTTGGGGACTGGCCGCGGGCAGATCGTCGGCAAACCGCTTGACGGGGACCCCCAGTCCACCTCGAGGAAAGTGCACCAATCAATCAGGTTTCAACCCTCTGACATCCCCCTGTAGACCTAGGCTAGAGCCTGTCAACTGTCACGGAGATGACCATGAAAAAAGCCCCATTCCTGACCCTGATAGTGTCAGCGCTTGCTCTTCCCGGGTGCACGACTTTTGGTTGCAAGGGATTCCCGTCCGTACCGATCTGCAAGTCAGCGGTGGATGCCTACCATGCAACGGACGAGAAAGCCGCCGCCATTGAGGAGGCCGCACTGGAAGGACGCCCTTTTCTTCTGGGGCAAGCGGACGCCCTCGCCGGAATCCGGAGCGACCCTCGGGTGATGCGCATCTGGATTGCACCCTATGAGGATCGCGAGGGAGACCTTCAGACCGCATCCTACATGCTCACCGAACCACAACGCATCGGCTGGCAAAGCGAGGATGGCCACCTCGACCGCCGCGTGCTTCACCCCCTGCAGGTGAGCGAACGCTAGCGCCTGAAAAAGCCGCCGGGCCTGACCCGAGACCGGACCCCCAAGAGTCCAAACCCCCTTTTTATCGTTACTGGAGCTCCAAACATGTCCCAATGTCCCGACACTGATCGCAAGAAAGCCCTTTGGATCGGTTTTGTCATGCTGCACCTTCTCCTCGCCACACAGCCCAGCTTCGCAGGAACCGGCGGTTCCAGCGAGTTTGGGGCGATCTACACCCTTTTGACCGGCTGGCTTCAGGGCATGCTGGGAAGGATTCTGGCCGTCACCTTCATGACCGTAGGCCTGGTCTCAGGGGTCATGCGCGGCAGCATGATGGGACTGGTACTGGGCATTGCCTGCGGGCTTGGGGTTTACACCGCGCCGACGGTCATCAACAACATCGTCACCCTGGTCGTGCCCTGAAACCGGAGGGATGGCACCGATCCTGGGCCCTGCGCCCGATCGAGAGTCGGCCGGCAACGGCCCCTTCTCAACCCATCCGGAGCCCCTTTTGAACTTTCGAATTGATGTCTATGCATCGAACGGCGAACGCCTTCAGCCCTGTCACCCGGCGCGGGCGAGAGAACTGATCCGCAAGGGGCGAGCGGTGTCCAGAACGCCCCTCAAGGGAATCCGGCTTCTGAGCCAGGTAACAACCCACACGCAGACGTCAGACGATGCACGCTAAGGTTAATCCCACGCGCCAAATGGCCCGCCTGTTCAGCGTGTTGGCCTATGACGAGGCCGATCATCTGTTCCTGATCGAAACCCGCACCGTGGGCTTCGGGTTTGTCTTGAAGCCATTGCATGGCGTTGATCAGGGGACTTTTGATCGCCTCAATGTGTTTTTCAATCAGGAATGGCCCGTCAATACCCTGATTCAGATCCTCTTGTTTACATCGCCCGATCTCGAGAACTGGCTGGAGATCCACCGCCGACGGACCGAGGTGTCGAGGGATCGACTGGAGGGCACGCTGGCAGATCAAGCGCGGACGTTCTTGCGCCAGAGCACACACTCGCCCATTCAATCAGCCGATGCGGTCCGGGTCAGGCGCAGTGAACTTCTGGTCTTGATCCAGCTGCCGCTGGCAGCGCCGTTGCCTGATGAGGCCGATCTGGCGCGTGCCCGGGCGCTCCGCAAAAGCGCCCGCCAGGCCATGAAGACCGTCGGATTGGCACCGGTCGATCTGACTGCGGCCGGGTACATTCGCCAGATGGAGGTGCTCATCAACTGGCATCCGGAGGCTGGCTGGCGCCAGACCCTTCGATCCCGCTGGGATCCGGATCTGCCCATTCGTGAGCAGATTGCTGATTTTGACCAAGCACTGGAGGTGGATGCACAGGGGTTGCGGCTGGGCAACCGGCGGGTCAAGACGCTCTCGGTCAAGCGCTATCCCGAGCAGTTCCATTTCGGCGCCGCACGCAGCTACCTCGGGGACATCCTCTCCGGCAGCCGGGGGCTTCGGGAGAATGTCCTGATTAACGTGACCCTGCACTACCCCGATATCGAGACGACCAAGGCGCGACTTGAGACCCAACGCCAGTGGGTCACGCACCAGGCACACGGTCCCATGCTCAAGTTCCTGCCCCAGCTGGCCCAGCGCAAGCAGGGGTTCGACGTGTTGTTTGACGCTTTCCAGGATGGTGACCGACCGGTCAGGGCCAGCCTTACGCTGGTCCTGTTCGTGGATCCCAAGAGCGAGGAACAGGCCGTCAGCAATGCCCGTAGCTATTTTCGGGAACTGGGATTTCAGCTGTTCGAGGACCGTTTCATCAGCCTTCCGGTCTTCCTCAACGCCCTGCCCTTTGGCGCCGATCGGGCATTCATTCGTGATAGCTACCGCTACCGGACCTTTGGCACACGCCACGTGCTGCCCCTGTTGCCGATCCTTTCCGACTGGACCGGCACGGGCACACCCACCTTGAACCTGATCTCAAGAAGCGGCGAATTGATGGGACTCTCCCTGTTTGATTCCGGCAGCAACTACAACGCCACCATTGCCGCGCAGTCCGGATCCGGAAAATCCTTTCTCACCAACGAGATCATCGTGTCCACGCTGGCCGAGGGTGGTCGGGTCTGGGTGATCGATGTCGGCCGCTCCTATCAAAACCTCGCCGAAACGCTTCGGGGCGAATTCATGGCCTTCACCCCCGATTCGGGGATCAGCCTGAATCCGTTTGATCTCATCCATGACTGGAATGAGGAAGCGGATGCGGTGGCCGGCATCGTGACCGCGATGATGGCGCCCAATGACCGACTCAGCGATTTTCAGTCAGCCGCCTTGAAGCGGGTACTCAAGGACCTTTACGAGGCACATGCCAACACCATGACCGTTGATGATGTGGCGATAGCCCTCCATGCACAGGGGGATTCGAGGATCCGCGACATGGGTGAACAGTTGTTCCCCTTCACCGAGCGGGGCGAATACGGCCGCTATTTCAAAGGCCGCAACACGGTGGCGTTCTCGGGCCAATTGATCGTCCTTGAACTGGAGGAACTCAAGGGGCGTAAACACCTTCAGCAGGTGGTTCTTCTGCAACTCATCTTCCAGATTCAGCAAGCCATGTACTTGGGCGATCGCGGTCGTCGCAAACTGGTGATCATTGATGAATCCTGGGATCTCCTGACGATGGGGGATGCCGCCTGCTTCATTGAGCATGGCTACCGACGTTTTCGCAAATATGGCGGATCGGCCATCACCTTGACGCAGTCGGTCAATGATCTCTATCGCACCCCAACCGGCCGTGCCATCGCCGAAAACTCGGCCCACATGTTTCTTCTGGGACAAAAGCCCGAGGCAATCGAGGCCTTGCGCATGGAAAAACGCCTGCCGTTATCGGACGGTGGCTACACCCTTCTGAAGACCGTGCACACGGTCCCTGGCGCCTACTCGGAACTCTTTTACCTTGGGGAATCTGGGCCTGGCATTGGTCGCCTGATCGTTGATCCCTACAAACAGGTGCTCTATTCCACCCGACCGGATGATATTGCCGCGATCAAGGCATCACGCCAGAGCGGGCTTAGCCTGGATGCCAGCATCAAGGCGCGCATCAAGGCCTTGGCCGGGGAGCGCCCATGAGGCGGTTTGGGGGTGTCCGTTCTGTGGCCCGCCTGTGGCCGCTTTCAGGTCTGATCCTGAGCCTTTTCGCCCTGATCCAGGGCCTGCTTCTGGCGCGCGAGATGCAACGCCTTGCCCCGATCGTGATCCTGGATCGCAATGCCCTGATCAGGGCCATTCCGCGGGATGCCGATAGCGCCGCGCGCAAGGCGGCCCTTGATGCGCTCTCGGCGCTCGAGAACGGCTTGGCTCTGGAAGGCTATCTCGTCATCGATAGCCAGAGTGTCGTGGCCGCCCCGGATGACCTCTATATCCTGAAGGAGCCGCCCCATGCGCCCTGAATCTTGGAAGGTCCGTCTGATCAAAAGTGCCGGCATCACCCTGGTACTGTTGTTCCTGACGGATGGGGTGATCGACCGTGTTCGGATCGGAGTTGATCTCCAGGACATCCAATGCCTTGCCCGTGGCCGTGTCTTCCTGATCGATTTGGCAGAGAGGGACTTCAGGCGTGGCGATCTAATCGTCTTTGAGCAGCCCCCGCTCATCGGTGAAACCGTGCCGCGGCCGAGCCTCATGATCAAGCAGGTAGCAGGACTCCCGGGGGATCAGGTGGCGCGGATCGGGGATCAGGTCATGATCGATGGGCACGCCGTGGTGAGCGGCTTTCCCCATCGCCTCGAGGGGCGCATTCAGCTCCCGCGCCTTCGCTATCCCTTCACGCTTCCTCCCGGGAGCTATTTCGGCATTGGTACTCATCCAAGGGCACTGGACTCCCGCTATCTGGGGCCCATCCTTCCTGCGCACATCAAAGGCAAAGCCTATGCCCTCCTGGATTAGTTGGCGCGTGAACGCGATGGGTCTCCTTCTGTGCCCTGCCCTGGCCATGTCACAGACTCACGAACCCGGACGGCCAGATGCGATCGGCCTGAGCCTTCCGGCGCGCCCCCCCGCGCTGCATTCGCCCCTCCTGCCATCCCGTCCGCCGCGTCCGGGTGAAGCAGCGGAATCGGCCCGCCATCACCCCTTGCAGGTGTTCTTGAGTGTCTCGATGGGCGCAGACACGCTCCGGCAATTAAAGGCACTGAAGTGGCCCAAAGGCACACGATGGGTCTTTCGTGGCTTGCCACCAGGCCAGAATCTCAATGGCTTCACGCGAGAGTTGCAGGCACTTGGTCCGATGTCCGGCGAGGATCAGCCCGTCATCGACATCGATCCGGTGGCCTTTGTCCGCTATCGGATCGTCAAGGTGCCAACCCGTCTGAGCTTCGGCCCGGATGAACGCCCGCACATCGAAATGGGCGCCAGCCATCCGGAACTTGACGCGCATCCTGCATCACCCAAGGACATTCTCGAACCGCCGCTCGATAGCGAAATACGACGACGGCTACAGGCGTATGACTGGCAAAAGCTTCAGGGCTCATTGATCGAGGCGGCCTGGTCGGCATCACCCTTAAGTAACCTGCCGATTGCCCATGAGACCCGCCACTTCACGAAACGGCTTGAAATTGACACGCGCAATCCGCTTCGAGGGATTGCCGGCCACTCACTCCTATCGGCCCATCAACGCTATCCCCTCTGGCCCACAAGCGCGCCCTCGCAGCGTCTCCTCATTGTTGGCGGTCAGACCCCCGAACACTGGCAACGCGTGGTCAAGGTTTTAAAGAACCGGTCTGAACAGCCGACCCTGCTCCTGGTCACCGGGATCGATCCCAAGGAGGTAAAGACCACGCTCGCCGCATTACGCCAGACCTTTGGAACCACACCACAAAAACTCCCGTCCGAATATGTCGAGCGACTGGGTCTCAAGGCCATACCGGCCATTATCGAGATGGGCGGCGGGACGATGAGCCTGAGCGAGATTGGGCCTTGAAAATCAAAGCACTTGTTCAAGCACTCCTGATGCTCTGGTGTGTATCAGGATCAGCGGCAATGGACGCTGGCATGGGCTGTCAGGCTGGACCCGATATCAACGCCTCGCTGGAGAGCGGGTTTTGTATCGACTGCCTGTTCCCGATTCGGATTGCCACCGTTCAAACCGGGGAAGGCCCGCTACCACCTGGTGTGACAGGGTCGGCGACCTGCAGTTGCAGTGGCATGGACTATGGCGTCACCCTCGGCAGCTGGCACCCCTCACGCCTGATTGAAGTCACCACCCAGCCCGGTTGTTCAGGCCTCCTTGGGAATCTCGGTCTTGAGGGCTTTCAAGGCACCGGGGGGCATGGTGAAGCGGACTCAAGTGACCTTGCCTTCTTCCATGTGCATGTCATCACCCTGCCCGCCGATGTGCTGGGAGACCTGTTCGGTCAGACCCCCTGCCATCGGATCAATAGCCAACTTCCCAGCTATTTCAGTGAAATGGATCCGACATGGAACCACTCGATGCTCTCCGCCCTTAGCACCCCGGAACTGAACGCCTTGAGTCTTCCGCCGGCGGTGATGGCCTGCAGTGCCGATGCTGCGGCAGCACTCGGCGGGGAGACCCTCGATGATCTTTTTTGGTGCGCCGGTGTTTGGGGACGCACCTACCCGACCAGTGGCATGATGAAGGCGACAAGCGGTATGGATCCCAAGCTCACCAGTCTTGCCGCCACCCGGGCGCTGGCACTCCTGCATCGCCGGGGTGAGGCTCTGATGACTGTTGGCGATGCCGCACTGTGCGGCGGAATTCCAGAACCCTACCTGCTTAAATCCCAATACCGCATGAACTGGCTGTTTCCCGGCCAGGAGAGCACAAGCCATCATGCCATCGGCACTCCCTACGAGATGTGGGAAGGTCCGTTCCGGACGCCGGCCCCGGTATCCAGCCATCACTACCTCCTCTGGCAGTGGGAGGACTGTTGCATCCCGCTGATCTGATTCTGATCGAAAGGCCAAAGGCTTCGTCTTGTTCTTGGCACCCGCGCCATCGGCAAGGCACGTGCAGGCGGATCCAAGGACCGGCGCGGTCGTGAAAAGACGCCATATCCGCTCGCAAATAGCCCGCGTGTTTAAACAGGGGGCCAGAGTGATGATTTGACAACATCTGGCGATGAAGTGGATAGTGGATGCAACCACTCTCTCCAGAAATCGTTTGGAAAAATCCTATGGCCGCCGTCGATAAATATGCGCAACGCCTGACCACGTCCTATTTCAACGAATGCATCCGGTCTACCTCCTCAAAAACCAAGAAGGATGCCTTGAGCAAAAAGTTGTCCGAATTTGCCGGCATGGATCTGGCGCACTTGATCCGGGCCATGACCGGTGCATTGACGACGGACCGGCAGTTCATTGCGGCCATTGACCAGAGGACCAATGCCAAATTTGACAGCCTGTTCAACAAGGGGGCGACCAACACCCGGAAACAGCTGACGCTGTTATTGGACACGCTTCGATCGCTCCAGAACCACAACACCGGCCTGAGCTATCACCACTATGTGCTGATCAATTTTTATTTCGAGGATTGCGTCAAGGAGACCAGCTCAACGAGCAAAAAAACCGCACTCAATGATCAGCGGGCGCAGCTTTTGCACTGCAACAATGATGAGGAGGCCAAGACGCACCTACGGGATGCCTTGAGGCCCGGCCATCCCTTTTCAAAAGCCATTGACGAAAAGACGGGCTTTGGGCAGCTCAGCGGCTCAGCCAGCCGGACGCGCAACAAGATGCATGAACTGCTGACTTTCATGGATCATGCCCCTGCCCCGGAGCTTCACCACTGGATGTCGGTCTATGCAAATCAGACCTTGCTGAGGCACATGACCTTGCCCGGCAGTCACGATGCCGGGGTCTACGATGACCCGACTGACCCCGCCAACCGGCCTTTGGTCAGAAAAGCCGGACCCAAGTCCTGGGGCATCTGCCATAGTCTCTCCATCTATAACCAGGCCTGCGCAGGGGTCCGGTATTTCGATATCCGAATTGACAAGTATGAGAACAGCGTCTGGAGAGCCTCGCATGATAAATGGGGGTTTGGCACCTGGGGCGCGACGGCCGACAAGATCCTCGAGGACATGATGCAGTTCCTCGATGAGAACCCCAGCGAATTTCTGATCTACAAAGTCACCCACACCGGCGACAAGACCTATATCGAGACGATGATGCGGCGGCTCCGCCGCTATACGCTCGATCGCGGGGTCCTGACGCTGAGTAACCACGCCCTCTTGACCAACGTCAAGCTCGGCGATGTCCGGGGCAAGATCATTCTTTTGATTGAAGATGACAAGCGTCTGAGGTCATGGAACCTGAATGATGAACCTGATTTCATGCGACATCACTATTTCGCCTTCAGGCCCAAGAAGGGGGATGAGCCGAATGAACACATCGACATGAATGATGGACTGGTGGTCTGGGGCGGAAATAACGGTGGCAGCATTGCCAAGATGATCAATGGCCAGCTCCGAAAAGCGGCCGAACACGCCTTGCATCAACGCGTCCAGAATCTGGACAATGCATTTTTTCAGATGTCATGGACACAGATGTTTGGGGACATCCGAGAGAAATCGGTGCGGACGCACGGGGAAGCCAGCCCGCACGCGCTTCTACCTCTTTTGATTGATTTCCTGTTGGGTAACCAGCAACCCGCCATTGACGCCAATCCCGCCTTTGCTGCCCGCGAGGGGGCAGCCAGTCAGGAAGGCTTCCACAGCAATCCGGATACCTACCCCAACTTCCTTCACATGGACAATTCCAGTGCGGAAAGCTCGGCCCACATCATCCGTCTGAATCACCATCTGACCCTGAATCAGGGTGATGAAGAGGAACTCCCGGACCTGGCCGGACTGTTCCAGACCGATTGATCCATCACCGACGGATGGCGCGCTTCCGACAACAGCCACTTAAAACCCATCGCCTTCCCCCGGGAATGGCGTACATCATCGGTAATGAAGCGGCAGAGCGGTTCAGCTACTACGGCATGCGGGCCGTACTGGTTCTGTACATGACCCACTCGCTGGTCGATGCTGGCGGCAAGCCGGATTCGATGGACCCCCATGAAGCCAGCGCCTGGTATCACGGCTTCGTGATGGCAACCTATTTCACGCCCGTTGTCGGTGCCTTCCTGGCCGATGTCTTTCTCGGCAAGTACCGCACCATCCTGATCCTCTCCGGCGTTTATTGCCTTGGACATGCGGCCCTTGCGGCCGATGAAACCCGCACCGGCTTGTTGCTCGGTCAGGCCTTGATTGCGCTTGGATCCGGAGGGATCAAACCCTGCGTATCGGCCCATCTTGGGGATCAGTTCGGCCCCTTGAATCAGTCGCTGATGGGACCCTTGTATAGCTGGTTCTATGTGGCGATCAACGTGGGCGCCGGCGTCTCCATGCTGGTGACACCCTGGCTCATGGAGACCCATGGGCCCCGTCTTGCCTTTGGAGTTCCAGGACTCCTGATGCTGATCGCCACCGGCGTTTTCTTCATGGGACGCACGGCCTATACCCATGTGCCAGCTCAGGGTAAATCGGTCTTGAAGCCACTCAAGACATTGTTCCAGAACGGCCAGATCAAACCCCTCGGGCTTTTGTATCTGACGCTGGCCCTCTTCTGGTCTCTGTTTGACCAGACCGGCTCGACCTGGGTGCTGCAGGCACAATCGCTTGACGCCCACTTCTTGGGCGTTGATCTGTTACCGGCACAGATTCAGGCGGCCAATCCCTTCCTGATCCTTCTCCTGACGCCACTCTTTCAATACGGCATCTACCCTCGTCTTGGGGAAAAATTCAGGCGCGAGGGGCCAGGGCGGATGGCGGCGGGCATGGTGCTGGCGGCCATGGCCTATCTCCTGATGGCCGGTATCCAGGAGGCCATTGATAGCGACGCCTATCCCAGTATCGGTTGGCAGCTTTTGGCCTACCTGCTTCTGACCGCATCGGAAGTCATGGTGTCGATCACCTGCCTGGCCCTGACCTACCGCATAGCACCTCCGGGCCTCAAGTCAATCCTGATGGCCTTCTACCTGCTCTCGGTCTCAGCCGGAAACGCCCTTACCGCCTTGATCCAGATGGCCATCGCCCAGGGGCTCGATGGCCATCTTCTGGAAGGCGCCCGCTATTTCCTCGGCTACGGGACTCTGGTACTCCTGGCCGCAGGCCTGCTCATGCGCCTTGAACATCGGCTGAAGATCCCGGACTGATCTGTAAGGCATTCTGCCTTGGCGGTATGATGGAGACATGACGCACCACCGATTTCTCTCCTCATGAACCGCTTTCCACAGACCCTCCGATTCATGCATGTGCCAAGAACCCTATGGGTCATCGGCGTTCTCCTGATGGCAACAGGGTGTTCGAGTTTTTACAAACCGCATAACCAGCCCGTCAGCCGGATTGACAACGATGCGGGTTACCGGCTGCCACAAGTCCGCAGCGGCAATACCGGCGATACTCTGGTGCTCATGGCCTTTTCGGGTGGCGGCACGCGGGCCGCTGCGCTCTCCTATGGCGTCCTTCAGGAACTCCGCGACACCATCGTCGATGGCCGCAATCATCAGCGGGTGCGTTTGCTTGATGAAGTCGACAGCATCAGTTCGGTCTCTGGTGGGAGTTTCACGGCGGCCTACCTTGGGCTTTTCGGCGATCAGATTTTCACCGACTACGAACGGGTCTTTCTCAAACGCAGTGTTCAGGGTGCCCTGATCCAGAAACTGTTCGACCCCTCTTACTGGTGGCGCAGTCTTTTTACCGGCTTTGATCGCACCGAGATGGCGATCGAGTACTACGACACCAACATCTTCGAGGGTAAGACCTTTGGTGACATCAACCTCGCCAGCGGCCCCTACATCGAGATAAACGCCACGGACCTTGGAGGTGGCAATCGCTTTGCCTTCATTCAGGCCTATTTTGATCTGATCTGCTCGAATCTGATGGATTTCAGCGTCGCCCGTGCAGTCACCGCCTCCTCCGCCGTGCCGATCGCCTTTCCGCCGGTGGTCCTCAAAAACCACACGGGATCCTGCGATCCCATGCAGTCGAGTTTCATCCGCTACGTCAATGAGGTCAATGCAGAGGACCCCCGAATGGCGGAACTCAAAACGCGCATTCTTTCCTATCAGGATGCGGTAAAACACCCCTACATCCATCTGATCGATGGGGGCGTCTCCGACAATCTGGGCCTTCGGGCGCTGACCGACCGCATCGAAGGCATGCGCAGCGGCCTGAGCTTTAGCATGATGTCGCGTCTGCCGGAGAAAATCCTTGTCATCTCGGTCGATGCCGAAGTCATTCCGGAGCACACCATCGACGAATCGGCCGCCAAGCCTTCGATCACGGAAACCGTGGACGCCTTTTCCGATGCCCAGTTCCGGCTCTATGGTCAGGAAACTCGCGCACTTCTTGACGTCAAGCTCAAGGAAATGGTCCAGGAACTGAAAAAAGCCGGACGCAATCCGACCGTCTATAACGCCAATGTGTCCTTCGCCTCGGTCCAGGGAAAATCCCTGAAGTCCTACCTCAACTCGCTTCCCACCACGCTGGAATTATCCGATCACGATGTTGACATGCTAGAGACGGTGGGCCGCGAGTTGCTCAGAGGCGATCCGAATTTCAGGGCGTTCCTCAATCGGGTCAATGGCCAGCGCCTGCCCGCGCGCTGAAATCAGGAGCGCCCCAGCATGAAGATCCACCTTCACAATGCCGAATGGGCCTCAAGCCAGCGGGTCGACCAGCCGAGTGCATCGGAGCTGATTCGGGCCGTTGGCTGGGCGGTTCTTGCAGAGCATGATCATGCCATCCGCGAGGGACGGAACGGAGCGGCGCTCAACCTCACCCTGGACACCGAGGGGCTGGATCGGATTCAGCTGATGGAGATCCTCCAACTGGTTGGCGATTACGCCCTGCTGAAACTCCATGGAGAAAATCCTGACCCCTTGGTGATGCCGCTGACGGAGGCCGCCGAAGTGCTCAGGCAACGGCTGTTCAAGGACACTCAGCTGGAATAGGCCCGTTCCAGAAGGCTTCGGGGCAACATGCCGGCCCAGGCATCTGCCGGGTGCTGGCGCGGCGGGGTCGAATCGGTCCTGAAGGTCAGTTCAATGTCGCTACCATCCGAGCGCTGCAACTGGCCGGCCTCAAGCGCCGTCAAAAAACGGCTGTAATCTGCATCCACCGTCTGTGCATAAGCTGTGGCAAAAGCGGTAAGGTGACGATCAAAGTGATCGCTGCCACCCAGGTAGGCGGCAATCGCGATAGCATCGCCGGTCTTGGCATGGCCCCTGGCCAGAGCACCTGCCGCATGGGCCGCATAAGAGGCGATACCGGCAGGTGGCAGGGTCGAGAAATCCGGCGCGTATTTCATGTCCCGCAACTGGCGGACATAAAAGGGGCGGCCCAACGGACCGCAGACCCAGCCGAGGAAGGGATCGCCGGCGGCCTGCATCAGTCGCTGTCCCAAGACCACCCGTGCCCCTTCGGTTTCATAATCCACTGCCGGGGTATAAGGTGCCAGAACCGAGGCACGGGCCTCCTTGCCCTGCAAAACTAGAAGATCATTTTCATCGCGCCCCTGCATCAGGTAGACATGCGCAAGCAGGCCCACGCTGCCCACACCCACGATCTTATGACCGGCATCCACGATCCGATAGCGTCCCAGCAAGGAAGCCGCTGCCGGGCGGAGGGTTCTCAGGTAGTCCTGGTAAAGATCGTGAATCAGCGCACGGGCGGACTCGCTCAACGAAATCCGGATGAGGTTCGGAGGTAAATTCAGGAAGCGTCGCTCGCCATGGACGACCTCGGTCAGCTTTCGGACCGCCGACAGACTGCCGCGGTTCAGCGCCTTGGCAAAACCGGCTTCAAGCCGCTTGATGCCCGCCTTGCCAGACACCTTTTGAATTGTTTCCCGCAGATCATCTACCTCGGTGCGCTCGAACCAGATATCGATTTCGGGCATGTCGGCATAGCGGTGCATGGCCCGACGATAGGCGGCTGCAGCCTCAAGACAGATGTGTCGTTGTGCGTGGTCAGAAAACCCGTTGTCCCGGGCCAGCAACCAACAGGAGGCGACCAGGCGCATGAGATCCCATTCGAAGGGCCCCCGGTGGGTTTCGTCAAAATCATTGATATCAAAGATCAGGCTGCGATCCGGGGATGCAAAAAGTCCAAAGTTGCCGACATGCGCATCCCCGCACAACTGCGCCATCAGTCCGCTGTGGGGACGGTCACGCCCAAGGTCAGCTGCCATCAGGATGGCCGTGCCACGATAGAAGGCAAATGGGCTCTGCGCCATGCGATGATGGCGCATGGGAATCAGCTCTGGAATCCGGTCGGACGCCTGATTGATCAGCATTTCGACCGGATCGGCTCGGAACTGATTGGGCGCCCATGCAAGTACCTGTTTACGGGGCGCTATCTGCCGAGCCTCCTTGCCACGCGCGAAGCGAGCCGCAGGCCCCAAGGCAAGGAGGGCGGGTGGCGCCATGGGATCACGGGCGCCCTTTCGATTGAGATGATGGACCCTTAGCGTCTTCAATGTTTAGCCCCCCCTATGGTTGATCGATCTGGCGCGCACCCGGATCGGGTGACCTGTCATCGTTGTACTCTACCCACCTCTTTGGCCAAGCGCACGGCCGAGGCCAGAAGCCGCGCAAGCAGTCCCATTAACAGGCGCGATTCATACAGCATGAGCGCGAGAATGACGAAGGCCGTTCCGATCAAGGTTGATTCCTGTAACGGCTCCTGATTGATGCCATGCCCTACATAGAGCGAGAGAACCGGTGTGAGCAGGGTCACCAAGGCCACCTGACCCGCCGCCAAGTTTTTGAGAATGTAGAAATACAGGGCAAAGCCAAACACGGTCGCAACCAGACCTAGGAAAACAATCGAGGCCAGCGCCCGCATCGGAATCGGGTCCGGAATTCGCCCATCGAGGGACCACCAGCTCAGCACATAGAAGGGCACCGCTATCAGAAGGATCCCTGCAACCAGGGTGAATGCGGGGAGTCCCCGCTGGATACGTTTGACCCAGACTGAGCTGAGCGCCTGTAAAAAAGACCCGGCAACTACAGCAAGCACTCCCCACAAGGCCTCTGGCGAGAACGCGAGCGCCGAATGAAAAAGGCAGACAAGACCTGCAACGCCCGCCACATAGGAAAGGAGCCGGGGCGCGGTCAGGCTGTCCTCACCAAGGTAAAACGCCGCCGGTGGGGCGGTCAGCAAGGGTGTCAGCCCATAGATCACGGAAATCCATCCCGAGGGAATGTGCTGCGAGGCCCAGTAGGTCAGAAACATGGAGCCATAGATTTGCACACTCCCGGCAAGGTAGGTCAGAACCGCCCTGCGATCGAGGGGAATTGGCGTTCTTTTGATCAACAGAATCAGCAGCACCCCAACCAATCCAAGACCCATCCGACTCATCACGCCCATGAGGTAACCCGGACCCTCCCCGCTCCATTTGATGGCCAGGGGTGTCAGTGACCAGAGGAGCACGAGGCTTAGGAAGGCGAAAAATACGCGCATGAGGGGGGAGCAGCCGTGCGGATGGTCGGTGGAACAGTGCCTCGGGGAACCTTTTCAGGCGATACCGGCTCGAACACGGTAGGTTCGAGGGGGGTGTAAAAAAACAAATCATGTGCCTCCTGCGCCGAGCCAGCCCCGACTATGAATGAGGAGACCTTCATGATGACCATTCGAACCGCCTTTTGTTCCATGATTTTGGCCGCTACTGGTGTGATCAGCCCGGCGTTTGCTGAATCGGACATGGAAATTCAGGAACGCGCGCTTCGCGCCCGTGAAATCCAGAGAAATGGCGGGGACATGGACCATGAGGGGCATGAGGGCATGGTCAAGGAAAACCCGAAGTCCCCCTACCGCGGCGTGTTCTATGGTTATCTGCCGTGCGATCAGAAAGATTGCAGTGGCATCAAGATGACGCTGTCCCTGAATGCCGGCGGTCGTTACCTGCTGGTGATCCAGCCGGCCCGGGTTCTCAACCGCGAGACGTTCGAAAAAGGCGAGTATGTCTGGGACGAGGGCGAGCGACTGTTGACCCTCAAGCCCCGCAATAATGGCCCGGAAAGACGTCTGTCGATCAAAGACAGCTCCAGCCTCCTCTACCTCGACAAAGACGGAAAGTCGGCCTCGGGAGATCAGTCTCGTTACATTCTCGATCGCAGCGATACTGCCGACAACCGCGACGTGCACATTCACTGATGGATTCTTGCAGGTCCTTGATTCTTGACACTGAGCCGCCGCCCTTTGAAATTCTAAAATTTTGGCATCCGCGGTCCGTGTGAAGTATTGATGATCAAAAACTCATGTTACTGAGTCTTCAGTTTGTAAGGTCATAATCCTTTATCTTTGGATGCCCCGACTGATAGAGTGTCTGGGACAAGCATCTGGCTTTACTAACTTAAGGCTCACTAACCGGCACATACACCCTTCGACGGTGATTTGGTCCGTTACTTATGGGTTTTTCGAACTCTTTCCTAACTAACCGCGTAATGCCTCTTAATGGCGTGCTCATTTTCTTCAGATACACCCCGCAAAGGAAAGTGTATTTTGGAGCCTGACCTTATCCGGTCCGCAGAACTCTGTTCTCTCGAAGCACCCGCAGCTTCTTCGTCCAGCAAATAAATTTCTCAATTCTCTCTCGATTCTTGAGGCTTACTGTCTGTACAGCGTAGTGAGACAAGCCTTTGCGCCATTTAATCCGATACTACCTACTTTGCCCTCGACTCTTTTGTGGCCAATCAACTTCATAAGTTTTCCGTTATCCGTCACGATAAAATAAAAACCTTGTCCGCTTTGAACGTCACCAATAGATCCTGAACACGTCGACCGATCGAACACGACTGGCAGGGTTTCAGTGTTTTCTGGGCCACCAGTAAACTCCCCATAAATACCAGTACCTGACACCGCATGATACAAAGTTCTGACAGAACCCCCTTTAAACTCATAAACAAAAAGGTTATTCAAAACTTCATTTGTATAAGCGGCTTGGCCATCCTCAAAAGTAAGCCTGGTACTATCGCTCACTACACGGTCTCCGGCCCAACGACCATTCAAGTTTCTTGGGCATGAGGCCAAAGCATAGTCTGACCCTAAGGCAATCGCCAAAGCGAGAATAATTTTTTCCTTCACTGTGTTCCTCAAAAAGTGAATTTAAAGACAAACAAGCCATATTGAGTTGTCCGCCATTGCTACCTAGCTTAATTTGGCCTTAGAAGCGCAGTTGGCTGCTCAGCGGGTGTAAGTCGTTTTCTGTCATTATCGGACTTATACGTAGATCCACTGAATCGCTATCCCGAATCACTTTCGAAGCCGAATAAAAATAATCTAGGGACTCAGGATAAGGCGGCGAAAATTCAATAAATCTACCAATCATACCAAGACACTGTTCTACCCGTGGCCCCTCGCAGCGAAACCGTTCGCCACTACCAGGGCTCTCAAGCATTAAGAGGAGCAATGGACGGTGCCCGGTCAATGACGATCTTCGACTCGTCCATTGAATTCATCCCTACCAGCGAGAGAGTTATCTTGTCTGAACGAAAGCGAGTGCTAACCCGGCACATTGAGTCGAATTTTCCTGCCGCATTGCGACGGTACTGATGACCTTAGCGCTGCCTTTTATTTATGGATTTTCCACGCAACCGGCTGTCATTCTTGCCAGAACGGGGCGATCCGATTAAAAAGGATACACATTCACCCCATTTGGTCTGCATCATGCGGAGACTCGCGGTCACCCTTTACAGCTGGGTTCTCCTTCTCACTGGGGCAGGTTCTGCACTCGCGGCCTCGGATCCAAGCCCTGGTGCAACCCCCAGAACCCCATCGCCGGCGAGCGTGCCATGCCCGGCTGAAGACAAATCGAAAAGCGCCTCGCGGCCATCGTCGGCCGCAAACGTCAAAAGCTTGTCTGAAGAGCACGTTCCAAAGCAGAAGGCCAACCCCCCTCCCTGCCAGGAAAAAGCCCGCCTGGAATCAGACTATGGGGCGCTGGCCGGTAACCCTGCGGCCGTCAATCTCTTCAATGGCACCGGCAAGCTTGGAGAGTTTCTGGGGATTGCCCCTGAAACCGGCGTCAAGTTTGGTGGCATGTGGATCGGCAACACCGCCTTTATCATGGGCGGCAAAAGCCAGGGCGATGCGACCTATAACAACCTCGCCATCGTTGATCTTCAGGTTGACCTCGAGAAGTTCTGGAACATCAACGGAGCCTCGTTTGCGGCGACCTTTCTGCAGTTCGACGGGGCTTATACCAACACCCATGAAGGCGTTGCCGTTGGCTTCGACGGGCTGACCGAGGGCCCCTCCCTCAATCGCAGCGAACTCTATCAACTTTGGTGGCGCCAGAAATTCCTGGATGACACGCTGATATTCCGCATCGGCAAGAGCATTCCCTACGTTGATTTCGGCAATGTCATCAAGGCACTTCCCATCGACCGGGAACGCAGCCCGCCCATTATTCCTGCGACCACCGCCCTCCTCTACGCCCCGATCTTCGTCAACCCGACCATGCTGGGGGTGATGCCCGGGTACTACAACTCAGCCTGGGGCGTGACCGGAACCTATGTTCCCAACGAGTACTATGCCTCCGCCGGCTTTTTCGATGGCAGCCTGGCCCGTGGTCGCCAGACCGGAACCCATGCGGGGCCCACCTTCGATGCCTACTATTTCAGCATCGGCGAAGTCGGCAAGGTCTGGGGGGGGAACTATCCCGGCAAGATCGCGTTTGGTGGTTGGGGCCAGTCCGGCGCCTTTTGTGCGGGCCTGACGGCGAATGCGGGCTGCAGCGGCCAGTCCCAGGTCCAAAATGGCATGCAGGGGTTTTACACCCTGGTCACCAACCGTCTGCTTTCGGTCGACTGGGCCAACAAACCGGGGGCCATTCTTGGCTTCATGCAGTTCGGCATCAACAATGCCAAGTACATCATGGCCAACCAGTTCGTCGGCGGCGGCATCTCGGCATTCGGCGTGATCCCTGACCGCGACCGTGACTCTCTGGGCTTCGGTTTTGGCTTGAGCTATCTCAACCAGGGGATGTCCGAGGCTTCACCCAACGGGCTTTGGACCTCGCCGGTCTACCGCTATCCGACCTACAGCCGCAGCAGCGAACTGGTGACCCAGCTCTACTATCAGGCGCATGTCTGGGGTGATGTCTATGTCCAGCCCGTATTGAGCTATGTGCCGCATCCGGCCATGAGCATGCCGGTCATGTCCCAGGGTCCTGGGGAAGATGCCGGTTTCAAGTCGTTTCCGGCATCCACCTCGGCGATTGTCGAAGTCATTGCCCTCTTCTGATCCAAGGAGTCTCCCATGTCCTCATGCTTGAATGTGAAACCCCGCATCTATGCCCTGCGGCTGGCCATGGGCCTCCTGGCAGCGGTTCAGACCTGTGCTGCTGCGCTCCCAGACCAGATTCCCGAGGGCTGCGGCAAGCCACCCAAGAATGCGCCCTGCTATCCCAAGCCGCGCTTCATTCAGCCGCCGGAGGAAAGCTATGTTGCCGGGCCCCTGAACAACGAGGGCATGCGGATACCCGCGCTTTCAGGAGCCCATGATTTCTGGATCTTGCCCGCCACACCGGCCACCACCACCTGGGGCTATTTCGACAGCAGCCTGCCGCCAGCTCTCACCATTCAATCGGGTGATACCGTCGCCATCGAAACCTTGCCAGGGGGCGGTGGCAATGTGGCACCCGGCCTTAGCATCGAAGCGCTGGAATACATCAATGCCGCGGTCAACGGCCGAGGGCCCCACACCATGACCGGTCCGATTGCGGTCAAAGGTGCTCTGCCTCCAAGCCCGACGTACAAGGGCGATGTGTTGGCCATCCACATCAACAAGATTCGCATGCGCAGTTATGCCACCAACAACAGCGGCGACTTTGCCGGCCTTTTCTCTGAATATGGTCAGGGTGGGCCCTATCAGTCGCCGGTCTTTCCCCATTTCGTCTCCCATTTCATTGACAGCTATTACCTTGATAGCGACAAGATGGAGATGGTCTTCAACCGGAACCCCACCATCGTGGTTCCCCTAAAGCCCTTTCCCGGTGTGCTCGCCGTCGCCCGTTCCGAGGCGCATGAAAAACTGGATTACCAGGGCAGTCTCCCGTCACCGCCGCCGGATGCGCTGGGATGGTGTGTTGAAAACCCGCCTGCGCCCCTGAAGGGGCCCGGCTGCAATACCAAGCAACCGGGTAACTTTGGCGGCAATCTGGATCTTCCCGAGATGACGGTCGGCTCGACCACCTATTTGCCCGTCTGGCAGGCAGGCGGCCTGATCTGGACAGGTGACTCGCACGCGGCTCAGGGCAATGGCGAAATCGATCTGGATGCACTGGAGACGGCGTTTCCGGAACTGAACGTGACCGTCGAGGTCCTGCAC
>CAYLUS010000021.1:38512-40391 GCA_964386975.1 uncultured Methylococcus sp.
CTGAGTTCGCTGATCAACCGGTGGTCGAAACCCCCGATCACTGGGTGACGGTCGGTTATGCCCTGTCACTCAATCAGGCGCTCGATCACTTGATCAGCGAGTCGACCCGCTTCATCGCGGCCAAGGACCATGTTTCTGAAGAAGAGGCCAAAAAACGGCTGATGGCGGTCTGGAACTGCCCGATTTCGGAGGTGGTTGATGAGGTGCTTGGCACCTATTGCCTCATTCCCAAGCATTTCAAAGCCACAAAGGCAGCCGATATTCCGATCAAGGACACCCGCACCCATTGGGTGTCCCATGCCAGTGATCCGGACGATCTGATGCATGCGATGAAACAGGCCGCTTACGATTCAGTCAAGCAGATGGCCCGCGAACTCGGGATCCCCGAAGCTCGGGCCTATAAACTTGCTACCTTCGTGCAGGACTGTCGCATTGGTCGACCGAACCTGAGCCAGAAAGGCCCCTATAGGGTCTCGTGCATGGTCCCCAAAAGCATTCTGAAAAAAGGCTAATGATCTCGGGTCGGCATCCCTTGGTGACGTTGATGTTCGTTACGACTCCCCATAGCCCTTGAGCGAAAAAAATAGGACCCCCTGTGCACCAGACCTACGCAAGCCTTGAACCCTATATCACCAAGGACGGATCGGAGATCCGCGAACTCATGCACCCTGGAGTCCATGGGAATCGCAATCAAAGCCTGGCTGAAGCGCGGGTTCCAGCCGGTGGCAAAACGCATCTGCATCAGCATCGCATCTCTGAGGAGATCTATCACATCACCCAGGGCGAGGGCTGGATGATCCTGGGTGATCGCCGCTTTGCGATTGCGAGGGGGGATACCGTCTGCATTCAACCCGGAATCTCACATGCCCTTGAAAACCCCGGTCCTGACGTCTTGGTTGTGCTTTGCAGTTGCAGTCCCGCTTATTCTCACGACGATACCGTGCTGATTGGCGATTGACCTGGGGTAAAACCTGCGGCATCGTTCAGAAATCCGGTTTCCTGTGGCTTCAGTCCTGTTTTCTGGTATGCCCCCCTCTATCGTCCGTCAAAAGGCGCTTTTCATCTCCGCAGTGCGGGTCGAATCGGGCGTCTTTAAGGACTGAAGCAAACCCCCTCCCCCCACAACCCGAAAGCCGTGTCGGGCCACCGGTTCTTTATCGAAGATCAAGGGGCACCCGCCGATGGGGAGCCCTCCGCATCACTCGTAGGACCAAGGATCAAATTGGTGGATGAACTTATAGGAGTAGGCGCCCGGTGGGGTGATAAGGAGAGACACCGTGACCCGCGCGGTTTGAGAGCTTCCATCGCGATCCAGAAGCGCCCCCCATAGATCACCTGCAGGGCTTTCATTCGCGTTCATGGTTGTAACGCCCGCACAGGTAATCGGATCAATCCGCCAATAACGTTGGTCGTCACTCATTCCAGGCACATTATCCGCTTCCGCTGACCAGCAAGGTGGCGCGCTCACGCCAGCGTCAAAGAGGCTGACTTTCACTTGACTGGACCTGGGGTTGGTCTGCGAGAGCGTGAGCGCATCGACAATCGTGGTGGCCTGTGTCAATGCCTGTTTGGGGATGATGGTCGTTGAGGACCTACCCACCCCGGCGTAGGTGGTGAATGCATTGCGGGATTGGCCTGCCCTCAGAAGATGGAGCGAGACATTTTTTAAATTCAGATCGAGGGGTTTATCGGACGTCATCGCAAAAGTCACCCCCCGTGCGGTCCGCTTCGGCTTGCCAATCAGATGGACCCTGGCGGCTTGCGTATTTCCACAGCAATCGGACCAGGTCAAGGTAGACCTGACCTGCTCTTTGGCGCCGTAACGAAATCGGCCCCAAGCCGATACCAGCCGTTCCGCCGTTAGCTTACCCACCCGAAT
>CAYLUS010000022.1:0-36701 GCA_964386975.1 uncultured Methylococcus sp.
AAACTGGTGAATAGCCTGAAGGGAGTGTCCAGCCACCTTATACGGAAAAGAGACTATCCTCGCATTAAGAGGAAACTGTGGGGGAAGGCACTATGGTCGCCCAGTTACTTTGCCGGCAGTTGTGGCGGTGCGCCGATCGAAATAATTCGACAATACATTGAGCAACAACAAACACCCGCCTAACAATCAGGACACTATCGTGTCCGCGCTATTCATCCCCGCCCTGAACGAGGGGGCTTTTCGCGCATTTAGGTAATATACCCGGTACACAGGCTGCGGGCCGTTCGATCTTCTCGGTTACACGAAACGCAGTGAGTGTTTGGTGCTCCAGCACTTGGACCATAGCGCTGGACATTAAAACCGAATTGCATTATCATACTTGGCTAGTGCTTGGGGCCATAGCTCAGCTGGGAGAGCGCTACAATGGCATTGTAGAGGTCGCGAGTTCGATCCTCGCTGGCTCCACCAAAGCAACGGACAGAGTACTGTCCCCATCGTCTAGAGGCCTAGGACACCGCCCTTTCACGGCGGCGACGGGGGTTCGAATCCCCCTGGGGACGCCATCTTCAAGAGGAGGGTGATTCTTCAAGCGTTAAACTGCTTGAGGCATCGCCCTTTTTCTTTTTCTTCTTATTTAACGGTCTCATCTCCAGATCTAAGGCTGAGAGTAGCTTGTATACTCTTGTCTTTGAATCTAGCGGAAAACAATGGGTCGCTCCACAACGATGATCGCCTTACGACTTCGGAGCGGATCCATTTTTAATGAAGTCTTGCTCAAGAAGTCTTTTCTGGACAGTGTGAGTGTGATTGGAGCCGTATTTCCGTCAAATCACACATCGGCTCCGGGAGATCCCCTAAAATCTGAAAACCCCCCCCGTGCACTTTCCGGGCGAGATTGCTGCATGGCTCTAAGTACAAGCTTCTACTCCTGCTTGGATTTTCTGGCACGAAGTGTGCTTCTAGGGTTGCGCTGATACCAGCATCTAACACCCCATAAAAACTGGAGCTTATCTACGCATGAAAACGACTCTTGCCGTTGCCCTTGGTCTTTTCTTTCTTAATGTAAATGCACATGCAGCCAACTGTTCACAAAAGGATGCGGCGGGTGTCTGGAAAACCTATCAAGCCGCTTTTGTGGCACCAAAACAATCGGATGAGCATGTTGGCGAATGCACTTTGTATGTCAGTCGTGCCGGGGCGGTTGATGGAACCAAGAGTGCGTGTCAGTTTGTGACCTTCAATACGGGCTATATTCCGACATCAGGGTCAGTCACTGTTGCAGGAGATTGCAGCGTCACTGTCAGCCTGAGTTTGGGTAACATGACCGCCAATGTTCAGATGGCCAAGGACAAGGCAACTTGGTCGGGTCGTTTTATAGCGCAAAATGGAATGGTTTCCGGTACCACCAATGCCGTAAAGAAATAAACTGCCTTTCAGGGGAAGGTGTGAATCCAATAAGATTTATCTAGGGTTGCGCGGATTGCCTTTTCCAGTCGTAGCGCCTGGCGTTCGGACCACATTCTCCACTCTAATCGACACTGCAAGGGTTGCGTCTGCAGCCCTTTCTACTTTTCATCTTTCGATAGTTACTGCCGCTGTGCGGCTTACGATCGCACTTTTAAAAAGATATCTTCGGCAGATAAAGTAATCTCCTGGCTATGGTCTATTCTCACTAATCTGGTGCACTGAAAGATAAGCACCCCATGTGGACTGATAGGTCAGACGGGTCCCTGGGATCGGGTTTTCAAGTGATCGCGTGAATGGCAGTAATCGAACCAATAAAGTTTTTGAGGCTGCCTCTGATGTAATACGCCACGCTTTGATACCGCCACCGGGTACCTGTTGCACCAGGTAGTTGCTTGGGCCGACCGATTCACTTGCCCATCGCCTGACCTCGGCAATTTGCGTGTGGATATCGGGTGTTGCCGGAAAATAGCGGATTTCCAGGGGAAAATGGGCTTTGGCCAGAGTCTCAACCTCCCCGAGGCGAGCGAGATCATCTACACAGACCACCCAATAAACGTCGCGGTTTGCAGGAAGAAAGTCTCGGATCTCCCGAAGCGCGGCCTCTGCGTCCATGGTCAACCATCTCGCCATCTGTCTGGCCGGCCCCTCGTCTTGAAGATTTCCGCCAGCCGCTTGGTTCCAGAAACCATGGAGTGGTGATTGACGGTAAGCAGACTGAGCGGGGAGTCGTGCTGACGTCTCTCGACCGGTCAGGAAATGAATTCTTTGGGCGTTATCCCACCAACTCAGAAACAAGGCATCCGGTTTGGTGTTTCTTCCAATGACCTGCCCAAGATCATTCCAGAGGCCCATTCTCAGGGTCGCGTCCCGGGTCAAGCTGGCGGCGCTGGGCGGATAAATAATGGCTTGGCCGGGCTCTCCTTTTGAATCTCGGTAACCCACGACCCCGAGCCGCAGGTCAACGCCCTGTGACGATCGAAGTCGAACGGTTTCAAGCCAGTCCGGAGAGAAGGGGCTCTTGAGCCAGTCTCGGGCTGCTCCGGGTCCCTCGGCTGATTCGAGTACAACGACCTCGATGGCATCCTTTCTCTGCGCCCAAGAATCCCATGCAAGCCAGCCAGCACCGGAGACGATGAAGGCAAGGCTTAACACCAGGAGGCCCCGCTCAATCCAAGATCCCTGCCCTTTGGGCTCTCGCAAGCCTTCAGTCATCACAAGGTGTTCCTGAAATGGACTAAAGGTACTTCGAAAATGAGCCGGGTCTCGCTAGGATCGCCGTTTAAACATGAGGTAACCCAAGAACAGAAGTCCGCCCACGACCGTAATAATAATCGGCGTCAGATTGAGACTCGGCTGCTCTGTTCGGCCACCTCGGTTCAGGCGATTCTGAGCCAGCGATTGGACGGCTGTATTTGCAGCCGGTGGTGGCGTTATCGCAGGAGGGGTGACACTGGGTGTGGGAGTCGTTGCAGCAGGCTTTGGGGCTGCTACAGGCGCTGGCGCAGTCTCCGCGGGTTTGGGTTCGGCGACTTGCGCTGGAGCAGGCGAAGTTGCTGCTGCCGCTACCGGCGGTTGAGCCGGAGCGATGACGGGCTTGACCTCTGCGCTCGTTGGTACGGAACTGGTGTCCACAGCCTTGCCGTTTTCGCGCAATCGCGTGTTCTCATCCATGATCTCCGCATAGTCACGCAGCAGAGGGGACCAACCCTCGGTATAGGTGAAGCCACCCGGATTGTTGTGGAAGAGACCCTTATAGAGTTTGATCAGGTCGTGTTCCCACATGTCTGCGTAGATGCGTTCTACGCGTGACGGATTATTGCCTTTCGCCCAAAAGAGCTGGAAGAATCCACCGGCTGCATCCTTTTCAGGCTCCGGAGGAATGGGGCGATTAGTCGTTTGGCCGACCAGCAGTTTGTCTTTGTAGAGGTCGTTGATGATCTTTTTCGCCTCTTGCTCGACCTGAAGGCCCGCAATCGTGCCTTTGTCAGCCGCACTCAAGACACTCTCTGCAAAGCTCTGAGAGTGACAATTGGAGCAGGTCTTCAGCCAGAGATCCTTTCGTTCTTCAAACCAAGGATGGTTCAGGTTCTCGGCGATGGCCGGGGTGGGGTTGAATGCCCAGCGTGATTTTTTGACCAGGTTGTGCGAAAACTGGCCGTCCGCCTCGAAATGGCAGTACTGACAGGTGGGGGCGGTGTATTGGCCTTTGGTCAAGGCATCTTTCAGAGGAGCATCAAAGTTCCACTTGGATTTCCCAAGCGTCTGGTAAATCGTTCCATGCTTGGAAAGCATGTAGTTCTCGAACTCGTTATGGTCAACGCCATTGTGGCAGGTGGCACAGGCTTCGGGCTGACGGGCTTCGACAACTGAAAAGCTGTGGCGAGTGTGACAGCCGTCGCACTTATTCTGGCTGTAGTGGCATTGATCACAGCCCTGCGCGATTTCGCGCTCAGGCATCGCCGCCCAGACGGCGGTTTCCACATTGGCTTTCCAGTCAAATGCATGCGAAGGATGACCCTTTGGCCATTGTCCCTGAGGCCACTGTTGTTCCTTTTCGGATTCGGCTTCCGCAAACTCGTTGACGTGGCAGGTGCCGCAACTGGCGCGATCGGGCATGACCAGCGTCTTGTCATGCTCGATCGAGGCTCCCCCGACCTGACCATGGCAGTCGATGCAGCCGACTTCCTTGAGTTTCTCGCCTTCCTTGAGGAGTTTTTGCTGGACTAGATTCTTTTCGATTTGTTCGAGTTTCTGCTTTTTATAAAACCGGGGATCATTCGCGTCCGTGAGATTCCTGATGCCATCAAGGTTGGCATGGGTGCTGTTTTTCCACGCTGAATAGGAGCCGGGCATCACGGCTTGATGGCAGGTCGCACAGGCCTCCCGCTTCACCTCACCGGCTATCGTGGTGGGTGGTTTGTAGAAGTCTTTTGGATTCCAGTATTTCTCAATCGGGATCGCCTCCCAGAATTGGCCGTATTTACCTTTGCCGGGATGGTCCTGATAGTACTGATCCTTCAGCTTGGGAAAGGCGGTCCCATCGACCTCAGAGATAACGGGGCCACTCAGCCCTAAGAGGGCCATGAGGAGGGTAAATTTCAGAAGCTGGATCAGGATGTTCATGGTCTTTCCAATTTGTCCTTACCGGTCAGGGTGCAATCTAAAGACATTTTCGTTATTCCGGCCTCTCGAGTCCAACTATGGGCAGGATTCGAATTTAATGTCGGCCCGACATTTGTACGCCCGAGACCTCTGTCCGTCAACTGGCTTGCGGTATTTCCCCGGTTTTCCAGGGCCGGGAGGATGGATGGGGTCAGGCCTCAGGAGGGTGCGAGGGATGGCGAGAAGCCAGGAGTTTTTTAAGCTCATCCAGTTCTCTCAGCGCCCGCTCGTTACTGCGGCCCGCCTGATGACCCAGAAATAGCCACGGGTTGTTGCGATGAATCAGGCTCGCACTCACCAGAAAGAAAAGAAAGCATGCTCCAGCCTCTATATAAAAGCCTTTCCAAATGGCAAGCCCTGTGAACACAAGCCCTGCGACGCGGAGAAAATTAAGGATGCCGGCGTAAACCTGGCCCGCCATGGGGTGATCAATTGCAACATGGTAACGGCGATAGACAGACACAGCATCAGCAGTCAGCGTTTTGCAAAAGTCCGAATCTTGCCTCGGGCGAGAGGTCAGGTTGGTGACCAAGAACAGCAACCAGAGTCCATATGAAGTTCCAAGATAAAGTCGACTGGTCAGTTGGAGCGAATCATATCCGAGGGCAACACCGATCAGGATGAGGACCAGACCCAGAAAATTTCCAACAAGAAGTCCCATTGAAGACACTCTCTCATCCAAAGGCGATTGAAAGCTGGCAGGACCAAGGGGGCAGGGGATCGCCTTGAGTCAGCGCCAACAAAGGACGCATGCTACCGTGGCCGCTCCTTGAACACCACCTTTGATCTGCGGATTCCGATCTGAATCAGGTTTTGAAATGATTGCGATTTCAAATATGAATTGGACGTTGCAGGCCGGGCGAGAGATGATCCGCCTGCATTATTTTCATGGGCCGCGAGTCACTCGCTTTGGTGGGGACTCCCGCAAGTTCGGGCATCTACTTATTCAGGCTCGGGCCGGGGGCACCTAGGATTCGGGTCCTACTTTATTAAGCCTGCGTTGGGTTGCCCGGTCACTTGGAGGATAAAGCCTTGGTTACATGCAAACTCAGCCCAGGTCAGGACTGCACGCTCAAGGACAGTGAGGCGCAGATGCGGGAGGCCATCGAGGGCGCTCAGGTCGGGATTTTTCACTGGGACCTTGCAACCAACGCCTTCATTTGGTCCTCCACATTCAGGAAAATCCTTCGACTCCCTGCAGATACAGAGCCAAGCTTAGACAATTGGTTGGCGCGCGTTCACCCGCACGAGCGTGACCGGATTCGTCACCTTCTTGATGGTTCTGTTCGAAGTCGGGAGGATCTAAATGCCGAATATTGCATTGTTTGGCCCAGTGGGGAGCGACGCTGGAATCACTTAAAGGCGCGGATTGAGGTGGGCCCGGCTGGTCAGGGTGCGCTGGCTATCAAAGGTGGGGTCATTGATGTCACCAAACGACGCAATGCCGAAGAGGCCCTCAAAGTGAGCGAGGAGCGTTTCAGGACCATGGTAGAGGCCAGCTCCGATATTCTTTTCAGGGCAAGTCCCGACTGGCAGAAGGTTTACTCCCTGAGCGGGGGCTATTGGCCTGATAAGAACTGTGAGGATCGCATGTGTTGGCTGGACCGGCACATTCCAGCTGAGGACCAGGCCATGGTGCTCAACGTCATCGATCGGGCCGTTCTCAACAAAACGGCTTTTGAAATGGATCATCAGCTGATCCGTCTCGATGGATCCATGGGCTGGGCGTACTCAAGAGGGATCCCGAGGCTAGGATCGGATGGGCAGCTGATTGAATGGCTTGGGATGGTGACCGATGTGACGGAGCGTCATGAGCTCGAATCTGAGATTCTCCAGCTGAACATGAACCTCGCCAAAAAAGTCGATGAGCTTGGAACGGCAACCAAGACCAAAAGCTTGTTTCTGGCCAATGTCAGCCATGAAATTCGAAGCCCGCTGAATACCATCAACATTCTGACCCACCTTCTCGAGAATCATGAACTGGCAGCAGAGAAACGAGACTCGCTCACCCGCCGGCTCAGCGCTTCGGCGCGCGCCCTCATTACCATCGTCGATGATATTTTGGATTTTTCAAGAATTGAGGCAGGGCAGATCGAGCTGGACCGACAGCCCTTCAGGCTACAAGAGCTTGCGGCGAACATTGATGCCATTGTCTATGACAAGGCCCAGGCCAAGGGTATTAGGCTCCTCATTGAGACCGATCCGAGGCCAGTGACCTTCAAGGGAGACATGCACCGTATTCAGGAAATTATGGTGAATCTCATCGACAATGCCATCAAATTTACCTCCGATGGGAATGTCCGATTTGCTTCAAAAATTCTCAGCGCCAACGTGAGGGAGGCCACAATCCAGTTCAAGGTGACGGACTCCGGCATTGGTATCCCGGCAGAAAAGTTGCCCCAGCTGTTCAAGCCGTTTTCACAAGTGGATGGCAGCATCAACCGGCAATATGGGGGAAGCGGATTGGGCCTTTCGATTTGCCAAGGGTTGATTGACCTTATGGGGGGGGAGGTGGTGGTCACCAGTACCCCGGGCATTGGTAGCACCTTTGAAATTCTTTTGAAGCTGCCCATCGTGCCATCCCCCATGGCGCCTTTTCCGCTAGAGCAGTGCTTAAAAAGCAATCATGCCTTGCAGGGTCTGAATATCCTGCTAGTCGATGATGATACTGACACGCTCCAGACCATGCGTGACATGGTCGAAGCACAGGGGGGGCAGTCCACTTGCGTTTCAAATGGTCAACAGGCCTGCGAACGACTGAAAGCCTATCCTCATGATTACGATGCCGTTCTGATGGACATTCAAATGCCTGTCCTTGACGGCATCCACGCCACTCGCATCATTAGAAATGAATTGTCGATCCGGGAGCTTCCAATTATTGCCATTACAGCAGGGCTGCAGGCGGATCAATTGGAGGAAGCCATAGCCTCTGGTATCAACGAACTCATGCGAAAGCCAGTACGCCCGGATGCGCTGATCAGCCTGGTGAGTCGATATTGCAGGCCGGCCATACCGCAGGGGACACCGACAGGCCCCCTTCAGTAACAGTCGTCCTCGACAGTCAGGGACTGGCAGCTGCCATCTGCACTCTGATAAGTAGTGCTCTTGTATTCAAACCAGACAATCCCTGCGACAAACAGAACGGTTAGCAGAATCAGCAAAAAGAGGGTGGTCTCTCTCATTGGAGCGTACCGAGGAAATAAAAGGCAAGTTTCACAGGCGAGGCAGGATAAAACGGCCAATAAGGCCCCCGACTATCAGAAAAAGGCTTGCTGCCAGCATCACAAAAGGCTCATGGACGAAATCGGTTCCCTTTTGAATTCCGATGACGCAATAGCTGATGAGCATCAAGGTTCCAAGACCAAGTAGAAAATGCGATGCCGTTTTCATAGTGTCTCTCCGATCCTGCGTGACGTTTTTCAGTACCTATGACCGTGAATGGTCGCCATAGGTTTCCTCTGCAGGCTAACGTCACTCTCAGGAGCAGTGACAGCAAACTGGTCTCAAAGACCTTTCTTTATTAGGCGGTCATCGGTCGTTGATTGCTCAAAAATACGAGCGCTGGCTGCAAGGTTGATGACCCGGTTTGGAAAGTGACCACTTTTCCGATCTTCGAAAAAGAAATTCAGGGATTGGCGGACAGTTTCGAATGCAAGATCGTCCCATGGGATTTCGGACTCGTGAAACAAGCCAACTTCGAGACTCTCCGAACCGGCAGAAAAGTTCAGGTTGAGTAGATCCCCTCGGAAAAATGCGTAGACCTGAGAAAGATGGGGAAGACTAAAGACGGTATACAGGTCATCAAGCCTGAGTTCGGCATTGGCTTCTTCATAGGCTTCCCTCCGGGCAGCCTCCTCCAGCGTCTCCCCGAGCTCCATAAAGCCCGCGGGAAGGGTCCAGAACCCAAGACGGGGTTCAATCGCCCGCCTGCATAACAAAACCTGCTGTCCCCACACCGGGAGACACCCTGCAATGACTTTCGGATTTTGATAGTGAATCGTGCCGCATTGACTGCACACATGACGTTCCCGGTCTTCCCCCTGCGGAATCATCAAACGGACTGGATGACTGCATTCGGAGCAATATTTCATGGTGAGGGGGAAGGGAAAGTGAGGATGGGTGGCCTGATCGACAAGCAATTGGGGTGACCATCGGCCGATGCCTTGCACAAAAAAAAGCCCGGACGCCTTAAGGGCTGTCTGGGCTTTATTAGGAGGAGATCCATTGAAGTCCTATGGATTTGAAAGTTAGTTTAAGGGAGGAAGATTAACTGAACCTTAACGTTTGAGGGTTACCTCAGACAGAAGTTCTCAGGCGCACGCTGACCAGTAGCCCGCCCAACTGTCTTGATCGGTCAAACTGGATGGACCCGTGGTATTGATCCACCACATCTTTGACGATTGACAGTCCAAGGCCATGCCCTCGCTTGCTCTCGTCAAGCCGAGCGCCACGGACCATGAGAAGTTTCATTGTCGCCTCATCGCAGCCGGGGCCATCATCCTCCACTTCAATGGAGATGTGTTTCGCCTTTTCATGCAAGCGGACCCTGACCTCCGTCTGAGCCCACTTGGCGGCGTTGTCCACGAGGTTGCCAAGGAGTTCCATGAAGTCGAATCGATCGAGCGTCAGTACCGTATGCGGAGAGTCAATGCCGAACTTGAGGTTCTTTTCCGGATAGATGGCCTTGACGACCTTGCAGAGCGCTTCGAGCTCCTCTTGCGGGTTGAACCGGTGCGTCGACGGGCCTTTCCCCGCCATTCTTGCCCTTCTAAGCTCCCCATCAATCAGATGGGAAATGGTTTCCGTGTGTTTTTTGATGGTTTCCGTGACACCATCGATTGATTCCAGTGCCGGGTTATCGGCGACCCGCATGAGGAGTGCAAGCGGTGTCTTGAGTGCGTGTGCCAGGTTGCCAATGGCATTACGTGAGCGCTCAAGTCGCTTATGCACTAGGTTCACCAACCTACGTATCTCTTGCGCTTTGAGTAATTCTCTGGAGGTGTCGTTCGAATCAGGCCCTTCTTCTGCGGCAATGCTGGCCAATTCCCTTCTCAGGAAAACAAATGGGCTCAGGGCATTTTTGACGAACACCCACTGCAGGATCAGTGCCATGAAAATCGTGGCACCATTGAGGGAGAGAATCAGAAGACCAATGTCCTGAACGTGACGGTTCAGCTCTGTCAGGTTTTCAGCAATTGAAATCGTGACGGACCGTCCTTCCCAATGGATACCCCGCGAGAAAACCAAGAGCGGTTGTCCGCCAGGACCTGAGGCATGCCATCGTCGAGCCATACCATCTGCCAGCGTGATGGGCGGCAGCGCAAAGTTGCCCAGGGAGGGCGAGCGAATCATCTTTCCTGCTGAAACGATCAGAAAGTAATGCCCGGAATGCATTTGACGGTAAAAGGGCAACTGGGTGATCAAATCGATCGTGATCTGCCCCTTGTCATCGAGTTGCAGGGACTCACGGATGTCATTGATATCCTGGTCTAAGCGACTGACCATCTGCCGCTCTGTTATCGCAGGCAGCGCCTCCGTGCGCAGCGCCCACTGCAAGGCGAATCCGGCCGCCAATATCACGCTGAGCCCAAGGTTCAGACGTGCTCTAAGGCTCATCATGATTTCAGCTCGACCAGTGTATAGCCTTGGCCTCGGCGGGTTTCAATGCGCTCATGCCCGATCTTTTGCCGCAACTTGGTGACATAGACCTCGATGATGTTGCTATCCGGTTCATTATCCGAGCTGAACACATGCTCGCTGAGATGGGTTTTTGAAAGCACTTGTCCTGGGTGAAGCATGAAGGCACGCAGCATCCGGAATTCCGTGCCGGACAATCTGAGTGGTGGGGCGCCATCGAGAGTGACTGTCTGGGTGTCTTCGTCCAAAGCGAGCCCCATGAGGTTGAGTTGGCCTGGCGAATGGCCGTGAGATCGCTTCAAGATAGCGCGGATCCGGGCAATCAGTTCTTCGCGGTGAAACGGCTTGCCTAGATAATCATCTGCTCCTGCCTTGAAACCATCGACCCGCTCCTGCCAGGCGCTCCGCGCGGTCAGGATCAGAACGGGCACTTTGATCCCGGCAGATCGCCATCGACTCAGGACCTCAAGACCCGGTAGATCCGGCAATCCCAGATCCAGAATGACCAGATCATAGAGCTCGGTTGCTCCCTGAAATTCGGCCGTTTTGCCCTCATCGACGAGATCCACCAGGAAGCCCTCATGGCCAAGATCCTGTTTGAGCGTGTGGCCAAGATCAGGATCGTCCTCAACCAGTAGTATCCGCATGGGTCTGATTATCTCTCGAAAGGGTGAGGCCCCCGTGCTCAGGCCTGGGTGGAAAAACCAGGGGCAGGGGTCGAGGGTTCATCGGTTTTTCAGCTCAAGGCCAATCAAGACCATACCGTTGTCGGCGGCCACAGCTTGGGTCAACGGCCCTACACTGAGGCGATTCGGCTCAAAGTGCAATGTATCGACCAATTCACGGGCAATGGCCTGCGCCCGCGCATCACCAAGGGCTACCAGGGCGCCTTCAGGCAAGGGCATATCCTTCTCGATGGCTTCAAGGAGTGCCTGATAGAAATCGGGTGTTTTACTGGGGCGGTCCATGAGGGTCGTAAGAAGAGTGACCCGATCAGGGACATGTCCGGTTTGCTCCTCAAAAGCCTGAACGGTCGCATCGGTGCAATCGAGCTGGCTGGCCAGCTTTTCAAGCACTCGCTGAGTTTTAGCCGCACTCACGTTAATGGGGTCGGGCTCAACATGGTCGGTAAAGGTTCCAAGTGCCTCTGCTACCGTTTCCCGGACCTTACGTTGTTTAAGACCTGCTGCATCGATTTCCTGAACAGATCCGCCATGGAGGATCAGACTGAGATTTTTTTTACCGTTCAGCCGCCCGACGAGTTTCATCAAGCGCTCTCTCTCCGGTGGAATCAGCCTTGATTCACCCGGATTGAACCGGATTTTCCCAAGATCCTGGTCATCCGTTCCGTCAAAAACGCTGCTCAGCAAGGTGAAGGGGGCTGTCACGGCCCGCTTCAGAAGGTTGCTAATGGCATCGAGCACCAGACGGCCATAATCAAATTCAGGATCGTTCAAATTGCCTTGGACGGGGAGAGTGGTTTCGATGTTGCCCTGCGCGTCTGAAAGAATGCTGACTGCAAGGTCCAGCGGCAGTGAGACCGATTTTGGGCTTTCTATCGTATCCCCAAGGCGCAGGCGCTCAAGAAAAACCTTGTTTTCGCTTTTGAATTCACCCGCCTTGCTGTGATAGTGGGTGCTGACATTCAATTTTCCAGATTCGATCTTGCGGCCTGCAAAAGTCGCCGAATAAGGGGAAAGCGTCGACATCTGCACATTTCGAAAGGCCAAGTCGATGTCAGTAAATGCCTTGGGAGCGGCTGGACGCAGGCGGCCCTCAAGGGAGGCCTCACCATACTCCCCAACCGCTCCGAAGATCCTGAGTGATGCCTCAGATTCGGGATTGAAGTCGACACCGGTAATCACCCCATTCAATTGATTGATCTGGCTTGAAAAAGGAATGATGAGACTTTCATCGCTGTAATCCACACGACCCTTTTCAATGGCAACGCGGTCAATCCCGAGAGAAAAGGGTTTTTCAACCGGGCCTGTGCCAGATGATAGAGGGGCTTGCGGGGGGGCTGATTTATGACCCGCCACAGGCGCGTGCTGATGGAGGTGTTCGACGATATCGGACAGATTGGATTTCTTGTCACCACGGATTGCCACAATGGCATCTGGTTGCAGCAATTTAAGTTCGCTGAGGTGGAAGCGCTTCTCGGCAGGAACCGCATGGATTCCGATGAGTTCGAGCGCCTTGAGCCTGAAGAACTTCTGGTTGAGAGGGGCCTTCAGGAGGGAGACATTTTGAAGGCTGGCAACGCCCTGGATTTCTGGATTCAGGGGGCCGAAGGGGGCTTTGGTGTTCAGGCTAAGATTGACGTCAAGCTGGGCTTCTTCCAACCTCAAGGCTGTTGCGTCCAGGACCAGACCCTGAAGTGGCAGAAGATTGAGGTTTTGGACTTTCAGAACGGCTTGGGAAATCGCAAGGTTTTGACTGCGGCTGGCCTCCAGGAGCAGGGAGCCTCCTTCCTTAAGGTCGGCCTCAATGTGAATCTCGTTGCCCTTTGATGCCGGCACCATCCTCGCTGCCAGATGTTCAACATCGAAGACCAGACTTTCGCGGCGCATCTTCTGTTCGAAGTGGAGCGAGCCATCTTCGACGGAGGCTGCCTCAAGTCCAAAATCCCACGCTGTCGACCGGGCGCCATCATCCCGGCCATTGGCATCCTGAGTCGAGTTGCCGGAAGGGGACTCTTTCCTCGCGCTCTGAAGGAAGAGGCGACCATCGGTGCCTCTGACTACGGACGCTGACGGCTGTTTGAGGGCAATGTTTCTAATGCGGATGGCCCGCATCCCAAGGTCGATGTCAAGGTCATCGATCAGGGCCTGGCGCGTAGCGAGCGAAGGCCCGTTATTTTTGATTTGGCAGGCAGGGGTTGCTGCGCTCGCCTCGCCGTCTGCGGCGGGCTGACTTGAGGCCGGGCAAAGCGCTGGTGGGCCCACAATGGTAAGGTCGGACACCGTGGCATGACGGATCTCCGCTCGCCAATTAGGGCCCTCGCTCAGATTCTCCGTGAATTTGGCGTTGGGGTTTGCACGCGGACCGGCATTTACAGCCTGAGCGGGAGATGGCAAGGCGAGGTTCAACTGGATGCCCCCAAGGGTCAGACGTTCGACTCGGAGCGCCTGGGTATCCGATGCCAGATCCAAGCCCTCGATGCGAGCCTCCGTGAGCACTGCCTGGTCGATCCTGTCACTGGGTTTAACGGCCCGTAAGTGGCGTCCAAGAACCTCAACGCCCTTAACTTGAAAGCGCAGTTTTGGTTCACTCTCGACCTCATAGCTGCCCTTGACCTCAATGTCACCGGTGATCGACGGCATACCCGGCAACTCCGCCAAGAGCCTTTCAAGTTCGGGTGAATTTTTGAGCTCGATCGCAAGTGACCCTTCCGATTTTAGCGGTGACAGAGAGACCTCGCCCTGCCAGGAGAGGTTTCCTGTTACTCCCAGCCGTGCTTGCAATCGGTAAAGGCCGGTTGTCTTTGGGGCGGTGGAGAGATCTTCAAGCTGCAATTGAATGTGGTCGATCTGATGGCTGTAGTCCGGGTCGTCCGCTGAAGGATAAATTGCAAGGCGACCCTCCATCAGTTCCAGATGGTTGATCCGTAGCGGCGGCAGAGTTCCTTTGGCGGGGCCCTCTGGCTCCTCCGGCGATGCCTTGGAAACGGTTTCTATCCAATGCGAGAGGTTGCTGCCCCCGTCTTTCTCCTGCCGGAGATCAAGTGCTGGTCCGACAATCTGGATGCGGTCAAAGCAGGGCGCTCGATGCCAGAGCATTGCCATGGAATCAAGGTTGATTCCAAGACGCTCGACCTCGATCAGGTTGCGATGGTCATCGGACTGAATCTGAATTTCATGGATGGTCAGTTCCAGTGTCAGTGGGTTAAAGCCCACGCGGCTAATGTATGTTGGGGTATGCAGCACCTGCGTGAGCACATCGGGTCCAAAATGCCCGATCAGTGAGGGAATAATAAAGGCGCCGAGCGCCAGATAGACCGCTCCAGCCCGACAAAATATGAAAAAGGGGATCCAGAGATCCTGCCGACCGACTGTCCCCCGAATACGTTCCGCGAGGGACTTGATGTGCCGCAGGGGGTCAAAGGTGCGAGGCATTTATCTTGTCCTCGGCGGGCCGAAGCGAGGGC
This sequence comes from uncultured Methylococcus sp., assembly GCA_964386975.1. Lineage (GTDB taxonomy): Bacteria > Pseudomonadota > Gammaproteobacteria > Methylococcales > Methylococcaceae > UBA6136. Next base: position 14,414 of record CAYLUS010000022.1, read on the forward strand.
GATACCGCGGAGCCTTTGGCAAATTCTGCCGTGCCCGTCTGAGAGGCTCCGGGTGATGCGGCGCAGCTGGGGAAATAGCCATTGCAATGCTTGAGGAGAATGCGACGCACCTCCTCGATGGTCACCGGGTGGCCCTGAGCGGAATGGCCGGAACGCACTACGAGCTCCGATTCCACCCCATCGAGGTGGGCGCTTTTGTACTCCACCACACCATCATCACCGGTCTTGATGTCCATCCCTGGCAAGACGGCAACGATGGAATGTGCCTTCACGTCTTCCTTGAACGGCAGCTCGCTTAATACTTGAAGGATCGGGCTATGGTCACTCATGCCATCGACTGCATTCGGCGGGCTATCCTTCAGTTCATCGGAAATCTTGAGTTGACGGCTGAGTTTGTGAAACTCCTCTGCTCCCCCCTGGACTAGTTCCAGAGGCATGCTGATGACGCGTCTGGCCAGGTCCCGAACCCAGCCTTTGGTCAGGAAACTTCCGCGGTGGGGCGTTGATATGAAGACCACGCGTTTGACGAAGGGCAGTGGCTCAAAAAAGATCGATCGGGCCAGGCCTTGTTTGAGAGTTGGACTTATATCCAGCTGCTCAAAGGGCTGGTCACTCAGTGCCTGCCAGAATCGCTGCCCGGGTCTCACGGCGGTCAGGTGTGTTAAGAGCCCCCCCTGACTGTGGCCGATAACGACCATCTGCTGGAGCGCTGCGTCCTGATGATGGGGGTCCAGTTGCTGGACCATTTCCGTCAAACTGTCACGCAAATTGGCCGCTGATACTGCGACCGGAAGGCTACTGTTGTAATCATAAAACCAGAATTGGAAATGGGTCCTGATTTCTGGGTCGCTTCGAAGTGTATTTAGCATCTCCGCCCACCAGACGGGATGACTCCCTGTTCCGTGAACCAGGACGACCGGAATGCGCCCGGGCTCATAGGGTTGAATCATGAGCACCTGACGCAAGACATCTCCGCCTCCGAGAAAGCGCCGCAGCCCCTGGTTCCACATGTCGGCATGATCAAGCCGATAGGCCAGTGGAGTCGTGGTATCCGACTGAAGTGGGATTTCTCGCCCGGCCACGATGACGGAATGGTCATCGTAGCTGGAGTAGAGCTCCAATTGAGCATGGGCGTGACCGGATTGCAATTCGGCAATACCGCCCTCGACCCGCAAAAAAGCCGTGAGTGGGATCACGCCCCCATTCGGGGATGTGGGTGATTTTCGAGTCAGGCCAATAATTGGAAGTCCAAGCCCTGGAGAGCGCGCCATCGTCGTGAGCCCAAAGACTTCGTAGGCATCCGCAGGATAGAAACCTTCGAAGACGGCGGTTTTACCGTTCAGGCTTTTCGCGGCGAGTTCCAGATTCAGCGTACCGGCAGGCAAACGATAGGCTTTGCTGGTGAGATCCAGCCCTTGGTCCGGCTCACTGGTTCGCCTGAAAGCGAGATCCAGCGATCGATTGTAGATTTCACAGGCTGCCCGAAAGCGATTATCGAATGGACTGGGTAGCGGCTCGTTTCCAGGCCCGAGCAAGTAAAGATAGGCATAGAGCGCAGCCTGCATAAAGATTGATTGTGCCCGGGTGGGGTCACTGAAATCGGCATCTTTGAAGTCCAGCGTTCTTGCCCAAGCAAAATTCATTTCTGAGAGGGTGAACAGGAGATCGCGTCGACTGTCTGTCATGGCGATGCGTTGGAGTGCCTGTAGTGCCTTTGCCGGGTCTTTTTCGTAGGCCTCGAGCAAGTTATGGCGATGCAGCACCGCGATCGATTCGTGGCTGGGTTCATCGCCCCCCAACGAGGATCGGGTTGCTTGCCGGTAGGCATCCTCTTGACTGACCGGTTTAACGCCAACCGGTGAACTGCATCCGACCAGTCCCAGGATAAGCAGTCCTTCCACTGTGCACCGAAGGGATCGAATTGAACCGATATCCCTGAGCAGCGATGGATATTTCAGCAGCATTGAAGATCTCTCCAGCAGGGTTTAAAAGGTGCTCATGTGCATGGATTTCTGGACTCCGCACGCTGCATCATGTTGTCCGCAAGTGCTGACCGTCCTCACAGAAAGCGGGCTACGCAGCCAGAGTGAGGGCTCGAAGTTAAGCCGGATGATCGCATCCATGAAAGAAGGGCCAGTGCCTTGTAAGCGTTCCAAGGATGCCAAATTGACGGGCCTGGCGGGCCACGTCAAGCCCCCCCCCCCCATGAAGATGGGCCCCTGTTGCACGCGATCATGACTATTTGAGGAGTTGTATCCTCAGTGTCGAGATGCCCCTGCCTGAGAGGGTCTCCACCCATGGTGAAGAGGCGCCCGTCGCGCTGGGTATCGAATCGCAGACCTTAAGCCGTTCAGGCTCCGTCCGGCTTACCGCTTCCCCGCAGACGGCTGTGAAGGGCTCCATGGCCATGCGTTTGCTTTTGACGAAAGGCAGCATCGGTGACTATCATAGTTTCGTACTCAAGGGTTCCAGCGGGTGTAGTTCAATGGTAGAACTCCGGCTTCCCAAGCCGATAGCGTGGGTTCGATTCCCATCACCCGCTCCATCCTCCCTAAACCAAGAGGGCTGGATTTGCGGCTGGAGCTGATGTTCCTGAGATATCGTGTCTGCTCTGTTTTCATGCCCAATTCAGGGTTCTCTGCACGGCCTTGTGCCAATCCGCCAACATCAGGCTCCGTCTCGATGCATCCATCGTGGGTGTCCACGTTCGGGCCTTTGTCCAGCGCGCACGGAGTTCGTCAGTGCCAGACCAGAAACCGACGGCAAGGCCTGCAACCGATGCAGCGCCCAAGGCCGTTGTCTCCGTACAGGGAGGCCGGATCACGGGCATGCCCAGGATGTCGGCCTGAAACTGCATGAGTAAGTCGTTCACGACCATGCCACCGTCGACCTTGAGGGTTGAGATTTTCTGACCCGAATCCTTTTCCATGGCGCGGATGATTTCCTCCGTTTGGAACGCGGTGGCTTCAAGAGCAGCGCGTGCCAGATGTCCCTTGTGGGCAAAGCGGGTCAGGCCGGCGATGATCCCTCTGGCATCGGGTCGCCAGTGGGGGGCATAGAGGCCTGAAAATGCTGGAACAAAGTAAACGCCGCCATTATCTGGTACACCTTGAGCCAAGGCTTCAATTTCGCTCGCATCTTGAATTAGGCCGAGATTGTCACGGAGCCATTGCACCAGGGCGCCGGTGATGGCAATCGATCCCTCTAGGGCATAGACAGGTGCTGCTGTTCCCAGCTGATAGGCAACGGTCGACAAAAGACCGTGTCGGGAGGGCAGGGGCTTGGCGCCTACGTTCATGAGCATGAAACAACCCGTTCCGTAGGTATTCTTGCTCTCGCCGGGGAGAAAAGCGGCCTGGCCAAAGAGTGCGGCTTGCTGGTCACCCAGGATGCCCGCGATAGGAACACCCTCAAGCGGACCCCGGGCCAAGCCATAGATCTCGGATGACGAGCAGATCCGGGGCAATAGGCTGTTAGGGATTGCCATGAGCTCGAGAAGCCCTGGATCCCAGTTCAGCGTTTCAAGATTCATTAGGAGGGTCCTTGAGGCGTTGGTCACGTCGGTGACGTGGACCCCTCCGGTCAGATTCCATATGATCCAGGTATCGATGGTGCCAAAAAGGAGTTCCCCCCTTTCGGCCCTGGCCTTAAGTCCAGGAATTTCATCCAGCAACCATTTGAGCTTGGGTCCCGAAAAATAGGTTGAGATGGGAAGCCCGGTTGTTTGCTGAAATACCTCATTACCAAAACGCGCCGCCAACTGGGCGCAAATTTGATCGGTTCGGGTGTCCTGCCAGACCAGGGCCGGGTGTACCGGCGTGCCGGTGGTTTTGTCCCAAACGACGATGGTTTCCCTTTGATTGGTAACGCCGATAGCTGCGATCGAATGATGGTCAAGACCCGCGTGGGTCAGAGCCTCAGCAATGACACGATCGACATTGGCCATGATTTCCAGCGCATCATGTTCGACCCAGCCGGGCTGGGGATAGATTTGCTGATGTTCATACTGAGCGGCATGGTGTACCTGACCCATTGGATCGAAGAGGATGCAACGGGTACTGGTCGTACCCTGATCGATCGCAAGCAGATACTGAGTCATGGCAGAGGCACTCGGGTCTGATGGTCAATGTTCATCATTATGCCGGTGTTTGTCCGCGGCTTGCGGGGCCTCTTTTAGGGCTGGTGCTCCTGCACGTCTATGGCATGGGCGCCCAGTGCGGAGAAAGGGCAGAAAGTGAGGTGCCAGAGGGCGTTCAAGTCGTTGGCCGGACCGGGCTTTATTACACTAACGATGTCACGCTGTTCTCGGCTACGCGGCGCATGTCGCTGAACGCCGACCCGACGCAGCCTGCCATTGACCAGTTCCTGGTGGGGCAGGGGGCCGATGGGGTATATGAGCCCACGCTTGAAATCACCAAATCATGGACACATGCCTTAGGGAGAACACACGCTCAGGTTACCGGCGATGGCTACGTCTTCATGGAAAAAACAGCCTTCACCCATGGCACGCTCAGGCTGAAGCTCTATCAGGAATTTGACGCCGCCAATACCTTGATGCTGAGTTATTACCTAAGCCCGGATCTGTATCTGGGTAAGAACATCGTGCATCTGCCCCTGTTCACGAATGGAGGCGTCGGTGAATCGCTCTCCGTCAACCAACCGCTGGCACCGGAGCGGCTCACCAGCCAGATTGGCGCTTTAAAGTTTGGACACCGTTTCACCGAAGATCTGGAACTCTTGGGTCTGGCTCGTTTCGGTATCCGCCGTTATGACCGGGAATTTGCTGAGCGTAACCTGAGTTTCTGGACGTTTGGGCCGCACCTTAAAACCCGGATCCGCCCCGATTTGACCTGGGTCCTTGGTTATCATTTCGAGCGGGGGATTGCCGCTGGCTACCAGTCCCTGCTGACAAACGATGATGTTTCCTACAACAACAACTTCATTTCGACGGAGTTTGAGTGGAACGCCACGCCTCATGATACGGTGCTGCTGGGCCTGCACTTCGAACTGAATGACTGGCTCAGCCACAATCCAATGGATGCGCGTTTCAAGTCCAGTGAGTCGACCTATCAGGTTGATCTGAACCTCCAACACGCCATTGATCCGGATCTCATGGTCTATTGTGGGACGCAGTATGGCTACCGAATCCTCTCCCCCGAAGGTGCCATGACCTCCATTTTCAACCTTTCGATGGGGGTTCAGTCGACCTTCTGATCCGCTAGAATGCATCCATCGCCTGTTCTCACTCGGGTCTTTTGACCCCCACTTGCCTTAATGACATTCCCTTGAACGCAGTGACTCACGAGCAGATTCCTCTCGAGGACTTTACCGAAAAGGCCTACCTCGATTACTCGATGTACGTCATCCTGGATCGGGCCCTGCCGCATCTTGCAGATGGTCTGAAACCCGTTCAACGACGGATTGTCTTTGCAATGTCGGAACTGGGTCTTGGCCCGACTTCAAAATACAAAAAGTCCGCCAGAACCGTGGGTGATGTCCTTGGCATGTACCATCCCCATGGTGACCAAGCCTGCTATGAGGCCATGGTGCTCATGGCACAGCCTTTTTCCTATCGCTATCCATTGGTTGACGGGCAGGGTAACTGGGGATCGCCGGATGACCCCAAGTCGTTTGCGGCCATGCGCTACACCGAGTCGCGTCTCACCCCTTACGCCCAGACGCTGCTCTCCGAGCTCGGGCAGGGCACGGCGGATTGGGCCCCTAACTACGATGGGACCAAAGATGAGCCACGTCTTTTGCCCGCCCGTTTGCCAAATGTACTCCTCAATGGATCCACCGGCATTGCCGTTGGTATGTCCACCGACGTGCCGCCGCACAACCTCAAGGAAGTGGTCGATGCCTGCATTCATCTGCTGGATCGCCCGGATGCCCCGCTTGAGGATCTACTGGCTTGGATCAAGGGTCCTGATTACACCACCGAGGCCGAGATCATTACCCCGCGTGATGAAATCCTGAAGATGTACCACAGTGGCAATGGGTCAATAAAACTCAGGGCGCGCTGGGAAGTCGAAGATGGCAACATCATCATTACGGCGCTGCCGCACCAAGTTTCCGGTGATACGGTTTTGCAAACCATTGCTGCCCAGATGCAGGCAAAAAAACTGCCGCTGGTCGAGGACCTCAGGGATGAATCCGACCATGAGAATCCTTGCCGTCTGGTGATCATGCCGAAAGGCCGAAAGTGCGATGCAGAACAGTTGATGTCGCACCTCTTTGTGACAACGGATCTGGAGAGGAGCTACCGGGTTAACCTCAATGTCATCGGTCTTTCAGGTAAGCCGCAGGTCAAGCCCCTAAAGGACATCCTGACCGAATGGTTGAGTTTTCGAACTGAAACCGTTCGCCGCAGGCTCAACTACCGCCTCGACAAGGTTCTCGCGCGACTTCATATCCTTGAAGGCTTGCTGATTGCCTTTCTCAACATTGATGAAGTCATCGCCATCATCCGCAGCGAGGATGAACCTAAGCCGGTCCTTATGGCCCGCTTCAATCTCTCAGATCTCCAGGCAGAGGCGATCCTGGAATTGAAATTGCGTCATTTGGCGAAACTCGAGGAGATGAAAATCCGCGGGGAGCAGGATGATCTGGCGGCGGAGCGAGATCAATTGCAGGCCATCCTGGCCTCACCCAAGAAGCTCAGTGCCCTCATAAAGTCAGAGTTGAAAGAAGACGCCGAGCGCTTCGGGGATGCCCGGCGCTCACCGATCGTCTCGCGTCAGGCGGCCCAAGCCCTTGATGTTACTGCGGTGATCGGCAGTGAGCCCGTCACTGTCATCCTCTCTGAAAAAGGCTGGGTGCGGGCAGCCAAGGGCCACGACATTGATCCGCTGACCCTTGCTTACCGGTCCGGTGATCAGTTCCTGGCATCCGCCCTGGGACGCAGTAACCATCCGGCCTATTTTCTCGATTCCACCGGGCGGAGCTATGCCCTGCCGGCGCATGAGCTTCCCTCCGCGAGGACCCAAGGTGAGCCACTAACCGGCCGCCTGAATCCGCCACCCGGCGCACAATTTTGTGCCGTCTGGGCGGGTTCTGAGGAGTCTTTGGTCCTGGTGACCAGTTCTGCTGGCTATGGATTTATCACATCCACCGGGGAGCTCTACAGCAAAAATCGGAGCGGCAAGGTCCTCTTGAGCCTTCCCGATCATGCCCGTGTCCTTGCGCCGGTTGGTATGCAAAGTCTTGAACAGGATCGGATCCTGGCGGTTAGTCAGCAAGGCCGTCTTTTGGTCTTCCCGGCAAAGGATCTTCCCCAACTGTCGAAGGGCAAGGGCAACAAGCTGATTCAAATTCCGCCGGCAGAGCTTGCCCAGGGTCTTGATGGCCTGATCGCGGTCTTGGCGCTAGGCGAGAAGCAGTCTGTTCGGCTGCACTCCGGCAAGCGTCATCTGACCCTCGGCCCCTCCGATCTCGCACACTATGAGGGAAGCCGCGGCCGTCGCGGCAACCCCTTGCCGCGTGGATTCCAGCGGGTCGAGCGGCTTGAGATTCAGCCGTAAAGTGAGATTCGGCAAGTGAGCGCTCTCAAAGAGTGGGACCTTGAGGTGGATGCGCGGGGCCTGATGTGCCCCCTGCCGTTGCTAAAGCTCAAAATGGGACTTCAGCAACTCGATGCCGGCCAGGTTATCCGGGTGATGGCAACAGATCCAGCCGCGACGCTCGATTTTGGCGTTTTCGCCAATCAGGTCGGTCACACCCTTTTGGTTCAGCAACAGACTGAGGAATGCCTGGTATTCCTGATCCGCAAGGGGGGATAGCGATCAGGATCCCCGTGACAGGTGGCGGAGGAGATCGGTGGCGGTCAGGGTTCCGACCAGGCGGCCGTCCTCGGCAACGACCGGCAGACTGCTGTAATCGCCCCGCGCAAAGATATCGATCGCTTCGCGAATGCTGGTGTTGGCTGCCAGACTGACGGTCTTGCCGGAGAGTATGGCGCGAATAGGGCCCATGAGCTGGGGGTCGGCGGTACCGGCCGGTACCTGGTTGGGGGACGCCTCGCTGCGCTGGTTAAGGCCTCCAGCTGCGGTTGCCGGTTTTGGCGCAGCCTGAGGTGCTCGGCCGCCGGCGCTTTGGGTGGCCGCTGAGCGACCCATCACGTCCTCACGTGTGCTCTCTGCAATCTGAGCAACCTCTTCAACCAGCGGCTCCTGAATGCCGAGCTCTCGCAAGGTGTCAGCCAGGTGTTCTACCACGATGTCGAAATGCCGATCATTCATGCCCATCGAGACGAGCTTGGCATGGCTTTTCCGCATGTCGCGGCCGGTGTACTGGTGAGGCCCACCAAACGCCATGGTCAAAAACGCCTTCTGCTTTTCGGCCTGTTCGGTCAGATTGACACCAAAGAAGAAGTAATTGATGCGCGCATCGCGCATGACCTTTCGGTAGAAGACATCGACAGCGGCGCTGACCGCGGGAACGCCGCCGAGTTTTTCAAACAGCGTGGCATTTTGGGTTGCCTGAGTGAAATCTGGCTTCTTCCTTGAAAACACATTGGAGAGTGTCTCGCTCATCGGTTCAGCTCCGCGAAAGGGAAAGGACAGGACGATACTTTCATCCTAGCATTGAACAACGGATCAAAGGTGGGACAGGCGGTCCTTGTGATCCTCGGGGCATCGGCCTGATCTGAGGGAGAGAAGTGGCCAACCACGCTGCTCGGCAAGGGCTTTGAGATGGACGTCGGGGTCCACCGCCACGGCGTTGGTTACACACTCGAGCAGTGGCCGGTCATTGTGCGAATCACTGTAGAACCAACTGTCTCTGAGCGTCCGCTGATGCTCATGCAGCCAAGCCTGAAGGCGAGTCACTTTACCTGACTGAAAGCAGGGCACACCAAGATAGCGCCCGGTATAACGCCCTTCTTCAAATTCGGGGACGGTTGCGATGAGCTCATCCACCCCGTATAGCCCGGCGATTGGCTCGGTGACGAAGCGGTTTGTTGCCGTGATGACCATCAGCGTGTGGCCGAGTTTTCGATGAATGTCGAGCAGTTCACGTGCGGCCGGCAAGAGGATAGGGCGGATACACTCTTCGATGAAGTCCTGCCGCCACTGATGCAGTTGCTCGGCATCGTTTTCCGACAAGGGCTTAAGGGCGAACTGGAGAAATGCATCGATATCCAGACGCCCGTCACGGTAATCATCATAGAACCGCTCGTTGGCCTGTTCATAGTGCCGGCGGTCCACAATTCCCCGCTCCACCAGGAATTGCCCCCAGAGGTAATCGCTGTCGCCTGCGATCAGGGTGTTGTCAAGGTCAAAGATTGCCAGCGTCACGAGTTTCCTTTACATTCAGTCATTAGTTTGCGCGGGATTTCAGGCGCCGATCTGCCATCAGGGCACGACACCCGAGCAAATTTGCCCTTGTGCCGAATGGACCTGCAGGGATTATACACCCCGAACACCAGTAGCCCCCGTTGGACGATGATAGACCCAGATGGATATCGCCAAAACGTAGGAATCGTTCTTCTGAACGAGGACTCCCGCGTGTTTTGGGCGCGGCGGGTGGGCATGCGTTCGTGGCAATTTCCGCAGGGCGGCATCAAACGCAATGAGGATCCGGTCGATGCCATGTACCGGGAGTTATTTGAGGAAATCGGCCTTGAGCGGCACGATGTTGAGCTGGTGGCCCAGACCCGCAAATGGCTGCACTACGATCTTCCGGAGCGTTACATCCGCAAGCGGTCTTACCCGGTCTGCATCGGTCAAAAGCAAATCTGGTTCATGCTCCGCCTGCTGTCGCCAGAACACCGGATTCGGCTGGACTGTTCGGTCAAGCCTGAATTCGACAGTTGGACCTGGGTCGATTACTGGCATCCGGTCGACGATGTGGTCTACTTCAAGCGTGAAGTGTACCAGCGGGCATTGTCCGAACTGAGTTGCCATGCCGGCTGCCCGACGGGTGTCGCCGGAGAGAGGGCACTGGTTGATGCTGCAAGCCCCTGATATCTGAGCCCGCTCTCAGCCACTCAAATCAGTAGCCCTTAGCAGTCGGATCCAGCCCATCAGGCAGTGCCTTCAGGCGTTCCACGGTCGAATTGAGGGAGCCGTCCGAGTTCAGTGTGATCCAGCGATAACCGGGTGCCGTCAGATCCAGTCTGAATGTGTCGCTCTGTGGCGCAAACTGAAAACCCGTCGATGGGGTCCCCATCAGCTGCGTTTCACCCCACGCTGACCGCCACGTCTGGTGGATATGACCAAAAACCAGGGCCCGCACGTTCGGATATTGTGCAATCAGATCCTTGAATTGACGGCTGTTGGAAATCTGCATGGTATCCAACCAGCGGCTGCCGGTAGCGATCGGAGGATGATGCAGTGCGATCAGAACCGGTTGTGTTCGGGTGTCTTGTAATACCGACTCAAGCTCGCGCAGTTCCCCTAAACTCAGGTTGCCGACAGGGGATCCGGGTTTGCAGCTGTCCAAGGCGATCACGATCCAGCCATGAAGGCACCGTATCCGCTCCCCGACCTTCTTGGACCAGCCAAAAGCCTCGGTCAGGAGTGCGGGGCTGTCGTGATTGCCTGGCAAGACCAGCGTGGGGGCCGGGATCTCCTCGATCAGGGGTTTGAGAAGCGCGTAGGTCTCAGGGCATGCATTTTGGGCCAGATCGCCGGTCAGGAGGACCAGGTCGGGTGCCGGGTTCTGGCGCAAGGCTTCAGCGAGGGTGTCTTTCAGGCTCTGCCAGGTGCTGATGCCATAAAACCGTTGGTCGGAACGGGGCAGAAGATGGAAATCCGTCAGTTGCAGGATTCCGACCGGCGGGGGTGCCTTGGAATGTGGCACGGGTATCAGGCCGCCGGGGGAAAGTGAATTTTCAACCGGATAGGCTCAGGAGAATCAGTATTCAAGCAGGCGATGGATCGAATACGGAGCCAGTTTCTCCCTTCCGCCCAGACCTTTGAGTTCGACCATAAAGGCCAGAGCGGCGACCCTGGCGCCCAGGGCCTCGACCAGCTCACAACTGGCCGCTGCGGTTCCGCCGGTGGCCAGAAGATCATCAACAATCAGCACACGATCGTCTGAATTCAGTGCATCCGCATGAACCTCGAGGGTGGCGGAGCCATATTCGAGATCATAGGCAATTGAGCGAACCGTGGCGGGCAGCTTTCCGGGCTTTCTCAGAGGCACAAAGCCAACACCCAGCGTCTGAGCCACCAGCGCACCAAAAATGAAGCCGCGTGCCTCCATGCCGACTACCGCGGTCAGCCCTCCGTCCACAAAAGGGGCACTGAGGAGAGCAACGGCCTCTTTGAGAGCCAGAGGGTCAGAGAGGACCGGGGTGATGTCCTTGAAAAGGATACCTGGCTTCGGAAAATCAGGAATGTCTCTGATGCGGCTATGGATTCGGTTCACGGTGGATTTCGTTCGGCTTAGCCCAGTTTTTCCAAGAACGCATTCAAAGTCTTTTCGATGCCGTTGGCATCCAGACCGGCCATGCTCAGCACCTCCTCGCGGGTGCCCTGATCGATAAATTCATCGGGTAGGCCAATGGTCAGCAAGGGGGTCTTGATCAGGTGCGCATTGAGGACCTCATTGATCCCGTTTCCTGCACCGCCTGGAAGTACATTTTCCTCGACCGAGACCAGAACATCGTGGGTTTTGGCCATTTCCAGAATCATCGCTTCATCCAGCGGTTTCACGAAGCGCATGTTAACGACGGTCGCATCCCGCTTTTCCGCCACCTCGAGTGCCGGGGTCACCATGGAGCCAAAGGCCAGGAAGGCAATGCGTTGGCCTTTCCTGCGGATTTCGGCTTTGCCGATGGGCAATGCTGTCATGGTGTCTTCGACGGGCGTCCCAGGACCCTTGCCGCGAGGGTATCGGACGGCAGCCGGACCATCGACCATAAACCCGGTGTAGAGCATCTGACGGCATTCGTTCTCATCGGCAGGCGCCATGATGACAATTTCAGGCAGGCAGCGGAGGAAGCTGAAATCGAAGCTGCCGGCATGCGTGGGACCGTCAGGACCGACCAGTCCGGCGCGATCGATGGCAAACAGGACGGGAAGCCTTTGCAGGACCACGTCATGAATCAACTGATCGTAGGCGCGCTGGAGGAAGGTCGAATAAATGGCAACTACCGGCTTATAGCCTTCACAGGCCTGTCCGGCTGCCACCGTGACCGCATGCTGTTCGGCGATTCCAACGTCAAAGTAGCGCTCTGGAAAGCGCTGCTCGAATTCGACCAGGCCTGATCCCTCGCGCATCGCAGGCGTAACACCGAGCAGTCGCTCATCCTTTTCCGCCATGTCGCACAGCCATTTGCCGAACACCTCGGTATAGGTTGGGGTTGAGGGCTTGCTCTTGGGCAGATGATCTTTGCTCGGGTCGAAAGTCCCGACGCCATGGTAGGCCACCGGATCCTTCTCAGCCGGCAGATAACCCTTGCCCTTCTTGGTGACCACGTGAAGGAACCTCGGGCCATTGGTGTTCTTGAGGTTGCGGAGGGTGGTGACCAGGGTATCGAGATCATGGCCATCGATCGGGCCAATGTAGTTGAAGCCGAGTTCCTCAAACAGGGTACCCGGGGCCACCATGCCCTTTACATGCTCTTCCGCGCGACGCGCCAATTCCCAAACGGTTGGCATGCGATCCTTCAAAAGCTCTTTGCTGCCCTGACGAATTGTCGAGTAAAACCGACCGGACAGCAGCTTGGCCAGGTAGTTGTTCATGGCGCCGACATTCGGCGAAATCGACATCTCGTTGTCGTTGAGAATCACCAACAGGTTGGCATCAAGTGCGCCGGCATGATTCAGGGCTTCGAACGCCATGCCACCGGTGAGTCCGCCGTCACCGATGATGGCCACCGCATGAACGTCATTTTTTTTCAGGCCGGCCGCTATCGCCATGCCGAGGGCCGCACTGATCGAGGTACTTGAATGGCCGACACCAAAGGTATCGTAGGTGCTCTCATCGCGACTCGGGAAGGCCGAAAGACCATCCTTCTTGCGGATGGTCGGCATGGCTTCACGGCGGCCGGTGAGAATCTTGTGAGGATATGCCTGATGACCGACATCCCAGACCAGACGGTCATCGGGAGTGTTGAAAACGTAATGGAGGGCAATGGTCAGTTCAACCGTACCAAGGCCTGCAGCAAGGTGTCCTCCCGACTGGCTGACACTCTGCAGAAGGAACTCCCGAAGTTCTTCGGCAAGCTGCGGCAGCTGGTCCTCCGAGAGCTTTCGAAGGTCAGAGGGATCGCCAATGGCGTTCAGGAGGGATTCGGGTGAGGTGGACTGAGTCATGGACTAATGGTTCCTAACGGAGAGGGATCGGATAAATCCATCCGGCTGTGAGGTAAGCGCCAGTCTGATCGACCGGTATGGGGTTTTGGACTGCAGGCCCGCCAAGCCCACCTTCCAGATATTACTCATGGCCTTCACGATGTGCGTGAGGTTCAATGCTTTCGCTCGATAATGAAGGATGAAATGTCCCTCAGGAGATCGGCCTCCGGGCCGAAGGTCTTGAGGCTATCCAGTGCGGCCTCATGCATCTCAAGCGCCTTACGCTTGGCACCGGCCAAGCCGAGCAGGAGCGGGTAATTCGGTTTGTTGTTGTCTTTGTCCTTGCCCTGGGTTTTTCCAAGGGTCTGCGTGTCGCTTTCTTCATCAAGGATGTCATCCTGGATTTGGAACGACAGGCCGATGCACTTTGCATAGAAATCCAGTTGGTGGCCGACCGCCGGGTCAAGGGGTGTCTGCGCCAGAGCGGCCAATTTGACGCTAGCCCGGATCAGCGCACCGGTTTTCTTGATATGCATGTTTTCAAGCGCAGCAAGGTCAATCTGCTGGCCGACCGAATCGAGGTCAATGGCTTGGCCGCCGACCATACCAAAAGAGCCACTGGCATGCGCCAAGCACTCAATCATGGCAATCCGATTTTCTGCCGGTACCTTGAGGCTAGGGTCATGAGCGAGGACATGAAAAGCCTGCGCCTGCAGGCCATCACCGGCAAGAATCGCCGTGGCTTCGTCAAAGGCGATATGACAGGTTGGCTTGCCGCGCCGGAGCGTATCGTCATCCATGGCCGGCAGGTCATCGTGAATGAGCGAGTACACGTGAATCATCTCGACGGCACAGGCAGGCCCATCCAGAAGGTCGAGGTTGAGCCCAAGCGCACAGCCAGTGGCATAGGTCAAGAGCGGACGCAAGCGTTTACCACCGCCCAAGGCGGAATAGCGCATGGCCTGATGCAGGCGTTCAGGGATGGTGGTGGTTGGCGGAAGTCTCTGATCCAGAGCCTTTTCAGCCCGGTCCTGGCAGACCGCCATAAATTCTTTCAATCCGTTGGTAGAGGGCATCAGTATGCTGGCAAATGAGAAATGGCGTATTGGTTTCGTCTGGAATTATACGGGGTTACCGCTCTGGCTTTCCGGTCTCACAGCCCCGCTGTGTGCCAAATCCCGGATACGACAAACTGCTTATTATGGCAAAAGTTTTTTCCTGAGAAAAACACTCGGTTATTTTTGTCGCGCGATCCGCGCGATTGCGCGGGCTGAGGAGCATTCAGGGCTCAGCCGCCGGTCTCGATCGGGGTTCCAATATCCAATCCCCACTCGGCGAAAGAGCCGTCATAGAGGGCCGTCTGCCGGTGGCCGATGCAATGCAGTCCAAGGCTCAAAACGGCGGCTGTCACCCCGCTTCCGCAGGTGGTGGTAATGGGTCGATCGAGCATGATTCCCGCCGCTATAAAGGCGGCCTTGATCGCCTCAGGAGGTTTCAGGCAGCCCGTCTCAGGTTCGATCAGATCCTTGAAAAACAGATGGCGGCTTCCGGGGATATGGCCGGATCGAAGTCCTGGGCGAGGCTCGGCTTCGAGCCCCTGAAAACGGCCGGCTGGCCGAGCATCGATAAGCTGTTGACGCGGAGAGCCGAGCGACATCAGGATTTGTTCGAGGGTCACCACCAACTCGGGTCGAAAGTGCGCGCGATAGACCTTTGTGGTGTCGGGGGTTTCAGCACCCGTCTCCAGAGGGAGCCCCAGTGACTGCCAATGCTCGAGTCCGCCATCGAGGACCCGTACGCGGTCAT
This sequence comes from uncultured Methylococcus sp., assembly GCA_964386975.1. GTDB lineage: Bacteria > Pseudomonadota > Gammaproteobacteria > Methylococcales > Methylococcaceae > UBA6136. Next base: position 29,461 of record CAYLUS010000022.1, read on the forward strand.
GGCCGAACACTCGAAACATCCACCAGGCCCGCGCCGAGGCCATGAAGCTGTTGCTGTCGTAGACAACAACCCAGGTCGCGCTCGCGATGCCCAGCGCGCCCATTGCCGATTCAAATAGCCCCGGGCTCGGCAACATGTGTGGCAGGGGCGAGGCGGTGTTGGCAATTCGGTCAATCTCGAATCGATGCGCACCGGGAATATGTCGGGTCAGAAACTCACGGTCCGGTTGACGGTTTTGTGTCGGCAGTGTCCAGGTCGCATCCAGCACGACCAGATCTTCGCTGCCCAACTGCGGGTTGAGTTGCTCGGCTGAAATCAGGGGAGACGCTTCGGGTCCCTCATCCCATCGCGCGGTCTGGTGCATCAGGGTCATTTCTCTCCACGCCGTCTCTGCAGATCCAAGGGCCTCATTTCAACATCAAGAGGTTTTCCATGATGTTTTCGTAGATGGCCGAAAGTGGCTCAATATCGGCTAAGGGGACCTCTTCATCAATCTTGTGAATGGTGCCATTAAGGGGACCGATCTCGACAATTTCAGCTCCCGTCGGTGCGATGAATCGACCGTCGGAGGTGCCGCCCCCCGTGTCTGCCCGGGTCTCAATCCCTGTCACGCTGCGAATGGCCGCACGGGTCGCCTCGATCAGTCGGGTTCCAGTTGTCAGAAACGGAGCGCCAGACAATCGCCAACTCAGCTCATAGCGAAGGCCATGACGCATGAGGATGGTCTCGACTCGCTGACGAATGTCCGCCTCAGTCAGCGCCGTGCTGAAGCGGAAATTGAACAGCACGTCCAGATGTCCGGGGATTACGTTTTCAGCGCCCGTACCGGCATTGATGTTGGAAATCTGAAAGCTGGTCGGCGGAAAGAAGCCGTTGCCTTCATCCCAGACCTCGTGGACCAGTTCATGGAGCGCAGGCGCCAGCGCGTGGATGGGATTGTCGGCCTTGTCCGGATAGGCGACGTGACCCTGAACGCCCAGTACCTTGAGAGTCCCGGACAGGGAGCCTCGGCGACCCACCCGGATCACATCGCCCAGACGATCAAAGCTGGAGGGCTCGCCGATGACGCACCAATCGATGTGTTCATTGCGGGCCATGAGCGTATCTACCACTCGTTTTACCCCGTTGGTGGCCACGCCCTCTTCATCGCTGGTCATCAAAAGGGCAATTGAGCCTGGATGCGTTGGGTACCGGCTCACGAACCGCTCGATCGCGGTCACCATGGCGGCAATGCCGCTCTTCATGTCGGCGGCGCCCCGACCATACAGGCGCCGATCCCGAATGGTCGGCTCAAAGGGCGGCGAGGTCCACTGGTTCTCAGGCCCAGGCGGTACCACGTCGGTATGACCCAAGAACAGCAGAAGTGGTGCGTTTTGGCCTCGCCGCATGTAGAGATTCTGGGTATCACCGAAATTCAGGCGTTCTTCCACGAATCCTAAAGGCGCCAGCGCCTCGACCAAAAGGTCCATGCAACCGGCATCCTCGGGTGTCACGGAGCGGCAACGGATGAGGGCTTGGGTCAGTGCAAGGGTGTCTGTCATAGGAGTGTCCGGGAATAAAGGTCCGGTTTAAAGCCGATCACGAGGGTATTGCCCTTTTCCAGCACGGGACGCTTGATCAGGGTCGGATAAATACGAAGCAGTGCTACCGCATCCGCTGAGTCGAGGCGGTGCCGCTCGGCCTCGGTAAGATTGCGCCAGGTCGTGCTGGCGCGGTTGATCAGGGTGACAAGACCCACCCGGCTGATCCAGCGGGCCAGTGTTTCCTCCGAGGGAGCCGGATCGCGAATATCGACGAATTCCAGCGGGATCTGGTGACTTGAAAGCCAGTTGAGGGCTGCGCGACAGCGATCACAGTTCTTCAGGCCAAAAAGCCGGTAGGCGGTCATGGAATGGACTCCGGAGTCTTTCAGGAAAAAACGCGGAACGTGGCCGCTGGTTCTTCAGGGCCGGTGCGTGCCGTGCTTTAGCGTATTCGGGCAAAATTATACGGAAAGAAAGCCGCTATCATGTTGCAACTGCTTTTCTAATGAACGCACGCGGTCAGCATGGCTCTCTCCATTTCATCAAGGCTCAGTGCCGTTCAAGCCCGGATCGCCACCGCCGAAGTCGCTGCCGGAAGACCCCCGGGTTCGGTCCAGTTAATTGCCGTGAGCAAAACCCAGCCAGCGGCCGGGGTACGATCCGCCGTTGCCGCCGGTCAACTGGACTTTGGGGAGAACTATCTGCAGGAAGCCCTTGAGAAACAACGCCAGCTTGAGGATCTCCCGAACCTCATCTGGCATTTCATCGGACCCCTCCAGAGCAACAAAACACGCGCCGTCAGTGAGCACTTTGATTGGGTGCACAGCATCGACCGACTCACGCTGGCAGAGCGCCTTGCAAGGCAGCGGCCCAGAGAGAGGGGCCCGTTGAAGGTTTGTATCCAGGTCAATATCAGCCGTGAGGCAACCAAGTCCGGTGTTCTTCCTGAGGCGTTGTTTGAACTTGCACAAGCAGTCTATGGCTTGCCGGGACTCGAATTGCGCGGCCTCATGGCGATTCCTGAACCGTGTTTGACCGGGAAGATAATCCCTGAACCCTTCGAGCAGCTGAGGGACTTGCTGCGGCAGATCCCGATTCCCCATCTCGATGTTCTGTCGATGGGCATGTCCGATGACTTGGATGTGGCGATCGCTGCCGGTGCAACCCATGTTCGCATCGGTACGGCGATTTTTGGCGCGCGTAAAGACAGCGTATAGAATTTCATACGTTAATCCCTACAGTAGCAGATGCCCATGTCGTTTGATCACATCGGATTCATTGGTGCCGGCAATATGGCATCCAGCCTTATTAGCGGCCTGGTTGCCGATGGCTACCCGCCCGATCATCTCCATGTATCGGATATAAATCAGGACGCCCTTGACGCGCTCAAGCAGCGTCTTGGGGTGGCAACGGCCACCTCGAACCTTGCCGTGGCTGAAAAGGCCAGCGTGCTGGTGCTTGCCGTGAAGCCGCAGTCCCTAAAAGCGGTTCTCGAGGCACTGGCGCCGGCCCTCAAGAAAAAACCGCCCTTGCTTATTTCAATCGCTGCCGGCATCAGCTGTGCTTCCATCGCCCGTTGGGCTGGCGGTCAGGCCGCCATCGTCCGTACCATGCCCAATACCCCGGCCATGGTCGGTTGCGGGGCCACCGGGCTTTTTGCCACCGAGGCGGTGGATGAACGACAACGCAACCTGGCTGAGGAGATTCTAAGAGCGGTTGGCCTGACGGTCTGGGTTGACAAGGAGCCACTGATCGATGCGGTCACAGCGCTTTCAGGTAGCGGTCCCGCCTACTTTTTTTTACTGATGCAGGCTATGGAGGAGGCGGGTATTCGCCTTGGGCTGGATCCCCAGACGGCGCGGCTCTTGAGCGAACAAACGGCACTGGGCGCAGGGAAGATCGCGATCGAGACCGGAGCCGGCCCACTGGAGTTGCGCCGCCGCGTGACGTCGCCGGGTGGCACGACCGAGCAGGCGATTGCTACCTTTGAGGCCGGCGGCTTTCGTGAGATGGTCGATGTGGCAATGCAGGCTGCGGCGCGGCGCGCCAAAGCGCTGTCGGAACAACTTGGAGACTGAAGACAATGGGATCGACTTACTGGGCACCCCCGCTGATTTTTCTGATCGATACGATCTTCAGTCTCTACATCTTCGCTCTTGTGCTGAGATTCCTTTTTCAGTGGAGCGGTGCAGATTACCAAAACCCGGTCTCGCAGTTGCTGATTCAGATCACGCATCCGCCCTTGAAGCTGGTGCGGCGCTTCGTGCCTTCGCTGGGTCGGGTGGATGCAGCGTCTCTCGTCCTCATGCTGCTGCTCGAGATGACAGCAGGTTTTCTGATTTTCAAAATTCAGGGGGCATCGCCTTCAGCCGGTGTGCTTGGCATCTGGGCCATAACTCAGTTGCTGGAACTGGTGCTCAACATCTATTTCTATGCCATCCTCATCCGGGCCTTGTTGAGCTGGGTAGGCCCAACGGTTTATAACCCGGCGGTCTCCCTGCTGTTTAGCCTGACCGAACCGCTCCTGACCCTCAGTCGTCGCATTCTGCCTATGACCGGTGGCATTGACTTGTCGCCGCTCGTCCCGATTGTCGTCATCCAGTTGGTACGCATGTTGTTACTGCCGCCTTTGCAGGAGTTGGCGCTGCTTCTGAATTAAGCAATAAAAGCGCTGCCAACCAATGGGTATGGGCAGGACTTTTTGTTATACATTCGTCAGCCTATTGATCAGGACCCTTATAGATTGCGATCTGTTATGTGCGGGCATGGAAAAAATGACTGCAGAAGCCTCCGTCTCAACGCCCTAAACTAGCTTAGAAGAACGGTCATTCGGCTGCGCCAACAGCCTGGCATGTCATGTCAACTACTTGCCGAGATCGCCGGTGTTCATGTTGAGACGGTTCGTGAATGGTTCGCCAAAGCCCAGGGGTTCAACGGCAAAATCCCCCAAATCGGACGCTTTGCGCTTGGCCCCCCAAGTAAATCAGGGGTTTGCGTTTTCTTTTCAAGCAGGATACCTCTCGGCTCAGCAATGACGTCGACGTCCCCCAAGACCACGCTGCAGATGGGTGCGCACAATGGCTGCTTGGTCATCGGAGACGCAGGAAATCCACTCAGCGCCGAATCGATCCCTGTTTCTTTGCGATGTATGGCACCCCTAAGGGTGACTATTCCGCTGTTAGTCTGAAAGAATCGGCACCTCGCCGTTTCGGTGGCCTAGAAAGGGTTTATGATTCGGAATCCACGAGATGGCGTCATAATGGAGCGCGTATTTGCCAACTTAACATCGAGATTGAATTGTGCCCGACACTTTGATTCCTTAACCTAAGATAATGCGATCTAAGTTGTGGTTAACAAGCCTGAACTGTGCGAAATTGATAGCGGCTTGTTGGGCTCTAATAAGTGGTTGCCTCAATAGCATAAAATAATAGATTAAATATCCATAATTTCCGATTGCCATATGATAATCTTAATTATTGGCAGGTTGACGCTATAAGAATGGATAGAGCTTTGGAATTGGATTATTCGATAAAATCTGCGCCGCACATTAATTTTATTTCTGAAATGGAATAACGGCTTTATATATAACTTAAATTTGGATTTAACAATTGATATGGCTAACATCACAGTTGAGCGGCTTTACCAATCCTTTAAGGCGAACATCAGAGAGGGTACTGGTGCTTATGATTTAACATCTAATAATCATATTTATGTGATCGACACTCCTCATATGTGGGGTGTCGATTTTGCGGATAAAGGCGCAATACAAGAATACGGGGCTCGAGCCAAGACAGATATTAACTTAGCACTTGAGACCATCATTGAAAGTGCTACACATACCCTCGATATTGTGTCGCTCGCACCTCCAACAGGATTATTTGAGCAGACTATATTTAAGGGACTTACTAAGAAGCTCGAAACCAACGGCCTGAAACAGGTGAGAATTCTTTTTGGTTACTTACCTGCGGGTGAAGACACCGTAAAAAAATTTAGGACAAATCTCGCGACCCATTTGAAGAACGCACTAGGCAAGTCGCTCTTGGCTCCTAATACGCAGATCTATGTAGGAAGAGTTCATGGAGGAGCCTCCGGCGGTGGCGGTGGCCCCTTGAGCCCTTGGAACCATGCAAAGATCATAGCAGCAGATGGTAAGTATGCGCTTGTCGGGGGACACAATCTTTGGCCTCATAACTATGCGGACTATCCTCCGGTCCATGATATATCCTTGTTCGTCTGCGGCGAAGCGGCTCATTCTGCGCAGAAGTTTGCCGATATGCTTTGGACGATACCGGGAACAAATGTTTCAGGACGGAACACGTGGACAAGATTCTACAAATTTGATTATGGTAACTGGACATTTCCGGGTCATACTGGTCTATCCCTTAATCGCTGGGAAAAGACGCCCCCGAATCCATCCAAGAAGGTGGAAGGTCCGGTGGAAATCCCACAGTGGGCAAGGAATCCTTCAAGAACAAGCAGTGCGCAGATTCTTGGGGTTAGTCGATTTCCAACTTCAGACCGCGTATTGAATGGCCACGCAGGCATTACTACTCCTTCTTATGCCAGCCCGAGCGAGAAGGCAAAGGAGATAGTAGTTAAGTCAGCGACTAACCGACTCTACATTTGTCAGCAGGATTTGCTTTTCCAAGGAGCTTCAAAAATAGCCGACCATAAGACTATCCACTGGATTACTGAAGCCCTAGAGAATAATCCTCGGTTACACGTAAAGATCGTGGTTTCATCCATAAACGCTAAGAGCAAAGATGGTTCCGCCTATTCTTGGGGTTCAGGCGCTTTTGGAACCTATCGAGAGATTTATAAAATATTACATGGAAAGCACTCCAGGCATACTTCTAAGTGGGAGGATATTATATCAAGACTGCATGTTGCGCCCTTCTGTTTCACATCTGTTAGTATATCTCGGTATGGTCATGGTCATTCGTGGGGTAACACTCAGAAGTATGGCGGAAAGAGTGCGCAGTTCTCAACATCAGTTCCAATACCAAAAATGCTAAGCTCAAAATATCCAGAGCCGGCTAATCATTCGAAGTTCTACCTTGCAAATAATCATGATGGGCAAAGCGTTTTCTACGTTGGTTCAGATAACATGTATCCGCATGATTTATTTGAGTATGGTTATATGATATCCGATAATGCGGAAGCCTTATCTATTTATGAGAACTACTGGTCGAATGTTTGGAAATATTCCGGACCGAATTGCGTTTGCGTATCTTGCCGAAAGGGGTGGCGTGCCATACTTAATGACACCGTGCTCGATTACAAAGCTAGTCTAAACGAAAAGTTTCGTAGACCCAGCGCTGACAGCGCAAAAGCTCTGGCGCTGCTAGAAAGCTTTTTGTTAACAGATCCTTCTCCGTCTGAGTCTGGATGCAGGTACATGGGACTGCTATTACTGGATGAGCTCGATAAATGGGACAAGAAAGAACCAATACCCCCGGAGTGCAATACGCCTCAAATAAAGCGTCGTGATTTTAAAAAGCCGGGGACCACGTTCTGTGAATTACTAAAAGACAATGTCAGATACTCAGTAAGTTATGCCGAAGGACTGAAGTCATGACCGTTATTTCGAGTGCACTTTTGGGCAAATAATAAATCCTTGCTCTTTCTCAGGCAGGCCATCACTTTAACAGGCTGTTGAAAATCGGCTGGGATGGGCGGTCTCCCGGCATTGAAAAAAGTGGCTGATGGGGGCCATTA
>CAYLUS010000023.1:0-33093 GCA_964386975.1 uncultured Methylococcus sp.
TTTATGGCGCGCCCGATACGATTTGAACGTACGACCTTCGCCTTCGGAGGGCGACACTCTATCCAACTGAGCTACGGGCGCGTGATTAGATATTATAGCAAGTCAGGGGGTCTTTAACAGGTCACGCAACTGGTTGATCGATGCCTGCCCCCGTGTTTTCAGAGTTTCAGGGTCTAGAGACTTTCTGGCGGACCACTCAAGGTCGTCGCTGGGCAGTTCTTCTAGGAAGCGGCTGGGTTGGCGACTCTCAAGTTCTCCCCGCCGTTTGCGGTGGGTGCAGTAGCTCAGGGTGATGCGCTTTTGGGCGCGGGTGATTCCAACATAGGCGAGCCGGCGCTCCTCCTCAACGGCCTTGGAGTCAATGCTGGCTTCATGGGGTAGTAGATTTTCCTCAACTCCGGCAAGGTAGACGTAGGGAAATTCCAAGCCTTTTGATGCATGCAGTGTCATCAGGCTGACACGGTCCCCCTTTTCATCGTCCTCTTGACGCTCGAGAACATCAATCAGCATGACCTTGTTTACCAGATCTGCCAGTGTTGGTGGCGGCTCATCACTGCCATCCATTGCCATCTTGCGGAGCCAAGCGAGGAGTTCAGCAACCTTTTCCAGCCGGTTTCTGGCGGATTCGGGGCTCGGGGCGGTCTCGCGAATCCAGCCCTCATAGTCGACCTGACTGATCAGCGCCTCAACGGCATCCAGCGGGTTTGAGCCTTCTGGCCAGCTTCTGGCCTCATCGATTAGGCGGGTGAATTCCAAGAGACGTCTTTGGGTCTGGGGAGTGAGTTGGCTCAACAGCCCCATTTCTCCGGCCGCTCTGAACAGCGCGATGTGCCGTTGGTTGGCATACGCCCCAACTTTTTCAAGTGTCGTCGGGCCGATTTCGCGTCTGGGTACGTTTGCAATGCGGAGAAATGCACCGTCATCCTCGGGGTTCACGATCAGCCGCATGTATGCGATCAGGTCCTTGATTTCGGCTGCGCTGAAAAAGGATGTTCCACCCGTAATCGAGTAGGGGATGCTGTTCTCCCGAAGTGCTGTCTCAAAAACTCTGGCCTGATGATTGCTGCGATAAAGGATGGCGTAATCGCCAAAATCGCCAGCACTGCGGAATTTGTGATGAATCAGGTCGGATGCAATTTGCCTTGCCTCATGAACCTCATCCTTGTGATGCAGCACTTGAATTTTTTCTCCTTGATGCAGGGCACTCCAGAGTTTTTTCTCAATCGTGTGGGGGTTGTTGGCGATCAGCGTATTGGCTGCATGAAGGATTCTCTGGCTGGAGCGGTAGTTCTGCTCCAGCTTGATCACGGAGAGTCTTGGGAAATCGTCCTTGATTCGAACGATATTTTCGGGTTTGGCGCCCCGCCATGAATAAATGGATTGATCATCATCTCCCACAACTGTGAATCTTCCGGTCTTGCCAACCAGCTGCCTGAGGAGTTGATACTGCGCCTCATTGGTGTCCTGATATTCATCGACCAGCAGATAGCGGATTTTGTTTTGCCAGGTTTCGAGAATGTCTGGGTGTTGGGTAAAGGCGAGGACCGGCTTCAGGATCAAATCATCAAAATCCAATGCGTTATAAGCCCGCATCTGCTCTACATAGAGGGAATAGAGGTCCGCGGCACCCTCAAAACCGGCTTCATCATGGCCATCGGGATCCGTTGGGAGAACGAACTGATTTTTCCAGCGGCTGATTTGTTGGCGACAGCGGTCGCTATGGGCGGCATCCCACTTTGGGAAGTGATGCTGGATCAAATCCTTGATGAGGCTGTTCCGATCTTGCTCGTCGAAGAGGGTCAGACCCGACTTGTAGCCGATCGCCTGATGATGTTTGCGGACGATCTCAAGGCCAAGGGCATGAAAAGTAGAAATGCGGAGGCCGCGACTGTCCTGATCCTTGAGAAGGGACCCCACCCGGGATTTCATCTCACGAGCCGCTTTGTTAGTGAAAGTCACCGCGGTGATCTGGCGGGCAGGAAGGCCCTGACGGATCAGGTAAGCAATTTTCTCGGTTATGACCCGCGTTTTACCGCTGCCGGCACCTGCAACAACCAAAAGCGGTCTTTTGATTTCAGTAACAGCGGCATTCTGTTGTGGATTAAGGCTGGACAAAATCGGGCTTTTGAGCCAGTGGTTTACGCTTAGGGGTTAAACCGGGGTTTGGGGGTTTTCTAATTCCGCGATGCGTTTTTCCAGATCTCGGAGTTGCTCCCGCGTTCTCTGGAGGACCGCTTTCTGTACATCGAACTCCTCTCGAGTCACCAGATTCATCCTCGCAAAAGAGGACTGGAGGATTGCAAGGAAGGTGTTTTCAACATCATGCTTCATGAGCTTGAGGTCGGGGGGCACGGCACCTGCCAGCCGTTTTGCTAGATCATTAAGGGTTGTTGGATCAAACATGGAGCGTGCTCAGATGAATGGCGTCAAGTTATGAGTTGGAAACCGTCTCAAAATCCACAAACCGGGCAATCGTCGGGATTTTCGACAATACGGTACATGATATCGCTCCCCGCGTAGTAGGGCTGGTACCATACGCCGCCATACTCGAAGAACTGCATGCCATTGATTTTCTTGGTCATGGCCGCCTGAGGGATCTGATCAACCATGATGCCTGGTGGCGGCCGCACGACCTTGTATTCATTATTGAACGATTCGTAGAAAGCCCCGCCGCAGTCCTGGTAGGTGCGGCTCTCAAGGAAGACGGGTGAACAATTGCTGGGCAGGTATTTGACGGTTGCCCCCGGCGGCGGCGGGACCAGTGTGTAGCCCTTGCCGTCCGAGGCTTGTGTGAGATAGGCACCGTTTGAATAGTAGTAGGGTGTGCCATTGACCACCGTGGTGGCGTAGGTGTTGGGGAGCGTTGTCAGCGTTGAACCGAGCATCATCCCGCTCATGGAGCCCATCATCATGCCCGAATAAAAACCACCCCAGCTGCCTCCGTAGTAGAAGGGCACAAAACCAGCGCCATAGTACCCCGCATAATCGTAGCGATGGTTGTAGTCATAGGCTCGGTCGAATTCACTGCGGTTCTGCAGATGGTTCGCATCCTCCTGCAAGCGTTGATTGTGAATGGCCTGCTCTGGCTGGCTTTCATGAGCTTGGGCCAGGTCTCGATTATCGCTTTGAGTTTGGCTGCGCGAAGCCCAATCCTGGCTCACACCGCTCTCTGAAGAGGAGCCGCGAATACTTCCGAGTCCGCCACCACCAAAGTGGCCGGCCCCAATGCCATCTCCACCATAGCGCAGTGCATCCCCGCCGGAATAACCGCCGCCGCCGAAGGCGCCCCCTCCGGCGCGATCCCCAAAGCCTGCCATTCGCACTCCACTAAAACCATGGCTATCGGCAAATGTGGGGGCAAAAACCAGACAGATGAGACAGGAAACAAGGGTCAATGGCCGCCTACGTTTAGGCATGATGCTCACGGAGCAACCCCCTCTCGAGCGGCTGGCTTGCCCTTGGGTTTGGTCTCCATCTGAGCGGCTTTCAAGAAAGGGAGTCGGACGGCTGAAGGCGGAATTTGAGGATTGAAAAGGTGATCTGGAAGACGTGAGATCAGATCAAAGTCCGACAGGATGGCCGTGTATTGCGGTGAATTCGGGAGCGTTTTGTAGGTGATGATCAGCTTCCTGGGGAGCGGGAGCTTTCCTTCCTCAATCCAAATTTGCCAGTCGATGAGCCGATCCAGAAACGCAAGGTGACGGCAAGGAATGCCATTGACGATAGAGGGTCCGACGACAAAGCCTTTGACGACCGACTTGAGCAGGGTTTTAGCTGGATCGGAGGTCAGGAAGTCAGCCAGTGGTGGCGAGAATTTGAGCTGGTTGATCGTGAACTCCAACGCCTTGTCGCTATTGCCTTTCAACGTCTCTTGGGCGAAGTTGCCAGTTTCAGGTTCATAAAGATGAATGGATTGTCCATCGAACCAAAACTGCTTATGGCCTACCTCGGCTTGCTGATCAACGTAAATGCCATTGGGTCTTTTGAGGCGAAATTGGGTGCTGGCAGCGAATGAGATTTTCTGTCCGGAGGGCAGCACATCGTCAAAATCAATGCGCGCGCTGAAGCTCATGTATTTGGCTTCCCGGAGGTAATTACCCATTTCATTGATCAGTAGCCGCGCCTCAGGCTCGATCGGCTCGATGTTGGCCTTGTCTTTACTTGCCGGAACGGCAAGAGCTCCCATCGCAGGGAGTGCCATCAGTGCGAGGAGGATCCATCCCCGGATATGTCTGAACGATGTCATACAGTAAGCTTCTCTCGGGGGGGGGTCAGGATGCCCGACGTTATTCTCCGACAGAGCCAATATCGGGAAAGCTGCGTTCATTCAGCGGGGTCACTGAGACAGTTGCTCGAGGGCTTGCAGGCCAGCCAAAAGAGGGTTGCTGTCTTGGATTCTGGCCCATCTTAGCTAAAGATTCTGGCGCCCCGAACACGATTCGAACGTGTGGCCTTTCCCTTAGGAGGGGAATGCTCTATCCAGCTGAGCTACCGGGGCATGATGACGCATTTTAGCATGGCTTCAGTCAAGGCCTCAGTCGCCAATGAGGTCGCTCACGAGTACACTTCACCCTGAATTTATCATCGTGGTCCTAATGTGCCGGTGCGCGGGTGATTGATCGAAGAGCGGAGCGCTTTTGCAGAGGCAGGGTAGATCTGGCCAGTATCCTCAGTTAAGGACCGCATTCAGGATTTCAGCGAATGGCGATCGTCTCGACCAGTACGAAATTGATGTACAGCCCGATCGAAATGTATGAGTTGGTCAATGACGTCAGCTCGTACCCGAACTACATTCCCATGTGTTCGGAGGTCAAGCTAATCTCAAAAACACCAGAAAAGCTGAAGGCTTCGATTACGATGTCCAAGGGCAAGATCAAACTCAGTTTTACTACCGAAAACACCATGCAGATTGGTCGATCCATCCAGATGCATCTGGTTGAAGGACCGTTCAAACGGCTCCATGGCTTGTGGCTCTTTGAGCCGCTGGGTGAGACCGGTTGTACGGTTACGTTCAGACTCGAGTTCGAGTTTGCCAATGCGCTCTTGAACGTTGCATTTGGTGGATTTTTTCGGGAGGTCGGCGGATCTATGGTCGATGCGTTTAGCCGACAGGCCGCATTGAAGTATGGTACCCGGTGATGTACGGAAGAGATGGTTTGGCGGCGACGGTCCCTGTCTGTGTCGAAGACGAGGGCCAATTTTACAGATGGGGTAATTGGCTTGATTGATCATGACGAGGATGTGATTGAGGAAGACCTCTTCAATCGCCGTGGCCCCAGCAAGAGTAGTTTGAAGCGCAAGAGTACGGCACTTCGCGATTTGGGTCAGGAGTTGATGGACCTTTCTGTAACCCAACTGAACACATTGGATCTGCCAGAGCAGTTGCTCGAGGCTGTAATAACCGGCCAATCCATCAAGGCGCACGGAGGGCTGCTTCGTCAAAAGAAGTTCATTGGCAAGCTCTTGCGATCCATGGATGCAGAGCCAATTGAGCAGGGTCTTAGTAAGATTCGGGGTGAGAGTGCCGAGCAGGCGCGAGTTCTTCATCAATGCGAACAATGGCGTGACCGCATGATCGAGTCAGGGGATGAGGTGATCAACCAGTTCATGGGCCAATATCCGGACGCCGAAAGGCAGCGGCTCAGGCAGCTCGTAAAAGGCGCACGGATGGAGGCTGAGCAGAGTCAACCCAAAAAATCGGCGAGAATGCTATTTCGCTATCTTCGAGAAGTCGTGACGCTTGGGTCGCTCGACTGACTCTCCGTATTGATCGGCGCAACAATCCCCGCCCTCCCCCTTAAACCTTATGGACTCGGGCAAGTCGCGTTAAACTTTCCCCATATCATTCATGCCGGACCTGTTCTTGGAGTTGATTCTGCTCGGCCTTGCCGCATTCAGTTCGCTGGTGCTTACCGGTGTGGTGAGGACCTATGCGCTTCGGCGACTTCTGGATGTGCCGAATGAACGAAGCTCCCATCAAAGTCCTACCCCAAGGGGCGGTGGTATTGCAATCGTGCTGACCTTTGTCATGGTCAGCATCGCCCTGACATTCCTTGTTGATCCTGAATTTCGGCGTTTATGGGCGATCCTTGGTGTTCTTCCTCTCGCGCTGATTGGGTTGATCGACGATCACGGTCATGTGCCTGCGCGCTGGCGGCTTCTGATCCAGTTCGCCTGTGTGATCTGGGGGGGCATGTGGATTGTGGGAGGACAGCTTGAAGGCGTCGATGGCCTGGATTTGGCTTTACATTGGATGGGTGCAATTACCGCGGTGGTTTTTGTGGTTTGGTATATCAACCTCTTCAATTTCATGGATGGAATTGATGGCATTGCCGGTGTTGAAGCGATCACGCTCACGCTTTCTGCCGCCGCGATTGAAATGTTCCTTGGAAAAGGAAACCTCAACGATGTGCTGCTTTTGCTTTTGCTGGCCCTCTCGGTAGCAGGTTTTCTCTGCTGGAACTGGCCACCGGCTCGGATTTTCATGGGGGATGTTGGAAGCAGTTCAATGGGATATTTGCTCTCAGTGCTCGCCCTGCTCTCAATGGTCACCGGTGCCTTGCGTCTGGAGGTTTGGTTGATTTTGGCGGCGGCCTTCATTGTCGATGCCTCGTTGACGCTGATCGTCCGCTTTTTTCGAGGCGAGCGTTGGTATGAGGCGCACCGAAGTCATGGCTACCAGCATGCCTCGCGCAGATGGCAAAGCCACCGAGCGGTGAGCCTCGCATTTGTCGGCATCAATTTGTTATGGCTATTGCCGATTGCGGCGCTGGTTGCCCTGAATCCTGACCTCAAATGGCCGCTGCTTCTGCTGGCTTATCTTCCTCTGATCTGGGCCGCCTGGTGGCTCGGGGCAGGCCGTCCCTGACAGGCTACGATCCGTGATACCTCCAAAGCTTCGCTTGCGTCTCCTGGTTTTTTTGCATGATCTCGTGATGGTCGTGCTTGCTTGGCTAGGTGCTTACTGGCTTCGGTTCAATCTGGCGCTGCCTCCAGCTGAATACATCGATGGGGCCATTACTGGGCTGCCCGTCGTTCTTTTTTTTCAGGCAATTGTATTCTCAGGTCTGGGTCTCTATCGCGGTGTATGGCGTTTTGCATCGGTACCTGATCTCATTCGAATAGCCAAAGCTGCCCTGATCGGGGTCATGCTGCTGGCGGTAGTGCTCTACCTCTATAACCGACTGCAGTGGGTGCCTCGCTCGGTTTTGCCGCTCACCGTGATTCTGCAGATTCTTTTTTTGGCGGGTCCTCGGCTGGTTTACCGGATGTGGAAGGACCAGGGAGTAAGGCTTTCCGGTGGACGAAGAGCCCTGGTGGTTGGGGCCGGCAGGGCTGCTGAGCTTCTGGTCCGGGATTTGATGCGGGTCAGGGACGCGCGCTTTGAGGCCGTTGCTCTGGTTGATGACAGCCCTCAAAAGAAAGGCAGTGAAATTCATGGTATCCGGGTGCGGGGAAGCTGCGACCAGATTCCCCAACTGGTTCGGGAATTGGATATAGAGGTTGTGCTCATTGCACTTCCCTCGGCAACACAGTCTCAGATGCGTCGCATTGTTGAGATCTGTGAAACAGCCGGTGTCGGCTTTCTGACCTTGCCCTCGGTTCAGGAAATGTTGTCAGAGCAGCTCTCAAATAGCCTCAGGGAGGTCTCTATCGAGGACCTTCTCGGTCGAAGTCCCGTTCATCTGGATCGCAAGACGATGGAGGGCAGCGTCAGCGGCGCCAGTATTTTGGTTACCGGTGGCGGCGGCTCGATTGGATCTGAATTGTGTCGTCAGTTGGCCCGATTTGTGCCCCGATGCTTGACGATTTTCGAGCAGTCCGAGTTCAACCTGTATCGAATCGAGCAAGCGCTTCGGTTTGAGTTTCCGGACCTTTGCATTCAAACCATCCTTGGGGACGTAACAGATCCGGCTGCCATTGAAGCCGCATTATCAGTTGCGCGCCCCGATATCCTCTTTCATGCGGCAGCCTACAAACATGTCCCGCTCTTGCAGGCACAGGTGCGAGAGGCCGTTCACAACAATATCATTGGAACGCGAATCGTAGCTGATGCGGCAGTCCGTAATCAGGTTTCCAAGTTTGTTCTGATTTCAACCGACAAAGCGGTTCGGCCAACAAACGTGATGGGGGCTACTAAGCGAGCAGCAGAAAAGTTGGTCCAATCCATGAATTCCTTGGGATCGACCCGATTCATCACGGTACGATTCGGTAATGTTCTTGATTCTGCAGGTAGTGTTGTGCCGCTCTTTCGGGAGCAAATTCGAAGGGGGGGGCCTGTGACGGTAACGCACCCGGAAGTCACGCGCTATTTCATGACGATCCCCGAGGCCTGCCAACTCATCATGCAGGCCGCCACTGTGGGCCTGGGGGGGGAAATTTTCGTTTTAGATATGGGAGAGCCTATTCTGATTCGGTACTTAGCTGAACAAATGATTCGGCTGTCCGGAAAAAGGATCGGGACCGATATCGAGATCTCCTATGTAGGTCTACGTCCTGGCGAGAAAATGACCGAGGAATTGTTCTTGGAGGATGAGCGGCCCATGCCAACGCCACATAAAAAGCTGCTGCTGGCTCGCTCGGTCGATCTTGATCAGTACGCCATCAATGCGAAAATCGACGATCTCGCAGCTCTTGCGGCGAGGTTTGATCAGGATCGTCTACTGACCGAGCTTAAGAGGCTTGTGCCAGAGTTCGAAGATGAAAAAGCCTGACGGGCGTTTGTTAGTCTCCAGAACGTCGAATTGGGCTTGCCATAAGAGACAATGCCAGCTATAGTTGACGGCTTTCTACAAAGAATTAGATTTGGAGCGCGCACCAATGAAGACCTTCAGCGCCAAGCCGGCCGAAGTAAAACGCGACTGGTATGTCATCGACGCCGACGGTAAGACGCTCGGACGGCTCTCGACGGAAGTCGCTCGCCGCCTTCGCGGCAAACACAAGGCCGAATACACGCCTCACGTCGATACCGGTGATTACATCATTATCGTCAACGCGCAAAAAGTGCGTGTAACCGGCGCGAAAGAGAGCGATAAGGTCTACTACAGACACACCGGTTACATCGGCAACATGAAGTCAGTGACCTTGGGTAAACTGCGTCAAACCTACCCTGAGCGCATTATTGAGACGGCCGTGCAGGGCATGCTTCCGAAGAATCCGCTCGGAAGAGCAATGTTCCGCAAGCTGAAGGTTTATGCCGGCGCAGAACATAACCATCATGCCCAGCAGCCCAAGTTGCTGGAAATTTAACGTTAGAGCTGGATAATCCAATGGCACAGCAGCAGTATTATGGAACCGGACGTCGCAAGAGCGCCGTTGCACGCGTATTCGCAAAGTCGGGTACCGGTCGAATTCTGGTTAACAACAAGCCTGTCGAGGAGTATTTTGGACGTAAGACTGACCAGATGGTCGTACGTCAGCCGCTCGAACTGGTTTCTCTTGGAGAAAAACTGGATGTCGTCGTGACGGTCTCAGGTGGCGGTCCAAGTGGTCAAGCGGGCGCGATCCGTCATGGCCTGACCCGTGCTCTGATTGTACTGGATGAGAGCCTTCGCCAGCCGCTGCGCAGAGCAGGATACGTCACGCGTGACGCTCGTGAAGTCGAGCGTAAGAAAGTGGGTCTCCACGGCGCAAGACGCCGCCCGCAGTACTCGAAGCGTTAATCGCCCAATTGGGGGATCGTCTAGCGGCAGGACTACGGACTCTGACTCCGTCAACCTAGGTTCGAATCCTAGTCCCCCAGCCAATTTAGGCAATTTAAAAAAGAGGTTACTAGTGTAGCCTCTTTTTTTGTCTGAAATTCCTACTTACACACCGCTTATACACTTTTCCAGTCCACTAATTTTGTAGCACACTAGTCTTGATCGCCTGCTAACAAACAACCTTTGGATCATCTCAGATGATTTGATTCAGGAAACCTATAACATCACCCTGGAAGTACACTCGGAACTATCAGAATGAAAAAATTATCCATCGCTATCCTCCTCGCAAGTTGCCTAGTGGCGCCGTTACATTCTCAGGCAGCTGTGGTGCCGAAAGCATTAATTGGAAAATGGGTCTTGACTGGTATGACATTAGCGGGTCAATCGATTAGCTGTCCTGGAGAATTGCCATTACCGCCTGGCGTACCTGAGACAGTCCAAAAGTATGCAAAATGCAACGCAGGAGAATTCATTCAATTAACCAAAAGAAAGAGCCGCGGTATATATTTTGAGAATATCACTAACATACCCACAACATCGCCGAATGGAACATGGACTTCAGTCACTGAAAAGCATGTAGCTGCTACAGCCACATTGCCGAAAATTCCAGAGGTCAACTACATGATCTTTGATGACTCGGATAACACGGCTGATCCGCAAGCCTATGACTACGTGTTATCCAGGGATAAAAAGACGCTTACCATCAGTAAGTCGGTTGGTTTGCAAGGTCCGAAATTTCCGGTAGATCTAATTCTTACCAAGCAGAAATAAAGCGTTGCACATCCAAAAGACGGCCCTGTGTTGACCAGGCAAACTGTGGCGTGAGATAACGGTGGCGCGCGAGTGATAGTGGGGCAGGGTAGAGAGGAAGAGTAGGGTTCGGCCGAGTCTTAGAGCTTGTTAGCAGCAAGCAAACGCGCTAACTCAAACTAGGAGTCATCAACGTCACATTGTTGACGTACCTGTGGAGTGTTGCCAATAAATTGTTCCCAAGAAAAATCTCAACATTCGGGCAAAGGAAATGAAGCTGACTCTGTGGGCAAGTATCAGTCCGGCGCTCTGGAATGTCGGGTTTCTCTATTATCAAGAAACCGCCTAGCCATTTAGCTGCTTACAGAAAATCAACATAATTCAACGCAGTAACCCGACTCAAGTGCTCAGCACAAATAACAATGAACCGTCGCAATATATAAGAAATTGCACCTGACGACGGCGGGATATCTCGGTCACTTCCTAGTTTAACTGTTGCAGAGAAGGTGCTGAGTTGAGTTTAATAAATTTTAGCTCTTTGGCGTTTAGGTCTGCCTTTTTTAAGTCGAAGACCTGAGGTGACGGATTTTCGAATGTTCTGACGTAATAGAGTTGATTTTTAGAGTCAGCAACGACGGTCCACTCCGTGATTTCATATCCACCAGCCCCCCCACCGTAGGGATTGCTCGCCGGTAAATTGATTGATCCAGGCGTAATATCGAAGTTATCCATGATGTGCCATGCGGTATTCACTTGTTGTTTAGCATCTCCCTTTGGGGCAGAGCTGACATAAACAGCAGCCCTGATAAAGCGGCTGCTACTGAGCATGTCGCCCGGTAAACCATGAAGCCCGCTTCCAGAACTCGGTGGTGAAAGCTTTTGGCCCTTGATGGTAAGAGGGTCATGCTCAGTTGGGGTCAGATTCACATAGTTACCAAGATTTAGAAGATGCCAAGAAAATGCAGGGTCGTTTGTTGTAACTCCAATTGGGTTGTCTGATATCACGAGCTTTCCATCCAGATACTCAACGACGATGCTTTTACCGTATGCATCATGCAATTGCATTCTGACTTGGACAATTCCATTATAAGGACCCAACGTTGAGCTATTGACGAATAGGCCAGGGAAATTCTTCTTGACCTCCTCGACGCTCGAGTAATTGCTCAAAGCGTAAATCAGCATTTGATAGGAAGCGATACTGTTCTTTGAATCTGCGGCGTTAGGTTTTTGGTACACGGCGGTATTGGGAGCATTCATGAGCCCTCCCGCCATTCCTTTTTCATTCATTCCATCGACGAGAAGCGGCTGACTGAGCGCGTTCATTCCTGTAACAGCATACTTTGACGTCCAATTGAGTCCTGACCCCGCTTTCCCATCGGTGCCCACACCCTTGAAATCATAACCCCGAGGCACCACCATGATGTCCGATTTCAAGGGGATACCAAACTCCATGGTCCTGCCATAAACGAAGCTGCCCTCCGTGGTCGGGACAATCAGACTAGTGCAGGCAAGGCCCGAAATAGGGGCCATGGAGGCATTGCCGATCAAAATAGCGAGAAGAGTTTTCTTAAGTTTGGAATACATGGCTGGGCGCCTCTTAATCAAGTGAGGGGTATGCTAAACCCATGAGAGAATGAAGGGAAACGGAGTGCTTTCTGATTTTGGGGTTACCCAACTTTAATCTCGCGCGATCCTATCAAGCTGCAGGATCTTTTTGCTATCGGGTTTTAATCGCACTCTATGGTGAAACGCCAGTTCGGTGAACTGGCTGTGAAGAGGGTTTGCTCTTCAAAATGCCATGTTTGCGGGCTTTATGCCGGCTTGGGGGGGGCGTTAATTAATGTGCCCCTGTCAGTAGTCAGCTTAAGATGATGAAATGCTGACGATACGCCTCCTGGTAACCACTTCATGGATGAATTGGGATCCTCGTGCCTTTCCAGAAAAAATCAAAGCGCTTGAGACTGAGTACGCAAGATGCACAATTTCCTCCCCGCTGACCGCAGATTAGCACCTGCGCTTGTGATCCGTAACAAGGGCTTGGGTATGGTCTTGTTGTTTTTTGCTCTGGTCTTGAACGTATCCGATCAACTTGCTTCAGCAGCTGATCTCAGCATGGTTCTGGAGGCTGCAGACACTTCAAGTCCCAGAAATACCCTTCTAGGGTTCATGTCAGTCATGCAGCGTCGCTTTGAACGGAACTGGGGCCCTGACTCATTAGTTCAGCGCTACCTGGACTCAGGCCATTTTTTTCCAGACCAAGGCAAGCTGGATCATCTTCTAAAGGAAGTTCGTAACGACCGGCTGATTAGGGTCAAGTATTTTGACCTCAGCGATATTCCGCCTGCGATTCTTGATCAGTCAGCCTGGCGGCTAAGCATCGAATTAATCGAGATCCTCGCGCGCGTTCCATTGCCGAATCCCGACACCATACCAGATCTTAAGGCAATGGATCTCGAGACGTATAAGAAATGGTCCATACCCGGAACTGAGATTCGAATTGCCCGAATGGAGGATGGTCCTCGTGCTGGCGAATACTTGTTCACTCGGGAAACAGTGGCCCACATCCCTAAATTTTATCAACGCCTTAAGGATGAGCCACGGCTGACGGAAGCGTATGGCCATATGTATGAGGTGGTCTATGACACACCTTCTGGGCTCGCGCTGAGCCTTCGACACCTGATACCTCCGCGCTGGATCCTCGCAACCCCCGGTTGGCTGAAGTTCCACGTGTTTGCAGAGCCCCTCTGGCGTTGGCTTGCGCTGCTTGTCATGTTTGTGTCGACTCTCAAACTGAGCTGGTCGATTTACCGATTCACCCGTTCAATTCCGGAAAAAAGCAGAATGAGGGGGCAATGTCTGCGCTTGTTGCCCTCGCTACTCATTTTGTTAGTAACGCCCCCCAGCATCTACATCATCGGGGAGGTCCTTCGGGTAAGTCCAGACATCTTCGGGTTCATTTCCCTGACCCTTTGGGCTTGCTTCTACTTCTTGCTGACTAAATTGGTCTGGGATATCGCAAATATCATTGTCGAGTGGATAATCAGTATGGAGCGAATTCGGGCGGATAGTACCGATCGACAATTACTCCGAATTGCTACCCGGCTTTTTTCGGGGAGTCTGGGGTTAGGCATCCTTGTTGAAGGAGCCAATCGGATTGGTCTTCCCTCTTATTCGATATTTGCTGGGCTGGGGGTGGGGGGGCTTGCTTTTGCACTGGCGGGTCAGCAAACACTAGGAAATCTCATTGGTTCACTGATCATTATGTTCGAGAAACCATTTCGGATCGGACATTCGATTCAATCAGGGGATCTGGTCGGCACGGTCGAACATATTGGGTTTAGAACGGCTATTCTTAGAACAAAAGAGGGTGACGTCCTTTTCGTCCCATCAAGTGAGCTGATTCGTCATCCGATAGAAAACAAGACGCTCAGAGACTATTGGCGTATTCGGCGCACTTTGAACCTTTCACTGGATGCATCTATTCAAAAGATAGAGCAGTTGAGGGACGCAATTCTCGGGATCCTCTATCAGGATGTGGATGTCATTTCAGATAGTGTCCGAGTGACCTTCATCGGGGTTGAACTGGAGGGCTATCAGATCCTTGTCGATTTCATTATTCCGACCTCGCTTGAGGAGCAGCAGCTGGTTGTGACCGAGCGAATTTTGGCAGAGACCGTTCGCGCAGCTGAGCGACTGGGCGTGAGCTTTGCCCGTGATCACCTCCAGTGAGTGACGCGCTTTTTTCCGAATGAACAGGTTTCGCTCGGAACCACACGCCTTGCATGCTAGAGCAGATAGAAGGTATCTGCACGAGATGGCCTGGGCACCTCGCCTTCTCCAAGGAGCTGACGAATGTTGATTTCGATTGTCCTGCTGATCGCGGTTACTGGTATATCGCTCGGACGGTTACGAAAAGGGTCCTGAAGAAGATAGGCGGTCCTTTCGAGCACAAAGAAAACCAGGGCGAGCAGCGTTAGAAGAGGAACTTCAAGAAGGATGCTGACATTTTTCAGGGCAATAGACAGGAGGATGACAAAGAGGTAAATCGCAAAGTGGAGAAAGATCCGATAGGTCACCGGGAAAACCGTGCTATTAATTCTTTCGGCCCTGCCCATCGAGTCACAAAGGCGAACGAGGGTGTCATCCAGTTGTACATGGCTTACGGCGTCAAGATGACCCTGCGCACGCAATTTCTTAAGATCAAGTGCGTTCATCTGGAGAAGGCATAAGGGCCGATTGAGGTGACGTGCCGCCTTTTCTGTTTCGCTCCGTCCCAAAATCGTTTGTATGCCCGCCAGGGAATCCTGTCCGCGGAGGGATTGCCCCAAGGCATAATTAAATGCAATTACCCTGTGGGCCATTCGAGAAATCTGCTCCTGCGGCGGCTCGGAAACCAAAGTCTGCATTTGGATGACCCAACTGCGCGAGTCATTGACCAAGGCACCCCAGATTTTGCGGGCCTCCCACCAACGGTCGTAGGACTGACTCATCTTGAAACCCAAGATGACTGACATGGCGGTGCCGAGGAAGGTCGGTATTGCAAGCGGTAACTCAGGCAGGTGGTCGACGAGATGAAATGTTCCATAGTGGAGAGCGACACCCACTGTGGTAATGATGAAAACATCCTTCCAGACTTGGCTCAAAATGTAGCCAACAGAAACACGGTTTTCTAGCAGCATGACACGGTCAGTCGAAAGAGGTGGATTCGGTCATTTCAAGTGTCCTATTCACCATATACGTCTTGAAAAAACCCGCGAAAGACTGGGTTTGTGTCCGATTCCTGATCTGAATCAGGAATTGAGCATGCATGGGCCCGCCCTCATGGCTCATTGCTCGCCATTTCCATAATAAGAGAAGAGGTAATCGACGATGATTCTTTCATCCTCGGGTGAGATCGGCGCCCTGTATACCTCTACCATTTTGTGGGTTGTCTTACTCCAGAACGCCCGTGATTGTTTGCCTTGGTTAAGGATGTAACCAAGAGAGTGGCACATTTGGCACTTTAGAACGGTTTCGTAACCCGGTCCTTTTACGGTGGGGTATTCATAAGGAGCCGGAAACTGAATACTTTTGCCGGTCTCGTTGCTCTGGACTTGATCCGCCCAGAGACTCTTGGCCAGAAGGCTCCCTCCAACCAAAGCCCCAAGCGTTAGTCGCCCGAACCATTGAGCTGAAATCACGCGTGTCTCTCCCGCATCAGAGAACATGGATCGTGAGACTATCAACCGCATTCCACTGGTAACCACCCGGATTCCATCCCATGTTTTGAGGAAGTGGTTGGGTCTCATTGGTGCGACTGATCGCTCTGCTCATGAGCTGGAAAGTACCTGTTTTTTGGGGCTCAAATGCGAAGGACCAGCGTCTGAATGCATATTTTCCAAGCTCGCTGTCAAGCTTGGCGGAGGTCCAGTTGGCCCCGCCATCAATGGAGACAAGGACTTCCTTTATTCCAGCGCCACCGTCAAAGGCGACCCCCTCCATCGTGACCTCGGATCCGATGCGGATGGTCGCATTCTCATGTGGCGTGGCGATCACGGACTTGATTTTGAGCGTCTTGAGAGCCCGGGTTTCGGGTGGAAGCGGCTCTCCGGGGGGGACGGTCCCACTGCTATTGGCGGGCAGGCGATAAGCCTTGTCGGTATAGAAGATGGGTTCGTCCTTTTCGAGGACTTCGATCGTTTCGATCATCTTTACCCAATGGTCAGCAAAATAGCCAGGCACGATCAAGACGGCAGGATAACCGTTCAGGAGCGGAATGGGAGCTCCATTCATCTCGTAGGCAACGATCACATCCTCACGAAGACATTCATCCATGTCCAGCTTGCGAATGAAAGCAGGCGTATCAGGAAGAACCGGTCGTTCAAGGCCATTTACCTTGACGAACTGGCTTCCGGGTCTGAGCTTTGCCTTGGTGAGGATCTCTTTCAGCCGTGCGCCCTTCCAGCGGGCACAGCCCATTGCTCCGTGTCCCCACTGAATGCCCCCTGTCATGGGGCTATAGTTCTTTCGACCGTTACCTCCGCATTGTTTGACTGCGAAAAGTTCGACTGCCTCAAAGCCATGCTTCAGTTCGTCTATGCCAATAGACAGAGGATTATCGAGGTGGCCGGATACCCTGATGCGATACCGGCTTAATTCAATCGAATCGGGAATGACGGCATGATGCCACCGGACGAAGAATTGCTCATTCGCCGTCACGGCTGAATTAAAATGCTCGCGGGGCGTTTCGAGCAGTGGTGGCATATCGGAATGCATCAGCAAGGCTTTCTTCTCGGGGAAGGCCATCAGGGGGGTATGGAACTCTCGGGGCAATACAGCTGAGGTGCTCTCTTTTGATAAGGCGTTTCTAGGCCAAATCGAGTGACCAAAGAACCCGGCCCCGGTTGCTATCAGACTGCAGCGGAGCAGTCTTCGTCGTTCAATATCTGTCATGCCCGTCACCTTATGATGATTTTTCAGACCGCTTGGTTATCACTCCAATCCTTTCCATCACCGCTGATTTGGCACCTATTCAAGCACACCCTGCAACTTCCCGGCCAGACGTTTCAGAGCGGGCTGGCTTGTTTTTCAGGCGTAAGATGGTCCATGATCCCAATTTTAGATGGCTTGAAGTGAGAGCGAGGAATGCGGAAATGAGGTTGACCACAATCTGCTTAGTATGGGTTTTTTCTATGTTAACGATGCCCGGATCGGTGACTGCCGGTCCGCTTCTTAAAATGATCGAGGAAAAGAAGGCCGCTCAGTCCTCATCATCGAGCAAAACGACACCGCCTGCATCGCAAGCCGCCCCTCCTGCAGCCACAGCACAGCCAAGCAAGGCCGAATCAAAATTCGAGACGTCAAAAACCAAATGCAGAGAACTGGGTAATGCCGAAGGCAGCGATAAATTTAATCGCTGTGTGATGACCTTGATGGAATAAGAGCCCACTCAAGTAAGTGCAGCTAGTGCAGACCCAGTGCAACGCCAGTGAGTAAGGGACTTCCAGCAAGTGCGCTAGTCTATGGGCCTCTGATGCTCTCGGTCTACGACCTTTACGTTCTGGGTCTTTCGAACCGATTCATCTGGCGATGTCCGACCCATAAAATACTGGATCTTTACAATCGGCTAGTCACTGATCGGCATCTCGATGTGGGTGTTGGAACCGGTTTTTATCTGGATCGGGCACGTTTTCCTTCGAAACATCCCCGCATTGATTTGATGGATATCAATCCTCTGGCGCTTAGTCGAACCGCTCAGCGGATTCGCCGCTATCGACCCAACTGCATTCTCAGGGATGTGAGCGGCACGCCGGATGCCATAGTCCAGCGCTATGACTCTATTGCGATCAATTACCTCCTGCATTGCCTGCCTGGACGCCTTGAAGAGAAGGGGGGATCTGTCCTGTCAAATCTTGTGCCACTTCTTTCACCCTCCGGCGGGTGCTTGTTTGGGGCCACAATTTTGGGGGCGGGTACTAGGCATAACCCGGTAAGTCGTCGCTTGCTCGCCTTTTACAATCGAAAAAGCATTTTTGGGAACCTGTTCGATTCAGACGAACAGTTAGAGAATCTGCTGAAGGCCCACTTCGATCGCTATGATCTCGAGGTTAACGGGTGTGTCGCATTGTTCGCCGGCTACCGCTGAGAGAATCGATGGGTGTGTAAGCGAAACATCGAGGCACTGGACGCTCTGGAAACCCCGCCCGGCGAGGATCCGGACTTAAGGCAGAAAAAGGCGCCAAGCTGATTTGAGGGGGCAGTATTTTCTCTATACCTGCCCCATAGGTTCACGGGTGGCCTTAAGCATTTTTTAGCATTTCGAAGAGATCGTCTTTGAGTGCCAGTCTCCGCTTCTTAAGTCCTTCTACAAAGTCGTCGGCATGGACCTCGATCTCAGCCTCGCAACGCCGCACTTGGTGATCGATCTCATCGTACTCATCAAAGAGTTTCTGGAAGTGGCGGTTGGACAGTTTTAGTTCATGAATTTTTTCTTTGAATTCAGGAAGTTCATGCGCAAGGTCATGTTTTTCGCCAATCATAAATTTTGATCCTCTTAAAAAGGGATTGATCGTGCCAAGGGCATCAGGCCATCCTATTTGACGGCCCAGTGTTGTAATTTAGCGACCTTGGAAAATTCCTCTCCGATTTTGTCGGCAATATCAGAGGTCTGGGTTGCTGTAGCCGATTTGTAGGCTTTTGCGCCGCCTTTTGCTACGCTAACGGCTGTGGTTGCTGCGGTCCCCGCCTGTGCCGCCGCCCCAACGCCAGCTGTCACTGCAGCTCCGGGACTTTTGCCGCTATCGGCATGCGCTTTTAAGGATGCAATCAACTGCTGCTTGGGGCCGATTATCGCGATATCAGCGTCAACACTGGACTGACCCGCGCCGAAGCCCACCAGTGTTCTACGAACGGCATTGCCCTCATCAATATTGGTGAATGTGCCCGAAATCATGACCTCGTCGCGACCTGGTATTTGTTCTTGGCTTGCGCGGATGGCCGTATACCCAAGCTCTTTAAGTTGGGCTGAGAGTTCCTCATAAAAGACATCGCGTACCTCTTTGATCATTTCATTCCGGGCATTTTTTTCATGATCACCGTCGGCCAGATTCTCAACCTTGGATAATGGTGAGGAACTGATTTTTACGTCCGATGGGTTTACCTTGAAATCCTGAATTAGCACGCGTGTGGGTTGATTGATTTTCAGGTCTGCTGCTTCATGTACGCTCGATGTATTGGTCTGAGCGCAACCCAGCACGAGCAAAAAGGGGGTGAAGGCCAAGGTCTTGAGCATTGGCTGAAGTTTTGAGCGCATGATTCAGGCTACCTGTAATGAGTCAGATTTAACGGTCCGATTGTAATTCGCGAACCCGTGCTTGTCATTGTGTTTGGGGTGGTCAAGCCGATGCCACTGGGGGCGGGCTGATCAGAAGTCGCGTGTCTGCGAAAACTCGGAGGCCACATGCACTAACTGGAGTTCCCGGACAAAGCGAAGCATCTTTACACAAGCATCAGGTTGCGTTCTGAAGTTCTCGATATTGATGGATTTTCCCAGTGACTTTTTATTTCCGTAGAGGCCCAGGAGGTCATCCTGTGAAAGCTCTCGAAAGCCCATTGCCCAATCTGGGAATTCAGCCTGCGAAATGTGTCCTTGCGAGAGAATCGTGACTTGCGTGTGGCGAGGATCTTTCGTGATCTTTTCGAAAAGTCCCCGAATGACCGTTTCATCGCCTTCAAGGACTTGCACGAACTGCTCGTCTTTATAGACCAGAATGCCACTGATCCCAACACGCTTATTATTGAAATTGGCTTGCCGTAAAAGGTCGGTCAGTTCCGATTTGCCGAGGCTCTTTGATGCCTTGCTGATATAGACGAGTTGAAACATGAATGACTCTTAGCCTGAATTTTTGCGGTAACAAAGACGCGTCTTAACCCTGGGGCTTTCATGGGTTCTCTCACCTCGACCTGAGGGTGAGGTCAGTTGCCATGTGATTTTCATTCCGAGAGAATACCTTGAAATTACCCCAGAGAGGAGATCGCTGATGTCGTTTAGTAAAGTCTCGTTTTTCGCCGTTGCCTTGGTTTTTTTGTTGTCGGGCTGTGGCATGCAGTTATCGGGCTCGGTGGCCAATCAGCGCAATCAGATCCGCGCTATGGAAGTGGAGACCCTTAATCAGCTCTACGCGCAAAATCCCGCAGCAAAAAAACAAATCCAGAAATCTGCAGGCTATGCTGTATTTGACGCCAGTGGCGGCAAAGTGATGTTTGGCGGCATGGACCATGGCAATGGGGTCGCTGTGGATAGCAAAAACGGGCGTCGGACCTACATGAAAATGCTGGAACTGCAGCCGGGGTTTGGATTTGGATACGCGAACATGCGTTTGGTTTTCGTGTTTGAGAATTCGTCTGCCTTCAGCAGTTTTGTGAATAGTGGTTGGGAGTTTGGCGGTCGGGCATCTGCTGCAGCCAAGAGTGATTCAGGTGGCGGTGGCGGAGACTTGGGCTACAACGTAGCGCCGGGAGTCAATCTTTATCAGATGACGGAGAAAGGGGCTATGGTGGGCCTCAGCGTCACTGGCGCCAAGTATTGGCGTAACGACGATTTGAACTAAACGCGCAAGGGGCAGCCAAAAAGACTGCTCTATATGAAGGAGATAGACCCATGGCACTGCGACACTGTCCATCTTGTGATCAGTCCGTATCCCAGACAGAACGTCAATGTGGCGTATGCGGATATGATTTGGGGCCGGCTTTGGACCCCCCGATAAAAAAAATCAGTGGGAAATTTGCAGTTATCGGAATCGTGCTGATCACCATTGGGGTGATCGGTACCGCGCTCGGGACCCTGTGGGGGCCGCCCGCGATCCTGCCCGGCGTCGCTTTCTACATGATGGCTAAATTCTTCTAGCCGAAAACTACAGCCTAATACATCAAGTACCTTGAGCGTTCATCCAGCCAAGCCAATTCATCTGGATGGACTAAGGCTTCGAGGTCTTCAATAGTGGCTTCCGGGTCATCCACCCAGTGCCGTAGTTTTGGGCCTCCATTGATCAAATCGATTGCGAGACGCTCAAACTCATATTCGTAGGGAAAGTCTCTCCATAATGGATATTGAGGAGAACTGAGGCGAATCGCCTTAAATGCAAGGCTTTGAAGTCTCCATGGCTTGAACGCTTCATGATCGTAAAAAGGGGCTTCGGCATGGATCTGAATGCCGCCGCAAAGACTTCCGGCATGTTTGTGAAATGTCGGCTCGAACCATATGGGGCGAAGTTTGCAGCCTTCCAGCCAATGAGGGGCTAGGCTCCTCATGTTCTCAATCAGGTGGTCTGGCTCGAGGTCGGGCGCACCAAAAAGCTCTAGTGGCCTCGTGGTGCCGCGACCCTCTGATAGCGTCGTACCCTCGAGCATCACAGTTCCGGCATAGGCTCTGGCCATCCAGAGATTGGGTGCATTGGGGCTGGGATTGATCCAGATTTTTTCACCCAAGGGCCAGCCGTGACCCGGACCGCATTCGGGGATCCACCCTTCTACTTTTACGACCTGGTAATCAAGGTCAAGCCCCAGCGTTGAAATAAACCAGGCCCCCATTTCTCCCATAGTGAGTCCGTGCCGCATGGGGATCCTCCCAGCACCGACAAAACTCTCCCAGCCGTTCTCGAGAAGAAATCCTTCGACTGGTCTGCCAACCGGATTGGGTCGATCCAGAATCCACACACTCTTGCCATGGCGGGCGGATTCCTCCAGCACATAGCGCAGGGTTGTGATGAAGGTGTATATGCGGCAGCCTAAATCCTGAAGGTCAACTAACAGGACATCAAACGTTTCCATCATGGCCGAAGTAGGTCGGCGAACGTCCCCGTAGAGGCTGAACACAGGGATTCCGAGAATGGGGTCAACCGCATTCTCAGATTCCATCATGTTGTCCTGCTTGTCTCCTTTGAGGCCATGTTGTGGACCAAATGCGGCGCTCAAGCTGAGGCCTGGAATCTTGGAGATCACATCAAGGGTATGCTCCAGATCACTGCAGACTGATGCAGGGTGCGCCAGCAAGGCAAGGCGTTTGCCCTTAAGCCGGTCCTGAAGCTCGGGTGATGCACGGAGGATGTCGATTCCAAAACGCATCGTCAGTGTGTCCTCTTGGCCGGTGCCTTGTGCAGCGGGATAATAAAAGTCTCGGGGCTATGAAAGTCAGGCGTTTCGGAATGATGGGCCAGCGCCCAATATTCCAGATGTGTTTGGGTCTTGAGCACCGAGGAGAATCCGAGTGAGACCGTGTCTGTTAGGGAGGGCGGAAGAAAGTCCCGAGCGCTGAGGCGAATCGTCATTAAAAAGCGGTTTCTCGACTTTTGAATCGTCAGTTCCGGTGGCGCAAAAAGCGGAGGTCGACTCATTCCGTGTCGGTAGTCGTCAAACTGATAACAGGCCCAATTCCCGGAGGGGGCAAAGTTGAACTCACGGTATGACTTTTCACCATCGTGCACGAAAACTTCAAAACATGTGGCCTTCCAGAGTTCATCCCGTCTTCCGCACTCTTCCTCAGGCTCAGGAAATATCAGGGGTTGAAGATGTCCTTGGATTTCAAAGTCAATGTATAGCGTTGATTTCTCGTCGAACGCATTTTCGGGTTTTAGAGCGGCAGAAATTTCGTAAAGCCCCGAAGACGGATTCTTGGGGTGAGGCAGGAGTTTGAAGCGATCCACGAGACAGGATTATGGACGTTGCCGGAACGTGGAAGATGCGAATTTTGTCTCTGGCTTCAAGGATCTATTTCATGATCAGAACGGGAATATCTGTTTCCTGCACCACCCGGGCGGTGACAGAGCCTGAGAAAAGCGAGCTTAAATTGCCAAGTCCATCTGGCCCCATGACGATCTGGTCACATTGATTATCTTCGGCAAATTGAACGATGTTCGTGGCCGGCTCTCCGACTCCAATATGAAGGACGTAGGGGACCTTTGCCATTTCCAGCTTGGCTCTGGCGGGGGCAAGGGCTTTTTGGCCTTCATCCCTCTGATAGTCTCTGATTTGATCCCCAGAAATGAACAGCCCTACGTCACCGGAGACGCTGGGTTGTACATTCAGAAGGTGTACCTCCACAGCTACCGGTATCCGAGACAGCCAAGCGGTCAGGGAGTCAACGCGGCCGACAATGTGTTCGGAATCATCGACGGGTAAGAGGAGCTTAAGCATTTTTTTTGGTTCTCTTTTTACGTCGTTTGGGAACTGCAGATGATTTGGCTGGAGTCTGAACCAGGTCGATTGGATGACCGGTTGCGAGGAGGGCTGCTTCTTTTTGATGTGCAATGAATCTGCCTAGGCCGACGACCAGGAGTGCAGTGATCACAGGAATGGCGAAGTGAAGAAATCCGTCTTCCCTTAAGGCGGCAATCCCCCTAAAGGCCTCTTCAGAAGCAAACATCTCACCCGAAACGTAGCCCAAAACGGCCGCTCCAAGGGTCACGATCCAAGGGAAACGATCCATCATCTTGAGGATGAAGCTGCTGCCAAAAATCACCAGCGGGATACTGACGCCCAATCCAAAAATCAAAAGGACATTGTTCCCGCCTGCCGCTGCCGCAACCGCCAGAACATTGTCCAAGCTCATGACAATATCGGCTATCAAGATCGTGCGTATCGCAGCAGCCACATTTTTTTGTGCATCGGTCGTTCCGTTACCTTCCTCCTCCCCGGTCAGCAGTTTTATGGCGATCCAAAGGAGCAGCACACTACCAATCATCTTCAGATAGAGCAGGCGAAGCATTTCCAAGGCAACCAAAGTCAGTCCGATTCGCATCAAAATGGCGGCGATGGAGCCCCACAAGATGGCTTGGCGGCGATGTTTTTCCGGCAATGATCGGGCAGCCAAGGCGATAACAACGGCGTTATCCCCCGACAGCACAATGTTGACCAGCATGATCTGGCCCAGATCCATCCAGAAGCCAGGCTCAAGGGGTAGGAAAGGCATCCGTAGGTCTCCAGGTAGCGGCTCAAGAGCCTGCGCGAACTGAGTGAAGGGGAACGGTCGAGCCGTTATCTCCGGCGGATTCTAGCAGGCCACAGGCCTGGCTTCAGGTCTCGTTACGTTTTTTGAGTAAATCCTGAAGACCCGCCAGCGCCTTATGGGTGGTCATGGCCGTCTTTTCTGAGTTTTGTCCGTAGAGATTTGCATTCTCATAGCGAGAATGCTCATCATCATGGCAGTAAAGACATAGCAGTTCCCAGTTGCTGCCATCCTCCGGGTTATCGTCGTGGTTATGGTTTCTGTGGTGCACCGTTAGTTCGTGGAGGTTCGTTAGGTCGAATTCACGCGTACAACGGCCACAGACCCACGGATACATTTTGAGTGATTTCTCGCGATACCCCTGTTCCCGGCTTTCACGATCTTTTCGGGCGTTGGCAACAACCTGATCCAATCTTGAGGGATTTGTCGGAGAGCGTCTTTTGATCGCCATGCTGGTCAATCCATGGATGCAACGGAATCTTAAACGTTAATCTGAAAAAGTCTTTTGATCAAACCCGTTCAACGACAGGTTGGATGATTCTCGGCGATAGCCCCAGCAACGGGCTTAAGGTTTAAACCCGATGCTGCCCCGAGAGGACGGTCACAATGACTATCCCCTTGAGGTTTTTTGGGGAAGAAGTGATCATGGAAGGCATTTCCCTCCATGCTTAACATCGGTCCGCTCCCAAGGATCCATCAAAGAGGGGGGCGCGGACCGTGTTAGGTCGAAAGGCGATTACTTTTGAACTGTTCCTGGAGGCGCTGACTCTCTGGGGAGAATCGGCGTCTCTGTGCTGATCTTAAGATCAGAGAGCAGGTTGAGCTCATTTTCGATCTGCAAAAATTGTCCGGCGATGATTGCTGAGGTGGATTTCTTGATGCGGTTGTAATACTTCCTGAACAGATCATTGCGATCATCCCGGACCTTGAGAGATCTCAGAGCCAGGTTGTCGGCAATATCATTGTTCATGTTTTCATAGTTGGCCGCATAGTCACGAATGATGCTGTAGCGTTCATCATAGACTTTTTTTAGCTCGGCTTCGTAGGGGTAGTACTCCTTCCAAAAGGCATCATGTTCGCTCGGGCTCAGGTTCAAGGCCTTCTCTATCAGCGCCACCTTCTTTTCTCGGTACTTGGCACGATCAGCGTCAAGCGCTTTCATCTCCGGATCATTGGCTGAAATGGGGGTCAATGGTTTGGGAGTTTGGGCGCAACCTGTAATCAGGACGCCCGCAGCAAGAATTGCAGCCAGCGATTTCAGATGTCTCCCATAGCTCTTTTTCATGAGTAGGCTTCTCGGTTAGGTTTTCGTTGCACAGCCGCAATGTTCCGTCGGGCGGCTTATCCCGGGCCTATGTCCTCGGCGGGCCATGGGCTTATCATCGATTCTATCCCAACGCCGAAACAGACGCAGTTGAGAAAAATTCCATAGTCATAACCGCGAGCGCTGCATCAACCGATGCACTCTTACGCTAAAACCGATAAAAGCTCTTATTGAGGAACAAGACAACATCATCAACCTCTTGAGGCCTCCAGCCATTGCCAGTATGCGCTGCCCAGGCTTGGACACGCGCCCGCAGTTCCACGAGGTTTTTAACCTTCTGATTGCTACGATGAAGGACATCGGTATGGCATGATTGGCAGTGATGGGCATAGAGGTCGGAGCCTCTGGCAAAGTCATCGGCCTTGGCGTTCAGGGCGGCGGAGAAAAGGACGACGGCTATCCGGGCTTGAATTCTCATGTTGCTCATAACGGGCTTTTCGGTCTTTTGCATTGGCAAGCAGGTAATGCGTCGCTTTTCATCCTACCTCCTCAATGCTTTGATGCGGGGTCGCATTTCTACCTAGGCAGTGCCTTTGATGCCATATTTTCTCACCCGATAGCGGAGGGTTTCCCTTGTCGTGCCCAACGCTCTTGCCGCCGCTGTGACATTGCCGCGAT
Organism: uncultured Methylococcus sp.; assembly: GCA_964386975.1. GTDB lineage: Bacteria > Pseudomonadota > Gammaproteobacteria > Methylococcales > Methylococcaceae > UBA6136. Next base: position 25,874 of record CAYLUS010000023.1, read on the forward strand.
GTTTTTGAAGCGTGGTTTCGATGATGTATCGATCCATGTCATCAAGATCCATACTGCCGTCCAGGGGAATGAAGACGCCTTCGTCAATGGTGCCCGATTCGAGTGCATTCTTCGCCTCCTTGAGACTTGGGAGTTGGAGCCACTGCCCCGGAAGGGACGGACCATCAGCAAAAAGTACGCATCGCTCCAGCACATTCCGCAGTTCCCTGACATTGCCCGGCCAGTCATGTGCTTTGAGGTGCGCCCAGATATCGGCGTTTATGATGCTGACCTGCTTTCCAGCCTTGGCGTTGAGCTCTGCAATAAATAGTGGAACCAAGTCATCGAGGTCTTCCATCACCTCTCTGAGTGGAGGAAGTTCAAGCCGAAATACGCTAAGCCGGTGATAGAGATCGCTACGGAATGTCCCTTCACTGGCCATCTCCTGGAGGTTTCGATGGCTGGCAGCGAGGATCTGAACATCAACCGAAATTTCCCGCTCAGAGCCCAGTCTCCGGAATTTCCGATCTTCCAGCGCTTTCAGTAGCTTGGCCTGCAGCGATAATGGCATTTCACCGATTTCATCGAGAAAGAGCGTGCCCCCATCTGCCTGCTCCAATAGCCCCCGGTGTTTTCCTGCAGCACCCGTAAATGCCCCCGCTTCATGGCCAAATAATTCCGATTCGATGAGGTCCCGGGGCAATGCGGCACAATTCAGTTCGATCAGCGGATTTGGGCCGCGCTGACTGCCGTGATGAAGAATGCGCGCAACCAATCCTTTGCCGGTGCCGGTTTCGCCGCCAATGATGATGGCACTTAAGGGGATTTGGGTCAGCTTTTTCAGCATGTTCCGAATAGCCTGTGCTTTTGGGCTTTGCCCGACATAGGCTTCAGGTGAATACTTGCGGTGACCCTGCTCCGCTTGCTCCAGAAGGCGCCTTTGAGCCAACGCACTTCGATGGGCACTGGCCAGAACGAGATCCAGGCGGTCCATCTCGCATGGTTTTTCCAGGAACTCATAGGCGCCCAGCCGCAGTGCCCTTACGGAGTCCTGCACCCCGCCGTAGCTGGTCAGAAAAAGCCACTCGCTGTGGGAGAGTGCAGTTTTGACATCCTCCATGAAATCCAATGCATTGCCATCAGGGAGATTCATGTCGGACAGGATGATGAGGGGATCCAGTCGTTTGTTAATCAGCAGTTTTCTTGCATCAAGCAGGGAAGCCGCCAGTTCGACTTCCCAGCCTGCCCTGCTGTAGTGTCGTACCAACTCCTGACCCAGGAGCGGTTCATCCTCGATTATGAGCAGGGTTTGAGACATGCGTTATCCTTAGGTCTGTGCTGAAGAAAAGCCTGAGCCATCATACGTCGGGATGCTTGAGCTTGAATTCCAACCGCGACTGAACCGGACGCCCGGCACAAAGTCGCATGAAAATCCCCGAGACGGAGATTCCGTTAAGCACGAGGCTTACTGCTACAAGCGGAGCAAGCCACGCATGTTCGCCGCTGAGGTGGTAGAGAACGAGGTCCTGTCCCAGGAATCCGGGTGAGATTGGAAAGCCTGCCATTATCAGGAAAGCAAGAAACAATCCGATGGCTGTTTTGGGGGATTTTTCAGACATTCCGTGATACGTGAATTTTCCAAGCAAGGGATCGGACTTTGCGCGCATCATGAGAATGCAGGCAAGGCCCAGAATCCAGGCAGGAAGGATCCCGCTGAAAAATAAACCTACATAGAATCCGGAATGGTCATCGGTCAGCCAGGTAGTAATACCCCCGAGGACGCTGCTTAGACTCACTAAATTCCAGGTCATGATTGCGGCATGTTTTTGGCTAAAGGCAAGCGTTGATGAAAAAAACATGACAAGTGCAGCACATGCAGCAAAGGGGGCTTCAACGGGAGCACCCTCCCGATACATGAAGAACGCTATCAGTAGCAATGCAATCAGTGGAATTCCAAGGTAAGTCAGAGGGTTTCTGCCGGCCCTTTGACCCAATTTTCTAAACGGATCCCAAAGAAGTGTTTTCAGGCCAGTGTCAAGGTTGAACTCCTGAAGTGACACCACCAAAAGGGTATTTTGCAGGGTTTCTGGAAGCGTCGTCCGAAGTGTAATAGGAAACGATCTTGCGATATTTGTGGCACCAATGTCGAAAATAATATCTGTATTGGCCTCTAGCCGAAGCAGGTGCGATACCACAGAGGGTGAGATAAGGAGTTGGTAACACCTCAAAAAAGCATTACCCATGAAATGGGTGACGACTATGTAGTCGAGTCCGAAGGCTAACTCCACAAACATAAACCCCACCTGCACAATTGATGCATAGGCAATTTGGCCTTTGATGTTTGATTGAGCCTTCTCTGCAATGCCAGCGACAATGATAGTCAGGAGGCCGACCGTAAGCACGATGAGCCGAGAGGCCAGCTCAAAACCCCAGATCGCCTGGGTCCGCAGGAGGAGAAAAACGCCAAGATGAACGGAGAGGGCCCCATAGAAAATGGCACTGGATGGAGTAGGTCCCTCCATCGCTCTGGGAATCCAGAAACAAAAAGGGAACTGCGCGGATTTACCGCTTGCCGCAATAATGAGTAGCAGTGAAAGGCCAAAAAACTCGATGTAACCTCCCGGAGGTACGTTTACTTTAAGCGCATCGCTGAGTTCACTGAAGTGGTTGTGCCCCGCGAGCAAAAGGTCGATCAACAAAGCGGCCAGAAGGAGGCCAAAGTCACATAGCCGATAAATGCTGTAAGCGCGTAGCGCGTTGCGTATGGGTTGATAACGGCACCGATAGAAGGCAATGAGGAGAAACGAGGAAACGCCGACGATTTCCCAGCCAGCAAAAAACATATCAAGGGTCCCTGACAAGATCACAATATTCAGGCCGAAAACAAACCCGAAAATCGTCAGGAAAAACCTGCGATAGCCAGGTTCTCGGTGCAAATAGTGCCTGCAATATCGAACAATGATTGAAAAAATCAGCCAAGTACAAAAAAGATACGATGCCGAGATTGCGTCAAAGAAAAAGATGATAGGGAATTCGTAAGTTCCCTCTTTAAACAGAATGAACCACTCAAATTCATGTCGCTGAAAATCACTCAAACCCCAGAGTATCAAAAGGATAAGGATTGACGCTCCCATGGCGCGTGTGACCCAGAGGCTCAAGAAAGCTACGACCAACTCGCGGCCAGAGAGGAGTAGTAGCAGCATCCCCGCGAGCGGTATGAGCTGACTTGCGATAAGAGCTGCATTCATGGGGCTGCAAGCTGGCGCGATTTGCTGGATATAGTCATATTTAATGAAATGCAGGGTCGATAATATGCGTTCGAATGGTTTCGGTTCTGCCTTGCCAAGCTGCCATCGAGTTGGGAGACCTGGGAGTTTTGAAACTCTCTGGTAATTCTATGGCCTCGAAAATTCCGTTACGGTAGATCTGACATGCCCGGGTTTCTGGGCAGATGCTGGCTAAGCGAACCCACTCATGATCGAGCCACTGCTGCAAGTCGGCGATTTTTGAAATTGATTTTTTGAGAATGCTTGGGTGTTGCTCCACCATGATCAGTAGCCGAATCGGCTCATGTACCTCGATCATTTGGGATGGAAGTCCTGTCCGGAGGTCGCCCTCGACACCGTTGGCAACACCAAGAAGTCCGATGACGTTATGCGGAAGCTTGGTGCCCGCACCGAAGATTGCGTTGTCAATTTTCGAGAAAAAGTACTCAAGATTGATGCCGCCGCAAACCGGGATTACCTGCGTAAGAACCCGACTTAGAATTTCACCTTGTGCATCCTCAAGGGGGTTATAGGAGTGCAGGAATGCCCTTCGATCCAAAAAAAGGGATCGTGTCAAAGATCGCCTGCCAACGATACAGTAAGCATTGTTGGAGTGATTCAGTTCAGGCCTTGGTTCAAAGATAGACGAGGCCCTCGTTCTGACATGATGCAGCGCTTTTTTCGGCGAGGGCGATCGGGGGCCAAGCTCGAACCAGCGGCAACGCTCCATGGCGTTTCTGGAGAGCGCCTCTAACATGGTTTCCTTGAACCTCTTGAAATAAATCTCTAAGCCCTTGGGCAAGTGATCAAGGTCAAAGTAGCGCACTTCGTCCCGACTGGTATCGTGAAGGCCTGCAACAAAATGAGAGTTTTCTGGAATGACAATCCCTCTCGAATTGAGCAAGTCCCGGACGCCGGGATCATTAGCCATTTGTGCAAAAGCTCTTGCATTAGGTGCGCCGGGTTTACCTGCGCATGCCCCACAGTCATAGGCCGCAAAGTGAGGGTTATTGGTGCTGGATGAGCCATGCGCCACGACGAGAATCAGTGGTGCCCACTCGTGCGCCATCCCGATATTGCGGAAGAATGTTTCCAGGCGATCGGCCATCTCCTCTCTTGAAAAGCCAAGCAGCCGTCCATCATGTGTAGTCGTATCTGATTCGCGAAACAGATGCAGCCGGGTTTTTTGTTCGGTTTCGCCGAACTTCCGAATCCTCGCAAGTCTCGCCCCGGGTCTGAAAACTTCAAAGGCCAGCTTTGATGCATAGCCAATACCGAGAGTCTGGGTAAATAGCCAGCGCGAAAACATACCGCCTGAAGCTCTAAGTGGACTGCTTGCTCGTCCCTTTGGATGAGTAGAAGGGGAAGTGGGGGTTGCTGCAGGTTCTAAGGCAGATGTCTCAACAACCAGATGTCTTGGCTTCACAACGACCGGACACTGGGCCACTGGATAGATGTCGTTTTGGCCTTTATAGAAGAATTCGATCCCGAAAAATCCTGCAGCACCAAATGTTTCAATCTTGGGGTCAATCTCTTCAAGGTGCCTCCTAATGGAGCATTCGCGATCATCGATGCAAAAAATGGCTTGCACGTTGGGGTGCGGTTCCGGATTTATTGGGTTTTCTTTGATGGCCTGCAGTGCCTCTGCATAGACCGACCACTCCATTGCTTCGTGCCAAATCCTGAGTTTGAGAGGGAGTGGTTGGGCAGAAAGTGCGCTCGCAAAGTCATAGGCCGCGTCGATGCCGGGCGTACCTACAAGACGAACGAAGTTATGCCCCTTCTTGCGGATGAGAATCGCCAGTTCCATCAGCAGTTCGACCGCGATGAACTCCTTGAGCGAGATAATCCTGGGAGAGAGGAGTTGCGTGGGATGTTTTTCGATGACACGGACCATTCCGGACCAGCCGGGGTGGGATAGGGTCATTTCAAGCAGATAGATGCCAAAAAATTCCGGATTACCGACAATCCGCTGAAGGCAAGTGAGGATGACCTGGTCCGGGCTATTTGAGACCATGGCTCTGATTTCTGGGGACTCTAGGGGATGTAGCGGTACGAAAGTGTCCTCAACAAGACGCCACAGGCAACGCCAGAAACTCTCATTTTCCCGGGCGACGGTCCAAAGGCCTATCCCCTGATCCAGAAAATTGGACACCAAACGAAATAACACCGGCTGTGTGAGAGCATCGAGATTGATCTCGATATATTCAAGCCACGCCCTGCGGATTCCTCCCGATGCTAGTGAGGGCGGCGGATAATGGGCGCTGCCATCCGGTTGATAAAGTGTTTTAGAGATCTCTGGCGTGAATCCCTCATCCCCCATCGCTTCCTTCAGTATGCGCTCGAGTGCGAAATCATAAATCCTTCCATCAGTAAAGCGTGTCTGGTAGGCCTTCAAGGGAAGGTAACTGTTGGCTCCATATAGTTGCGAGGCAATGGCCACCGCCTCATGAAAAGGCCGATCAAGAAGAGCATGAAGCGTGTTGTGGTGAATGAAGTCTTTGATCGGGCTTTGGCTTGGAAGCCAGCGCGCGATACCGTCGATTGATGCATCCAGGTCAAAGGCTTCGGTTTTCGAATCAGTGCTGATTGCATCCACAAATGTTGTGTTCCCGTCATTAGATTGGGTTGATTACGTCCCTTAACGATTAAGCTCAAGCGAATTTCATGCCATGCCGAAGTCGAGCTCAACGGGCTAACCATGGTCTGTCGGCATAACAGCTTTTTTGATGGGAACCTCCCCAATTTTTTCAAAAACATGGTGTCGCAGAACGGGGAGTTTGGCGCGGTTCAAATCATTCAATACGGTGGATATCCACCGCAGCAGAAAGTATCGGATCAATAATAATGGCTAGTATTGCTCTAGCATTTCATCCGAAGTGGGGTATAGCCATGGTAGGTGCTCGCTTTTGGCGTTGGCATATTTTCTCTGTGACCAGCCTCCATTCTTAGTTTCGGGTTGAAACTGAGGGGCTCAAGACCAAAAGCGGGTTTGATCGGGCCATAGTGGCGCTGAAAACCTCACAAAGCCAACTGGCCTAACTTATAAATTGGGTCAGGGAAGACTCATGTGACTGGCGCCAAAGAGGAGTGGCCGCTGAAGTCCAGTTGCCGCCCGGATATCGAATTGTTTGGAGCGGACAGTTTGAGAATCAGCAGCGGGCCATGAAGCGATTGTCAGTCATCGTACCGATCAGTCTGACACTGATATTCGTGCTCTTAATTCTGGGCTTTTCAGTCCGTGCGTAACGCGTCCTTTATTTTGCTTAATGTGCCATTTTCAATGATTGGCGGGCTCGTTGCCTTGTGGTTAACCGGTATCAATCTCAGTGTTTCTGCAGCCGTTGGTTTCATTGCCTTGTTTGGTATTGCCGTTCAAAACGGAGTCATCCTAGTTCCTGCCCTCAATGGGCTGGTGAGGGAGGGGCTGGATCTTGATGAGGCCGTTGTAATTGGCGCGACTGGCCGTTTTAGGCCTGTTGTCATGACGGCGTTGATGGCAATGCTGGGTTTACTCTCGGCGGCGCTTTCATCAGGTGTCGGATCAGAGACCGCCAGGCCATTTGCTGTTGTGATTATCGGCGGCCTGGTTTCAGCCACACTTCTAACCCTAACGGTTTTGCCCTTGATCTACCGATACTTCGAGGCTGACTGCCATCGGGCAGGATGACGTAATTGAAAGTTGGAGTTGGTCGATAAGCCGGGTTCTGTCTTGGACAGTCATTCATCTGGGACGCATTTCACAATACGCCTCGAGCGACCTACCCGGGAGCCGTGCGGACCACACGTGCGGCATGCCGCTGCCCCCCTATTTGGTCTTGCTCCGGACGGGGTTTACCCTGCCACCCCCGTTGCCGGGAGCGCGGTGCGCTCTTACCGCACCATTTCACCCTTACCCCCATACTGGGGCGGTATATTTTCTGTGGCACTTTCCGTAGGCTCACGCCTCCCAGGCGTTACCTGGCGTCCTGTCCT
>CAYLUS010000024.1:0-27052 GCA_964386975.1 uncultured Methylococcus sp.
GGACTTTTTGTGTGCGGGGAGATGCTGGACTGGGAGGCACCGACGGGGGGCTACCTCCTGACGGCTTGCCTTGCAACCGGTTATCGGGTCGGTGATGCAGCAGCCAACTGGCTTGAGCGAACCTTTCCTGCACCCACAGCGTCAGCCCATGGCGGCACTTAATTGGAACGCGACTCATCCGCGGTGAGCGGGGACGGATGCGTGCCGATCGATTCAGGGGCCCCATAAAGGGTCAACTCACACCTGACGGGTTCAAATTCGATTTGCAAGGTCGCATGCTGAATCCGAAACTCATGACGGAGCAACTGCTGAACTTCTTCCCGCAAGCGCTCTGCCTGCCCTAGGGACATTTCTTCCACCACCAGATGGGCAGCCAGGAATCGTCTTTGCCGTGAGAGGCTCCAGACGTGCAGGTGGTGAATACCCGAAATCCCTTGAGCCGCCGTCATTTTCTCGACCATCTGCTCCAGGTCAATATCTACCGGCGTTGCTTCCATCAAGATGTCGAGCGACTCGCTGACGATGGCCCAGGCACTCCAGATAATCAAAGCAGAAATGAAAATCGCCGCTGCAGGATCCAGCCACGCCGCCCCTGTGTAACGGATTCCAATTCCGGCAGCCAGCGCACCGAAAGCCGCCAGCACATCACCGAGGAAGTGAAGAAAGGTGCTTCTCAGATTCAAGTCATGCTGACTGCCCTGACTCAGCAGCCAGGCGCAAAGACCATTGACCATCAGTGCCGCCAGAGAGACCCAGATGATCGGATCGGCCTCTACCGTTCGTTGCCCGTCCAGTCGGTTCACACTCTCATAGATGACACCGGCTGAGATAAACACCAAAACCAGCGAGTTGGCCAGCGCCACCAGAATGCCGGCCCGGTGATATCCAAAGGTTTTTCTGGAGTGCGAGGGCTTGGCCGCCCAATAGACCGCCAACAAGGATAAAACCAGAGCAATTGCATCCGTCAGGTTGTGAACAGCATCAGTCAGTAGCGCCAGACTGTTTGCCCTGAGCCCCATGAAAAGCTCCACACCGACAAAACCAAGCGTCAGAAAGAGTGAAACTGCCAACCTCAGTTTTCCGGTCGGATGTTCGTGGCTATGGGAGTGGGCGCTATGATGATGACTCATGGCACTGGACTTGTTCCTGAAAAAAGCGAGAAGTTCCCAGCGATTTTCATCGATTCATGCCATCATGGCGTTTCACTTTGAAAGCGCAGGTCCCATGGAGAAACCGATCCAAACCAACGACGATGACGTCAGATATCGACACATCTGGCGAGCGTTTCTCTTATCCGTGTTCTTGACGGCTCAAGTTCACGCCGAGGCGGTTCTCGACTTTAAGATCACCCAAAAACAAGACGATAGCAAGCAGACGGTCTACCTTAAAAACGATCAGATCTGGATAGAGGCGTTGGGGGGTGATGCCCAATTAGCGCTGCTTTATGATCACAAAAGCAACCAGATAGCACTCATCCATCATGCCCGAAAAAGCTATGCATTGATCAGTCAGAAGGCCATTCGCCATCTTTCCGACCAGATCATGCTGGTCGCCCCCATGCTCAAAGGCTTTGGGACACAACTTAAAACCTTAGATGCCGCTCAACGGGCGAAGTGGGAAAAGATGCTGTCGGGCATCCCCATAGACGCCCTGATCAAGGCCCAGAGTCAGACCGAAAAGGGCCACATCCGACCCCATGGAAATGAGCAGCATGTTGCTGAAGTGCCCTGCAAACCCTACAGAGTCAGCTCTGCCGAGAAGGCGCTGGGGGAATTTTGCCTGGCGAGCCCGAAGGCGCTGGCATTACATCCTGAAGATACGCAAATACTCGGGGATTTTTCCAGCCTCATCCACCAACTGCTGCTGGAAGCAGCCACCCTTCTCGGACACACCGGATTCATCATTCACCAGGAGGAACTCTCCCCTCTTGAGGGAATTCCTGTGTCTTGGACCGATGGCCGTCGGAGCACACTAACCGTCAGACTGGATGCCATTAATCGGAGCCCAGCCTCCGGTAGGCGCTTTGAAATCCCTGAAGGGTATACCCTCGAAAAATTCAAGCTCTGGTAGCTTAAAGCGCTGGAAACCAAGCCCGCATGCCCGAACACGACCATCTCCAACGCGCGCTGACCCCCTGGGCCTCCGCGGCCCTTCTGGCCGGAACCGTGATCGGAACCGGCATCTTTCTGGTGCCGGCCACGATGGCCCGGGAAACGGGTTCGATCACGGGTGTCTTTCTCGTATGGATCATCGGCGGCCTGCTCTCCCTTTGTGGCGCTCTGACCTATGCCGAACTGGGCAGCGCCCTTCCGGAAGCCGGAGGCGAGTATGCGTTTCTGAGGCGCGCCTACGGCCCGGCGTTTGGCTTTCTGTTTGGCTGGCAACAAATCGTAATCGGGAAAACCGGTTCCATTGCCGCCATCGGGCTGGCTGCCAGCGCGTTCATGGGACTTTTTGTGGATGGTTTGCATCAGTCTCTGGTGGTGGGATCCCGAACGCTCCCCGTTAACGGCGCTCAGGCAATATCGATCGCGGGAATCCTGGCCCTGACCGGGATCAACCTCCTTGGCGTCAGTCGAAGCGGTACCCTGCAAGTGATCCTGACCTCCATCAAACTGCTGGCCATTCTGGGACTCTGTTTGCTGGCTTTTGCCTCAGACAAGGGAGACTGGGGGCATTTTTTGGCGGACATGAACACGACCGAACCTCGAGAACTTCAGGGTCTGCTTGGCTACTCGGCAGCCCTCGCTGCCGCCCTCTGGGCGTTTGACGGCTGGAACAACCTGACGCTGGTCAGTGGTGAAATCGAAACACCCAATCAAACGATCCCCCGGGTCCTGACCTTGGGTGTGTTGGCCGTTGCAGGTATCTATGTCATCACCAATATCGCTTATTTTCTGATCCTGCCCTTTTCAGCGGTCGGACAATCCAGTCGTGTCGCCCAAGATGTGGCTCATAGCTTGCTAGGAGAGCCTGGGGCAAAAGCCCTGACGATCGCCGCCCTGATCTCAACACTCGCCGCCCTGAATGGCTCCATTCTGTCCGGGGCCCGTATTTTCTACGCCATGGCTCGCGATGGCCTTTTTGTGCAGCGCTTGGCGCGAGTCAACCCGGTGACCGGAACACCCTCGCTAGCCCTGCTCTTTCAAGCAAGCCTTGCCTCCGCGCTGATCCTGATACTGGGTCAGCATCCCTCCGCCTTCGAGCGGGTTCTTGACTATGCGCTGTTTGGCACCTGGGCTTTCTACGGACTGACAGCGCTTGCCGTCATCGTCCTGAGGATCCGGGAACCCAACCTCCAAAGACCCTATCGCACGCTCGGTTATCCGGTAATTCCACTGATCTTCAGCGCCGTGGCCATAAGCTTTTGCTTCAGCATCGGCCTGAGACGCCCGGATGAAACTCAGATGGGCCTGTTGCTGCTGCTCGGTGGCGTTCCCGTCTATCTCTTAATGCGATTTCGAAATCGCAAAGTCGCCCTGAGGTCCTGATCCGAGTCCGTCGATAACCTGGCTTGGGAACTATCGAATCCAGCAGAGGTCTTTTGCCCTAGGGTGCGACTTTCTTCCAAAGGCGTGGCCCCTCTCGCTCCTATAACAACATCAATGTGAGGTGACATCATGTTTGGAGGACTGATCGCGATCCTGATCGCTCTGGGGTTTTACAAAAGCGCTGAATCAAAACATCTGCCGGGCTTCCAGTGGGCCTTTGCCGGGGTCGTTTCGTTTTATCTTCCCAATTTTGTCTGGAGTTTGGCAGTTGCCAAACCCATGATGACGCAGTTACATGCCCAAAATGCGACCGGGACGGCTTCGCTCGTCGGCTTTTCCTCGGTCTTTATTGGTGCCTTGGTTGCCGGGCTTGTTTATCTTTTGATCCTGCGCCGCACCCACCCGCAAAATCCCGGATACTAAGCGAACTGGTCATATAAGAAAGGGGCTGAAACCTTGCAGTCCCAGCCCCTTTTTACCGTCAGCCGCAACGTACGACTGAAGTCCGCTCTCAATTAGAGCTTGGACGCATTTTCTTTGAGGTATGCAGCCACTCCATCGGCGTCTGCCTTCATCCCCTTGCTGCCTTTGTTCCAGCCAGCCGGGCATACTTCACCGTGCTGCTCAAAGAACTGAAGCGCATCGACCATCCGGATCAGCTCATCCATGTTACGCCCAAGGGGCAGGTCGTTGACAACCTGATGACGAATCGTGCCCTCCTTATCGATCAGGAATGTACCCCGATAGGCAATCGCCGCACCCTCGACTTCCACATCGTATGCCTTGGTGATGGCATGGCTGACGTCGGCAATCATGGTATAGCGGACCGGACCAATACCACCCTTATCGACCGGCGTGTTGCGCCACGCTGCATGGGTAAACTGGGAATCAACTGAAACCGCCAAAACCTCAACGCCGCGGCTTTTCAATTCATCCAGACGATGATCAAGGGCAACCAACTCAGTGGGACACACGAACGTGAAATCTAGCGGGTAGAAAATGACCGCAACATATTTCCCCTTTGTTTTTTCGGAGAATGCGTAGTCATCAACGATGCTGCCACAACCCAGCACCGCAGCTGCCTTGAAATCAGGGGCTTTTTTACCAACAAGTACGCTCATTCCAGTTCTCCTTAATAAATTTGCTAAAAGTTTACCGTCAGACAAGGGAGCAATTCCCAGTCGACCGTCGAAAGCATCATCTCCAAACCGATGGTGCGGATTCTACCGTACCTTAGAAACCGACAGGGCCGCCGAAGTTCAAAGTGCCTCAGGGGACCGTCCGTCGATTACGAACGCATTGCGCCAGTTGCTCGACCAGCAATCGACTATCGTCCCAACCCAAGCAGGCATCGGTGATGCTTTGCCCGTAGGCCAGTGTTTTCCCCGGCTCCAGCTTCTGGCTTCCGGGATGAATGTGACTTTCGACCATCACACCGAATAAACGTCGGTCACCTTGGGCGATCTGCTCACCCACTTCCTCACCCACCTGCATCTGGCGGTGGTACTGTTTGAGGCTGTTGGCATGGCTGAAATCGACCATGATGTTTTGGGGGAGCCCTGCTTTATCGAGGGCCTCAGCCACTTTCTGAACGCTGATGGCATCGTAGTTTGGTCGATCGTTGCCCCCACGGAGGATGACATGACAATCGGGATTTCCAGTCGTTGTAAAAATGGCTGAGTGGCCAGCCTTGGTCAGAGAGAGGAAATGATGCGGCCGACCGGCCGCATGAATGGCATCAATCGCGACCTGAACACCGCCGTCAGTCGCGTTTTTGAATCCCACCGGACAGGAAATGCCCGAAGCCAGTTCCCGGTGAACCTGGCTTTCCGTCGTCCTTGCCCCAATGGCACCCCAGGCAATCAGGTCTGAAACATACTGGGGAGAAATGACATCCAGATACTCGGTCGCTGCCGGCATACCCAGCGCATTCAATTCCAGAAGGAGCTTCCGCGCCGTCCTGAGACCCTTGTTGATGTTGAAGCTCTCATCGAGATCCGGATCGTTGATCAGACCTTTCCAACCCACCGTCGTCCGCGGCTTCTCAAAATAGACCCGCATGATGATGACCAGGTCCTTATCAAAAGCCTGTTTGAGGGCAAGCAGGCGACGGCCATAGTCGATAGCAGCATCCGGATCGTGGATTGAGCAGGGACCAATGATCAGCAACAGTCGGTCGTCGTGGCCCGCCAAAATCTCGTGGACCTCCCGGCGGGCCTGAATGACCGTCTCCGCCGCCTTAGCCGAAATCGGGAACTCCTCGAGGACCTTCGAGGGAGAAATGACCTCTCGAATACCGACGATTCTCAGGTCATCGGTGTTGTAGGCATTGTGGGCAACCGGAATGTTGCGCTCGGTCTGATTCATGGGATTTCCAGCAAATATAGGGGGTGCCCGGAGGACAGCATGGCTTCATTTTAGCGCCAAGGGCCCTTCAGAGGCTACTGAAGGCACACACCGTGTCGCAAAAGTGCAAGCCGGTGTGATGGCGATCAGCCCCCTGGGCCAGGGATTGGGTCGATCGGCCGCTTCACCGAAAGCCTGTTGCGCTACCAGAGTCCAAGCCGGGTGTTTGGCACTGACCACGTCATCTTGGCCTTGGTCGGAATCCCGCCTTGTACGTGGACCGCGCGAATCACCGAACCCTCAAAGTCGTGGTAGCGCTTGCCATAGAAATAACTGTGCTCATCGAAAACATGGCGTTGCCAGACCAGTTTGGCAACTACAAAAAAGTCACCATCGGCCACATTCTCAAAACTAAACTGACCCTCCGGGTCGCAGGCAACCGTCCGTGCATGGGCCAGAAAGGCCGAATCAACCGGAAATTGATGTGGCTCCTCGTTTGCCGGGCGGTAGAAAAAATCGGGGGGCTGCGCCTTCCCATTCTCGACATCCTGGTAGACCGCCTTCGCCCATTGTCTCGCGTAGGCCGTTGCCGGATAGAGGGTGGCACTCTCTCCCGCGCAACTTAAAAGTCCGCCGGTCGAGAGCCACAGATAGGCTGCTCCATGGATGCTGTTCGCACCTGGGCTCAACCCTTTTTTCGCCTGAGCAGCATCAAAGGGGGCAATTGCCTGCGGCTTTACGCCCGAGGCGCAGCCGGCCAACACCCCGATCACCAGCACCCATAGGCAATGAATCCCGGGAGACCTCATGGCATCAACCGACCCACCAGCGGGCGTTTCTGAACATGCGCATCCAGGGACCATAATCACCCCAGGCGGGATCACGCCAGGAGTTCTGAACGGTCCTGAAACACCGCTCAGGATGCGGCATCATAATGGTGAACCTGCCGTCCTCATTCGTGAGTCCCGTCAATCCCTGGGGTGAGCCATTCGGATTGAAAGGAAAGGTCTCGCTAATCGTGCCGTAGTGATCCACATAGCGCAGCGCCGGATGCCCGCCCTGTATTTGGGGATCTGTGTAGGCGGCACGACCCTCGCCATGTGCCACCACCACAGGCATTCTTGAGCCGGCCATGCCTTGGAAAAAGATCGAAGGAGAAGCTTCGACTTGAACCATCACCACACGCGCCTCAAACTGCTCCGACCGATTCCGGAGAAAACTCGGCCAGCCCTTGGCACCTGGAATCAGATCCCTCAAATGGGACATCATCTGACAGCCGTTGCAAACGCCAAGGCCAAAGCTATCTGGCCGCTCGAAGAAACGGCTAAACGACTCCCTCAAGGATTCGTTCAGAAGAATTGACTTGGCCCATCCGCCACCCGCCCCCAATACATCGCCGAATGAAAACCCACCACAGGCAACCAGGCCTGCGAATTCATCCAAGCGCTGTCGGCGCTCGGCCAAATCGCTCATGTGAACATCAACGGCCTCAAACCCGGCCCGATCAAACGCCGCGGCCATTTCGACATGACCATTAACTCCTTGCTCGCGGAGGATCGCCACCCGGGGTTTTGCCCGATGAACGAAGGGGGCCGCTGGATTTTCGGCCGGATCGAATGTGAGCTTGGCATGAAGACCCGGGTCATGGTCATCAGCGATACGCGCAAACTCAAGACGCGCACACTCTGGATGATCCCTTAAGGCCTGCATGCGATAACTGGTTTCCGACCAGATCGACTGAAGTGCGCCGCGCGTTGCAGAGTAAACCGGACGCCCGGCTCGCTCAATCCGGATCGAACCATCGAATGTCGGCTCACCAACGACATGGCTGACCTTGTCGAGACCTGCGCGGGCGAGAATTCCAAGTACTTCAACCAGATCGGAGGTGCGGACCTGCACGAGCGCACCCAGTTCCTCCGAGAACAAGGCGGCCATATCGTCTTGACCTAAATCGTCCAACTGAAGCCGAAGCCCTGAGCGGGCGGCGAAAGCCATCTCCACGGCCGTCGCGAAAAGTCCCCCATCGGAGCGATCATGGTAGGCCAGAAGCAGCCGCCGCTCGTTCAGCGATTGGATGGTCTCAAAAAATGACTTAAGGAGACCCGCATCATCCAGATCGGGTGCACTGTCACCCAACTGGCCGGTGACCTGCGCCAAGGCAGATCCGCCCAAACGGTTTTGCCCGGCCCCGAGGTCGATCAGGATCAGAGCCGTATCACCCAAGTCCAAACGCAATTGTGGCGTCAGCGTTCCGCTGATATCCGCTACCGGGGCAAAAGCAGTGATGATCAGCGATAGCGGGGAACGCATGACTTTTTCAACCCCGCCATCCTGCCAAACCGTTTTCATCGACAAAGAATCCTTACCCACCGGGATCGCGATGCCCAGATCTGGGCAAAGACGCATGCCAACGGCTTCAACCGCTTCAAACAGCGCCGCATCTTCCTCCGACGTTCCGGTTGCAGCCATCCAGTTGGCTGAAAGCTTGATGTTCGATACATCATCGATGCGTGCAGCTGCGATGTTGGTCAAGGCCTCACCAACCGCCATGCGGGTCGAGGCGGCCGCATTGATCAGGGCGATAGGTGCACGCTCCCCCATTGCCATCGCCTCTCCCGTGATGGCATGAAAACCGGTTGCAGTGACGCCAACATCCGATACCGGAACCTGCCACGGGCCGATCATCTGATCACGCGCGACCAGGCCACCTACGGAGCGATCACCGATATGTATCAAAAAACTCTTGTCTGCCACAGAGGGGCAACGCAGAACCCGTCGGACGGCCTCTTCGAGGTCGACACCCGTAAACTGCAGAGCAGGATGCCGGGGTTTTGCCGTATTTCCGCTGCGCTCCATCCGGGGAGGTTTTCCGAACAGGAGTCCCATCGGAATATTCACAGGATCCTCGCCTAGCAGCGGATCCCTGAGGATCAGCGTCTCATCCAAGGTCGCGTGACCAATCACGGCGTACGGGCAACGCTCACGCTGGCAGAACGCCTCAAACCGCGGAAGCCCCTCGGGTTTGATGGCAAGCACGTAACGCTCCTGGGACTCGTTGCACCAGATTTGCATCGGGGCCATACCCGGCTCGTCACTCAGAATGCGCCTCAGATCGAATGACCCACCCCGGTCGGCATCATGAATGATTTCAGGAACCGCATTCGACAGCCCGCCGGCGCCAACATCGTGAATGGACAGAATCGGTGTCAGTTCCCCCATGGCATTGCAATGGTTGATCACCTCCTGGCAGCGACGCTGCATTTCAGGATTTTCTCGCTGCACTGAGGCGAAATCGAGATCCTCTGAACTCTCGCCCGAGGCCACGGAGGAAGCCGCTCCCCCGCCTAGACCAATCAACATGGCCGGACCACCGAGAACCACGATCAGGGTCCCCTCCGGCAAGGGATTCTTGCCCAGTTGCGAGGGACGGATGTTACCCATGCCACCTGCGAGCATGATGGGCTTGTGGTAACCACGGAGGGCTCTGGAATCGCCCATCTCCGGTTGTTCAAAGGTCCGAAAATAGCCGCAGATATTGGGCCGTCCGAACTCATTATTGAAAGCAGCACCACCCAAGGGACCCGCGGTCATGATCTCGAGCGCCGATGCGATGCGTTGGGGTCGACCGTGATTGACCTCCCACGGCTGCTCAAATTCCGGGATTCGAAGGTTGGAAACAGAAAAACCCGTCAGCCCGGCTTTGGTCTGGGAACCACGACCCGTCGCCGCCTCATCGCGGATTTCGCCTCCCGATCCTGTCGCCGCCCCGGGAAATGGCGAAATCGCCGTTGGATGGTTATGCGTTTCGACCTTCATCAATAGATGCGCGGGTTCCTCCTCATAACTATAGAGTCCGGTCGAAGGATCGCGAAGAAACACGGAGGTCGTGGGGCCAGCGACCACCGCCGCATTGTCGCTGTAGGCGGAGAGAATACCGCCCGGCGCAACTTTGCTGGTATTGCGAATCATCTGGAAGAGGGAAAGATCACGCGGATCCCCATCCAGGGTCCAGGTCGCGTTGAAGATCTTGTGGCGACAATGCTCGGAGTTCGCCTGCGCGAACATCATCAGTTCAACATCGGTCGGGTTCCGCCTGAGATCCGAGAAGCTTTGGTAAAGGTAGTCAAGTTCATCCTCCGACAGGGCCAGACCCAGGGTCCTGTTGGCCTGAACCAGAGCCGTCATGCCCTCTTCGATCACCGGGACCGTGTCAAGCCGTTGAGGCGCGTGATGCTTGAAAAGGGTGGCGACCTGATCCTCGGCAAGAAGGGTTTGGGTCATGGGGTCGAAGAGCCGGGCCTCAACCGCCCTGAGGTCGTCGTCGATGAGGGGTTCTGAGATCTGCAGCGTATAAAGAATGCCTCGCTCAATCCGGAGGATCATCTCAAGCCGGCAGTGCCTTGCTATATCGGTTGCCTTGGTTGACCAGGGCGTCAGCGTTCCGAGCCGGGGAACCACCAGTCGATGCAGGGATCCATCCGCTTCATCGGCGATCGGGCCATAATCAAGCACCAGCTTCAGGCGGCTCAGTTCATCCTCATCCAGAGGGCGCTTGGCCTCTATCAGGTGCCGATACGACGCACCGATCGCGATAACCGCGGGCGAAATCTGCTGCAAATCACGCAGTAGGCGCTGGCTTCGGAATTCCGAGAGGGCCGCAGGGCCCTTTAGAGTCAGAATCATGGGCAACTAATAGAGAGTCTGTTGGTGAAAAGAGGATACGGTCAAAATCCCTGCAGATACGGCCCGTGAGGATCAGTCGGGCTTGCTGGGATTTTCAGACAGAAGGTCACTTTTTGGAGTGACTACCTAGACTGGTGGACTGCAGCGTTGCATTCAGTTGCTTGAGCAATTCAAGACCTTCGCCATCACGCAGAACCTTGCCCTCGGCATCCAAAACAAAGATCGAGGTCACTTCATCACGCTGTTCAAGCTTGATCCGATACTCCTTGGTATGGCCGGGGCCCTGGCCGAACATGTCAGCAACATCCCCAAAGAAACCCCGATCCTCATAGACCTGTTGGTCCTTGAGGTAATGCACCACATACAACCCACTGGCCCTGTTCTGATCGGTAATTTCAAGCTTCAGACGCCCCAGCGCCTTGTTGACCTCAGCCCAGGTAATCTCCAGAGGAGCCTGCACCTCGATCAAGGGAACACTGTCTTCGGCACTTTCTGCAAGGACGGGTGCGACGTGGCCACTGCCCTTCCGGTAGGCCCTTGAGGTATCTGAGCTCATCTCAGCCCCGGGGGCGGGTGTGGCCTCACGTCCATCCGATGAACTGGGCTCAGACGCTTCGCTGTTTTGTGCCGGTGACTCCCAGGCATCATGACGGCCGCCATGCGCCCCATCCACCGTGGTGGATGTCAGATCCGGGGGTATTTCAAGCGCATCGATTTCGCTGGTGTACTGGTACTGCTTATGCTTGTCCGGGAATAACTTCGTGATGGAAGAGCACCCTGCCAGAATCATGGGCACACACACCAGCGGTGCCAGTCGCCTTGGAAAATGCCCCTGCATGGTGACCCCGTCAGATCAGATCAGCTTGCCGGAGCGCCGCACGAACCGGCTCGTGGCAGGCCTGTGATAGCCAGGTGAGCGGTAGCCGGATTCCAGGCCCAATCAAACCCATTTCAGCCAGCGCCCATTTGACGGGAATCGGATTGGACTCAATAAACAGATCTCGGTGGAGCCCGCTCAGCTTCCCATCAATCGCTTCCACCTGGGCGCGGTCCCCGCGGCGTGCCAATTCACACAGCTGATGCATCAGTCGAGGGGCCACATTGGCGGTGACCGAGATCACCCCATGCCCCCCTAACAAACAAAATTCCCCTGAGGTCGCATCATCCCCAGAATAAAGCAGAAAGTCAGGGCCACACATTGAGATGATGGCTCTGGCCCGCTCAAGGTTACCCGTTGCCTCCTTGATGCCAATGATATTTGGGACTTTGGAGAGACGAGCCACCGTCTCAGGCAGCATGTCGCAGGCGGTCCGGCCCGGAACGTTGTAGAGAATCTGGGGAATATCGACAGCCTCTGCAATCGCGCTGTGATGGAGAAATAAGCCCTCTTGCGTCGGCTTATTGTAGTAAGGCGTCACTAGCAGACAGGCGTCGGCTCCGACCTGCTTGGCTTTGCGGGTCAGGCTGATGGCCTCGGTTGTGGAGTTGGCGCCCGTGCCAGCGATGACCGGAATTCGTCCTTGAACCTGCTCGATGGTCAGGCGAATGACCTCCAGATGCTCATCTTCATCGAGGGTCGCAGATTCACCTGTCGTGCCCACCGAGACGATTCCGTCAGTGCCTTCCTCGATGTGGAAGTCGATCAGTCGCCTCAGCCCTTTTCGATCAATGGAACCGTCTGGCTCCATGGGCGTTACCAACGCAACGAGGCTCCCCTTCATCATTCGCTTTCCAAGATCATGTCAAACCCAAATGGTACCGTGGCGGGGCCTTCCGTGACAACCGAACGCCGGGGATTGAGGGTCTCAGCGGGCCCCAAAAGGCCCGGGCTAAGATGGTAGACTTCTCATCTATTTATTTTTTTTTATTCGCTCACGTTCCATGCAGCTTGCTATCACCATCTTGGGTGAGAATAAACCCGACCTCATCATCGAACTGACCCGAACCATCAAGGATGCAAAATGCACGGTCCTTGAAAGCCGGATGACCGAGCTGGGTCTTGAATTTGCCGGGCACCTGCTGGTCGAGGGGAACTGGAATCATGTCGCACGCCTCGAGAACGCCATGGAGGCTTTCTCTAATCGGTTCGGGCTTCGCATGCACCTGTTAAGGGCTCAGGAACAAGAGACGCCCCCCCCTGAGGAAGAACTCGGACTTCCCTATGCCATCGACATTTTCGCCACGGATCAAATCAACAACATTCATGATCTCAGCGAGTTCCTTGCCAATCGGGGCGTCAGCATCATTGATCTCTCCACCAGCCGTTATTCAGCGCCCTATACCGGCGCGCCCCTGTTCCTGGCGCACATGATCGTCAGGATCCCTCAAGGCATGCGCATCGTCTCCTTGCGAGACGAATTTCTGGATTTTTGCGACCAGATGAATCTCGATGCCATCCTGGAACCCGTGAAGCGCTAAACCACAAGGAGATACTTTATGGCAGATATTACCATCGGTGAAAAAGTCCCCGCCTTCGAGGCCCTAGCCACCAGTGGTCAGTCACTCTCGCTGGACGATTTTAAGGGACGTTATCTGATCCTCTACTTTTACCCCAAGGACAGTACCCCGGGGTGTACCACGGAGGGCCAGAATTTTAGGGACCTCTATCCGAAGTTTCAGGCACTGAATGCCGACATCCTGGGGGTCTCAAGAGACAGCCTGAAGTCCCATGAAAACTTCAAGTGCAAACAGGCTTTCCCCTTCGAATTGCTGTCGGATTCGGACGAAATTCTTTGCCGGCTATTCGATGTGATCAAGATAAAGAATATGTATGGCAAGCAAGTGCTTGGCATCGAACGTAGCACTTTTCTGATCGGCCCTGACGGTCACCTGCTCGCCGAATGGCGAAAGGTCAACGTCAAAGGACATGCCGATGCCGTGCTCGAGGCGCTTTCAGCGCTCTGAAACGCATGGACACCTCCCTCCAAACACGCTCCCCGCCGCTGGTCATCGAGCCTCAGGGTGAGGCGCGTTCCTCTGTCATTTGGCTCCACGGCCTGGGCGCGGACGGTCATGATTTCGAACCGATTGCCCGCGAACTGAATCTCCCGCAACGCCTTGGAACCCGCTTTATTTTTCCACATGCGCCCCGCCGCGCCGTGACGATCAATGGCGGACTCGTCATGCGGGCGTGGTACGACATCGCCCATACCGACATTGGCAGAACGCCTGATCTTCAGGGCGTGACGGACTCCTGCAGTCTGACCCTTGGGCTTCTGGAGCAAGAAGTGGAATCGGGAATCCAGCCTGATCAGATCATCGTAGCCGGCTTCTCGCAAGGCGGGGTCATCGCCGCTGCCATGCTGACCCGCTATCCGGGGATGTTCAAAGGCGCGATTGCCTTGTCCTGTTATGACGTGAGCGAGGGTGAATTTATCAGGGCTGAAAGACCCCACCGCGCCTTTGTAGCCCATGGCTCGAAGGACACGATTGTTCCAGTCGATCTGGGGCGCACACTTAAAAACAGACTGATTGCCGCCGGATACGACGTTGACTGGCATGAGTACCCGATTCCGCACTCGGTGAGCCAGCAGGAGATTCAGGACATTCGCACCTGGATCATCCAGACACTGGATGCGTCTTGATACCGGATAGGAGAACCCAGTCATCGCGGACCTGAATCGGGTCAAAGTCAATCTCGCCGCGATACGCATCCATGACCAACTCGGCCTGGTCTCTCAAAAGACCTGAAAGGGCGATTCGACCCCCCGGGCGCAGATGCGAGAGCATGGCCGGAGCCAACTCCACCAATGGCCCTGCGAGAATGTTGGCCACCACCACATCGTGTAGACCAGCGTCACCCGATCCCGCGAGATGCAGATCAAACCGGTCCAAAACCCCGTTTTTCCGGGCATTATCGCGACTGGCAAGCAAGGCCTGAGGATCGATATCGATCCCCGTTGCCGAGACTGCACCAAGGCACAATGCGGCAATCGCCAAAATCCCTGAGCCGCAGCCATAATCCAAAAGGGTTTTGCCACGAAGATCCAGAGAGTCCAGCCATGCCAGACACAGTGCGGTGGTGGGATGGGTACCCGTACCAAAGGCAAGACCCGGATCTAAGATGACGTTGACCGCATCGGGTTCGGGTGGTTCAAAGCCGGTCGGGCAGATCCAGAGCCTCTCGCCGAAAGACATAGGGCTGAAATGCGCCATCCAGGCCCGCTCCCAAACCTGATCCTCGAGCGTTTGGATCTCAAGCGCTTGTACCTTTCCCCCAAATACCCGCTCAAGTTCGGATCCGATGGATTCGACAGGCACCTGCTCATCAAAAAGAGCCGTGACCTTGACCTGATGCCAGAGAGGCGTCTCGCCAACCGGAGGCTCAAACAAGGGTTCATCACCGGCATCATCAAGACTGATGGAGAGCGCAGCTTGGCGTTCGAGCCAATCAGAGACCGTCTCGGCGTCAGACTGGTCGACCGTTGCGACCAGTTGTCGCCACATCAGTGTTTGATTCCGAGCTTTTTCTCGAGGTAGTGGATGTTTTGTCCACCGGCCTCGAAACCTTTGTCAGAGATGATATCCACCAGCAAAGGAATGTTGCAGTTGATACCCCCGATCACCATTTCATTCAGCGCGGTTCGCATACGTGCCAAGGCGCTGGCACGATCCTCCCCATGCGCAATCAGCTTGCCGATCATGGAGTCGTAATAGGGAGGGACCCGGTAACCATTGTAGATATGCGTCTCGACGCGAATCCCGGGACCACCAGGCATATGGAACTGTTCAATCAATCCGGGACTTGGGATAAAGGTCTTTGCGTCCTCGGCGTTGATGCGGCACTCCACGGCATGACCCCGCATTCGGACATCGGACTGCTTAAAGGACAGCGGCTCACCCGATGCCACCAGCAACTGTTCTTTAACAATATCAAAGCCAGTGACCATCTCGGTCACCGGATGCTCTACCTGAACCCGCGTGTTCATCTCGATGAAGTAAAACTCGCCATCCTGATACAGAAACTCGAAGGTGCCTGCTCCAAGGTAGCCCAACTCAATGCAGGCATTGACACATTTGGCCCCCATTTCCTGACGCTTTTCATCGCTGATGCCGGGCGCTGGCGCCTCTTCAACCACCTTCTGATGACGCCGCTGCATGGAACAATCCCGCTCGCCGAGATGAACACAATTGCCATGACTGTCCGCAATCACCTGAAATTCAACATGGCGAGGGTTTTCAAGAAACTTTTCCATGTAGACCATATCGTTACCGAAGGCGGCCGCAGCCTCACCCTTGGTCAACTCAATGGAACTGGCAAGATTCGCTTCGCTGTGGACCACCCGCATCCCTCGTCCGCCGCCACCGCCGGCCGCCTTGATGATGATCGGAAAACCGATCTTTCGGGCAATCTTCAGATTCAACTGGGGATCGTCACCCAGCGGGCCATCAGACCCTGGAAGACAAGGGATACCCACGCGCTTCATGGCCTCAATGGCGGAAACCTTGTCGCCCATTGTGCGAATGGTCTCCGGCTTGGGGCCAATGAAGGTGAATCCACTCTTCATGACCTTTTCAGCAAACCCGGCGTTCTCCGAGAGGAACCCATAGCCAGGGTGAATTGCCTCGGCATCGGTCACTTCTGCCGCCGCAATGATGGCGGGCACATTGAGGTAACTTTCCTTGGACGGCGCAGGGCCAATGCAGACGGATTCATCGGCCAGTCGAACATGCTTGAGATCACGGTCGGCCTCAGAGTGGACCGCAACCGCTTTGATCCCCAGTTCCCGGCAGGCCCTCAGAATTCGAAGGGCAATCTCGCCTCTGTTGGCGATCAGGATTTTTGCGAACATGGCTGTTCTCGATTATTCGGGCAACAAAATGACGTCGAAGCCTACTCGATGATGAACAAAGGCTGGTTGTACTCGACGGGCTGGGCGTTTTCGACAAGAATCTTGGTGACTTTGCCGCTCTTGTCTGCCTCGATCTGATTGAGGATCTTCATGGCCTCGATGATGCAAAGCGTATCGCCGACTTCAACGCGCTGTCCGACTTCGACGAAGACCTTTGATCCTGGCGCTGAGGAACGATAGAAAGTACCGACCATCGGAGACCGGACCACGTGACCCGAGAGCGCATCGGCTTCACCCTTTTTGGGCGCTGCATCCGGGACCATTGCGGCCTGAGCCGCTGGAGCCGCCTGAAGCATTGGCGCTGGCGCCATGTAGGCCTGAGGCGCCATCTGCACCGAACTGTTGCGGCTGATACGGACGGATTCTTCCCCCTCGTGAATCTCGATTTCAGCAACATCGGATTCACCGATCATATCGATCAGTTTTTTTATTTTTCGGATATCCATTGTTTTAGGAACCTTGAATGTCTGTTGTGGATCGGTAGGCTGCCTGCAAGGCGAGCTCATAGCCTTGCGGCCCGAGGCCACAGATAACGCCACGGGCTATGTCGGAAAGATAAGAGTGCTGCCGGAAGGACTCCCGGGCATGCACGTTGGACAAATGAACCTCGATGAAAGGAATGCGGGTAGCGAGGAAGGCATCCCGAATTGCGATGCTGGTGTGAGTAAAAGCCCCTGGGTTGATCAGGATGTAATCGACACCGTCGCGATAGGCTTGATGAATTCTTTCGATCAGCGCTGACTCGGAGTTACTTTGGAAGCACTGAAGGGAACAGCCCAACTGGCTGGCCTGCTGATCAAGGAGATTCTCAATCTCCGAAAGAGTGGAAGCCCCGTAAAGACCGGGCTCCCTCACTCCCAGAAGGTTCAGATTCGGTCCATTCAGCACGAGAATACTGATCATGTTCGAATCGATGCCCCCCACGTCCTTTAAACCCACGATATTCTGACCAAAAAGGCGGGGAATGTCCACGAAATCCCATAAAAAGACACCTGTTTGCGCGAAAAAGCGCCCCCACTTTCGGCCTAAGGCGAAAGTGCGCCTTTCAGGGTCTCAAGCAGCGGTTCCTTTTTTAATGCGCCCACATGGGCGAATACCTTTTTGCCCTGAGCATCAAAAATCACAGTAAACGGCAACGCGGAGATTTCATTGCCAAGACTGTCTGCCCAAGCCGGCACATCGCTCCCACCAATCAGCATGGGGTAATTGACCGATAACTTCTCAAGGTAAGTACGAACTGCCGCCGGATCATCGATCGCCACGCCGACAAACTGGACCCCTCTGGCCCCAAGCTCGTCTTGAACACCCACGAACATCGGGATCTCTTCACGACAGGGCGCACACCAGGTCGCCCAAAAGTTCACCACCAAGACCTTACCCCGCCAATCCTTGAGACTGTGGGATTTTCCCTCGAGGTCGACCAAAACCGGCTCCGGAAGGCTTGCTGTGGGCGCATGGAGATAGCGATAGGTTCCTACTCCCCCCAAAAGGGCGCCCAAGGCAAGCAGAATCAACAACACTCTGATCATCATGGCGCAACTCTCCTGACCCGATTCATGAACGCCTTGGCATCCATGTACCCGATAACCCGCTGCGGTTTACGCTCGTCACCATCCAGCCCGAAGAACAGGGTGGCGGGTGGACCCACCAACCCGAAGTGGCGCATCAACTGAATGTCGCTTTCGGTATTCTCCGTGACATCTGCCTTTAGAAGCATCCAGCCCTCAAGGGCCTTTATGACCTCAGGGTCACGGTATGTGTAATGTTCCATTTCCTTGCAGGAGACGCACCAATCAGCATAGAAATCCAGCATCACGGGTCGTCCTTCGGTGACGGCGGTTCTAACCGCATGATTCAGCTCTGCAAGCGAATGGATCACCTTGAATTCAAGTCCTTGCGCCTCTGCACCCGGTCGATTGGCGCCAGCGTTGCCAGGCGTCCCGGCCGAGACACGAATGACTTTAAGGGGTTGCAAGGGATCTTCGGAATTCGCGGCAACCCCAACCAGCATGAGAATGCCGTATACCAAAAATACAATCCCGAGTCCTTTCCAGAGGCGCTTCCAGCCGGAGCACTCAGGCGCAATGCCATCCAAAGCGCCCATGTAAATAGCCGTAATCATCATCAGCAATGCGTAAAGCACCATGGTCACTTGCACCGGCACGATGCGACCCATCAGCCAGATGGCGACAACGAGAAGGCCCACCCCAAACACCGCCTTGACTGAATTCATCCATTCACCGGCACGTGGCAGGAGCTTGCCGGCGGATGCGCCAATCACCAGCAGCGGAAGCCCCATCCCAAGACCAAGACAGAAAAGGGCGGCTCCCCCAAGGAGCGCATCTCCCGTTTGACCGATATAAATCAGCGCACCAGCAAGAGGCGCTGCAACACATGGACCCACAATCAGTGCAGAAAAACCACCCATCAAAGCAGCACCAGAGACAGAGCCGCCCTGATATTTTCCAGTGACCCCGGCGAGTCTTGACTGCAAAAAGGCGGGCAACTGGAACGAGAGCAGATCGAACATCGACAAGGCCAAAACCACAAATACCCCACAAAAGAGGCCAATGATCCAGGGCTCCTGAAGCATCGCCTGAAGGTTGTGCCCAAAAAGGCCTGCCAGAACCCCGAACACGGTATACGCCAGCGCTGAAGCCAAAACATAGCTCAAAGAGAGCACGAAAGCCCTTCCCGTTGTGATCTTGTGCCCATGGCCAACAATAATCCCCGAGAGAATGGGGATCATCGGGAAAATACAGGGCGTGAAGGCAAGGAGCAAGCCCATTCCGAGAAAGCTCACCAGCGTCCAGGCAAAGGAGGCATGCTTTAAGGTTGACACCACATCGCATTGCTCGGACAGCCCCTCTGTTTCAACAAAGCCCTCGGGAGAGCTGGCGCTGCATTCAGAAGGGGCCGGACTTGCCAGCGCCTCCGAACCTTCCACTGCAGGGGTCGTTACCGGTGTTTTGGAGGCACCCAGGTCGAGCGTCAGCTTTTTCTCCATAGGCGGATAACAGACACCGCGATCCGCACAGCCTTGATAACGGGCCGTCAGTTCGATCGACCCGTTTCTCCCGGGACCCTCAACCGGCAGCACGAAGGCAACATCCTGATGAAAGACCTCGACTTGCCCAAACTCCGGGTCCTGCTTTGGCTCGCCCCGAGGTATTTCGAAGGCACCCAACCGGGTACCGGGCTCCCCTGTCAGGTCAAAAGAGAATTTTTCCCGATACAAGTAGTACCCCTTGGCCACCCGAAAGGAGACCCAGACCTGCCCACCTTCCCGCCGCTCTGCATAGAAGACAAAGGCCTGATCAGGCGGCAAAAGGTCCCCTTGAGCAGATTCCGACTTCAGCCCGAGACTTTTAAGAACGTCTCCAAACCCGCCATCCGCTGACGCTGCCGCCACCAAGACCGGCTCAGGAGGAGCCACAAGAGAAAGCGCCTGGCGCTGCGGTGGATAACAAATCCCCGCATCCGCACACCCTTGGGCGATCACTTCGACCTCGATGGGCGCATCATTTACGGGGCGTTCAAGGATTGGCACCCGGATCTCGACATGGCCCCGATAGACCTCCATGGGCCCCATGGCATCATCATGCTCCATCAAGCCCTGCGGAAAATCGGGCTGCCCGAGAACCAAACCTGCAGTTATTGCCCTGAACTTGAGTCGGTTTTGATAGAGATGGTAACCCTGGGCAACATCCCAGATGAACGTAATGTCCTTGCTTCCCAGTTGCTGGGACGATTTGAAGGCTTGATTGGCCGGTAATAGTTGATCCGGCGACAAAGCCCATGCAGTACACAGGCCCTGCATCAAGACCAAGAAGAAAATCCTGTAAAAATGGCGCATCTTTCTAATGTGCATGCTCTCAGACTTCGACAGGTGTGACTTCCGCCCGGACCCAATCCATGTAGTCACTGGCGCCTCGCTCGACACGGATTGCAAGGCATTCGGGAACCTCATAGGGATGAAGGACCCTGATACGGGTCTCGAGCGCTGAATAGGCTGCGGCGGTGGTCTTGATCATGAGCTGAACTTCAAGGTTATGCTCCAGCCGCCCCTGCCACTCATACACCGACTGAACACCCGGAATCAGGCTCACGCAGGCCGCAAGCCGACGTGAAACCAGGTCATCAGCAATGAGCCGCGACACTGTTTCATCCGGGCAGGTACAAAGGACAATCAAAACTTCTTGAGACACAGAGGCAAAGGCAGCGAAAATGGTTCAATATTAACCCCTCCGACTAGCAATGAACACAAGACTGCTCTTATTCGCTGCGATCCTCACGCCTATTCTTGAACTGGCTTTTTTGGCTCGAGTCAGTGCCCTCATTGGCCCCACGACTGCGCTGAGCCTGATGGTCCTCAGCTCTGCTCTGGGGTGGGCGATCATTCGCGATAAAGGCATCAGTACCTTGAGAAACGCACTAGATCCCCAAAAAGCGCCTGATCGGGCAGTCATCGAATCCGGAGTGACCATCCTAGGTGGCCTTCTTTTGTTGATTCCCGGTTTTCTGTCCGACCTCCTCAGCATTCCTTGCTTTTGGGAGCCAACCCGGCAAAGATTGGTCGCTAGCGTTCTGAAACGGCTAGAAACCCTGGCCAGACGGGCTGGCTCGCCGTTCAAGGACACTTACATTGAAGGCGAATTTCGTCGCGAGCCCACCAACAAACCTTAACCCTACCTGAGGTAAACATCATGAGCATCAACGTTGGCGAACACCTGCCCAAGGGACAGGTCATGGAATGCTGCGATTTTGACACCGAGACCGGCTGTCCGATGAATCCCCAGAAGGTAGACGTCGAACAAGCAGCCAAGGGCAAAAAAATCGTCCTTTTTGCCGTACCCGGCGCCTTCACACCCACCTGCTCCGCCAAGCACCTTCCTGGCTTTATCGAGCGATATGACGATCTCAAGGCCAGAGGAGTCGATGAAATCTGGTGTCTTTCCGTCAACGACCACTTTGTCATGGCCGAATGGGGCCGGCAAAAAGGGGCCTTCGGAAAAGTCAGAATGCTGGCGGATGGCTCGGCGGAATACGTCAAGACACTGGGACTGGAGCGCGATCTTGGCCCGAACGGGATGGGCATCAGAGCCCACCGGTTCGCCATGGTGATTGAGGATGGGGTTGTGACCTACCTTGGCATCGAAGCCTCAGGAAAGTTTGAGGTCTCCAATGTCGAGGCCATCTTGAACCAACTCTGATAAATCGGCTAAGCGTTTATTTCACTGGCAATGTCAAGGTGGGCATGATCGGTTTGGCCGAGCCCGCCTGAAGCCGGAAAAGCTGTGTCAGGAGGGTGAAAGTGGCCTTGGAGTCAAGGTCGCGGTCTGAAATGTAGAACCATCGGTCCCGATAGGGGACCCGTAAGAAGGCCTGATCCGGAGTCCCTTGGCTTTGCTTGATATGAAACCAACGGCCAACGGGAGACAAACCCCAGTCATAAGGGGTCCCATTCGGATTCCGCGTCAAGCGCACCAATCCCTCATCCAGATGTTCCTTGGGCGTGTCAATATGGTGGGAGAGGTAATAAAGAATGCTCATTAGCGGGCGCGTACTGATCGCCACGGTATCCCCGCCAGCCAGAGTGAAATCGGTCACCAACTTGTAGGACTCCAGGTCCGGATTCAAGCCTAACAGTTGCTTGAGCCGATCTACCTTAGCCGCATACTGGGGTTCGAATTTGGCCGTGATCACAAGCTCGGACTTGCTCGGGTCATTGAGGTTACGCGCAAATACGGTACGGGTTCCCCGAAGTTCCTCCAGAACCCGAAGAAATTCATTGAATTCAGCATCATGCTCTGGCGCCACATCTGGCCGGGGTCCAGAGGCTGTGGGCGCATTATCGAGACCATTGATGTGCTCTATGATGAGACCATAGAGGCGAACGGCACTCCACCCGGAATTGGAAAGCGCAAACATGGCCTGAAGGGAAATTGGCACCAT
Source organism: uncultured Methylococcus sp. (assembly GCA_964386975.1). GTDB lineage: Bacteria > Pseudomonadota > Gammaproteobacteria > Methylococcales > Methylococcaceae > UBA6136. Next base: position 22,328 of record CAYLUS010000024.1, read on the forward strand.
GAGGCTTTTCACGAAATCCTCCCCCTGCATGGGCGAGTAGGAAATGACCGGCTGAGTCGTGTAGTTGGTTCCTGCACTGAATTTCAGGATATTGTTGGCCGTGCCGGTCATGCCAATGGTGGACTGATCCAGACCGCCGTAGAAATCAAGCTTAAGGGTGGCTGCCACATTGACCACATCCAGGAAGAATGTGGGATCCCGGTAGTGAAGGCGGACCAGATTCTGCAGGAACTGATCATTGATGCTCTGATTGATGGCATCGTTGTAAAGCGGGTGGGTTCCCATCAGGCTGTCAGGACCGAATGAATGACACCCACCCAGCAGCAGGAGAGCTACAAAGAGGGCTGTGGTCCTGGCCCGAACGCGGGTGAAAGCGCACCCGCTGCTTAGGCCCAATCGATTCATGCGCATGGTCGACAACCGGTTTGGGGGGGGGGAGTATCAGGCGGAGAATGCGTCGATCAACAGGTAGTTCAAACCCAATCGGCAATATTCCTTTTCGGCCGCCAGCAAATCCAGACTCAGACTTGCAAGGTCCTCAGCCTGCGGATCCACCGGTCGATCCCACTGGAATTCAAAACGTTTGACATAGCTGTTGCAGGCCTCGCAAACCTCCAACTGAACCGAGCGCCCGAGCCCTTTTGAGCTCAACAGAACCTGATCCTTTGGGTTATCGCAGAGCGCACAGCCTAATCTTGGCCTTGGCCAAATGGTACTGCAAAGTCCGCATGTAAAGTAACGTCCAGCATCAGGCCCCTCCCCCTTAACCATGAGAGTTGCCACTGGCAAACCCAAACAAATCGGGCAGAGGTGGGATTCAGTAGCAGAATGCGCAGGTGCATTGACGGCCGTCTGCATCCAGATCAACTGCATGGCGGCCACTAAAGGAGCGGTTAACTCCGGTGAGTCGACCAGTGGTTCACCCTGAAGAATGCGCACAACCTGATGTGCCCACCAGGCCTCTTCTTCATGATCACGGCGATGAAGCGTCGCGCCAAGTAAGACATCGCCATGGGTCTCGCACATAAAACCCATCAGTTCCTGCCAGGGAAAGAGGGGCGCATCCTCTAAAAAACCCCGCCCCCCTAGCACGAGGCCCCTTGGCGCAAGCCGTTCAAGTACCTTAACTTGCACCCCGACAAGTCGAGAAATCCGCTCGATCAGCTCGCGAAAGGGAATCGCCCGATCATTTAGAAACTCCTCGAGTTGCCGGTGACGACGCACGAGCAATTTCTGAGCATCCGGTCGCACGATTCTTTGTCCGCCGCCCACGGTCGCGGTGTCGCTACGACTCAATCTTTCATCTTCCGATCGATCTGATCAAACCACAGCGGGTGATGCTTTCGGGCCCAATTTTGGGAGACGGTCCCATGAATCATGGCGCCCAAGGTACCGCGAATCCAGATCGCAGCATAGATATGGACAATGATCCCAGTGATGATCAACGCCGCACACAATGCATGAATCAGCGCAGAAAACCGAATGATTTCGATGGGAAAGTAATCAGCAAACCAGGGCCTCCAAATCACGATACCCGTCACAAGAAGGAAACCAATGGTCAGCACCATGGTCCAGAAGAGCAATTTCTGTCCCGCGTTGTATCGGCCGACTTTTGGAAGTCCCTCCTCTTGATTTTGTAGGACCCGCTTCAAGCGGAGGAGCCAGGCCAGATCATCGGCCGTCAAGAGGTTGTGACGCCAGAGCCGAAGTGCAAGCGATGCAAAGGAGAGAAAAAGCAAAAGACCAAGGAAGGGATGCAAGATCCGGGTCCAGACAGGCCCCCCGAAGAGTTGTGTTAAACCGAAGGCTGCAGGATGGAAAAGGGCAAGCCCTGAAAAAGCCAGCAAGATGAAGGTGATGGCCGTCAGCCAATGATTGACCCTTTCACTGGCAACATACCGAAGAATTCGGGAGTTAGCGCTCATCTGAATGGCCCTCCTCGGGTTGTTCGGCATCATTCGGGCCGACGACCAGATAGTGGAGGAGGCCACTCAGGCCCGTCAAGGCCATGGCCGCGAGAGCCAGGGGCTTCATGACCCCCTTCCAAAGTCCGACCATCGGACTGATGCGGGGTGCCTCCGGTAACCCCGAATAGAGTTCGGGTGCATCCGCATGCTGGAGAACATACATTACATGAGTCCCCCCCACGCCTTGGGGATCATAAAGCCCGGCGTTTTCAAACCCCCTTTCCTTCAGTTCTGCAACCCGCTCATTCGCATGATCGATCATGTCCGACTTACTTCCAAAGACCAGGGCCTGAGTGGGACAGGCTTTGATACAAGAGGGCTCAAGGCCTACCGCAATCCGGTCAGAGCAGAGGGTGCACTTGTAGGCCTTGCTGTCATTTTTGGAGATGCGGGGCACATTGAAAGGGCAGCCAGCGATGCAGTAACCGCAACCAATGCAGTTTTCCTGATGGAAATCCACAATCCCATTGCTGTACTGAACAATGGCACCGGGTGAGGGACACGCCTTGAGACAACCCGGATCTTGACAGTGCATGCACCCATCCTTCCGAATCAGCCACTCAAGTGTTCCATTCTGTTCGGTTTCGGTAAACCGCATCAAGGTCCAACTGTCCGCGGTCAAGTCCGGGGGATTCTGATAAGAGCCCGCATTGATGCCAACCTCCTCGCGCAGGTCATTCCATTCCTGGCAGGCTGACTGACACGCCTTGCAACCAATGCACTTGCTGACATCAATCAGCTTGGCAACCTCAAACTGCTTTCTTTCCTGAGGACTCGGAGTTGTTGTGGCAGATCGTCTAATGATATCGAGCGATTCCAGTGCCATGGACTAAGCCTCGCGCTTGCCGGACAGAATACGCGCCAGGAGACTCCTTGATGGCGCATCACTCGACGTCGAGTGGCTCTGTGTTTCGGGGACTTTTGGAAGTTCGGAGTGGTTCAACGCCGCACCCGTTAGTTTTTCAAGATTGACCAGAAATGACTTGTACTCCGGTGTCTGGGTGTTGGCATCTCCCAAAAATGGCGTCAAATTATTGCAGAAGAAGCCTTTCCTGGTTTCACCCATAAAGCCCCAGTGCACCGGTATACCGATCTGATGGATGGGTTTACCTGCGGCCTCAAGGGGAGCGATCCGTTTGGTTACCATGGCAACCGCCCGAATTTCGCCCCGTTTTGAGCGGACCTTCACAATTTCGCCATTGACGATACCCAGTTTCAAGGCGAGTGCCTGCCCAATTTCGACAAATTGCTCTGGCTGGAGCGATGCATTGATCCTGACGTGATTGGTCCAGGTATTAAAAAGCTCGGTAATCCGATAAGTCGTTGCCACATAGGGAAAATCCTCTGGTTTTCCAAGCTTTTCAAGATCACGACCAAAGACACGAGCGGCCGGATTGCTGACCACCTTGGGATGCAGGGGGTTGGTCCCTAGCGGCGTCTCGAAAGGTTCATAGTGCTCAGGAAACGGACCGTCGGCCAGTTTATCGGCGGCAAACAGGCGTCCAACCCCTTCCGCATTCATGATGAAGGGGTGCATGACATCAGAGGGTGCTTGGTCGGCTTTAAAATCAGGGACATCGAAGCCAGACCACCGCGTCCCATTCCAATGGATCAATTGGCGATCTCGATCCCAAGGATTACCCGCCAGATCACACGATGCGCGGTTATAAAGAATTCTGCGATTGGCAGGCCAAGACCAAGCCCACCCGGGGGAGATCCCCATACCACCCGGGTCTGACGGATCCCGACGCGCCATTTGGTTGCCCGCCTCAGTCCAGGCGCCAGAGAAGATCCAATTACCGCAAGCGGTCGAACCATCGTCCCGCAACTGGGAAAACCCGGATAGTTGTTGTCCTTTGGCCAACATCACCTGACTTGGGTCTTGCGGATCCTTGAGATCGGTCAGCGCAACCCCATTGTATTCACGGGCTAGCTCCTCCGGCTTTGGATCCGAGGGGTTCTGGTAAGGCCAGTGCAGTCCGAGGAGAGGGGCCGGGAAAGCACCACCCTCCCGTTGGTATTGATCTTTGAGGCGAAGGTAAAGATCCGCCATGATCTCAATGTCGGTCTTGGCCTCTCCGGGGGGCTCCGCCCCCTTCCAGTGCCACTGAAGCCATCTGGAACTATTGACCAGCGAGCCATCCTCCTCAGCAAAGCAGGTGGTCGGCAACCTGAACACTTCCGTCTGAATGGCCTTTGAATCGACATCATGATGCTCGCCATGATTGCGCCAATATTCAGAAGTTTCGGTGGCCAGAGGATCCATGACGACCAAAAACTTCAGGCCGGAAAGCCCCTTCAAGACTTTATCCTTGTCCGGATAGGACGCCAGAGGATTAAAACCTTGACAAATCAGTCCGTTGACCTTGCCCTCCTCCATGAGGTCAAACATTCGAAGGCTGTCATAGGGCCGATCCAGTTTCGGCAACCAGTCGTAACAAAAATCATTCTCCGCAGTCGCCGCATCGCCAAACCAAGCCTTCATAAGGCTGGTATGGAACTTCGCGAAATTGGACCAGTAACTCCATTCCCCGGGTCGCTGGGCTTTCTGGGTTCTGGCCTTCAGGTAATCCTCACGCCGGGCCTCATGATCCCTTGCCAGAGTCATATAACCGGGTAGCATCTCCGTCAGAAGGCCCAGGTCACTCAAACCCTGAATATTGGAATGCCCCCTGAGCGCATTCACACCACCGCCGGATACGCCAATATTTCCGAGTAGCAACTGAATCATCGCCATGGTGCGAATGTTCTGAGAACC
>CAYLUS010000024.1:27152-32881 GCA_964386975.1 uncultured Methylococcus sp.
GAACGAAACCCACTAAAAAGCCCCTCCTCAAAGCCATACCCCTCACCCACGATGAATGCGGCGTTGGTATAGGATTTGACATACTCGGAATGAATCGCTCCTTGATCCAGAAGATAGCGAATGACTCCATTTAAAAAGGCAATATCCGATCCCGAGCGAATCGGAATGTAAAGGTCTGCAACCGCCGCGGTCCGGGTGAACCGTGGATCGATTACGACGAGTTTTGCCTTGTTCTTGGCCTTGGCTTCGACCGCCCACTTGAATCCGACAGGGTGCGCCTCTGCGGGATTTCCCCCCATCGCAATGATGAGGTCTGCATGCTGGATATTCATCCAGGTATTCGTCATGGCACCCCGGCCAAAACTAGAAGCCAGTGCCGATACCGAGGGGGCATGACAAATTCGCGCCTGGCTGTCGATCATGGGCATACCCAGGGCGCGCGCAATTTTGTTGGTCAGATAGCCAGTTTCGTTCGAGGCCGCCGAGGCAGCCAAAAAGCCGACCGTCGTCCAGCGATTGACGAGCTGTCCCTGATCGTTTTTCGCCTTGAAGTTCTGGTCCCGGTCGTCCTTGATGTGCTGGCTGATTCGCGCCATCGCCCAGTCCCATGAGACCCGTTGCCATTCCGTGGCACCCGGGGCTCGGTATTCCGGATAACGAAGGCGTGACCGACTATGAATGAAGTCAATGAGCCCAGAGCCCTTCGGACAGAGGCTTCCGCGACTGACAGGATGATCAGGATCGCCTTCGATATGAATGATTTCAGACTTGGCATTTTTTGCCCGATCTCCAAGGCTATGCATGACGAGTCCGCAGGCTACAGAGCAATAAGGACAGGTATTGCGGGTCTCTGTGGTCCGCGTCAGCTTGAACGCTCTGACTTGGGCCATCGCGTCTGAACTCATCAAACTCAAGCCACCCGCAAGCGAAGAACCCGCAAGCGAAGCGCCCGTCAATTTAAAGAACTGGCGTCGATTGACCTGCACAGTGCCCTCCTTTTTAACCGGATGGTTGATAAGTGACTTGAGGATTTGTGGATCAAGACTTATTCGTCGATGGCCACGATCCGTGGAATATGCCGCCCACCCTCAAATGGGGTATCCAGGAAGGTCGAGACAATCACCTTCGCCATATCCAAGGTGACGATTCGCTGGCCAATGGCCACACAGTTGGCGTCATTATGTGATCGCGTCAAAAACGCGGTTTGCTGATCAAATGCATATCCACATCGGCAACCTTTGACACGGTTGGCTACGATGGCCTCACCATTACCGCTTCCCCCAAGAACGATGCCCCTTTCAACTTCGCCCCGGACGACCGCTTCGGCGCAGGGTCGAATCCACTTCGGGTAATCGGTCCTTTCATCGCTGAAGCAGCCATAGTCCTTGACCTCGTGTCCAATAGACGCCAGCCACTGCCTGAGGGCCTCTTTGTACTCAAAACCCGCATGATCTGAGGCAATTCCAATGCGCATCGTGGTAGTCTCGCAGTTAATGGTCAGAAAGTGAGAGCCAAGCTCTCGTTGCCCTGGATTATAAAGAGTTTAGAACCCATTTTTTCTGCCCTTGGCTTAGTCTGATCAATGTAGACCAGCGTGCGAGGGAACTCAAAAGGCATATCACATGAACCAAACTGTCTCCCTGAACTGGGGCATCTTAGGTGGCGCCCGAATCAACGAGCGGCTGTTACCCGCACTTCTGGCCCATGACCAATCCAATCTGGTAGCAATCGCCAGTCGCAGGCCAGGCGCAGCCGCAGAGACATTGGCAAGACTCGCGCCCGGTGTCTCAGGCATCACGGTCTATGAGGGCCTTGAACTTTTGATTGAAGACCCAGCGGTCCAAGCGGTCTACATCCCTCTGGCTAATCAGGAACATGCAGCATGGGTACTCAAGGCAATCGAAGCGGGAAAGCATGTTCTCTGCGAAAAACCGCTGGCGCTCAACCCGAGTGATATTGATGCGATTGAGACTGCCGCAGACAGGCAATCCGTGAAGGTCATGGAAGGCTTTATGTATCGGTTTCACCCACAGCATCAGCGCGTAAGAGCGCTTCTCGAATCAGGCCTGATTGGCGAGATCCAGTCGGTAAGCACTCATTTTTCCTTCATGATGCGACCCGCCCGGATGTATCGGCTGCAAGAGCCGGCGGAGCGAGGCGGTGGGGCACTCTGGGATATCGGCTGCTATGCCATTCACGCCGCTAGAGCCTGGATTCAGTCGCGGCCGACAAAGGTCAGCGCCATGGCACGTTTTCTGGACAATCGGGCGGATACGGGCATGAGCGGTGTCATTGAGTTTGAAGATGGACGCCATGCCCGATTCGATTTCAGCTTTGAATCCACGCGTAGATCGGAGTACGAGATTACAGGAACACTTGGCGTCCTAAGATGCCCGACCGTCTGGCAACTCCCCGGCGATACGCCAGAAATCCACTGGGAGACGGAGGATGGGCGCCGGGGTTTTGAGCGTCTTAAGCCCCACAATCACTTTGAGCTGGAGGTAGAAGGATTTACAAGGGCCGTTCTTGAGAATACCCCGCCTCTTCTGAGCCTTGAGGATGCCAAACTCAACTGCCTTACGATACGGGCCGCGCTTAAATCAGCCGAATCCGGCCATGTTGTTCTTATTTAGAGGAATCCGGGGTGGATCCATTGGTCGCACGTCAGACGCAGGCTCAAACATTTTTCATCGACGCGCTGAGCGTTTACCGAAAAATTGTCGATGCCAACCATATGCATCATCAAGAACTCTACTGCAGCCTCAGTTCATTCTTGAAACACGCCTTGGCTAAAAAACCAAGCCTTCTGGATCTGGGTTGCGGCGATGCGGGCATGATGAGGGCCGCACTGGTTGAGGCTGAGGTCGGTCGCTATCGGGGATTGGATCTCTCCGATGTCGCACTGGATCAAGCAAAAATAAATCTAGAACATCTGGACATACGGACGGACTTTGACTGTGTCGATATGCTGGCGTATCTGAAGGCGCCCCCCCTGGAACGATTTGATGTGATTTTTTCAGGATATGCCCTACATCATCTGGACGATGCAGGTAAGTTCGAGTTGATTTCGGCGGCAATGGGGCATCTAAATCCCGAGGGTGTTCTCTTGATTGCGGATGTCTTCCGTGAGGAAGAGGAAGACTTGGGAGATTATCTGGATCGTTTCTGCAGCGAGATCCGATCCCGCTGGTCCGGCCTCTCAGCCGAGGAGATCCAACACACGGAGAACCATGTGAGGGGTTTTGATCAGCCTGGTACCGTTGGTCAGCTTCAAGAACTGGCTCGATACCTGAGCCTGCCTAGCCAACGGATTTTTAGCCACTCTTTCTATCAGATGGTCGTCATTGGTCCTCTTACAAAGGCCTGAAATCAGCTGCCAGCCCGTTGCCCTTGAAGTTTCTTGTAGTCAATCGAAAGCTTCAAGCCTGCAAACCGCCCTTTCAAACGTACCAATTCATTTCGCTTGGGCTCAAAGTAGAGCCAGGCCTCTGCCAAGCGTCGATCAGCAAATTCAGGATCCGTCGGAGTTGCATCCGCCTTAAATCGGTAGATCAAAACCTTGAGGCCATTTTCCAGATGCTCGGATACAGGTTTTCCCATAACCGAAGTAATGGCTTCGATCCGAGGAAGCGGGGCTTTCAACTGAGGGAGATCCTCAGAACTGACTTTTAACTGCCGTTTATCCTGGTCAACCTGCCCTGAACCCAGTGAACGAATCGATGCTTCCAGGAAGGCGGCTGGGGCCATCTCCAAAAACAGCGGTGAGAAATCAAATGCTGCCAGCCTCTCTTCGTTGTTGAAGGTCATTGCAAAAGTCACTTTCTTGTTCCTCTGATTTTCCTCCTTGAGTGGGTCAATCCGAAAATCAAGGTACCAGCGCGCGCTTCCATCCGCCAACCTCTCGATCCGACTGGGCTGCAATTTACTCAAGTAGACGAAATCTTCACTCAAAAGAACTGGATCTAGAAAGTGCACGATGAAATGTTGCTCAGTAACCTCGACCCGAAAATTTTCCTCAAATGCCGAAAGTTGATTTTTGATCTCGAGTAGCCTGAGCCATACGCACCCCGCCAGGAGCAGCATGACTGCCAAGATGAGGCACCGCTTAATAAGCTTTAGAAAGTTTTGCATCGCTGATGATACCGGACTTGATGAGTCTCAATTTACGGCGGCAGGGAGCGCCAGAGGCCTCGCCAACCTTGCCGTTCGCTGTCGTTGACGATTATAATTACCAAAGTTGGGTCGTTAGCTCAGTCGGTAGAGCATTGCACTTTTAATGCAGTGGTCATTGGTTCGAATCCAATACGACCCACCATATTCATCAAGGACTTAGGCTCGCTTCGGCGGGCCTTTGTTTTTCGGGGGCACGTCTAGAGTCAATAACTCGACCCCAAAAGTCTGATCAACCCGGCAAAAAATAATCCTGGCCCTTCAGTCTGCGAAAACGTTCGCCAGAAAATCCAACCTCCTGAGAGGCCCGTAGAGACGCAAAACCCATCACGTGCACCCAATCTCACAAAGGGCGGAGTTAATCGTCTCCGAAGTCGTCCAAATTTGGAGCATGATCATCTAGGCCGAATCTCGGCTATCAGGATAGCGGGAAGATGACAGCAAAGGCGGGAAATCAAGTTCCGCGTTATCTGACGCAGTCTTTCAAATACGAGTCTGGAATGGCAAGATGCCGGTCTGGTCAGGCAGAGATCCCGAATACGAAGCCGCCCTCATTGATCGTTATAGCGCCTTGAAATAACGATCATATGAATCCGACTTATTAACTCAGAGGCTAATCGCGAAGCGTAGCACATTCACTACAGCCTTGGACAAAAAATATGTTTATTCAGAAACTACTTCTATCTTTTATTCTCCTGATATCCTCAGTTGGATTTGCGGAGGCCGTAACAATCACTTTCAAACCAATTCAAAAAAACGATGAGAGGGAAGTAGTTGATCTTGGCGCTCTGGGTCCATCGACGGGCGATAGCATCCTGGGTCACGGCATCATTAACGATCTCAATGGGAGGGAGATTGGGAATTTTGAATTCGTCTCATTCGTTACAGACAAAAGATCTGACGCTGAGGTCAGATGGTTGCATGCTCAATACGCGTTCGGAAATGACTCGATACTGATTGAAGGGGCGCGGAGTTTCATGCCTAATAACGGCAAGGCAGCTCTCAACTTACCCTCTAGCTATGCTGTGACTGGTGGTACAGGAAAGTATGCCGGAGCAAGAGGCGAATGCCGTGTTATTCGTATTACAGACAATGACTTTAATACTGTCTGTAAATTTCAAACCATAAAGCTTAAGTTTTAATTACTGAGCCTTTAGTTAGTAAAGTCACTTTACCGCGCAGGGAACCCAGATCCATTGGGGCTTCCGAAAATAGGGAAATATGACATTGCAAACAAAAAAGCTCAGCAACCCACCAGATTTACAAAAAACCAAGGCTCGCATTCGCGGGCCTTGGTTTTTTGGGGCAAGCAAGAAGCGGCCCCTCATTTTGAGAGAGACAAATCCCAGAGACTGACCGGCAGCGTCTTTTGCCGCTCTTAGCCGTGACACCCCCCGCCCCTCTCTTGAAAGCACCCAGCCCACCGCTGAGGCTCGCAAAAAGCGCAGCCATCACCTTATAACCCTCCTCAATTAAGCTTGTTCGGGCTTAAATCGAGAAAAACCTCACCCTTTGATGAATACCCGCATCAGGATATTCCATCAAAGAAGGCGGCATGC
>CAYLUS010000025.1:0-31912 GCA_964386975.1 uncultured Methylococcus sp.
GAGTTGCCTGAGCGCCGTAGGAATCCTCTTCCTTATAGGGAGAGGAGGATGTCAATCAGAATCTCTCCAATTCCGGGTGAGGTAGCTGGCCCTGATGGACATGCATTCTGCCCAACTCCGCGCAACGATGGAGACTCGGTATCGCCTTTCCGGGGTTCAGTAGTCCTTTTGGGTCAAAAGCAGATTTCAGGTCAGAAAACTGGCGGATTTCCGCCGCTTTAAACTGGTAGCACATCTGGTTGATTTTTTCGGCCCCAACGCCGTGTTCACCGGTGATCGTCCCACCGACATCCACGCATAACTCAAGAATCCTTGCGCCCAGCGCCTCCGCCCGCTCCAACTCTCCTGGAATGGCGCCATCGTAGAGGATGAGTGGATGCAGGTTACCATCACCGGCGTGAAAAACATTCGCAACCTTAAGTCCGTGTGCAACGCCAAGTTGCTCAGATGCAGCGAGCACCTGGGCAAGTCTTGCGCGTGGGATGGTTCCATCCATGCAGTAGTAGTCGGGACTGATGCGTCCGACCGCTGGAAAGGCAGACTTTCGTCCCGACCAGAATCGCTGCTTTTCGATCTCACTCCCTGCGAGCCTGACCTCAAAGGCCCCTGCCCTGCTGAGCAGTGAAACCAGCTGTTCATGGTCAGCCTCTACTGCCTCCTCAAGGCCGTCCAATTCGATCAACAACAGCGCCGCCGCCTCCAGGGGATAACCAGCACCCACAAAGGCCTCAGCCGCTCCTACAATCATCCGATCCATGAATTCGAGTGCCGCAGGGATCAGACCGGAGGCCATGATGCAAGCGACCGCTTCAGCCGCCGACTCAACATCACGAAATGCGGCCAGAATGGTTTTGGAAGACGGTGGCAGGGGCAGAAGTCGGACGGTCACCTCAACCACAACCCCAAAAAGCCCTTCAGAACCGCAGACTGTGCCGAGGAGATCCAGTCCGGGCCCATCCAGCGCGTCAGACCCCAAAGTGACCCGCCGCCCACCAGGCATCACCAATTCGACAGCCAGCACGTTATGGACCGTTAACCCGTATTTCAGGCAGTGCATGCCCCCCGAGTTCTCGGCCACATTACCGCCAATCGTGCAGGCAATCTGAGAGGAAGGGTCGGGCGCATAGAAGAGGCCATGGATCTGTGCCGCCTCAGAAACCGACCGATTAGTCACACCCGGCTGCAGGCGGGCGAGACGATTCTCAGCATCAATTTCAACAATACGGTTCAGTCCCGCCAGGGAGAGGACAATCGCCGATGCGACCGGTAACGCGCCCCCGGAAAGCCCCGTGCCGGCGCCACGCGGAACAATCGGTACGCCCATCTGGTCTGCCGTTGCCATGACGCTCACGACTTCCTCAACCGTTCTCGGCAGCACAACGATGAAGGGCGTTTGCCGGTACATGGTGAGTGCATCACGGTCGAACACCTCGAGTTCGGCATCCGACGTAATGAGCCGGTCCCTGGGGAGGCATTGCCTCAGTCTCGCTTCAACCTCGGAGCGGGTCCAGCCATGGGACACACGCTCCTGATCATGCATCGTGTAGGGCATTTTGAGCCTCAAGAACCCTCGCGTGCCGTTCAGAAATGCAACTTCGATTCCAGGTGCATGCGATCCCGCAAAAGAAAAGGACGGTAGAGAAACATGCCCACAATGAACCCGCCGAGGTGCCCGAACCAGGCCACATCTTGATAAGCCCCAAAACTACCCACCCCGGATGTCACTTTGTACATTTGAATGATGACCCAAAGCCCCAAAAAGGCGATAGCCGGCACCTCAACGAACAACGGCAGAAAGAAGACCCAGATAACGATACGGGCGTAGGGAAACAGAAAAAAATAGGCCCCCATGACACCTGCAATCGCGCCGGAGGCGCCAACAGTCGGCGTGATCGAAAGGGGGTTGGCATACATTTGCGTCAGGCCCGCAGCCAATCCGCATAATAAGTAAAAGGACAAAAACCGAACATGCCCCATGCGGTCTTCAATGTTGTCACCAAAAATCCACAGCAGCCAGACATTAAAAATCAGGTGCAACCAGCCACCATGCAAAAACATGCTGGTCAGAAAGGGCGTGTAGTCCGATGGGAAGCCCGCAGAGGCAGCCCAGTCGGGAAATGTGTAGCGCGCCGGAATCAGTCCGTGCAAATACTGAAAGGACCGAAGATCATCTGGATCCAACTGCAGTCCTTTTAAAAATACCAGCACATTGATCAGGATCAGAGACCATGTCACCCAGGGGGTGTGATGAACTTTGACCGTATCGCGAAGTGGAATCATCGGCCCTCCCCTTGATCTCTAAAATGCACGAATGCATCCACCGATCCAACCAGCGCCAGGGTGACCAAAATTTCTGGCGGCGCCAACAAAAGTAATAGCCAGGCAGGCAACATCCAAAGTCGGGGCAGGCGGCGAACCTGAATCACACCCTCGAGGACTGCAAGCCCCACGACCGCGTAGATCGAAATCCAGACCATCAGCAGATCCTCCAGAAGCGCGAGTTCCAGAAGACCACCCAACCAGACCCCGAAAACAACAAGAAAGACGATCCGCCGGGAGAAGCCGATGCCTGCAAAGGCCCGCACTACCTCAACGGGCGTACCCAGCCGCTCCTTGGCCCACAGCGAGAAGACAAAGCCCGCAAAGACGGCATAGCCGGCCAAGATGGTCGTAAATCCAGCCAATAGCCGAGGCTCGGCCCCCTCCATAACCTTCAAGGCGGCAATCGCAGTGCGGTAATCATGACCTGCACCGATCCCAAAGGGCAGGAAAACCTGCCATTCGGGACGCACAAGATTCACCATAAGCACCTGAACACTCATCAGGACACCCACCACCAAAAGCGGACCACTGAGCGTCTTTTTCCAGAGGAAAATACGTGCCAGAACGAGGAAAAGAAACCAGATCCAGAAAACCGAGGCGACTGCAGGAACAGACAGCATCCCCAAGATGACCATTCCTGTGACCAAGAGCAGCAAGGCCAGGACCAAGCCAATCACCTGTTCTCGTAGCAATCCTCCGAGGGCCAGGAAACCGATCGGGGGCCCACTCAGAAACACCAAGGGCGGCGATTTCAAGCTAGCGACGGCCATCGCCCCTGCCACCAACCCCATAAACCACGGGTGATCAACAATCTTGGACAAACGGTCTTTACTCTGCATAAGACGGCTAACTGAATTTCCCGTATGAAGATCGATTCAAACCAAGACGTGAAGTGCCACTTAGAAAACGCCCGATTGATGCACATCGCTCCGGCTTCGCTCATGGTATGTTACCTGAGCCTAACCGGAAGATGACGCTGATGCCAGAACCTAACGATACTCCAATCGAGCTCCCAGAACCTGTCGCCGATGGCGGACTTCTGGACAGACGATACTTCCTGAAACAATCGCTTACCCTTGGGGCCGGCGCCGGTGCAGGGCTTTTTCTGCACAACAACCGTTCCGAAGCTGCGGAGTTGCAACCATGGACCCGAACCCCAGGACTTCCCTTTAGTAACTACGGGCAGCCAAGCCCTAGTGAAAAAGAAGCGATTCGCTGGATTTCAGCGAATCAGAAGGCCCCCGGGAACGGCGTCTCATGGACGCCTTTGCATCGACTGGAGGGAACGATCACTCCCAACGGTCTCCACTTCGAGCGCCACCACAACGGGGTTCCCGTCATCAACCCTGACATGCATCGTCTGACACTTCATGGACTGGTGAAGAATCCCGTAAGTTTCAGTGTCGATGATCTATTGCGTTACCCCATGACCTCTCGGGTCTGCTTTGTCGAGTGTGGCGGCAACAGCAACGCGGGCTGGCACGAGGAACCCATTCAAACATCCGTTGGCTATTTCCATGGCCTTCTCTCCTGTAGCGAGTGGACCGGCGTTCCACTGGCGACCCTGCTTGAAGAGGCGGGTCTCATGCCAGATGCAAAGTGGTTAATTGCGGAGGGAGCAGATGCCGCGTCCATGCATGTAAGCCTTCCCATTGAAAAAGCCCTCGATGACACCCTGGTTGCGCTTTATCAGAACGGCGAGCGCATTCGACCTGAAAATGGCTACCCGCTTCGACTCATTAACCCCGGGTGGGAGGCCGTCCTCAACGTCAAATGGCTGCAACGCCTGGAAGCCTCCAGAGAGCCGGCCATGGCCCGCAACGAAACCGCCAAGTACACCGAACTGCAGCCTGATGGGACCGCCCGCCAGTTCACATTTATCATGGACGCCAAATCCATCATCACTCGCCCATCGCCCGGCTTAACCCTCAAGGGAGCCGGGCTCTATCAGATCAGCGGCCTTGCCTGGAGTGGCCGGGGAGCAATTCAGAAGGTCGAGGTCTCGGCTGATGGTGGCAGGTCCTGGGCCCCAGCGCACCTTGATCCGCCGGTTCTCGCAAAAAGCCTGACGCGCTTCAGACTCCCTTGGCGCTGGGATGGCGCCCCGTGCATTCTCAAAAGCCGAACCGTGGATACGACCGGCTATCAGCAACCCGAGCGAGACGCTCTGATTCGAGACAGAGGGCGGCACGGCTATTTTCACTACAACGCAATCACGTCTTGGGCGGTGGCAACGGATGGGAGCATCAGCCATGTCTATGCCTGATCAGCCCTCGGCATGTATCCGGGCGCGCCTTATCAGTGGCTTATTCATCAGCCTGATCTCCCTCATCACCCAAAATGTCAAGGCAGCGCCTGAGGGGCCCCGACTCGGCCAACCCTTAAGCGTTGAGGCGCTTGCTCGCATGGAGCCGACCATCTTTCCAGATGGCCGGGGACTCCCAGCGGGTAAGGGGAGCGCCGCTGAAGGTAAGCCACTCTATGAATCGCAGTGCCTGGCTTGCCACGGACCTGAGGGTCAGGGTGGCAGCGGGGGTGAGCTAGTCGGCAAATCACCCCTCAATGGACCCCACCCCGATCAGACGGTCGGCAACTATTGGCCCTATGCGACCACCCTCTTTGACTTCATCAGACGTTCAATGCCTCTGAATGCCCCAAGGAGTCTGTCGGACGCGGATGTTTATGCCTTGACAGCCTACCTTCTGGCCCTGAATGGCGTGATCGCACATGACCATGAAGTCAACGCCAAGACCCTTCCGGAAATCAAGATGCCGAACCGGGACGGCTTTACCCGCATCTGGCCTCAATCGAACTAATCCTTGATCCCCCTTGATTCAATCCTGTGCTTGAGCAACTCTTCTGGTCCCTGATTCACCGGCCCTATGTCACGGCCTTCATGGTGTTCTTTCTGGCCCTTGCCCTTTGGGAGCAAGGCGGCATTCGCACCACGATTTGGGTGTTAAGCAGCTACCTCATCGCACTTCTGGCGGAATGGGGCAGCATCAATCATGGTGTTCCATTCGGTTGGTACTTTTATCACTATGAAGCGCTTAAGCAGGATCTCGTCGTTGCCGGCGTGCCCTTCTTCGACACGATTTCGTTTTCATTTCTAAGCTACGTCAGCTTCTCATTTGCCCAGTTTTTTGCATCGCCACCGAAGGTTGGATGGCTTTTCGTCCACCGGGTCTCCAGCCCGCGCGCAAGACACGCAAAATCGACCCTGATACTCGGTGCTTTTTTTATGGTCGTCATCGATCTCGTTGTCGACCCTATCGCCAATCTTGGCGAATACTGGTTCCTTGGAAAGATTTACCACTACCCGGACCCCGGGGTGCACTTCGGGATTACTTTTGCCAACTACTGCGGCTGGTTTGTGGTGGCGATGACGACCCTCTGGCTCAATCAGGGGATCGATCGCGCCCTGATCCAAAGGGGCATGGCTCCTCCTCTTCGGCCATACATTCCCGGCGATGGGCTTTTTTCGATGCTTTTCTGGATGGGAATCGTCCTTTTCCAACTCGGAGTGACCTACTGGGTTGCCCTTGGTCGGGCACCGGGGCTGGATGCGGAGAGAACCTTACTGCAGGCGGTCAGTGGGAGCTACCTGCTGGCACCCATTTTTGTTCTTTCGTTTTTCCAGCTCGCCCGCTGTGCGCAACGCACAGCGGCTCAGGAGTTGGGCTGATAGCGGGTCGGATCCTTGAATCCCGAGGCCTCAAATCCCTGGCGTCGGAGTCGACACGCGTCGCAAACGGTACAGCCTCGACCTTCGGAATCGGCCGAGTAGCAGGACACCGTGCGGGCGTAATCCACACCCAAAGCCATTCCGGTCTGAATGATTTGTGACTTGGACATGGAAATGAGCGGGGTGTGAATTTGAAAGCGCGCTCCCTCGACCCCCGCCTTGGTTGCCAAATTGGCAAGAGACTGAAAGGCCTCGATAAATGCGGGCCGACAATCCGGATAGCCCGAGTAATCGACGGCATTGACTCCGATAAACAGATCTTTGGCATTGAGAACCTCGGCCCAACCCAGCGCAAGGGCGAGAAACACCGTATTGCGGGCGGGGACGTAGGTCACCGGAATCTCATCCGGTCGCGGTTGCTCTGGGACATCGATCCGAGAATCCGTCAAAGCCGAGCCGCCGATGGCATCAAGTCCCAGATGAATGCACTTGTGCTCACAGGCCCCCTCCGCCCTGGCGATGCGCTCTGCCGCAAGCAGTTCGGCCTTGTGGCGCTGGCCATAATCAAAACTCAGCGCATGGCAGGCAAATCCCTCCGATCTGGCAATGGCAAGCACGGTTGCCGAATCAAGGCCTCCCGATAAAAGTACGACTGCCGGTTTCTTCATACGCCTTTCTGATCCCCCCAGAGCACCTTGTGCAACTGCACTTGAAAACGCACGTTCAGCCCATCCGCCAAGATCCATTCCGCAAGGACCCTTGGAGACAGCGACTCCGCCACGGGTGAAAAAACAACTTCACACCGGTCCGAGAGCCGGTGCTCCTCGACCATCTTTTTGGCCCAAAGGTAATCCGCCTCATCGCGAAGCACCATCTTGACCTGATCATGCCCCAACAGACTGGCCATGTTCTCCAGACGATTCCGGGCCGCCTCACCGGAGCCGGGAGGCTTCAAGTCCATGACCTTGACCACCTCCTCTGGAACACCTGATACATCGAAGGCACCGGAGGTCTCAAGGGACACCTCATAACCTCGATCAATCAGGGCACGAAGCAAGTCCTGACAGGCCGGCTGGGCCAAGGGCTCCCCACCGGTCACGCAGACACGCATGGTTGGAAAATGGCTAACCTGTTCCAGAACCGCATCAAGATCCATCCGCTCGCCGCCATTGAAGGCATAGGCCGTGTCACACCAGACACATCGCAAGGGGCAACCGGTGAGGCGAATGAAGACGGTCGGCCAACCGATCGTTCTGGCCTCCCCCTGGATCGAGAAAAAAATCTCGGTAATACGAAGCGATGGGCTCACTCAGTGATTTTCCTGTTTCATGCGCTCAAGACGCTTTTCTGCCATCTTGGCGGCCGCTGTCTCCGGATAGCCCTTCAGAACCTCATTCAAGATTTCGCGCGCCTTGGGATATTGCTGATTCTCATACTCGATAAAGCCCAGCTTGAGCTTCGCATCTGCTACCTTGGCACTTTGCGGGAAATCAGCCAGCATTTTCTTGAATGCCTCTCGAGCTGCCACAAACGCCCGATTTGAATAGTGCGCCTCGCCAAGCCAGTACTGGGCACTGTCGCTGAATTCACCCTTCGGATATTTGGCAACGAAGGCTTGAAACTCAGCAGCCGCGTCGGTGTATTTTGCTGCCTTCAAGGTCTCAAAAGCGTGCTCGTACTCTTTTTGCCGCTCCATGGGGTCTGGGGGCGGCGCCAGTGGTTGTGGAGGCGCAGACAGCGCAGCATCGACCGCACTTGGGCGCGCGGGCGCGGCAACCGGTGGCGGCAAATTGGGATTCTGAACCACTGGCGATGCCGGAGCACCCGCGGTCGCTGATCCCGCGGCGGCCTGACTCTGCCCAGGCACCCGTGCGGCGAGATCGGCCAACTGCTGTGCTTGCGCATCCCGATGTTGAGCGAGTTCGTTTTTCAGCTCCTCAATCGTACCCCTCAGCTTTCGGACATCGTCCTTCAGGCGTTCAAGCTCTCTGGCATATTCGGAGTTTGCCTGGGTCTGTGTTTTCTTTTCCAGTCGCGCGACCCGGGACTCCAGCGTCGAGGCACCATATCCGGCTTCATCCTGGAGGGGATTATCAGACACCGCTTGAGCCTGTCCCTCCGGGGACCCGAGCCCCGCGACCAAAGCCAGAGCCCAGATCAGTTCTCTTTTGCGCATGATTTTTTTCATCATTTGTTGTAACTAAATTCAACCCGTCGATTCTTCTGCCAAACCGATTCACCCTGACCCGGCATTGCCGGCTTTTCCTCACCATAACTGACCTGCCGGAGCTGGTTCTGGCTAACACCCTGCTGCCGGAGAAGGCGCCACACGAACTGCGTTCGGCGTTCGGCCAAAGCCAGATTGTATTCGGCAGAGCCCCGCTCATCGGCATGTCCTTCCAAAGTCACCTGAACCCCAGGATGAGTCAGCAAGTAGTCGCCTTGGGCCTGCAGCGCCTCATCTGATGATGGGAGAATATCAACTCCATCTTTTGCAAAATAGACACACACACCCCGCGGCGGAGCTGTGATCGGGGCCTTGGTCATCAAAGAGGGCTGCCTATTCGTTACTGCCACTTCGGCGTCCACTTCATCCTGAGGCCGACGCGAGTCCGGCATATGCTGCAAACTGCACGCCCCTCCCCCAAGGAGGGTAAAGGCCAGGAGAGCAAGGCACGCGAGCTTAACCATCGCCTTTCATCCACGCCGATCAGGGTGACCAGGCAGCCGCACGTACATCCCCTCCTGGTGAGGGGATATTCACGGGCGGCTGTCCATCTATCGACAATCGGACCAAGCCGGCCCCCCGCTCCGTCTGTTCGACCATCAATACCTCCCGGCCATTGGGGGAAAATGACGGCGATGAGTCCTGAGGCCCTTTGCTGATCAATTTGATCTTCCGGCTCGGCGCATACAACAGCGCTATGCAGTCCCCACAATCCCCCCGATGCACCATGACAATGTGGACGCCATCGGGCGCGAAGACCGCGCTGGCGTTGTATGCCCCCTCAAACGTCAGGCGTTCGGCGTCCCCGCCTTGAGCAGAAATTTCATAAATCTGCGGGGTGCCTCCCCGGTCGGATGTGAATAGCAGTCGCTTGCCGTCCGGGGACCAGCTGGGCTCCGTCTCGACCGCCTCATCGCGGGTCACGCGATGCAGCGTCCCGCTGCCGACATCCATGAGATAGAGATCAGGCGTTCCCTCTTTTGAGAGGGACATGGCAATTTCAGTCCCATCGGGAGACCAGGCGGGAGCGCTGTTGATCCCCGCAAATGCCGCAAGGCGTCGGCGGGCACCTGTGACCAGATCCTGGATAAAGATGGCGGAGTTGCCTTCCTCGAAGGAGACATAGGCCATCCGATGTCCATCCGGAGACCATGCTGGCGAAAGCAACGGCTCTTTGGAAGAGACAATCACCCGGGCATCCTCGCCATCTCGATCCGCCACGATGAGCCGATAGCGATTCTGACCTGCCGCCTGTTCCTTGAGCACCCATGCAAGGCGGCTATTAAAACCCCCTTGACTGCCGGTCAGCGTCCGATAGATATGATCAGCCGCGGCATGCGCCGCATGACGTGCATCCCCCTCCCCAAGCGGGAGAACGGTATCGAGTAAAGCTTGGCTCTTGGATAAGGCATAAAGCGCCAAGTGCAGGTGAAGGTCCTGAGTACGGGGGGCCGTCTGGATGGCACCCGTTAGCAGGTAAGCCTCACCCAACCCGCCCCAACGGGCGAAATCGGGCGGCTGGCCTGCAGCGAGCCGCTCCGGCTGCTGCAACTCTGGAATCAGATGAAATCGACCACTGCCCTCAAGATCCTGTGCAATGAGCGCCTGAATGGCACCTGTCAACGGACGCTCGCCCTCAAAAGGAGCGACCGCAAGGGTAAACACGTGTGTTGTTGTCGCTCCCTCCGCCGCAGGACTTCGAGGAGAAACACCCCATCCAAGCATGAGCCAAAGACCCATCATGCAGAGAGAAAAGTGGTTCCGACCTTCAGGCCGCCGAAACGGGCGCCCGGTCATCTCCCAACCTTCGACACCTGATCGAGCCTTTCATACATGAATTCGGGCACCGCTGTGGGACGAAACGTGTTCGACGAAATGGCCACCACCCTCACCTCAGCCTCACACAAAACCTCATCCTGGCGAAGAATTTTCTGAGAGAAGACGATACTGGCCGACCTGAGCGCCTTGAATCCGACGGTGACCTGCAAAAGGTCATCCAATCGTGCGGGCTTCAGATATTCGATCTGGACGGATCGAATCGCAAAAAGAACCGCATGGGATTTTTCCAGCGCCCCTAACTCGATCGCCATGCTTCTCAGAAATTCGGTTCTGGCACGCTCAAGGAATGCCACATAATCACAATGGTAGACCACGCCACCGGCATCTGTATTTTCGTAATAGATGCGGACCGGCCATACAAAGCAGGGGGGTACATCGGCGTTTTCAGTCGGCATTCGGTTCCTTCACTTTTGGCGGCATCAAACCCAGATGCAGATAGGCGTTCTGGGTTGCAACCCGCCCTCGTGGCGTTCGCATCATGAAGCCTTGCTGGATGAGATACGGTTCAATTACATCCTCGATCGTACCTCGCTCCTCGCCGATGGCAGCAGCCAGATTCTCAACACCCACCGGCCCCCCGTCAAAACGGTCAATGATCGCCTCAAGGAGCTTGCGATCCAGCAAATCAAAACCATGGCTGTCGACATCCAGCTTTGTCAATGCCTTTTCAGCGAGTTCTCTGGAGACCCGCCCATCACCGAGCACCTCGGCGAAATCCCTCACCCGCCGCAGCAACCGATTCGCGATCCGCGGAGTGCCCCTTGAACGTCTGGCCACCTCCAGCGCGCCCTCCGGCGTCATATCGACCCCCATGATGCGGGCCGATCGGCCGACGATCCGACCTAATTCTTCATGGGAGTAAAACTCAAGTCGATGCACAATCCCGAACCGGTCTCTTAAGGGAGAGGTCAAGAGTCCGGCCCGAGTGGTTGCCCCCACTAGCGTGAAAGGGGGGATGTCCAGCTTGATTGAACGGGCCGCCGGCCCCTCGCCGATCATGATGTCGATTTGATAGTCCTCCATGGCGGGATACAGGACTTCCTCAACGACCGCGCTCAAACGATGGATCTCATCAATGAAGAGAACATCATGCGCCTCGAGATTCGTCAGGAGAGCAGCGACATCGCCCGCTTTTTCGAGCACCGGGCCGGAGGTATGCCGAATATTGACGCCCATTTCATTGGCAATGATATTGGCCAGGGTTGTTTTCCCAAGTCCTGGCGGGCCAAAAATCAGGACATGATCCAACGCTTCGCTGCGTCTTCGGGCCGCCTGGATAAACACATCCATTTGCTCGCGCATTGCCGCCTGACCGATGTAATCGGCCAGCTTCTTGGGCCGAATGGCACGATCAACAACATCCTCATCCGACTCAGCAGCCGGGGCAATCAACCTTGAATGATTCATGGTCGTGCTGAAACGTCCTGACTAGCGGGTGGTCGACTGCAGGGCCAGACGAATCAGATCCTCGCTGGTCCGGTTGGTTGCATCAATCTTCTGAACCAGACTTTTAGCGTCCTGCGGCCGAAAGCCGAGGGCCACCAGCGCAGCCTCCGCCTCATCGACGGCGTTTGCATCAGTGGCACCCATTACCGGCTTCACCGGAGCGCTTCCCCCGACAAGATCATCAAGACGGTCCCGCAGCTCGATGATCAAGCGCTCCGCCATTTTCTTGCCAATCCCAGGCAGACGCACCAGCCGTGCAGTATCCTGCGACGCGACGACGCCCACGAACTCCTCAACACTGATACCCGAGAGAATTCCAAGCGCAACCCGGGATCCGACACCATTGACTTTCAAAAGGGTTCGGAACAGCGACTTTTCGGCCTCGGTAAGAAAACCAAAGAGGTGGTGGGCATCCTCTCGGATGGCAAGATGGGTATGGAGAAAGAGATCCTGTCCTACCTCCGGTAAGGCAAAGAAGGTCGACATAGGGGCATCAATTTCATAGCCGACACCCCCCACTTCAAGCACAAGCGCAGGGGGGCGCTTGAGTACCAATCGGCCACGGAGAAAACCTATCATCGGCGGGGGGGATAACCCGCCTGGGCCAGTCGCAGATGGGTCTGGCGGTGGTGGATATGGCACATGGCAATGCCCAGCGCATCGCTGGCATCTGCCGGGAGGACCTCTTTTACGCCAAGCAGGAAGCGCACCATGTGCTGCACTTGCGACTTTTCAGCGCTACCCTTCCCGACCAGCGCCTGCTTGACCTGACGCGCGGCATATTCGTGGACCGGCAGACCGGCATTGACCGCCGCACAAATGGCAGCGCCGCGGGCCTGTCCGAGTTTGAGCGCCGAATCTGCGTTTTTTGACATGAATACCTGTTCAATTGCGACTTCGGTCGGACGGTGCTGGCGAATGACCTGATGGAGGCCATCATAAATTTCCTTGATCCGCTCGGGGAGCACTTCACCTTCCGTTCGAATTGTCCCGAAGGCCACCATGACCGGGCCTTTGACGCCGTCATGGATGATCCCATACCCCGTACATCGGGAACCCGGATCAATACCAAGGATACTGACCATGCGTGAAGTCAGCCGAGTTTGGCGAGGATCTCCTCGCTGATATCCGCATTGGAATAGACGCTCTGCACATCATCGAGATCCTCCAACCGCTCAATCAGTCGAATCATCTTTTCCGCATCGTCCACGCCAAGGGCCACGGTGGTGGAGGCCCGCATGGTGACCTCTGCAGCGTCGAGGGCGAGGCCTGCAGCCTCAAGAGCCTGGCGAACCCCTGCAAGTCCTTCAGGGTCGACCAGAACCTCGATCGATCCATCCTCCTGAGTCAGAACGTCCTCTGCGCCAGCTTCAAGGGCTATGTCCATGACTTGGTTCTCATCCACTCCGGCCGGAAGCAGCACGATGCCCGTCTTGGTGAAGAGATAGCCCACTGAACCATCCGTCCCGAGATTCCCACCGGCCTTTGAAAAGGCATGACGTACCTCAGCGACGGTCCGCACCCGATTGTCGGTCAGGCAGTCCACCATGACCGCAATACCACCCGGGCCATAACCCTCATAACGAATTTCGTCATAGTTATCCCCGTCGAGTGCTCCAGCCCCTTTTTTGATGGCACGCTCGATCGTGTCCTTGGACATGTTGGCCGTCAGGGCCTTGTCCATGGCTGCGCGAAGGCGAGGGTTATTGGCCGGATCCCCACCACCGGCTCTGGCCGACACCGTGATCTCACGAATCAATTTGGTGAACAATTTGCCTCTACGCGCATCCTGGGCACCCTTACGATGCTGGATATTTGCCCATTTGCTATGCCCTGCCATCTTTTAAGCCAACCTCATGTCAAAAAGAGTTCAATTCAATGCGTAACAAGGCCGATTTTAGCATTTGGGATCAATGCAACTTGATTTTGGGATGGATCCGACGACGGAAGAAGGAAGAAATCATCAACAGCACCATTCGGAACGGACCAAACAGAGCAAATTGGTGCATCTTGTAGAGGGAAAGATAGACCATGCGCGCCACAAATCCCTCGATCATGACCGTCCCCATGAGGTTTCCCATGAGGTTTCCGACCGTACTGTATTTTCCCAACGAAACCAGGGAGCCGTAATCAAGGTATTTGAAATTCGCTTGACGCTTGCTTGCCAGACGCGCCCGAAGGTTGCGAAAAACCAAGCTGGCCATCTGATGCGCAGACTGGGCCCTGGGGGGAACGTTGCTGGCTTTTCCTGGCCAGGCGCACGCCGCACAATCGCCAATGGCATACACATCCGCATCCCGGCTGGTTTGCAGGGTCGGCTGGACCACTAACTGATTGATGCGGTTGGTCTCAAGGCCATCGATTTCATGCAAAAAATCAGGTGCCTTGACACCTGCGGCCCAGACTTTAGCGGCTGCCCGAATCAGTCGGCCATCGGCAGTCCGAAGGCCCTCCCGGGTCACCTCGACCACTTTAACTCCCAACTGGACATCGATTCCAAGACTTTGGAGTTCCTCCAGTGTGGCGTTTGAAAGGCGCTCGGGAAGGCCCGGCAACAGCCTGGGTGAGGCTTCAATCAGGTGAATCTTGATATCCGAGGGTTTCACCCGATCCAGACCGTAGGCATTGAGAAGACGGGCCGCCTGGTAAAGCTGGGCGGAAAGCTCGATACCGGTCGCACCCCCACCGACGATCGCGACGTCCAGTGCTCCCGGCTCGCTCGCCCCGCCCGGCGTCTGTGCTCTGAGGTAGGCCTCGAGGAGGTGGTTCTGGAACTGTTCAGCCTCTTGGGTTGAGTCGAGGAACATGCAGTGCTCTGAGACACCCGGTGTGCCAAAGTCGTTACAGATGCTTCCCACCGCGATCACCAGATAATCGTAGGAAAAATCACGCGCCGGCATGATTTCATCCCCCGAACTGCTGAGCAAAGGCGCCAAAAGAATCCGCTTGGCGGCCCGGTCAAGACCGCTCATTCGCCCAAGGACAAAACGAAAATCATTCTCACTGGCCTGAGCAAGGTACTCAAGCTCATCATCATGGGAATCCAATGTGCCGGCCGCAACCTCGTGGAGCAACGGCTTCCAGATATGGGTTCGATTGCTGTCGATAAGCGTCACTTCTGCGCGTCCCGAGGCACCCAACGCGCGCCCCAGCTTGGTGACCAGCTCCAAGCCACCAGCGCCACCCCCAACAACCACGATTTTTTTCTTCATTTTTATTCCGCATGCTTAATGGTGTGCGCCGCAGTCGATCTCCCGCATCGGCCACAGGCGGCTGTCCAGCTCGTGAGCCGACCGGACGAATACGCCCGTCATGCCCCGGTAAACCCTTCAAAAGATCCTTCTCTTGAAGCAGACGGCTAAAATAGCGTAATGGCGCATAATCTGCATGTCCGATTTCACGTTTTCAGAACGGCCTTTAAGCCGAGCCGATGAAGCACTCGCATTACCACACAGCGCTTGAAGGTCTGCCCGATGCGGATCTGGAGGCTCGCCTCTCCAGTGGCTATCAGGATGCCGAACAGCAGCAGATCATTGAGGCGATTCGACTTGCCCGCCGGGCCCTTGAGGCGGATACCCAACCTCGCCCGCGCGGCATCGATGTTGCCCTGACCGTCCATCAGCTGCGGGTCGATGCGACCACGGTCTGCGTGGCTCTTTTGAGCGACCCTTATCTCCGGGAAAGCCTCGACCCGAGCGTCATCGAACGCCAATTTGGCACCAAAACGGCCGAATTGGTGCAAAAAGTAAATTGGCTGAATACCTTCGACGAGTACCACAAGGCCGAGCGCAAGGCCCCCGATCAGGCTGAACTCCTGAGAAGCATGCTGCTCGCAGTCGTCAATGACGTGCGTGCCGTTCTGGTCAAGCTGGCCTATCGCCTCGAGCGGCTCCGACTGCTCAAAAATCAGCCAAACCGTGATTTAAAACGGGATATCGCGCTTGAGACGCTGGATCTCTTTACACCCCTCGCGAACCGGCTTGGACTTGGACAGTTGAAATGGGAAATGGAGGACCTGTCGTTTCGCTACCTCGAGCCTGAGGAATACAAGCGCCTGGCAAAATCCCTCGCATCCAATCGGGTGGCACGGGAAAGCTTTGTTCAGCACTTCATCATGGACCTCAAGACCAAACTCGATGCGGCCGGGATCAAGGCCCGCGTATTTGGGAGGCCCAAGCACATCTACAGCATTCACAAAAAAATCGAGCGCAAGGACATTCCATTGGAGGAACTCTATGACCTCCATGCCGTGAGGGTCATCGTCAAGGACATTCAGACCTGCTACTCGGTTCTCGGTCTTGTTCACAGCGCCTGGTTACACATTCCCAAGGAGTTGGATGACTACATTGCCAACCCTAAGACCAATGGCTACCAGTCGCTGCATACCGTTGTCATCGGCCCGGAGGGGCGACCGGTCGAGATACAGATCAGAACCGATGAAATGCACAGCTTTGCAGAATTCGGTGTCGCGGCCCATTGGCGCTACAAAGAGGGAAGCCGTCAGGATCAGGCGCTCGACCGCAACGTCAATACCCTGCGCAAGCTGCTGGAGCACCCCGATGATGAGCAGGGAATTCTTGACTCATTCCGCTCCGAGGTCTTCGAGGACCAGATCTTTGTACTAACCCCCAAAGGGTTGGTGATCCGTCTTCGCAAAGGTGCAACGCCGGTCGATTTTGCCTACGCCATCCACACCGAGGTAGGACACCGTTGCCGCGGCGCCAAGGTCAACGGCCGCATGGTGCCATTGACCCACCCGCTTCAGTCCGGTGAAAAAGTCGAAATACTGACGGCAAAACAGGGTGGACCCAGCCTTGGCTGGATTGACGCGCACCTTGGCTATGTCAAAACATCGCATGCCCGCAACAAGATCCGGGCCTGGTTCCGACAGCAGGACCATGAGCGGCACATGAAAGCGGGGAAACAGGTCTTCGATCAGGAGAGGCAGCGCCTCGGGATCCGCGAGGTCGACCTTGAGCAACTGACACGACACTTCCACCTGCAGCGCCCGGAGGACCTTCTTCTGGCCCTCGGTCGCGCCGATATCACTGCGGCTCAGTTGGTTGCCGCTTTAAAACCGGAATCACTGACACCCAAAGCCCCGACCCGTCCAGCATCCCGGCGAAGGACAAGTGCGCCCGCAAGTGCACGCGCCGAAGAGATCACAATCCAGGGTGTGCGCAATCTGGTCACGCACCTGGCCCGTTGCTGCGAACCCGGGCCCGGAGACCCCATCATCGGTTTTGTAACGGTCATGCGCGGGATCGCGATTCATCGAAAAGATTGCCCGAACATTTCGCGGCTGTCGCCTGAAAAACAGGGCCGGCTCATGGACGTATCATGGGGTGTTGAATCAGATGGCTTTCCCGTGGATATCGAGGTTCGCGCGCTGGACCGCAAGGGGCTTCTAAAAGACATCACCCAAGTCTTGGCCGCAGAGCACATCAATATCCTTAGGACTCACAGCCACGGGGATACCAGCGATCATTCGGTGATCATGCAGATTCAGGTTGAAGTCAGCCATCTCGGCCAGCTCAGTCACGCGCTGACCCAGATCTCAGGCATACACAACATTCTGGAAGTGCACCGAAAAGAGAGTCAGCAGACCCTGAACTGAGATTGTCTGGCCTTAAGACGCCGAATTCTCTGGCCAGAGGCAGTCTGAGCAGCGGGGGATTGAGTTGGTTTATTTCGCAATGGAAATGCCCCAAGGCTCTTCACCCACCGCCACCGAACGCTCGACCTTACGCGTCTTGAGGTTGATGATCGAGAGATCATTGCTCATACCGTTCGCGGTATAAAGATAACCCTGATCTGGACCCAGACTGAGATTCCAGACCCGCTGCCCGACGAGCCAGTAGGCCTCAACCGCGAGGGTTTGGGCATTGACCACCGCAATGCGGTTCGAGGGTCCAAGGGCGACGTAAGCCCACTTCCGTTCCCGGTCGATCTGGATGCCAACCGGCTGCAACTTTTCCTGGGTGACGCCTGGAACAGAAAAGGAAACCCGACCCAGGGGTTGTTTGGTCTGGGTATCCATCACCGTCACCGTTCCGGCGATCTCAGAGGAAACCCACACTTGCTTGCCATCTTGGGTGAAGTGACAGGCCCTCGGACGCGCATCAACCATGGTGTTTTCCTCCACGGTTAATGTCTCGGTATTGATCCAGTGAGCCATGCTTGTGGTCTCACTGGTACTAACCACCCAGCGCCCATCCGGACTTGCGCAGATTCCCTCCGGCTCCAGTCCAACACGGATTTCCCTGATCGCCTTGCGGGTCCCAAGGTCAATCACGGTCACCTGACTGTCGTCCTCGTTGGATGCAAACAGCCGCTTGCCGTCGGGGGTCAGAACAAAGGTCTCAGGATCTTTTCCCGATGGCAGCCTGGCGATCAACTTCTGGCTGGCCGCATCAAATTGCTTGATGGTGTTTTCCTCGCTGACCGCAACAAAAAAGGACTTCTGATCCGGGGCCAGAACCAGGCCCCGCGGGCGTTTCCCCACCTTGACTCGCGTTATCACCCGGCCATCGGGAACCGAAACCAAGGCAACTGCATTTCCCGATTCCAGAGAAACGTAGGCCACATCGGCTGTAGAAAGCCGGGAATGGCCCAGCAGCACGATCGCCAACAGCAAAATACCGATGCATTTGTTCAGCATATGAAATCGAAGCCTCGTGGAGATACCTGCCATCATTAAAACCGAGATCGGGGCAGACGCACAGCCCACAGCGGATTCAGACTCTAAAAGGACAATCTGATGCCCGCCCAGCCACCGGCAGGTGCGCCTGGCCCGATGAATCGCGGATTAGTGAATCCAGAGCCTAGCGTCTCGCCTGCATCACCAAAGTTGCCAAAATTGCCATACTGCTTGTTGAACAGGTTATCGACGCGCCCAAACACGCTGAAATTCTTGTTATAGCGGTATTCGGCCAGCAGGTTGAAAATGACGAATCCGGGAACAGGCGGATTCTGGTTGGCCTCATCCCCACGAAAATACTGGTAACTCTGATAGTTCATGTTGGCACTGAAGGTAAAGCCATCAAACACCAGCCAATCGGCATAGAGTTTCAGTACATTCTGGGGAACGCCGGGAATAGAATCGCCCGGGCTCACAAACGTCTGACCCATCGCATTCGCATAGGGATTATTGGGGCTGTTCGCGACGAAAGGCGTCTGAAACGTCGCATCAAGATACATGTAGTTGACCCCGAATCGCACCGGATCGTAATCCGCATTGATTCCGAGTTCGAGACCTTGCCGCAGCGTTTGACCTACATTTGAAAAATAGCCCTGCCCGGCCAGAGTTCCGCTGTTGATAAACAGAATGTCATCATCGCTGACCGTATTGAAATAACCGAGATTCCAGTCAAATCCCCCACCCATGAATTTTTTCACCTGGCCCCTGAAACCGGCTTCGGCTGTCTTGGCAACCACTTGCTGTAAGGGTGGATCGGAGAGAAAGGCATTCGGCACCCGACAGGGACGCAAGGGATTGGCACAGGAGAGTTCGACAGCCGTTGGCGCCCGATTGGCCTCGTTGTAACTGGCGTAGGTCATGAATTCCTCAGTGAAGGCATAGGTTATGCCCCCTGAGGGGTTGAAGCGCTGGTAGTTATGGTTGCCATCGAGCTCCGTCCCTAATTGGTCGTAAAGATTGACTTGAGCCTGGTTGTAGCGGCCAGCCGCGGTCAGCGAGAGCTGCTCATTTACATTAAAGGTGTCGGTAAAGAAAGCGCCGTAATAGGTTGTGCTGGTGTTCAGTCTGACCATGGCCTCCTCAACCAGACTGCCGGTCGCAATGGCGCCACGACTGGGTGAGAGAAACCCAAGCTCAGAATTGGCACTGTAGGTGGTGTTGCCCTCATCGTAACTCCCCCCCACCGTCAATCGATTTTCATAGCCGAAGATATCCTGCAGGAAAGCGCCCTGAACGCTTCCGCCAGCCGTTCGCATGTTGGTTTGCGTCGTGTTTTGAGTGGCCGTGCTGTTGAACCGGGTCTGCCGGATCAATTTCCCATTGGCATCAATCAGCGGTTCTTGTTCGTCGCCCTCCTGCTGACAGAGGTAACCGGTCAGATTGGGGTCCTGGCAAGCCTCCACATCAGAATTGTCCCCATTTAAGGTCGGCACCAGCGTCTGGCGGTAATAGGCCGTTCCGGACAGCTCGATCTTGTCGCTAAGCCAGGTTGTGCCTTGGAGCGAGGACAGGAACATTTGGGTGTTGGTGGTGTCCGGGTGGGTGAAAACGGCGTTTTTTTGCAGGTCATAGAGCTGAATCGGGACGGTTCCATTGCCCGTCATGCTGCTGCCGTTGCCTGCCAGAGTGAGATCGACATCGGATTTTTCTCCCCGCCAACTAAAGGTGCCAAGCCCCTGCAGGACACTGGTGGGGGAGTATTGGCGCCACCCCTCTTCGCCAAAATTACGAAGGTCAATGTAATAGCCGAATGTGCCGTCGTTCCAACCTGAACTCAGCTCTTCGATATTGCGGCCAAACGAACCCCCATAGACTTCAGCCTGATGACCGGGCGAGGAGAAACCGGTCTTGGTTTTCATCGAAATGGCGCCCCCAAGGCTGTTGAGGCCATAGACGGCATTAGAGCCGGAGTGCAGATCCATGCGCTCGATGGCGCCCTCTGAAATGAAATTCCAGTTGACGGTATCCCCAAAGATTTCATTCATTCGCACCCCATTGAGATAGACCGAGAGGCCCTGGGGCACCCCGAGTAGCGGCGAGGCTGAAAAGCCGCGAAACTGGACATCGGGCTGCATGGGGTTATTCTGCGCATCGTTGATGGAAACACTTCCCATATAGCGGCGCATGTAATCAGGAAGGGTCCAGGCTTGCGTTTCCTCCATCTCATCCGAAGTGACACTCTGGACGGGCGAGGGAATCTTGTATATAGACACCCCGGTCTCTGGTGCACTCAATGGAGTCACCCCAATGACATGCACTTCATCAAGCTCGATCATCTCCCCGTTAGAAGCGGCATTAAGCCTTTCCCGATCGAGTACCGGCTCACTGGCCTTGCTTGGATCGCTCCGCTCGTTACTCGGGAGATCCATTTCACTGGTCCGGGGCGATGGGCCCTCACGATCGCGGACAGTATCAGCCCCGGCATTTTGGGCCATCAGCCCGCTGCCGATCAGCATAGACGTGATGAGCGCCGGAAAAAACGGATGCGACTTCATCAGAAAATCCGAAAAAGCCCTTGGTGCTTCAACACCAACGCGCCATTGGTTGCCGGTCGAAACAGCATGGCCTGCAAGTGCGGACCTTGCGGCGCCAAGTCCACCTGCAGACTGGGACATTCGTGCCCAAGGCCGGTGAAACTCGTTTTGGCCATGGACCCGATGTCACCCATCGGATCTGCCTTAAGCCGGATCGCATCTTTAGGGCAGGCGCCTGTCAAGGTGACCCTGTCGTTCATCGGAAATACCCCTACGGTTACTGGACTAGCTACTTTAAGCAAGACCCTGCATCAACCCTAGGGAAGATTTCCCGAAAACCTCTCTTTAGAGAGAGCGACCCCGTGTCACCATGAATTGGGTCGCGACACTGACCAACTCCGTGTTCGAGTTCAAACTCAGTTTCTCCTTGATCAGCACTGCGTAGTTGGAGACGGTTTTACTCGTCACTTGAAGAAGATCCGCAATCTCCTTGGAGTCGCAGCCCTTTCCCATCAACTGGAAGATTTCAAACTCCCGGGCGGATAGAGCCCGCATCGGATCGTGATAAGGCCGGACGTTTCTATGAGCGGCGATCACCGGGTGAGCACCGGTATAGGGTTTTCCGCTCGCCACGACACGAACCGCCTCGATCATTTCCTGAGGCGAGCAGCTTTTGCACAGATATCCGAAGGCCCCCGTATCCAGCGCACGACTCACATAAATGGGCTCGTCATGGATACTAAAGATCAGGATCTTGGCGTCAGGATCCCGCTGGAGTATTCGTCGGGTCGCCTCCATGCCACTGATTCCAGGCAGATTGAGATCCATGACGACGACATCGGGGGCAGACCGGCTGTACTGATCCACCGCCTCCTCGCCGGTCTGGACCTCAGCGATGACCGTGAAGGCCGGGTGCAGCTCCAGCAAAATGCGGTATCCGGCCCGAACCACAGCATGATCATCCACCAGCATCACATTAGCCACAGGCTCTGTCATCTGGAGACTCTCCAATTGGCAGGGTGATCCGGATTTCGAGCCCCTGACCCACCTGATTGATCAGGCTGAAGCGCCCTTTCAAACTGGCAACACGCTCTCGCATGCCCAACAAGCCAAAGCCGAGTTTCTGTGGCGGTACCATCATGCCCCGGCCGTTGTCCCGGAGGGTAAGCAAGATCGTAACCGAATCAACACGTTCGATCTGGATCATGACGCGATCCCCGCCTGAGTGGCGCAGGGTATTTGTCAAAGCCTCCTGGATGATCCGATAAATCTCAAGGCTAGTACCCCCCTTTAATGCCTCGAGGGCGGGGTCGCACTGGAAATGAATCTCGAGTTCAGGTGCCGTTGTCCGCCAGTGATCGCACAGATCCAAGAGGGCCGCCTTCAAGCCCAGGTCCTCCAGAAGCATCGGGCGCAAACGACGCATCAACGAACGCACCACGCTGAACAGGCGATCACACAATCGCTGGATTTCCTCATCCGCTCGGGTATCCAGATCCGGGTTCCCCACCATGGCCCGGCTCATCATCTTGATGGCCGTCAGGTTCTGACCAAATTCATCATGAATTTCCTGGGCAATACAGCGTCGTTCCTCCTCCTGAATCGCCAATGAGTGCCGCGTCAAGCCGCGAATTTCATCGCGGGAGGTCTTGAGCGAGGAAGACAGATGATTGATCCCATCGGAAATCCGATCCAGTTCTGAAAGTCCAAACCGAGGTAGGCGGGTATCGAAGTCACCCTTCTGCATGTCGTTCAGACTCCTCACAATCCGTCCGACAGGACGAAGCGCACGCCCTGCAATGAGGTGGACGGACAGATAGATAGCGAGCAACAGCAAGGCCTGCAAAAAAAGAAAGCCCCGGACCTCATCCCATGCTTCCCGAATTTCATCTTCTGCATAGGATTCAACATGAACGAAAACCGGGCTCTCCTCCCCCCTTTTTATTTTTCGGACGATGCTGACCGGTTCTGAAACCACTGCCCAGCGAAACCAGTCCGGCACTGCATTCAGCGTCCGGCTCTGACTCTGATCCACTTTCAGGGCAGGATGCACGGCGTCGTTACTGACCACAATCCGCAGATGCCGGAGTCGCTCCAGGTGAGCGACCTTGTCAATCCATTCATGTAACCCAGAAGAGGTCAGATCCCCTGCCCTGAGGGCGGCATCAATGAGTCCGAGGGCCAAACTCACGCTGGCTCTGGCTTCAAGACGCACCGATTCACGTGCATCGCGAATGACCCAGACGGAACCCAAAGCGATGATCGTAAGGAGAATGCAGGCAATCGACAGGTTCAGTCGCGTCTCAAGACTCAACTTCAAAGCGCACCTCGTCCAAGACGCATTGCGCCCCTCATTCCTGACCGATCTGATAGATCTCTATCTGGTCATCTTCTGAAATATCGCCCGTTTTTGCATCGATTTCGATCTTCGCCTCCTGACCATTGGCCTTTTTAATGTCGAATTCGTAGGAGGCCCGGCCATCTGCCTCAATCTCAAATTCCATTTCGACGATCTGACCCGGATGTTTCTTGAGGGCAATTTCCTTGGCCTTTTCTAGACTCAGGGTTGATTGGGCCTTGAATCGAGGATCATCTGGGCTGGACACCTCGGTTTCTCGCTCAATGATTTTGCCTGTCCGTGCATCGCACTCAAACTCCATCACCACGTCCTTACCCTTGACCTCAAACTCATAAATCGGCTTTCTGCCCTCGGTCTTTTTCTCCATCTTGACCATATCGCCGACCCACTCGGCTTGGGCTGCGTCAACACATTGGTCAATGATGGCTTTCTCACCTGCCATGGCCGTCGGGCCAGCCATGACCAGGAGAACTTGAAAACCGATCCATCGGGGTGCTTTTGATTTCATGCTTTTTTCTCCATTTATGTTTGACCGAAGGCCCTGATTAGCCGGTATGAAGCGGATCTGACCGGAAGTGGACGTCAAAAACAATCATCCCTCCTACGAACGCTTTGTCTTCAACTGAATCTGGAGGTCCCCCCATGCCTAGATGCTAACGTCTGAGCCCCACAGAGCAAGTGGGAATGTTTTCCCTTGATCAACGGTTCCTCGAAAAACCGGGTTTGAACATCTACCGGGTTCGATACATCCTATAATTCGTCACCCTTCAGGCTGATCGGGCCCCTCCAGAGACTCTCAACGCCTTGTTACGCATCATTTTTCTGACTTATTGTGTAGCAGGATGGGCTTTTGCTGCAGATCATCCTGACGCGTTGAGTCCATCCTCTTTCAGCGAGGGTCATCAACTGAGCACCCCGGATACCGGAGGCCTTGTTCAGCTCAAACCCGAGCGGCAAAATCTTGCCGGAATCACGGTCGCCCCGGCGATTCAAACCTCGGACAATCATGAGTTTGTCGCAACGGGTCTGGTGCTCGATGTTCAATCCCTACTGGACCTGAGAACCCGGCATCGCGAAACCAAAGCAAACCTCGATGTTCAGTCCGCAAACCTCTCCCTCAGCCTAAAGAACCGTGACCGGATTCTGCATTTGGTCAATGAGGATGTTCTGGCCCGCCGCGAACTGGTTCAGGCAGAGATGCAGCTGAGAGCCGACCAGGCCCGAGAGGAAGCCGCACGCCTTCAGGAGGCGAATATCCGCCGTGCGGCTCGTTATCAGTGGGGGCAGGCGCTTGCAAATCTGGCCTTACAAGAGGACATGACGGCTTTTGAAACCTATCTGCAGCACCGCGTCCTTCTCATTCAGATCACCCTTCCCAAGGGCAAAAAAATTGCTTCCCCAAAGGATGGGATCCACATTGGTATTCGTCATGACCGCAGCGACAGCGCACCCGCCCAGCTCATCTCGCCAGCCCCCCGAACGGATGAACTGATTCAAGGCGAGAGCTGGTTTGCCTCAATCGCCAGTGAAACCCTGCGACCGGGCATGCGGATTCATGCCTGGATTCCGGAGGAGAGTCTCTATGATGGGCTTGAAGTGCCCTCCGCAGCGGTCCTTTGGCACGCGGGTCAGGCCTGGGTTTATGTTCAAAAGTCCCCTGAAGATTTTCAGCGTATCAAGGTCGTTGTTGTCTCTAAAAAGGACCGACAGCGAACGATCATTTCAGGCCTGAAGGCGGAGACGCCCATCGTTGTCGTCGGTGGGCAGACCCTCCTCTCTGAGGAATTCAAAGCGCGGATACCCAGCGAAGACCCGGATGACCATGAGTAGACCTTTCGGGCATTTTTCGCTGATCAATCAGGCCGACCCGGTCTGCCCACTCCGGCAGGCTCCGCGCTGACATCGCAGCCAAACCGGTCCCCATGCTGCGCCCCCTCATCCGGTTCTCTGTCCATCACGCCAAGGTGATGATTGCCATAGCGGCAACGCTCATGGCCTATGCAGGCTTTCTGCTGTCGCATGCCGGTCTCGATATCTTTCCGGAATTTTCAGGGCCGCGGGTCGTCATTCAAACCGAGGCCTATGGCCTTACACCTGAGCAAACGGAAACGGCCATTACTCAAAAGGTGGAGAAAGCACTTCTCGGGCTGATCGGTCTTGAGGAACTGCGCTCAGAGTCGATCCAGGGGCTCTCGATTGTCACGGCCATCTTTGAGGAAGGCACAGACATCTACCGTAATCGGCAACTGGTCAGTGAACGCTTGCAGAGCCTCGCAAACGAGTTCCCGATGGGAACCGCTGCACCCATCATGGTTCCGCTCTCCTCTTCATCAGCAACACTCATGACATTGGGCCTTAAGTCTTCGACGAAAGACTTGATGCAACTGCGTGATTTGGTCGACTGGACGATCGCTCCCCGCCTACTCTCGATTCCCGGTGTTGCGGATGTCAATGTCTACGGGGGCGAAACAAGGCAACTTCAAATTCAGCCGAACCTTGAGAAACTCCGGCAATACGGGCTGTCACTGCAGGATATTTTGCAAGCCGCCGAGGAAGCCACAGGGATGCCCGGCTCTGGCTTTCTCGAAAACGCCAGTCAACGCATTAGCCTCACGATTGGAGGCCTGCCCGATACGCCTGAAATGTTCATGGGGATTGTGGTGAAAAGGCTCGAGGGACGCCATATCCTGCTTGGGGAGGTTGCTGAAATTAGCGCAGCAGCGCGCCCCCCGATTGGCGCCGCTGAAATTGGAGGCGCGCCCGGAATCGTAGTGATGGTCATCGGTCAGTATGGCGCCAATACCCTGAATGTGTCGCGGGCCGTCGAATCCGTCCTAAAGGATTTCACACTTCTGTTTCAGCCGCAGGGCATCGATTTCTATCCTCATCTGTTCAGACCCGCCGACTACATCGAGCGATCCGTCAAGAATCTTACTGGGCATCTGATCTTTGGAGGGCTACTGGTCATTGTGGTGCTGCTGATTTTTTTGAGGGATTCCCGCATCGCCCTGATCCCAAGCCTCGCCATTCCGCTGTCAATTCTCGCTGCAACAACCGTGCTGCTCTCTTTCAAGGTCAAGCTGAACATCATGGTCATCGGTGGCCTCGCCATTGCGCTGGGGGAGGTGGTTGACGATGCCATCATTGATACCGAAAACATCTTTCGCCGCTTGCGAGAAAATGCACAACGCCCTCAACCGCTCCCCCCTTGGCGCGTCGTCTTCAATGCTTCGATGGAGGTCCGTGGCTCCGTCACCTTCGCCACCTTGATCGTCGCCATCGTATTTATCCCGCTACTGACCCTGGGCGGACTGGCCGGGCGCCTGTTTGCCCCTCTCGGCTCTGCCTACATTGTCGCCATTTTGGCTTCTCTTCTGACCGCGCTCACGGTTACACCGGCCATGTGCCTGCTCTTGATTCAGCAAAAGACCGGCTCAGGCGGCCGGACACCGCCCTTAATCGAATTCTTGCAATGTCGTTATCGCCATCTTCTGGCGTCCGTCAATCGCCGGCCGCTTGTCTGGGTTGCCACCCCGCTCGCGGTGTCGATCGGTCTTTTAAGCCTGATTCCCAGGCTGGGCGGCGAATTTCTTCCCACCCTCAGAGAGGGGCACTACATGGTGCATACCGCCAATCTGGCGGGAACCTCTCTCGAGGAGTCCATTCGACAAGGCAGCCGGCTGGTCGAACAGTTCCTTAAAATCGAGGGAGTCGAGTCCGCCTCCCAGTGGGCCGGTCGGGCCGAGAGAGGAGCGGATACCTATGGCAGCCACTACAGCGAGTATGAGGTCCGACTCAAGGAGCAATCCGGGCAACAACAAGCCCAGGTTTTGGCGAAGATGAGGGCGATCTTAGGCCAATTTCCGGGCCTTACATTCGAGGCCAACACCTTCCTCAGCGAACGCATTGAGGAGACACTTTCCGGATTCACTGCGCCCGTCGTCGTGAATGTGTTTGGCAATGACCTTGATCGTCTGGATCGAGTCGCCAACGAACTGGTCACGCTGATCCGTTCCATAGAGGGAGCCACCGAGGTCCAGGTCCGCTCACCATCCCAAACACCAACACTGGATATCCGCATGGATTTGTCCAGCCTCACGGGTGCGGGCATTCGACCACTCGAACTGGCACGACTCATTCAGACCGCCATCCGAGGGCAAGTGGTTGGCACCTACTACCTCCAGAATCGGGCTTATGAAACCTCGGTTATCCTCCCCGCAACCGACCGACAAGACTTCATTGCACTGGAAAAGCTCCCGATCAAGACGTCCCAGGGGACCTTTGTCGAATTGGCGGAACTGGCCGAACTGACGCCGACGTCCGGTCGTTACAACATCCTGCACCGCGAAGGGCAACGCGTTCAGTCCGTCACAACCCATGTGGTGGGCCGCGATCTTGACTCCTTTTTTCAGGAATTACGCCTTCGAACCCTCAAGGAAATCCCATTTCCCGAGGGAATAACACCCCAGTTCACCGGCGCCGCCGTAGCGCAGGCAGAGGCCCGAGAACGGCTGTTTGCGCACGCCCTGCTGGCCGGCACAGGGGTTATCACCCTGCTAGGGGTTGCCATCGGAACGACCCGCAATGTCCTTCTGACGGTGTTGAACCTACCCGCCTCGCTTGCCGGCGGGATTCTGTCAGCCCTTCTGACCGGAGCCAGCCTCTCGGTCGGTTCGATGGTAGGCTTCATCACGCTGTTTGGAATCACCATTCGCAATGCCATCATGCTGGTTTCACACTACCGACACCTGACCGAGAAGGAGGGCTGCCAATGGGGGTGGGAGACCGCGCTGCGTGGCGCTGTCGAGCGACTCCCATCCATCTTGATGACCGCATTGGTCACGACCCTCGCTCTGGTACCGATCGCGCTTGACAGCGACAATGCCGGTCGGGAGATCATGGGGCCCATGGCCACCGTGATCATTGGAGGCCTTATCACCTCCACGTTTTTTTCGCTGTTCGTGCTGCCTGTCCTGCTTGCTCGATTTGGATGCTTCACTGATCAGGCGTCCGCGCCTGTCATCGGACCCTCCCGGGCACCCTTGAGGATCGGCGCCTCTTTCATGCGATTGCGCGCCTGTTTTTCAAAGATGCTGAAACCCGGGCACCATTAAATTTGGAAAAGCCCGCTGGCTTCCTCTAAGCTTCATGCTCCTTAAAGGCCTAACGTTTCGATGCCGATGATCTCTAGATATGCGCAACTCCTGACCCTTTCCCTTGCCATCTGGCCCCTTGCCGAAGTGACCGGCCATGACCTCAAATTGCCACTGCCGGCGGTCACGGAGAAAGTTTCGCTCACTGATTCAGGTATCGACCTGGGTCGCTGGCAGGTTCAGCAATCCGGCAATTCACGCATGACGCTCTCGGTCATAGGCTCAAAACCCAATCGCCCACCGAGATTACGGCTCAATGTACAGCCACAAAAAGCCATAGAAAACCCTTCTCAAACCCGAGCGCTTCTCGATCTGAAAGGCCTGGATGCCAGTCGATATGATCACCTCTCGCTCAGTATCGAGGGCGAGACCGTGGCCTCAAGCTCAGAACTTGAACTGCAGTTGATTCGCAAGTCCAACACCGGCGCCAAATTGGAGGAAACCGGCAGATTCATGCTGGGCGGCATCACCGGCGGGCGCAGAACCGTCGAAATCCCACTGAACTACTTCCAGGGCATCACGCGTTTTGACCACCTTAGCGCACTGGCGATCGCCATACCGAAAGATGCCGGCAACCTCAAAGAGGGCGCCTATCTGGTCGATGACATTGAATTTCTGAAGACGGGCCACGAGGGAATCTTGTCAGAAGGTGCACTTTCGGCAGAAGGCAAACGACTCTGGGCGGAACGAGAGGGCGGGGACATTGCCACCCGCCCCAAGCTGAAGGCCCGCCTCGCCGGCTGGCCAGAACAACTCTTGATCGAGCCATCCGCCTTGCCCGAAAACGAGCGGGAATTCCTTCAGCGTCTGGCGAAAGACACCTGGCGAGGCATTGATGGCCTGACTGATAAGATCCATGGCCTTCCCCTTGACCGCGTGTCATTTGCCAAAGAGGGTGTGGATCCCAAGACCAGCTTGATCGGCGACTACACCAACATCACCAACATTGGTGTTTATCTGGTGGCCATCACGGCAGCCATGGATCTTGATCTCATCAATCGAAAGGATGCCCTGCAGCGCATCAAGGTGACGCTGAACACCCTTGATCATCTTGAGAATTACCGCGGCTTCTTCTTTAACTACTACAACACCACTACCCTTGAGCGCGGCACCAATCTGGCCTCATTTGTGGATTCAGCCTGGCTGAGCGCGGGGCTTATCATTGTTCGCCAGGCATTTCCTGAAGTTGAATGGCATTGCAGTCAATTGATCAACATGGGGAATTACGGCCTGTTCTATGACCCTGAGCAGAAGCTGATGACCCATGGTCTCTTTATGCATACGGGCAAACGCTCGGAGCATCATTACGGCATCCTCTATACCGAGGCGCGCATCGGAAGTCTGATTGGCATTGGAAAAGGCGAGGTCCCTCAGGAGCACTGGTTTGCACTCGCCCGCACTTTGCCACCATCAGCTGATTGGCAAAGTGAAAAACCGATCGGTTACGAGCCTCGCCAGTCGGGGGGGCAGCAATGGATGGCCGGTCACTATCACTGGCACGACCGAGACTATGTGCCCTCGTGGGGGGGCAGTCAGTTTGAAGCCTTGATGCCGCTGCTGGTTTTGGACGAAATGCAACATGCCCCCAAAAGCCTTGGCGCCAATGACCGAACGCACTCCTTGTTGCAGCGGCTTTACGCGACGGAAGATCTGGGCTACCCCATTTGGGGCATGTCGCCGAGTGCCACCGCCGATGGTCTGGGTTACGGCGAATTCGGCGTCAAGAAGCTCGGTATGGGCGGCTATCCGGCGGGCGTTGTAACTTCACACGCCGCCGGTCTGGCGTTGATGACCGAACCGCAGGAGGCGGTCAAGAATCTCCGGCGCATCGCCATCGATTACCATGCCTATGGCGACTTTGGCCTTTACGATGCCATCAACCCTACTACCCGCGAGGTGGGTTACACCTACCTTTGTCTGGATCAGTCCATGATCCTGATTGCGCTGGCAAACCATCTTGCCGACCACAGCATTCAACGGTATTTCGCAAAAGATCCCATCATTCAGAATGTCCTCCCAATGATCGGCAGGGAGCATTTCTTTGAATAGCTGAGGTTCCATGCTAAGGGTCAGCCTGCAGGAGGCCTCCTAATCAATCCCCCTTCAGGACAGCACCGGGATTGGCGACCCCATGAGGGACGTGGCCGGTCGCCACGTGCTGGCTTGCCGAGTCGCAGTGTCCTTTTTGATCATCAAAAAAAATATCTGCACCAAAAGCCTTGAGAAAAGGGCCCTTTTCCTTGCCCCCCAGAAACAAGGCCTCATCGATACGCACACCCCACGCCCTTAAAGTCCGGACCACACGCTCGTGCGCCGGCGCTGCCCTTGCCGTCACAAGGGCAGTTCGAATAGGCGATTGATCGGCATCAAACAACTTCTGAATGTGATGAAGGGTCCCCAGAAACGCCTTGAACGGCCCCCCCGAGAGAGGGGTCCTGGCCTCTTGGGCTTCATATTCCGCAAATGCCTCAAGTCCCTGCTCACGGTAAATCCGCTCCGATTCATCCGAAAACAAAACGGCATCGCCGTCAAAGGCAATCCTTAATTGACCTGAAGCGCGAGAAGCGGTGTTGGATGACAGAATGGTTGCAGCCGCATGTCCCGCAGCCAGGGCTTTGCGCACATCCTCGGCATTCGTGGAGAGAAACAGTTCAGCGCCGAAGGCCGAAATGTAGCTGAAGGGGGATTGCCCGCTGGTAAAGGCGGCCCTGGATATGGCCAGTCCGTGCTGCTGGATGGAATTAAAGACGCGAAGTCCTGTATCGGCGCTGTTTCTGGACAAAAGGATCACCTCGACCATGCTCTGCCCAAGGCGTTGATTGATCGCCAGAAGTTTGCTTACAAGATCGTAGGCGACCCCCGGCTTCAGGATTTCCTCCTCGTGATCGATCTGATAGCGGCAAAACGCCTCTTTCCCCTCGTTCTCGAAAATGGTGTGAGAGGCGTCAAGATCAAAAAGCGCTCTCGAAGAGATCGCTACCACCAATTTTTTATCGATGACCTTTTGCATCGCGATGTCCTCAGGGTCAATCACCAAATACCAAAGCGATGAAACCAAATCCTGTATCGCTTGTCCAAGCAGGGCAGGGTGTCGAGCGTGTTTTACACCGAGACCTCAAACCGGACCCGTTTACAGAGCGATTTTGCCTCAGGGCCCTTAGAAAGAGAACTCTCAATAACAATTAGGAAAAACGATGAAATCATTTTTCAACAAACTGGTCCGGAGCAAATTCTCCATTCTTTATCTGATCGTCTTCATCGGCCTGCTTTACACCTTGCAGGAAAAGGCGATCATGCCACTGGTACTCAAGGTGGTGAAATCGGAAGTGTTTTTTGAAAAACCCATCGAGGAAAACGAACCTCTGGGCAAACTGGACAAAAAGACTGAAAGAACCGGCTATGCATTTTCAAGTTGCCGGGATGCCGTCAAGGAGCAGGCTGATATACCCGACAACGCGAAGGTGGATGATGATTACGAAGTATGGGCACTGGGTAACCGCCAGTATCTCATCCGCTCTGGCGTAAAGATGAAAGATGAAGAAAAGTTATTTGCCTGCACGGTCCGCCTGACCAACGATGACCAAACGCAGATGGCTAATTGGTCCATTCTAGGCGTTGACTTTAACCCGGGTGACGATTGATTCCTGATCCATGCAGTCTTCACTGACAGACCGTCTGGTCTGACTTTGCAAATTGCATATGGCGCC
>CAYLUS010000026.1:0-28006 GCA_964386975.1 uncultured Methylococcus sp.
GCAGCGCCCTGGCATCGGGCCGCAGCGGTTTCATGAAGATCAGCTTGGGGGCCTCGTTCTTGATGTAGCCTTCCCGATGACGGCGGAAGCCACGGGTCTTGCCGACACAGGTCCAGTTCGCCGCCCGATAGACCGTGCCGTGAAAACGGGCCGGGTCGACAAAGGTCTCCAGGATCAGGACGGTATGGCCAAAGTAGGTTATCGAGTCTGCCGCGATCCGCTTTTCACAGAGGGAGAGGACCCGCGAGCCCAGATTGGGCACATGCCAGTCCGGAAGGATCAGGAAGCGGGTGTTGTTGGTGAGGTATTTGAGTCGATCGTACTGATGCCGATAGGGCCAGCCGATCCACTGGTCGCGGGCCTTGCATTTCAGGGCGGCGATGGAAAACGACAGGAGTGCGACCCACTCGCCTTGGTAGGTCGCCACATACCAGAGGGTTTGCGCCATCCGTTGCTGGGCACCGATATAGTGGTGCTCGCGCATGAGCGAGAGAAAGCGTGGCTCGTCGACCTTATTGACGAGTTGCACTTGAACGTCTTGAAGCTCCATGGGGAAAGGGCCTCCAGATGGCGGATGACCCTTTTTACAGGAAGCTGAGAGAAATGACCAGTCTTGACCCCAAAATCAAGACGGGGTCTCATTTGCCATTACTGAATCGAATCACCCTGGGCCTGATCAACTCTGATTTCAAGCCTTGCTCTAGCGCTTCGTCTGATTGTCAACAGTAAGAAAGCTCAAACCAGATTAGTCAATTTTCCTCGAAAATAGCATGATGGATTGGATCATCAATCTTCTTCAGGGGCAGGGGCTAGCCATGCTCTTTTTCAGTGCCTTTATCTCATCCACGGTAGCGCCTGGTGGCTCAGAAGCCTTGTTGGGGGTCATGGCTCATGCTCGGACCCATCCTTGGAGTCTCCTTTTGAGTGTCGCGACGATTGGTAATACCCTCGGCGCTGTGACCACGTGGTATCTCGGCAAATGGACTCGAGATCGCTTTGGTGCAGATCACTCAGATCACCCCGGGCGGCAGCTGGCAATCGATCGCGTCAGTCAGTGGGGTTACCCGATCCTCCTATTTTCCTGGCTTCCGATCGTGGGTGATGGGTTTTGCTTTGCTTCAGGCTGGCTAAAGCAGGCCTTCTGGTTTTCCACCCTGTTGATCGCCATCGGGAAACTGGGGCGTTACGCAGCTCTCATTTTTCTTGCGCAGCCCAGTTGAGGGCGTGAAAACCAAAGGGCCGTATCAACGGCCCTTTGATGAACAGCTCAACGGGTGTTGAGCATGAACGATGTCTTGAATTTATCAGTCGTCATGGACCGTGGTTTTCAGGAGCGCAAAGCGATAGACGAGTAGCGCTAAAACCAGACCGACGAGGATCCAGGAGTGTCCCACCAGCATGGCCATCATGGAGGTCTTGTTGGCCGTTCCCTGCAGAGAGGAGAGATAGGGCTTGGAGACGCCCAACATCCAGGCCCAGGCGGGCAACTGGTAGCTGATGGCACCGACGATCGACCACTGGACCTGATTGGCGTGAAGTCGCTCTGCAGTCTTGTAAAACCAATAGGCTAAGCCGATGGTCAGCAGCATTGAAATAAACAAGGCCATGATGATCTCCTTCTGTCGTTAAGTTTCTTGGTTTTTTTCTTTGGCCGTAAAAAAGGCGCTATACAAAAGGGCGGGTCATATCTGCCTGACCCGCCAATCGTGGAGTATACGCCTTCAATTTGAGGCGCCGGTCCCTCTCAGGCAGAAAGTTTGACGGGACGTCCTTCGATGGCGAATCCCAGGAGAAGCCCAATCAACGCCGCAAAGCCAAGAAAAGGCCTCAGATCGGTCAGGGCATTCCGTACCTCACTCAGGTCAGGGGCGGTCAGGGCTTTTTCAAATTCCTGCCCATTGGTCGGATGGGCGTAACCCAAGCCGGTTGTGGCTGCAACTTCGCGAAGATGCGCCTCATCCACCCAGGATAGGTAAGGACCCTCCGTCGGTAGGGTACGAACGTCTACTTTCTCAGAGTAGACCGTCGTTGATACCGGCGGTTTTTCGATGTCCGCGTTCTCCCAGGGTCCGAGCAAATTATTGTCCCTGTCATAACGCGGCACGGTGACAGGTTGATTGCCGCCAACCCCGATCAGCGTCCCTTTAACCTCTCCAAGTGGTCCATCGTAACGGGGCTTCATCGACAATGGTGGCGTCTCCTGACCGTCGGTCAGAAAAAGCAGGCGCATGCTGGGATCTTTCCTCAGCACTTCGCGCAGGGCGTGATAAAGCCCCAGCTCCACATGCGTGTCGGCTGACCAGGCCATTCGCCAATCAATATGCGCAAGCACATCTTCAATCACCGAGAGGTGTCCGCACACTTCGATCGGATCGAACATGAAGTGGACGGTTTGTGTCGTGAAAAGACCCAGACCCACTTCAGAGCCGCAGGGCAGTGTATGGAGGGCACGACGGACTGTGGCTTTGGCATACCCCAGTCGGTCATCCGGAAGT
The DNA here is from genome assembly GCA_964386975.1 of uncultured Methylococcus sp. GTDB lineage: Bacteria > Pseudomonadota > Gammaproteobacteria > Methylococcales > Methylococcaceae > UBA6136. The sequence goes on from CAYLUS010000026.1 coordinate 2,496, forward strand.
CCCGCCTCACGAATATCTCGGGCATTCATGCTCTGTGTGATGTCAAAAACAAACATCAGCCGGTAGACATTCCGTGGCGCCAAAATCGTGGGGGCAAAAAGGCATGCCAGTAGCAAGGTCCAAACACCACACAGACTCAAAAGCCTCAAATGGTTTTTGATCCAATGGATTCCCATGCGCAACTGAGACAGGCTGTAACGAAATCCTCTCAAGGACCACCTCCAGGTAGGGCGGGTAGCGTTGCAAAGACGCTGCCCTTGTTACCCTGAAAATCGTTTTTCGGCCTCTCCTTGGGTGGTGGGGTGATTCGGTAGGCATACTCTAGGTTGTAACGGGCATCCCAGATCGCTGGGTCCAGGGTCAGTGACTCACGCAGATTATCCTTTGCAGCACCGAGGAGCGTGTTGATACGGATGTACTCATAGAGCCCAAATTGTTTCCATAGCTTGGCAGCATCATTGAGGTAGAGGCTGCCAAGGTTGTAGCGAATGCGGGCTGAAAGGACTTGGGGTGCTGTCTGGGTCAAAGTCCCATAGAGGCGAATGGCTTCAATGGGATCACCCTCCCGTTGCAGTTGATAAGCCTTGGCAAAGACCAGATAGGCCGGTGTCTCGTCATCGATAACGATCTTCGATGGCTCACGAATGAGGGCGTTGATGGCGATGGTCTGATAGACCTCGTACCCGAAAAAAAAGATGCCGGAGACTGCTGCTGCGGTAATGGCGCCAATCAGCCAGGGTGAAATTAGAAGCCGTTTCAAACGTTCCATTGGCGAATCTCATACCATCGGGCCACGATCAGAATCAGCGTCAGACCCAGTGCCGGAAAGAAAAAGAAATTTGAAAGATCCTCTCTGGGCAAGGTCTCCAGATAGGGGAGGGGGAGGGTTTCAAGACGTCCCACTTCGGCAATGGCCTTTTCCATGGCATCAGGGTTTTCGGCCTCAAAGGCCCGGTAGGGCACTTCCAGCGACTCGAAATACTGGTTCAGAAAGTATTCCGGTGTCGTTGACTCATTGGGGTTTTGCGGTTTTTCTGCCAACGGTGCGCTGGTTGGATTGCGAAGATAGATCCAATACAGCGTCGTTCCGGTCTCCTTGAACGTCTGTCGCAAGCGGTCCCGCGTCTCATCATCGATACGGGCCGCGCCATCGGAGACCAGGAGAATGATTCTGGAGCCTTTCTTAGGTTTTTGTACAAAGAAATCAAGCGCCATGGCTAAACCCGGGGCAATGTTCGTGACCCCATGACCTCGGCCACCGGCAGCCGCAATAGCGGCCTGAATGGCGGTCTTGTCTTCGGTGAGCGGCATGACATAAATGGGGGCCGCGGCAAAAGCAACCATGGCAAACAGATCATCCTTACGCCGTGCGACAAACTCAGAGAGCAGTTTTCGGGCCATCGCGCTTTTGGATTCACTGGCCTTGGCCCCGAGGTATCGGCCGGTGAAGTTTTCGTTCATGCTGCTGCTTCGATCCAGTAGCAGCACGATGTGGGCGCCCGTCCCGATGCGTTCCTGGGTCTGCTGGCGGATGAAGGGACCTGATATTCCGATCACAATCAGCGCAACGCAAACACATCCTGCGATCCGAAGTCCCAGGTCCAGCCAGCGCGAGAAATCATCCTCTGGCAGCATGTCTAATGAACTGTATGCGACCCTGACCTGCCCACGACGGTACCAGGGCAAGAGAGCACCAGGTATCAGTCCAAGAAACCAGGGGTCGATAAAGCCAAGGCTCATCAAGTGCGCCTCTCTGCTTTCTGACACTGGTCAAACAAGATCCGCAGGCGCTCTGTGTGATGTCTTATATCGGTGACCTCAAAGGTCTGATCAAAGAACACCTGCTCGGACAAGCGGAAGAACTCGCGAAGCCCATTGTCCAATTGCCCAAAGCGGGGGTGTTCATTCAGAAAGGCTTCCAGCTGACCATGAAAGAGGGTATGACCCTGCGTCTGATCAAGGGCCCGATGCATCAGTCGCAAGCCTTGCTCCAGCGCCCCACGATCACCGGCTGAAAGCGCCGACCGAAAACGCGACTGTGAGGCAGAAAAGGGAAGCACGCGACGGCTCAAGATCCATCGGCGTAGCCCCCAAAGTCCGAGAGCAAGGCTCAGCGCCAGAACCGAGATGGCAAGCCCGGTCCGGGCTTTGGATGCATTCACAGGCAGTGGCGGCATCGGGTCTCGCACCGTGACCTCCTCATCCTGGAGGGTCTGCGGTATCACTGGATTGATATGCACGTTGAACAGCGGTGACGCCAGATTCTGGAGTTCTTTGCCGTTCAGGCGCAGTGACAAGGGTGGCAAAGTCACCTGCTCCGGCGCTCGAACGGCCTTGAAAATCTGATAGTCGATCACCACCCGACTGCGCGAGGGATTGCTATCGGTCATCACTTCCACGTGACTCCCGAGCACGGTCAGCCACTCATTCATGGGGCCTGCAGGCGGCAGGGATCCGGGATCGATCTCTTCGGAACCGGGCGTATCCACATCCAGCGTCTGGTGAACCACATCACCAATCACATAACCATAGTCCCTGGGTGAAGCCATCTGAATGCGCGCAGGATCAGATCCCTCATGGGGGGAGCAGGCCGCCAGCACGCCGGCAGCCACCATCCATGACCGGTGCAATCGAGTGTTGGCAAGGATCCGTTTGTGCATCACATCGTTTCGGTCTAGTCGGAAAGGGCCTTGCTGGCGACTTCAAACACGTCCGGCGAAAGATCGCCTACTTTGGCGACGCGTTCAATTGCCCGTCGCATCTCCTGTTGTCGAGTCGGATCAAAACGCTTCCATGCAGCAAGGCTGGTCAGCATACGGGCTGCGATTTGCGGATTGATACTGTTGAGGACGATCACCTTGTCGGCCAGAAATTCATAGCCCTCGCCCCCTTGGGCATGGAATTGCGAAGGATTGGACTGGCAGAACGCTCCGATCAGTGAGCGCACGTGGTTCGGTGTATGCAGATCAAAGGCAGGGTGCGTGGTCAGGCGCTTAACCGCATCCAACGTACCCGCCAGTCTGCAGGTTGCCTGGACCGAAAACCATTTGCCCACCACCAGATCTTCTCCCTTCCATTGATCAAAGAAGCGCTCCAGGCATTCTGACTTGCGCGGGTGCTGGGCGTTCACGATGACCGTCAGTGCGGCCATCCGATCCGTCATGGAGCGGGCGCTGACAAACTGCGAATAGGCGAGATCGTGAGATGCCGAATTATCCGCTGCGGCCAGGTACTCAAGACAGATGTTTTTAAGACGCCGACGACCGATGGCCGGCGCGTCAAACTGGTTGTAGTCGTCTTGGTGATGTTTTTCGTAGAGTTCAAGGAAGGTCAGCGCCAGTTTTTGCGAGACATTCCGGCGGATAGCTTCACGCGCCTCATGGATGCGGACCGGATCCGGCACTTCGATGAGCGTTCCAAGATAATCCTCAGAGGGCAGTCCAATCAGGAGTGAAAGGTAGGAGAGATCATCCCATTGTGCGCAGAGCACCTGCTTGAACGCATCAACCAACAGGGCAGCAGTACTCCCGGCATCATCCGCGTCATCCATCGCCGACAAAATCGCACGGGCGGCCAGCTGCTGGCCGGCATCCCAGCGGTTGAAGGCATCCGTGTCGCGCGCCAGAAGGAAACCCAGTTCCTCTGGACTCCGCTCCATCTTGAGTTTGATGGGGGCAGAAAAACCCCGAAATGCCGACACAGTCGGGCGGCCTTTAAGGCCTTTGAATCGAAACGTTTGCTCAGCCCCCTTGAAGTCAAGCACACGCTCGAGGAGATGCGCCTCGGCTTCTCCGTCAAGACAGAGAGGCATGGGAGAGCCCGCCTCATCGAGGAGGGCGATCGTAAGCGGGATATGTAGCGGTAGCTTTTCCTTCTGTCCACGGGTTGCGGGCGTGTGCTGCCGGGCGTGGAGTTCAAGGACGCTCTCATCCGCTCGATAGTTAGGTACGAGCGTGACTTCAGGGGTTCCGGCCTGGGTGTACCACCGACGGAACTGTGCAAGGTCAAGACCCGTGACATCCTCCATGCAGCGCACCAGATCCTCACACGTGACAGCCTGCCCGTCATGTCGGGTGAAATAAAGGTCAGTGGCTTGTCTGAACCGTTCGGGACCCAGCAGAGTGTGCATCATTCGCACGACCTCGGCGCCTTTTTCATAGACGGTCAGGGTGTAGAAGTTGTTGATTTCAATGTAAGACTCCGGTCGGACGGGATGGGCAAGGGGACCTGCATCCTCGGCAAACTGACGTGTCCTCAGCATATTGACATCGTCGATCCGTTTGACGGGACGGGAGTGCCGGTCGGCCGAGAACTCCTGGTCCCTGAAGACGGTGAGTCCTTCCTTTAGGCTGAGCTGAAACCAGTCCCTGCAGGTGATGCGGTTGCCCGTCCAGTTGTGGAAGTATTCATGGCCGATTACCCCTTCCACGTGCTCATAGTCAAAATCAGTGGCCGTGTCCGGGCGCGCCAGAACATATTTGGTATTGAAGAGGTTGAGGCCCTTGTTTTCCATGGCGCCCATATTGAAGTGACTGACCGCCACGATCATGTAGAGATCAAGGTCATACTCGCGGCCATAGTGTTCCTCATCCCAGCGCATGGCATGCTTCAGGGATTGAAGGGCATGGTCACATTTGTCGATGTCATGAGCCTCAGTAAAGACCTGCAGCGTCACCCGGCGCCCGGATTGGGTAACGAAGTGGTCTTTTCGCGATTCCAGATCCCCAGCGACCAGCGCGAAGAGGTAGGCCGGTTTTGGGAACGGATCGACCCAGCGGGCCCAGTGTCGGCCATTGAGGAGGTCACCGGTGCCGGCGAGATTGCCGTTTGAAAGCAATACCGGGTAGCGTTTCTTGTCGGCGATTAAGGTCGTGGTGTAGACCGCCATGACATCAGGGCGATCAAGGAAATAGGTGATTTTTCGAAAGCCTTGGGCCTCGCATTGGGTGCAGAAAATGCCACCAGAGAGATAAAGCCCCTCCAGCGCCGTATTGGATTCTGGGGAAATCTCCGTGACGATCTCAAGTTTGAATGGCGCATCCGGAACGTCTGAGATCCAGAGTGCATCGGGCTTAACGGCGTAACTGCCGGGTGTCAGGGGAAGACCATCCACCTTGACCGAGATCAGCTTGAGCGATTCCCCATCGAGGGTCAGTTGGCGGTTCTGGGTCTCCGCACCGGGATTCCGCTTCATGGCTAGCGTCGCACACACCCGAGTCCTGTCCTCAGTAAGTTCAAAGAGCAGGTCAACCCGATCGATCAGGAAATCGGGCGGGGTGTAGTCCTTGAGATGAATGGCTTTGGGACTTGGGCTGCGCATGGGCTGAATTGTCTCGATGTTTGGGTCAGAGTGACCGCTGCCTTATAAGGGCGAAAGCGGGAGGGTCTGGCGGGTAGAACCCAAGGGTCATTATCGGCCATCCCTGCCCCGATTCCCAACATCCAAACCCAAGAGGAAGTCTATTTCGCCTGAGTGAATAATGTAAATCGACTTGAGGGGGGCATTGCCTTAAAATACGGGCATTACAGGCCGCTTTAGCGATCCTCGCACGCCGGTGCGGGTGAATTCCCAGCCTCTCGATTTTTCTTATTCCTGAATTCACGTTAAGACCAACTGCATGAATAATGCCAATCAGTCAAAAGGCCCGTTTGCGGCCGAATTGAAACTCGGATTTCCCGGTTTTTCCTATGCCGATCTCTATGATTCCGATCGGCTGAAAGCGTTGTCGATCCGCTTCGACGAATACCTCAAGGCGCGCTCAAAGACGCTGTTTGACGAATTCGATGCCTATCGGGTTTGTCAGGGTGAAGACATGAAGCCGGAGGTGATTTCTGATCTGTTGGTCCGGCTTGCGCCGGAACTTGGCGGATTCGTGGCCCGGCTGTTTGGTGTTGAAGCAGAGCATGCCCGCCAGGCTGAGATCATCCAGTCGGATTTTGAGACCCTGTTTGCCTTCAAGAACGAGGTCGTCAACCCGTCAGCCAGCCGTTTCAAGGGTGAGGATCCCGAAAGCTGGGATCTCAAGGCGCTGGATGCCGACTTTACACTCCTGTTTCAGGCCATCGTCGATGCCAGTCAGCTGGAAAAAGATCGCGAAGCCTCGATCGCGGCGCTGGTGATGCTGCTGAAGAAGTCGGTCGAGGGAGAGGCCGCTGAAGGCATGCCCCTGATCCGTGGGCGACTGATGGCCCATGAGCAGGGGGCAACCCGCTTTGAGGCGCCGCTGAGCAAAGACAATCTGGGGCTTGCTGAAGCGCTTTTTGAACTCTCTGCGCGCTGGGTTTTTGCGGCGACCCGCGACCCGCTCCTCAAGGCCAAGGTGGCCGGTTGGGTGTCCTTCAAAAAGCCTGCCAAGGTGGATTTCGATCATCTGGTTCACCATGAGACGCGCCAAGTGGATGGCTATGGCGTGTGGTCGGTTCCCGAAGGCCACCATCGACGCCGTGATGGATTCGGCCTGACTGATCCGCGCTTTGAAGAGAGGAAAGTCCTCTATGAGGTCGATCATTGCATCTACTGCCATGACCGCGATAACGATTCGTGCTCTAAAGGCATCCGCAACAAGAAGGATCAGACCTTCAAGATCAATCCCCTTGGCGTCACCATGACCGGGTGCCCCCTCGAGGAGAAGATCTCTGAAATGCACACCGTCAAACGCCAGGGGGACAACCTTGGTGCCCTTGCCCTGATCACCATCGATAATCCCCTGTGCCCGGGGACCGGCCATCGAATCTGTAACGAATGCATGAAAGGTTGCATCTACCAGAAGATGGAGCCGGTCAATATTCCCCAGATCGAAACCAACGTTCTGACCGATGTCCTGTTCATGCCCTGGGGTTTTGAAATCTACAGCCTTCTGACACGCTGGAACCCCCTCAATGTCAAGCGGCCCTATGCCTTGCCCTACAACGGTCGCAAGGTTCTGGTTGCTGGTATGGGGCCTGCTGGTTACACCCTGTCCCATTACCTCTTGAACGAAGGCTTTGCCGTGGTCGGCATCGATGGACTTAAAATCGAGCCTTTGCCCCGTCATCTGGTGGGTGATGCCGAAACACCCCCGGAGCCGATTCGCGATTTCATGGATCTGTATGAAGCGCTGGATCAGCGCATCATGCTGGGTTTCGGTGGTGTGGCTGAGTACGGCATCACCGTGCGCTGGGACAAGAACTTCCTCAAGGTCATCTACCTTAACCTTCTCAGGCGCCAGCAATTCCGGATTTTCGGAGGTGTTCGCTTTGGTGGAACGCTAACGATTAACGAGGCCTGGGACATGGGCTTCGATCACATCGCCATTGCCTCGGGTGCCGGCAAGCCGACGTTAATCGATCTGAAGAACAACCTGATCCGCGGCATTCGCAAGGCCTCCGATTTCCTCATGGGCCTGCAGTTGACAGGGGCTGCCAAGGAGTCGTCTTTAGCCAATATGCAGGTCCGCTTGCCGGCAGGCGTGATTGGTGGGGGATTGACCGCCATTGATACGTGCACGGAAGCCTTGGCCTATTACCCCGTTCAGGTAGAAAAGGTTCTTAATCGCTATGAAAGTCTCCTGAAATTGCATGGTGAAGCGGCCGTCAGGGCCATGTACGATCCCGAAGAAACCCTCATCCTTGATGAATTCCTGACCCATGGTCGGGCCATCCGTGAGGAGCGTCGCCGCGCAAATGCCGCAGGTGAACTTCCGAATTTCCTGCCGCTTCTGGAGCAGTGGGGCGGAGTCACCCTGTTCTACCGCAAGGGGATCGAGGACTCCCCGGCTTATCGTCAGAATGCCGAGGAAATCACCGAGGCGCTGGATGAAGGCATTCGTCTGGCTCCGGGCATGAATCCCGTCGAGGCGCTGGAAGATGAATTCGGGCACCTCCGCGGCGTCACCTTTGAAAAGCTGGAGTTGGTCGAGGGCAAGTGGACTCCGGCCAAGGTTGTTGAGGTTCCGCTGCGCAGCCTGTTCGTGGCTGCCGGTACGTCGCCCAATACCATCTATGAATCCGAGCATCCCGACAGCTTCGAGATGGACAAAAAGTTCTATCAGCGCTTCGAGCCGGAATGGGGCGGTGATGGGCTTGAACTGGTGCCCATGCAGGATGAGACGCAAGCCAAGATCGGCAAGCCAGCCCCCTTTACCTCCTATGCCCGTAACGGCAAATACATCAGCTTCTATGGCGATAACCACCCGGTCTATGCCGGCAATGTGGTCAAAGCTATGGCGAGCGCCAAAGACGGCTACCCTTACATTGTCCGTTTGTTTGCCGAGCAGCTAAATAATGCTGAACCTGCCTTGCCGTCCGAACGTCAGAAAGAATTGAGCGCGTTCCATGACGCGCTTGACGATCAATTGTCGGCCCGCATCGTCGAAATCAACCGGGTGACACCCACCATCATTGAGGTGATCGTCCGGGCGCCAATGGCGGCAAAACATTTCTCGCCGGGTCAGTTCTATCGGGTCCAGAATTATGAAGCCCTCGCCCCGGTGATCGAAGGGACCGTTCTTGCCTCTGAGGGGCTCGCCCTGACGGGCGCTTGGGTAGACAAAGAACAAGGCCTGATTTCGCTGATTGCCCTCGAAATGGGATCCTCGTCACGACTTCTGGCCCGCTGGAAACCGGGCGATCCGATTGTTGTCATGGGTGTCACGGGCGCACCGACCGAGATTTTTGCCGGCAAGACCATCGCGCTGGTGGGTGGTGGGCTTGGCAATGCAGTACTGTTCTCTATCGGTAAGGCGCTGCGGGCGGCAGGCAGCCAGGTCATCTATTTTGCGGGTTACCGTAACCGTGAGGACGTCTTCAAGGTTCATGACATTGAAGCTGCATCGGATGTTGTAGTGTGGGCGGTCGATGACCGGCCGGGTGTGGAGCTGATTCAGCCCTTAAGGCCACAAGACAAGACCTTCAAGGGCAACATTGTTCAGGCCATGCTGCATTATGCCCGCGGTGATCTTGGCGCAACGCCGATCCATCTTGATGATGTTGACCATATGATCGTGATTGGTTCGGACCGCATGATGGCAGCGGTGAAGGCGGCCCGTTTTGATGCCTTGAAACCTTATCTAAAGCCGCATCATGAGGCCATCGGCTCCATCAATTCACCGATGCAGTGCATGATGAAAGGGGTCTGTGCCCAGTGTCTTTGCAAGCATGTCGACCCTGAAACTGGCAAGGAGACCTTCGTCTACAGTTGCTACAATCAGGATCAGGATCTTGATCGCGTCGATTTCCCGAACCTTCAGGCGCGTCTTCGCCAGAACTCGGTTCAGGAAAAACTCTCTAGCTTGTGGCTGGACCACCTGGTCTCGAGTTGAGACCCCATTGATGAAGCCGCGGTGCTCATACGGGAGGTGGGCGCCTGTGTATTTTTGCCCGTTCTTGAAACAGACCGTCGCCCGATGTGAATTAGTGCATGACAAGGGCCTCGAAGTCTTTTACTATTTCTAGGCGTTGGCGCGGGCCATGAGGGCCCGACAACAACTGGGTTTATTGATAACTTACATGGTTGCCTGGAAGGGCTGCCAGAGGAGACAGAGAAAACATGAAGATGATCAAGATTTCTACCGTAGCAAGCACCGTACTTCTGGCAATGGCAGGTAACGTTTTTGCAGCTGAAAATGCAGCAGGCGTTAAGGAGCATATGGCCCTGACCCTCCAGAAGATCAAGGATGCTCAAGCCTCTGCTGCAGCTGGCAACAAGGACGAGTGCGTTACCAACATCAAGGCTGCCAAGCAGCATTACAAGGAAATCACCGGCGACGCCGCTGGCAAGCCACTTCAGGATGCCATCAAGGTGCTGAAGGTTGGTCAGGAAGAATGCGACAAGGGTGACACGGCCAAGGCCGCTCAGACCCTGTCTGGCGTTGTTGCTTCAGTTGACAAGATCAACTCTGCCCTCCAATAAGGGTTTGTCGATGGGTTCCGCGATTGCGGAATCCACCTAAAAAAAGCGGTGCCCTCCGGGTTGCCGCTTTTTTTTTCAGCGCGCCCGGTAGGGCGCAATTACTTGGAGGTGATAGTCGTCTACTCACCTGGCAAGTGGAAGCGTTAGCTAATTGGCAAGGGTGTCGCAGGGCGTGCGGATCTGTGCCAAGCTGCAGTCAAAATGCTGACCTGACGAACAGGAGGCGGATACGAGGCGACATGGTGGGGTGGGTTGGCAAGTATCAATAGAGCCCACTACTTTTGCGTTACACCATGCCGTAGATTCAACAGGCATCAGTGGCAAGATGATTGTGTCATGCCCGGGGATATTCTGATACAGGCCTCAGCCCTACCAAGGTCATGAGGCATTGGGACATTCAACAGTAAGTTAGCAGAGGTCTGAAAGACGGGCTGGGCTCAGAACATAAACTTAACCCCGGCGATGGCAGGCAGGTGCCGCCGAATACGTGAACCGTATGTCCGGTGGTGTGGGAGGACGGCGAGGGCAACCCCGCCTCCTGCTCGATCGGACGATTCTGCGCCGATTCGATTACTCGCGCCTGGCTTTCGATTCAGCTCGACTTCCAGTAGGCTGCCAGAAAGTCCTCAAAGGGCAGGGTATCCGCCGCTTCGATCGATTGTTGCTTGATGATCGAATCTCGCGCTTCGGCGTTGAAACGGGCCAGAATGGCATCGTCCAGGGGGTAGGAGCGCCAGTGCGTTTGGTAGCTGCGTGAAAGATTCAGCGCCCACTCTGCGAATGAGACTTTCTGCTGTCGGAGTTGGCGAAGCACCTCCGCCGATGGAGTCAGCTGTGGATCTCTGGCAACCGGGATCCAGCGCTCTACGGCGCGTTGGTACAGCTTGTCATCGGTGCCCCGATCCATCAACTCGGCCACTGGCAGCATCGCCTTGAGTATGGCGCCAGCCCAGACGGTCAGGCGATAGGGTTCGCCATGAAACTCCAGCTCGAAATCATCCCCTCGCGCACAGCAAGCAACGGCCAGCGCATTGCGGCCGGATTCGGCTTTCTCATCGCGGTCTAGAGGGGCGCTCTCGGTTAAGAGACACCACGTGGCAAACACCTCGAGGAAGTGCATTTGATCCAGTGAAATGCCCTCAGGTTGAAACGCCATCAGGTCGACGGCCCGCAATTCGATATAACGAACACCCCGAGCGCGGAGTGCCGTCGTTGGGCGCTCACCGGATTGGGCGACCTGCTTGGGGCGAATCAGGCTGTAATATTCGTTCTCAATCTGAAGGATATTGGCATTTAGCTGGCGATACTCGCCGTTCACCCGGACACCGATCGCCTCGTAGGGGGGATAAATGGCCTTGATCGCCGATTCAAGACTTTCAACATAGGCGTCAATCCCGTTGAAAGAAATGTCGAGGTGTGTCTGGCTGTCATTCCGATAGCCGATGTCGCTCATCCGCAAGGAGGTTGCATTGGGCCAATAAAGGGTATCGGCGTCCATTTCGCTGAACCTTCCTTGCAGCCCCTCGCGTCCCTTCAGGAAGGGCCGACTCAAGGCCGGTGAATTACCAAACAGGTAGATCAACAGCCATCCATAGCGATGAATGTTCCGGACGACGCCAAAGTAGGCATCGTCGATAAAGTCTCTGGAGGCTCCACGGTGACCCTCGATCTCCATCAAGGCGGGCCACAGGCCTTCATTGAAGGAAAAGTTGTAATGCAGCCCGGCGATCGCCTGCATGGTTCGGCCATAGCGGTACGACAAGCCCTTGCGGTAGATGTGCTTCATCTGTCCGATGTTGGATCTGCCGTACTCGGCGATGGGGATACTCTCATCCCCATTGATGCCGACTGGCATGGAGGTCGCCAGAAGAAATTCATCACCCAGATGTCGATAGACGAAGCCATGAATGTCTTTCAAGGCCTTTAGCGCCGCTTCAGCCTCTGAAAAAGCAGGGGTAATGAGTTCGATCAGGGCTTCTGAATAGTCGGTCGTAATCGATGGGTGGGTCAATGCAGATCCCAGCGCCTTGGGATGAGCCGTTTGGGCAATGCGGCCATCGGCGCCCATTCTGAGGCTTTCCTTTTCAAGCCCCTTGAGCCCCTGTTGGAGCAATGACTCCTGTCCTCGTTGGATCAGGTTTTCCATTCGGGCGTTAAAACGCATCGGCATTTGCTAGAGACTGTTTAGAATGTAAGGGGAGAAGGGGGATTGCCTGTGTTCAACCGACCTGTTGCAGGCCGCTAAACACTCACCAGCTGAAGAGGGTCCAGCGATTGATGTCCTGGCCGCGTTGGTTATCGAGCTGCCTGACGTCCAGATTGCCGTCACCATCCGGGTCAGAAAACGTGTAGGACGGTCCGATCGCGGGCTTGACCTTGACCTTCACGAGTCGACCGTTGATGCGGTACTCTTCGATGGTCTCCTCGCCCCGCCGGATAATGGTGACATCCGGCTCCATCGGCTCGCCGCTTTCGATCGGTGCCGGCAAATCGGGTTGGGCGTCCGGCAAGGGCACCAGTGTCTCCTCAGCCTGAGCCTTGACGGCCGCCGATAGGATCAGGACAAAAAACAATCGGCTCAGGGCCATCACACCGCTCTCATAGCTTTTCACAAACCCCATAATAGACTATTCAGGGATCTCCTGCCCCCCATCGACAGCCATGGAAGATACGCAGCTTCTCCGATATAGCCGACATCTTTTTTTGCCCCAGATTGAAGCCGCGGGTCAGTCACGCCTGCTCGATGCCCGGGTTCTGGTTGTCGGGCTCGGCGGTCTGGGTTCGGCCTGTGCCATGTATCTTGCAAGCGCCGGCGTGGGGACCCTCCACCTAAATGATTTTGACCGCGTCGAAATCAGCAATCTGCAACGGCAGGTCATTCATGATACCGACGGGCTGGGGCTTTCCAAGACCGAATCCGCGCGGAGGCGCCTTAACGCCCTGAACCCCGACGTGCGGCTTCAGGTTCACGATGGGGTACTGGATGAGGCGACCCTTTTGGAGTTGCTGCAATCGGTGGATTTGGTTGCCGATTGTTCGGATAATTTCCAAACCCGGTTCCTGCTGAATCGCTGTTCATTCAAGGCGCGGCGGCCTTTGGTCAGCGGAGCCGCTATCCGTTTTGAGGGGCAGCTGGCGGTATTCAACCCGGCCAATCCGCTAAGCCCCTGCTACAATTGCCTATACACTGAAGAGACGATGGTCGATGCCAATTGCTCTCAAAATGGGGTCATCGCCCCCTTGCCGGGCATTGTTGGGGCCATGCAGGCTCTCGAGTCGATCAAATTGCTGGCCTTACCGCGCTATCAGCCCGAGGGTCAGCTGTTTCTCTTTGATGCGATGAGCATGGACTGGCACCGGTTGCGCCTGGATCGAAATCCACGCTGTCCGACGTGCGCCCCATGAATCTGAAGCCTTGTCCCTGATGCCACGGTCCGCTTCCAATCAATTGCCTCATGTCTGATGAAAAAACCCCGCAGGTGGGAACCCTGACTCGATACGAGCGAAAAGCGGTCATCTGGACGCTCTTGATGCTGCTCCTGTTTTTCTGGGACACCGTCCTTGATGTGACCTTGCATGCCCTTCATGTCACACTCGAGTATCTTGAATTAGCCCTCGAGACCTTGATTGAAGAATTGTTTCATGTCGATACCCACGCTGCACAGATGTACACCGCGTGGACAGGCCTCCTTGCCCTGACTGCCTTGGGCGTCGGATTCTACTTCTGGGCCCGCAACATGATCCGGGAGAAGTTCCGGTCCAGAGCCTACTTTAGATCCTGGTTAAAAATCCATTTCCAGGAGAACTGGTTGCCGATCAGCCTCGTGACCCTCCTCTGGTTAAGCTGGAATTTTCTGCTCTAGGCCTATCCATTCCGTCCTGATGTGGGGTGAGTGGTTTCGATCTCGTATCAACGCATGATGTGATTCATTTGTTCTGCCTTGCCCTTGCCGCGCCTCGAATGCAACGTTCACTCGCCACCGGCTTCTCTTGATGACTTGCGTGGAATGATGAAACAGGCGGTAAGAGGTGCCTTTTATGGCAACCATATAGACCGTCAATACCGGCGTTAAATGGGTTGAAGCCCTGCATTCCGGGCTCAAGGCTGAGGCGGGAAATACTGCTGTTGCCCCCCCTTGGGGTCGGGTGTCTCAAGGGCGCTCATGCGGAGGCAGCCTGATATTCAGGCCGCGCAAAACGTACTAGAATTTCCGGCTGGTTACAGACGCCTCTGGCCTCTTTAAAGCTATTTCGACAGACACGTCGGGTCCCTCAAGCGCTGCATTGTCTGTTTTTAATGCCTTTTGAGGCTCTGAAGATTCACACCAATAACCTGACCCATCACTAAGGCAAGGAAACCGAAGGAGACATCAATGAGTGATTACCGAAAATATGTGTGCCAGGCATGTGCCTGGATTTACGATGAAGAGCTGGGGGACCCGGATTCTGGTCTGGCTCCAGGGACCCGCTATGAGGACATCCCTGACGACTGGTACTGCCCTGAATGCGGTGTCGACAAGACCTACTTTGAACTCCTGACCTGACCCCGCTCAGCGTTTAGCGTTTTTGGCAAGCATCCGTTCCAGGGTGCTGCTTACCGGCGCAGAAGGGGGGAGCGAGCCCCCAAGATGGACCTCTAGCCTTTGTTGGAGGTCCAAGCCTTTGTTGAGGAGGCTCCGCCGCTCCTCTTCAAGTGCATCCAGTTGCGCTTCAAGCTGGACTCCGGAGGCTTTGAGGGACTCCCGGATTCCACGCCGAAGACCTTTTAGCGCACTGCCCTCCAGCGAGGGTTTCAGTCGACTGTAGAGAAACCATGGCGCGAACCATGCCAAGGCAATCAACAGGATGCTGTGAACGGCAAAATCGGTTCCCAGATAGTCAAGATGGTGCATGGCACTGTCGTAATAGCCTTTGACGACCTGGTAAGACGCCCAGGCAACTGCCGCCAGAGGCAGGAGTATCGACAGCAGCCAGGCGACCTGCACCGTCCAGCGTTGCAGGGCATTTCCCGGTACCGCTAATGCCTGACGCATTCTGAGTTGGCCCGTAGCTTTTGCCGCCTGTCCAACGGCCTCGGGCCATTCCCGCAAAGCCTGCTTCAGTGGCCTAACTGCGAGATTCTCATCGCCTGCTGCAATCAGGAGCTGGCCCAGGGCATCGCCTGTTCTTGATTGCGCCCACTCATCCCAGATCATGGATCGAGTATCTGACCCAGGGCTTCGACGAATGGGTTCCTCGGTGTCATTGACCCGCTTCAAGGGCGCAAGCTCGCGCCCGGTCATCAACTGAACCGTTGAGCGCATGGCCCATTCCAAGCCACCCAGCAGGTCATCTTGTGCCTGAAGCCAGAGGGTTTCCCAGAGTCCCTTAAGGCCTGTATAGCCCGAGTACGGTCCGAAAATCGCGATGAGATCTTCAAGGCAGATCGCCAGCGCCCTCAGGCGCAACCGCTCCGAGTGCGCTTCCAGTTGTGACATCACATGGCGATTAGCAATGCCTTGAAGGGTGTTGCGCAGCATTGGAAATTCATCGTTTAAGGCCAAGTCCCGGGCGCGAGAATCGGTGCGGAGCACGATCGGCTCCATGAACCCGGCTTCGCCGAGCAGATGCCTGAAGTCATCGAACTGGACGTCCTGCCCCCGATCCCACTGATTAAGCACAAACAGCCAGGCATGGTCGCCCGCATGCTCGCGGAGCATTTGCCATCCGCGATCATCGCGGTAACGTTCCGGACTGACCACATAGATCACCACGTCGATGTGTGGGAGCCACGACAGTACAACCTCACGATGATGGCTTTCGACGCTATCGATATCCGGCATGTCGACCCACATGATCTGCCGGGCTTCGGCATCGTCATGTCGAGCAACGCGCACTTGATCGATCGGCAGATCTCCTGGTAGTTGAGCAATCTGAACAGAATCGTGGAGATAGAGCGAAACCTCCCGCGAAGTCGGTCGTTCAATTCCGGTCCGCGCAACCGCCGCTCCGGCAAGCCGGTTCAAAAGGGTGCTCTTGCCAACGCCGGTTCCGCCAAAAAAACCGATGACGAGGGGTCGATGGGTATTGGTTTCAAAAAGATCAGAGGGCGATTTTTCGTGAAGGTCAGCGACCTCCTGGAGGCAGTCGAGGGGCAACCACTGTCGATGGGCAGCGGACTTTACCCATTCGCTCAGTTCAGTAACAAACGCCTCGTAGTGTCGAACAGGGTTCATCGCCATGGGTCAATCACGCTCGAGCCAGCTGATTGCTTGCGCGCGCCAGGGCTGCAGGGCTGATGCCCAGTCGCGTGCCAGTATCCAGTTCCTCAGGGAGATGATGCAGCACCTCGGTCATCGCCACCTGGAAGAGGTCAGTTACGGCGATGAACTGCGCCTCCTTGAGTTGCTCTTGGGCACGGTCCATGAAGTGCCCGATCGCACCCTCAGCCAGGAGGGTTGTCAGGGACAGTATGGCGGGCGCGATAACAAAGTCCTGAACGCCGATGCCACCGGTGTGCAAGGCGAGGGCAAGGGCCGCGGCATCGGTGGTGACGCGCGTGGCTCGAAGGCTATTGAGCATGACCGGATGCTCGCTCAGATGATCGTAAAGGGCATGTGCCGTTTTCTCGATTTCGGGTTGAAATCCCTCAATGTAGACCCCGGTGGCGGCATCAAATCCAATCAGGATGGGGTTACGCTTGCGAGAGAGGACGTGATTGAGTTGCGTGTGCCAGGGTTGCGAGGCATTTTCTTCAGGAGAGGAGAGCATCAGTCCCTCACTTAATTCAATTAGCAAATGCTGCGCCAGTTGATGGAGCATCAGCATCTCAGCGCTGCTTCCAGAGGCTGACATCTGCCCCCGTCCCCCAAGCCGAGCCAATTGACGAATCGGCCAGGTGACGGCACGCCGCGCGGCAAGAAGTGCCGAGCCGATCCCCGGTATCTCCAGTAACCGCAGAAGCTCCGCCAATGCGCGTTGAAAGGTCTCGTAGTGGTGCGGGTGATCCAGGTAATCGCGCCGATAGCGACCGAGCGCAGCTTGAACTGCGGCATCCACCCGCTGGTGCCACTCGGTGATCAGGCGATGTTCTAAATCCAGTGGCCCGACCCAACTCGACCAATGCCGTTGCAAGAGCGTCTGTCTGGCCTTGGCAAGGTGGTTGCGGTGGACTTTTTGGCTAAGCGCCACCATATGGCTGAGCAATGCCTCATGAATCAGTTGGGTAGCGGATGAGCTCAGTTCACGCCGATAGGGGATAGTGAAAAGTTCTGGAGGCCGATCCGCCCTGTAGCTTTTCCACTTGGACAAGAGGGACTGACGCAGGAGCGTCTCGGATTCAGGGTCCGTCTTGTTAATGACGACCAGTGTCGGCTGGGCCAAAGGCTCGATCAAGGCCATGAAGTCCCAAACGGTCTGATCGGCATATTTGTCCTTACTAAGGACCAGAATGACCACATCTGCCAGGGCAGCCACCTTCAAAACGGCATCCTGGTATTCGTCTGACTGCACCGAATCAAAATCAGGCGTATCCCAGATCGTGATGCCTTTGAAGGCAGGTGCGGGCGCCTCTACCGGGATCAGTGAGTAGCAATCGAGCGTGGCATGATCCAGGTTCTCAGGGGCAACGCGCCGGTAGCCATGAAAGTAATCGGCAATGGCCGATTCATCATTGGAGTTGCTGGAGAAATAAAACCCTTGGGGATGCACGGTGAACCCCGCGATGGGACTCGCACGCGCCAGGTCGAGACCCGTCAGCCAGTTAATGAGTGTGCTTTTTCCCGCCTGTGTTGGGCCGACCACCGCGATTTGCAGCGCTGCCTCAAGTAGTCGAGGATCCTTGTCGATTCTCTCCAGAAAAGATTCGGCAAATGTCAGGGATTTGAGCAGGGAACCCAGCTGATGCCGGCGCAATTCATTGGCCCCCGATGCCGGGTCAAGCGCCGCCAGATAGCGTTCCTTCAAAAGCTGCAGGAACGCAAGTACAGAACCATCCTTCGGCTCTGTCACCGGTGATCGTTGAACAATGGCGTTGCGCGTGACCTGGCTGGCCATTGACTTACACACTCCTCAGTCTGAACTGGCGTACCGCTGCAATCGCCAAAAATGGCATGACCAGCCCCACAATGGTTGCTGCTATCAGCAGATGGCCGAGAGCGGCATAGTCCGCCGGCGTTGTGATCACACCGGATAACGGGTCCTTGACCTCACGCGCGACCTCAAACCATTGATTCAGATATTTGGTCAGTAGCTGACTCAAAGCAAGGGAGAGATTGGTGAACGATGCCATGATGGCGAAGTAGGTGGCCTTGAGGTGGTTGGGCGCCGAGTGGGCGATCCAGGCCAGCATCGGGACCATGGCAATATGACCGAGCGGCGATTCGAGCGCGGTATCGATGATGGCGATAAACCGCGCATCGATCAGGCCGCCTGTGAGGGTTGCCGTCCATTGATGCAGGCCATAGAACATGCCGATGGTGGGCAGAGAGAGGACGGTGCCGATCAGGGTCAACAACGCGATCACCTGAATAATCGAGCGCTCTGCCATGAAGCGGCGGAACAGGAACAGGCCCAAAAGGCTGAGTGCACTTCCAATCAACGACAGTTTGGCCATGAACGACTGATCAAATCCAAGGACGTCAATCATCCACCAACTCGACCCCGGGCCCGGCGATGGCGCTGCCCGGAAGAAAAAAATCAGGATCGCCGTTCCAAGAAGCGTCGCGCGATGCTCATCCTGCATTTCCGCGGTCAGACGCATCAAAAGCCCCACAATGATGAGCAGCGAAAGGGCAAAAATGATTTCTTGGCCGAATTTGAAATTGGCCATGCCGGTCAGGATCGAAATCGCGGCAAAGACCAGACCACCTCCAAGAATCCACCAATTGGGTCGGGTGTTGGCCACCGGTTCATGCAGAAGGTGATGAATTTCAGTTTGGGTATATCCCCGCTCGACGAGGGATGCCCTGTAGCGCCTTTGAAGTATCGCCGCCAAAAGGACTCCCAAACATGAAATCAGCGGGATAAGCAATGCCATGAGGTACAGATGGCGGTAAATCAGGATTTTTTCTGCCTCAGACTCATGTTCCACGCCGTCGAACATGAAGACGTTCACCAGCGCTACCGCCAGAGTACCGAAGATGATGGCGACCCTCCCAAGCGTCTGCATGGTCGCGTGCATCAGACGCTGATCCCGCTCATCCAGCAGGTTGCCGTCTTCATCGGTTGCGGGCACGGCTTCGACCGTCATCGCATCGGCAACAACGTCCTGAACGACATAACCGACCGGCGCGAGGATGACACTGATGACATACCATTGCCCGGCGGGAAGGAAAACCTCCATGGCAGCGCGGTCATAGAGAAGGCCGAGCATCACCAGAAGGCTCATTGCAATCAGGGAAGCTCCAAACAGGACGAGGAACCCCTTATAGCGCCAGATCAAATCCACCAAGTGCCCAACCGGCAACTTGAGCGTCCAGGGCAGCATGGCCCAAAACGCAAGACCTGCCAGAAATTCAGCGCTCAGACCCAGATATTCCTTGACGAAGAAGGTCCCGACAATCGCCGTAAGACCGGAAATTCCGGCGGCCAGATAGACCATGAGCGGTGGAAGGTAGCTGAGCCGCATCTCGCGGCCGAGCGCGAGGAAATTACGATCGATCCAGGCGATCGCCGCCTGAAGTCGGCCGGGTGTCGATGGCGGATGCGTTTGCAACATGATTCAATCAGGGGATGTGGATTTCTCCCTGTGAATTCTACCGGAAGCCTTAATTCGGTAAGCGCTTAATTCCAGCTCTCTGGAATGGACTCGCTCCGTCTCGATGAAAACCGAGGTTCAACGGGCTTCATCGCGGATTGACGATGAAGTCCGTTGATCAAAAGGACGTGGTCTTCGATTACCAGCCTGACTCCTTTTCAGGGCTGGCGCTAATCTTGTGTATGGTGAGGTCAGCACCTGTGAACTCCTCTTCAGGATCCAGACGTAAGCCCACGCTGAGTCGCAACAAACCATAGATAATAAGCCCGCCCAGAAGGGCAACGCCAATGGCCAGCCCTGTCCCCAGAAGCTGTGGGACCAGCGCGACCTTACCAAGACCCCCCAAGGCCGGCAGCCCAAGGATGCCTGCCGCAATGCCGCCGAGGGTCCCGCAAAGACCATGCAATGGCCAGACGCCGAGCACATCGTCAATCCGCCAGCGGTTCTGCGTCAGGGTGAACATCTGCACAAACAAAACGCCAGCTGCAAGGCCCAATACCAGGGCACCGATGGGATGCATGACATCGGAGCCTGCACAAACGGCAACAAGACCTGCAAGGGGGCCATTGTGAACAAAGCCCGGGTCATTGCGCCCTGCAAGGAGCGCTGACAGTGTTCCACCCACCATCGCCATCAGTGAATTCAATGCCACAAGGCCGCTGATGGCGTTGAGGTTTTGCGCGGACATCACGTTAAAGCCGAACCAGCCCACCGTCAGCACCCAGGCGCCCAGGGCCAGGAAGGGGATGCTGGATGGCGGATGCGCGGCGACTCCCCCATTACGGTGATAGCGGCCACGCCGGGGTCCCATGAGGATGACGGCGACCAGGGCAATCCAGCCTCCGAGCGCATGCACCACCACTGAGCCTGCAAAATCATGAAAGCCGACGCCGTAATGGGCCTCGAGCCAAGCCTGAAAACCAAGATTGCCATTCCAGGCAATGCCTTCAAAGAAGGGATAGATCAAGCCGACAATCAGGAAGGTCGCCGCCAGTTGCGGGACAAATTTAGCCCGCTCGGCGATCCCGCCTGAAATGATGGCGGGAATGGCTGCCGCGAAGGTCAGTAGGAAAAAGAACTTGACCAGCCCATAACCGCTGTCGATAACGAGCTGATCGGCGCCCTTGAGAAAGCTGAGGCCATAAGCGATCTGATAACCGATAAAGAAATACGCGACGGTCGATAGCGCAAAATCCACCAGTATCTTTACCAGGGCATTGACCTGATTCTTTCTTCGGACGGTGCCCAGTTCGAGAAAAGCAAAGCCTGCATGCATGGCAAGGACCATGATGGCACCGAGGAGGAGGAAAAGAACATCTGCGCTTTTGTTGACTGCTTCCATGATGTGCATACCCGTTAAATGATGCCATCGAAAAGCAATAACCAAGCCAGAAATAGAGTCAATCAGAACAATGACTTAAGGGGCATGCCCCATATCGAGGCGCTTAATGAAGGTCCGAAATAGCGCGAAAACGGTCGATAGTGCACTAATTAAGTGCATCAGAACAAAAAACCCCCGGTGGCCATGGCGCCATCGGGGGTCATTGAAGGGCTTTAACGGGGGCTTATGCCTTCTTCTGGGTCACCGCAGCCAGCAGATTTGAGATCACCCCAACGACTTTCGTAAGTGTTTGCTTGAGGTCGCTGAAAATGGCTTGAATGACTTCATCGCGATTCATGCCTGCATATCGCCGCTTGCAATACCCGATCAGGAATGGGGTACCAAAAGCACCCAGAATCATACCAAGCAGGAATGTGCCGGATGAGGATCCTGATGAGGCCGCTGCGGCTGACGTTACGCCAGGTGAGGGCGGTGCCCCAGCCACAGCAGGCTGGAGGCTGACTGCGACTTTTTTCACCGAGTCGCTGACCTTGGGACCGTAATCATCCGGGATGGCCAGGTCGGTAATCCCGGGGATACTGGGGAACGGGTTACTGCCACGCCCGACGATCAACTGACCCTTCATGCCCTTTTCCATATGCTGGGCGATGTCACAGTGCACCAGATAGGTCTTGTCTTCGCTCGGGAGGATAAGGGTTCCGGTGATCTTCGATGGACCAGTTGCTTCAAGATGGAACATGCCCTTGTCGTAGATGAACTTGGGCAAGCCGTGCATCATCCACTGGTGACGAATGCGGTCTTCATTGATAAAGGTGACGGTCAGTCGAGTGCAAGGCTTGACCCGCCACTCATGGCTATCGAAACCGAACATGGTGCCCGGATATTCCTTGGCATATTTCAGCCCGGCACGAACCGTAATATTGACATCTTCGCTGACCCGACTGCAGCCGGGGGGAAGGGTGTCTTTGTTCATGCCCATGACCATGCCGCCTTCCATATCCATCAGGTGACCACCGCCGTGGTTCATCAGCATGTTGTGTTCGACAAGCTGGTCGGACCCGGCTGCCGCCCATACCAGATTCGAAGCGGCTAGGAGCCAGAGCGCTAAAGTGTATGTTCCGTATTTCATGGGAGACCTCATTCCTTTTTGCCTGACAGCAGGGGGGATTGCCTGGCCAGTGCAATCAGTTTCTCGCGATTCTGGTAGAGGAAGTATGCGAGAACGCCCGCCAGAAGCCCCATCAGGAGTCCACCTGGGGAGTCACCCCCCTCGGTGGATCCGCCAAGTCCCGTGGCAGAGGGTGCATTCGGATCAATGTTGTTCAGCCCTGGTTTGGTGTCCATGGTGCCTGAAGGGGCAGCAAGACTCCCTTCTAGGTAATCCTGCCAGACCGGTATCTTTCGTTCCCAGAACTCCTTGGTGAAGTAGGGCTTGAGATCCATCCCATGACTCTTGGGCGTGCCATTTTCCTCGACATAGTCACGGTAGGCCACCAGACTGATGCTGCCACCTTCACCTTGCCCATTCGTGGTGAAGGCTTTTTCCGTGTGGTCATGGAACATCCAGAGCCCCGAGCCGTAGCTATGCAGACCATCGTCTGTGGTATCCAGTTGCAGATCAAGTCGCTGGGCGGGTGCCAGACTGTAAACGTCACGGGTCACTTGCGCTTGGACGTTCTGCTGAACACCATCGTAGTGCGTCTCCGTGGCTTTGTGCCCGTGGATGTGGAGCGCCATCGGTGCTTCATGGCCGTTCAGGACACGGATTTTCACCTTTTCATTGGGGTTGACCGTGATCAGCGACTCGCGAAGCGTGTAGGGGAAGGAGCGTCCATTGAGCAGGAAGTAGTCTTCTGATGAATCCGTGATGTCATATTCCTGGTTCATTTTCTTGGCAACCAGGCGGACGTCATTGGCTGATTGCGGGATCTCATGGAGTTCGCGATCGACCGATTGATAGTGAAGATCGTATTCCTGCTTGTATTTCTCAAGCACTGCGACCGAGGGATGACGCACTTGCCCCGCCCCGACATTAAAGACCTGTGGCCAGTTATTGGGGCGATTTTCTTCAATGATGAACATACCGGCCAAGCCCATCGGGATGTGGGTATGCGGTTGGACATGGCAGTGGTAGTACATCGTGCCCGGCTGTCTTGGGCGGATCACGTAAGTCTTCGTCTGACCCGGCATGATGTCTTTTTCGCTGGTCTGACCCACGCCATCGTTGCCTTCACCGCTGTGATCCATGAACGGATGATCAACGCCATGCAAATGGATCGAGTGCGGGAAATAGTGTGAGTTCTCAACCACCAGCCAGACCACGTCGCCCTGCTCGACACGAATGGGTGGGGAAGGCATTCGCAGCAGCGGATTGGCCTCGGCGCTCGCAAAACTCCGCGTCGACATGTCACGGCTTTTGGGGGTGAAGACCCAAAAACTTGGCTGGATTCCGGGGGCGATGTCAAAGGTCGGAACCACACCCTGAAAATCCGGGGAGTGACCGTTTACCTCCATGACCTCGAGTTTGATGATGTAGTGATCGGGATCACCATCCTTATCAATGTCATTGCTCAGCGTGAGGGTGTCGGCCGCCACATTCGAGGTATCCATTAAGGTTTCCATCGAAATGTTATTGGTGCCTTTAACGAATGCGGCAATGTCATTGGGGTTGTCAGGGTTACAACTCCGCGATTCTTGAATCGAGACGCCTTCGACCGTCTGAGCCTGTCGCCATTCGGGAGGGGCGCCACTGTTACAGAAAGGCTCAGCCTGACCCGGTTCTACCTTCACACTCGGCGGCGCTTTAAAGACCGCCTCGGCAGAGAGGGGAGCAAGCACAAGCAGTAATGCTGAAGTCAGGGTGTGAATCAAAGATCTCGACATAATGTTTAGTACCTTTGTTGACAAAACGCCAGGGCACAGCAAGCTGTGACCTGGCGTCCAAGGCCTGCCCCCCGTGGAGGGCAGGATTTTGGCTTAGGACTTCTTTCTGAGGAAGCCGTCGACCAGGGCTTTAAATCCAGCGTTTGACAGATACAGAATGTAGAAACCGGCAAAGAAGGTGGCGAGGACGACGACAATCGTGCTCGTGCTGATCGCCGTCGCACCCTTACCAATCGTCAGACCGATGTGCTCATCCACTTTTTGGCCTTCATTGACCAGCGTGATGTGCACGCGGTATTTACCAGCTTCCGTAAAATTAATATTGGAGTTGAAGCTACCGGTTGAATGCGTTTCCGGCGGTGCGTAGAAAACGCGGGTCCCTTCAGGTTCTTTGGTAATTTCAAACTCGACTGTCATGTTGCGAAGGGCTTTGCCTTCGTAATCAAACACGACAGTAGTTAATCCAAGTTCCGGGATCGCGGAGCAAAATTCAGTGGTTCCGGTAAGTTGCGGCTGATAGGCCGTGAAGTGAACCAGATGTGAGCCTATCTGCACTCGGCACTGGTCGGTGTCGACGCTCGCGCCGCCATGAGACCAGGCGTTGAAGGGAAGGATGGCTGCCGCGAGAAGGCCAATAGCGGCCAGGTTCTTTTTCATTGCATCGATATAACGCATGTTCTTTTCCCTCACTCGATATTAAAAATGATTGTTATTTTCTTCTGAATGGCACCGAAGGCCTGAAAAATCGAGACATTCCCAAGAATGGGGCGGGCGCGGCTTCTACTCCTTAGGAATATACATAAGCACACAGTCCGGCACAACAAAGATGGGGTTAGCTCACTCGCTTTCAGACGGACTCTTCAAGGCGTCTCAGCTTCACTCAACGGCTATGGACAGGCTCAAATGCCGAAAGTTCAGGTTTTGGGGGCTTTTTGCGGGAATCGGGTGGCATGGTGCCGTTAGGGCACCCTGATAACCGCCGCTTTGTCCCCGGCTTCGGGTAAAATTACAGTGGCGTCAGCCCGTTCTTACATCAGTGCAATGAAAAATCCCAGCGCGATCAAGAATGACCTGTTTGACCCTCACCAGCGTGCCGAGAAGAGTGATCACTTTGGGGATGCATTGGCCCTGTTTGAGTCTGGTCGCGTGAACTGATGGACTTGTGGTTAAGTTGGTTGATCGCTGGGGAGCCATCGCTTATTTTGAACAACGAACCGTCCTTTTTTTATTTGGTCTAGAGGGCGTTAGCGGGTAATCCCTGACTTACCCCCCCCCTCATTTTTTTAGGAGGAGTGAGAGCCTGAAGCCCCATCTAAGTGACGCCGATACGCATCTCCGATAAGCTCAGAGCTCTTGAAATCCTTCAACGGCGTGAAACAAATGATCGGTGGGATGGTTTTTCATTAATCATGTGGCCGCGAGATGATCAGGGTGATAAGCGTGATGACTGTTAATGGGCCAGATGCGGTCACTCTTAAAACCTTTGAGCTTGGGTGCAAGAGATGAGCCACATGTGAGGCGACGGGTGCAGTCTTACAATATGTCCCATCGGCTAAAGTCGCTTGGGGCGTTGCTGATTTTATTTGCTACCTTACCAATCAAGAGGTCTAGGAGTCTGTCGGACTTTTGAGTTTTAACGCCTTAAAATAGAGGGCATCCAA
>CAYLUS010000027.1:0-27842 GCA_964386975.1 uncultured Methylococcus sp.
ATGCCCTGGACCAGATCCAGTCATCCATTGATGCGCTCAGCCAGGAAATTGAAAAACCGCCGATCCACCTGAGGCACCTCAGCTCAAACAAGGGATCCCCAAAACAGGGGCCATCTGGCCAGCCCTCCCTGAAGCCACCACTCGAAAGCCGACCTTAGGGCGTTCCGGTCAGGCGTTTGAACTTGGCCATCAACGCCGTCTCGTCCTCCACATGGCCCGGGTCATGGATGATGCACTCGACCGGACACACCCGAATGCATTGAGGGGTCTTATGATGCCCGACGCACTCCGTGCAAAATGCAGGGTCGATTTCATAAATGGTCTCTCCCTCGGAAATCGCCCCATTGGGACATTCGGGCTGACACACATCACAGTTGATGCATTCGTGGGTAATCAGAAGCGCCATGGGTCTTATCGGGAGCCTGGAAGTTGGGGATACTTGAGCGCCAGCGCCTTCAGCACGGCCTCGGGTACAAACGGCGCCACATCCCCACCAAAGGCCGCAATCTCGCGAATCAGCGAGGAGGAGATGAACGCGTATCGCTCACTGGGCGTCAGAAACACCGTTTCAATGGCAGGGTCCAGATGGCGGTTCATGCCCGCGAGCTGAAACTCAAACTCGAAGTCAGAAACGGCCCGAAGACCCCTCAAAATGACCTGGCTGCGGTTCATGCGGGCACAGTCCACCAGCAGCGTATCAAACCCTGTGACCGAGACCGTGGGCCCAAGAAAAGCCAGGGATTGACGGGCCATCAGCACGCGCTCCTCCAGAGCGAACAGCGGCTGTTTGGAGCGGTTTTCAGCGACGGCCACCACCACCTGATCGAACATCCGTAGCGCCCGTTCGACGAGATCGACATGTCCCTTGGTCACGGGATCGAAGGTCCCCGGATAAATCGCCGTGATGGCAGTCAAGCGCACGCTCCGTTGTTCTGATAGATCCGAAAGGCGACATCCCCTGCGCAGCCTTGCCGATACAGCCGGAGAGCTTTGGGAAGCGCCGTGAAATCATAGTTTTTTTCAGCCTCCATATAGAGGAAGGCGCCTGAGGTGAGCCAGCCTCGGGTGACCAGGGCCTCCGCAGAGGATTCAAGCCAGCCTTTTTGAAAGGGCGGATCCAGAAAAACCAGATCGAACTGTTCCGGCGGCCCCCGAAGGTAAGCGAGCGCCGGTGCATGATGGATCTCGACGCTCTCCCCTGCCTCGAGCATCTGGCAATTGGCTTTCAAGCCCGCGACCACTTGATGATTCGATTCGACCATCACCACCCGCCGGGCACCTCGCGAGGCGGCTTCAAAACCCAGGGCGCCGCTTCCAGCATAGAGATCCAGGCAAGAAGCGCCCTCGACATCGTCCCGCAACCAGTTGAAGACGGTTTCCCGGACCCGGTCAGGACTTGGCCGGAGGCCCTCGGCCTCCGGAAACCGAAGCTTACGACTGCGCCAGGTTCCGGCGATGATGCGGACGGTCTGTTTCAAGGCGCCGGGGCCGCTTCCCCGCCGACCAATACGGTCTGCAACTGATCCGGATGGATCCTTGACTTGAAGGCGCGCTTGACCTCCTCTCGTGTAACCGCCTGAACGCGCTGCGTGTAGGTATCGAGGTAATCAAGTGGCCGCTTGAAAAAACCAATATTGGCAATCTCAGAGACCAGCTTCTGGTTGCTGTCCAAACGCAAGACAAATCCGCCGATGATGTTTTTCTTGGCCGCATCCAGCTCATTGTCGGTCGGCCCCTGATCAATGAAATCCCTGAGCGTTCGCACCGCAACGTCCAGCGCCTCGCCAGCCTTGGCGTTCTGACTCTGGAGTCCCACCTCAAAGGGCCCCTTGACCCGCATCGGAATGAAGTAGCTGTAGGCACTATAGGCAAAACCCCGTTTCTCACGGACCTCTTCCATGATCTTGGAAACAAGGCCGCTCCCCCCGAGAATATGGTTACCCACATGCAAGGGAAAGAGATCCGGATCATTGACCTCAAGACCCAAAGCCCCCGCCAGAACATGGGTTTGCGCCGAGGGGAAACTCAATTTCTGGGTTGAAGCCGCCGGTTTGGGCTCCGGGTTTGGGATGGGATCCAAGGCTGCCCCCTCCGGGAGCTCCTGGAACAAGGCATCCGCGACGGCCTCTGCCTCGGCCCGGCTCAGTGCACCCACCAACGCCAAGGTGGCATTCCGAACCGTATAGGTTTTTTCGTGAAACTGCTTCAAATCCTGAGCGGTCAGGTGACTCACCGAATCCGCGGTCCCTTCCGGGGCATGCGCATAGGGGTGATCGCCATAGATGGCCTTCATAAAGGCCTTCTCCGCCACATTGCCCGGGTCCTCGCCCTGCTGCTTGATGGCCAGCAGCAGCCGGTTACGCTCACGCTCAAAGTCCGAAGCCGCAAAAGAAGGATGCGCGACCACCGCACGCAGGGTCTCAAGGGCCAAAGCCCGCTTTTCGGGGTGTGACAGGGTTCGTAAGGACACATAGGCCATGTCGCGGCTCGCACCCGCCCCGAGCACCGCGCCCACACTCTCGAGCCGTTGGGCGATCTGGTCTGCATTCATTCCGGCCGCACCGGTATCCAACAGCGTCGACGTCAGGGTTGCAAGCCCATGCTGCTCGCCATCCCGGGCACTTCCGGCATCAAAAACGAGGCGGAGATCAACCAGCGGCAGACCATCGGTGGCCACAAACAACACCCGCCCGCCCCGGGGGGTTGTCCACTCCTCGATCTTGGGAACGGCGAGGACTCCGCCTGGCCCCGCCAAGAGGGCCATCAGGATCAGGATCCGAAGACCCTGAACACGTCCTTTAAATTCAGCGTACATGGCCACCTCCCATGGAACCTTGCTCATTGATGCTGGCACCCTCTGGAATGGGCAATGGATCCAGCACGCCAATGGTCAGATGATCATCCGTCAGATACTTGGCAGCAACCGCCTTCACATCAGCCGCAGTGATGGCATTGACCCGATCAACGTATTCCGGAACTTTGCGCCAGCCCAAGCCAACGCTCTCGGCCGTTCCGAGCTGCATGGCCTGATAGAAGACCGAATCGAGCTGATAGACCCGGTTGGCGAGCACCTGCGCCTTGACCCGAGCCAGTTCCTCATCCGAGACCGGCTGGTCTGAAAGCGCCTTGATTTCGGCTTTGAGGGCGGCCTCAAGCGTATCCACGCCCTTACCCTCAACCGGCGTCGCTTCCAGCGTGAACAGCGTTGAAAGGCGTGCATACAGGTCATAGCCGGCCCCCGTTCCTGCCGCAATTTGCTGGCCCCTGACCAGGCGGCTGGAGAAGCGTGCACTGTTGCCCCCATCCAGGATGCCAGCGGCCACTTCAAGGGCATAGGCCTCGCGTTCATCGGCAGCGGTCTTCAGTGAGGGCACCTTGTAGGCCATGACCAAATGGGGAAGCTTGGCCGGTACCTTGACAGTCAGACGCCGCAAACCCAGCTGCTCGACCTCGATCTGGGGTTTCTCGGCCGGCAAGGGACTCGGCTTTAACGCCCCGAAGTGCTTCTGAGCCAGCTTGAAAACGTCTTCGGCCTTGACATCCCCGACGACAACCAGGGTGGCGTTGTTGGGGGCATACCAGAGACCGTACCAGCGCTTGAGATCGGCAAGCGCCAAGGACCCAATATCATCCGGCCAGCCGATGACCGGGTTCCGGTAGGGGCTGTTGGTGAAGGCCACGGCATCCATGTGCTCCTGTAGCCGAGCGCGAGGCTGGTCATCGGTCCGAAGTCGACGCTCTTCCAGAACCACCTGGTGCTCCTTGTCGTATTCGGCGTCCACAAGCTTGAGGTTGCGCATCCGGTCCGCCTCCAGCTCAAATGCGACAGGCAGGCGGGATTTTTCCAGCATCTGGAAGTAGGCGGTGTAATCCTGACTGGTAAAGGCGTTTTCCCGCCCTCCGTTTGCTGCGATAATGCGTGAGAATTCCCCGGCCGGGTGGCGGGGTGTCCCCTTGAACATCATGTGTTCGAGCATATGGGAAACACCGGTGATTCCAGCGTATTCCCGGCTGGCACCCACCCGATACCAGACTTGGGAAACCACAACCGGTGCCCGGTGGTCCTCCTGCACCAGAACTTTGAGGCCATTTTGGAATTGCTGCTCCTGAACCAGGGGCTCAGACGCCCCAAGCGCCAGGGGCAGGGTCAAGAGGCCTAAGGCCAACCCGCGTTGCAACATGTGAAATTCTCCATGACGTGGTCTTGTTTCGTTCAGTTTCAAACCCAAGGGGTCTGCGGGCCCCATAGTGTAAACGATCCCCGACTTAACCCATGATCCGCACCCCGCGCCCCTTCGTTTCCCGCATCCCCTGGCAAGCCTATCTGGGACTGTGCAAGCTTCGGGTCGTCGGCGCCATTGTATTCACGGCCGTCATTGGCATGTTCATGTCCACCGAGGCCTTACCACCGCTTGCAACCGTCCTTTGGGGGTCGTTGGGAATCGGTCTTGCTGCCAGTTCCGCAGCCGCCCTCAATCATGTGTTCGATCGCGAGATTGACCGCAAGATGGGCCGCACGGAGGACCGCCCCTTACCAAAGTCACAATTGAGCCCCCGGGAGGCCAACCGCTTCGCCCTGTTCATCGGCAGCCTGTCCATGGTGATCCTCTGGCTCAAGGTCAATCCTTTGACGGCTGTTTTAACGTTTGTTTCCCTGATCGGCTATGCCGTGATCTACACCCGCTACCTCAAGCGGGTCACGACCCAGAACATTGTCATCGGCGGAGCCGCTGGCGCTGCACCCCCGGTTCTGGGCTGGTGCGCGATTACCGGCACCATCGACCCCCATGCCCTCTTGCTCTTTCTCATCATCTTCATCTGGACGCCGCCCCATTTCTGGCCGCTGGCACTCGCCAAAAAAGATGAGTACCGCCTAGCTGATATGCCCATGCTGCCGGTCATTTACGGGGATGATGTCACCAAGCTGCATATCTTGCTCTACACCGTTCTCCTCCTGATCTCGAGCCTTTTGCCAGTGCTGACCGGCATGAGCGGCCTCATCTACCTCGTGACGGCTCTGCTTCTCGGTTTCGGATTCCTTATCTATGCGATCCGCCTTAAGATCGCACCGGACAACCGCCTGGCCATGCGCACCTTTGCCTATTCCCTGCTTTATCTGGCGGGAATTTTTTCGGCGCTGCTCATCGACCATTACATCCCGATCACGCTCTGAGCTCCGTACTCATTCCCACCTGAAACGGGCCCACACGGCATGCTCTGTCACCCCTCACCGAAGTATCTGGCAGAACACCCCATCGACCCGACTCTTCCGGTACTGGAGTCACTTCCCGAGGCGCTGCGACCGGTCTATGCCCGGCGCGGGATTCGCTCAAGAGAGGATCTGGATTATCGGCTGAGCCAGCTTCCTGACCCCTTCCTCATGCAGGGCATGGAAGCGGCCTGCCTCCTGCTTGAGGAGGCGCTCATTAAAAAGGACAGAATCCTCATCATCGGCGACTATGACGCCGATGGCGCCACCGCAACGGCACTGGCGCACGAGGGTCTCAAAGCCCTCGGGGCATCGGCGGTGGACTACCTCGTTCCCAACCGCTTTGAATATGGCTACGGGCTGACCCCGGAAATTGTGGAACTGGCCCTTCGCTTGAAGCCTTCGCTCCTGATCACCGTGGACAACGGCATCACCAGCCTTGAGGGGGTCGAAGTAGCGCGGGCGATGGGGGTCAAGGTGCTGATTACCGATCATCACCTCCCGGGGGCCTCGCTTCCTAGGGCCAACGCCATCGTCAACCCCAACCTCCCGGGAGACCCCTTTCCGTCCCGCGCACTGGCCGGGGTCGGCGTGATGTTCTATGTTCTCCTGGCGCTTCGCAAACACTTAAGGAACCGGAAGTACTTTGAGGTCCATCAGCTTCCAGAACCCAATCTGGCCGAACTTCTGGATCTGGTGGCCCTTGGAACCGTTGCCGATGTGGTGCCACTGGATCGCATCAATCGCATTCTGGTCCACCAAGGACTGAATCGGATCCGCGCAGGAGTCAGCCGCCCGGGCATCGGGGCACTCCTGGCCGTCGCCAACAAAACCCCTGCCGAAATCGCAGCCACTGACCTTGGCTATTCGGTAGGCCCCCGACTGAATGCCGCTGGCCGACTCGATGACATGCGCCTTGGGATCGCCTGCCTCCTGGCCCCCACCGAGGCCCATGCCACATCCATGGCGCAGTCGCTCGATCAGCTCAACCGGGAGCGCAAGACCATCGAGGACGCGATGCGTCAGGATGCCCTGTCACACCTGACAGATCTGCCACTTCCCGATCAGGACGCCCCTGTGATCTGCCTGTTCAAGGAGGACTGGCATCCCGGGGTCGTCGGAATTCTGGCCTCGCGCATCAAGGATCTGGTCCATCGCCCGGTCATCGCCTTTGCCGTCAACGAAATGGACCCGCGCGAACTCAAGGGGTCGGCCCGGACGGTTGAGGGTCTTCATATCCGGGACCTGCTAGCCGAGGTCGACGCCCAACAACCGGGGCTAATCAAGCGCTTCGGCGGGCATGCGATGGCCGCCGGCCTGACGCTCAAGCGCGATCAGCTTGAGGCGTTTGAGTTCCTGATCAAGGCCACCGCGAGACGACATCTGGGTTCAGATCATCAAGAACCTCGACTGACAACGGATGGCTGCCTGCCGATCACCGATGTCAATCTGGAACGGGCGGAAGCCATCGCCCGGGGCGGGCCCTGGGGCCAAGGCTTTCCTGAACCCCTTTTTGAAGGCACCTTCAAGGTCAGAAAAACCCGCATCATGGCCGAACGCCACCTGCGTTTCACCCTGGAGGGTTCCGGGCCGACCGCCGACATCGAGGCCGTTGCATTCCATGTCGAAAACCCGGAAGTCTGGGTCGGAATCCCATCGATCAAGGTTGCCTATCGGCTTGAGATCAATGCGTTTCGAGGCAACCGGACCGCACAACTCAAGATTGTCTATATGGAGGCGACCGAGAGGACCTGACCCTGATCCGAGGGCGCGCCCTTTCAGGCGCGAATTGCCTCGATGAGCTTGAAACCGGCCCGATCCTCAAAACGGCTGATCGTGGCGCCGGCCGCCTTGAGACTGGCCTCATAAGGCAGATGGCGGTTGGCGACCACATACAGGCGTCCGCCCGGTCGCAGCACGGACACGGCCTTGCTCAGAAAGGCTTGCCCCAATTCCATCAGGGCACCGCGGCCTGCATGGAATGGTGGGTTGGTGATGACAAAATCCAGGGATCTCAGTGCGACATCACTCAAGACGTCCTGCCACGCAAAGTGAAGCGTCACCCGATCCTCGAAACCCGCAAGGTTCCGTCTTGCAGCCTGCAAGGCCTTCCCCTCGATTTCAACCAGCGTCATTGTCCGAACGCCCGGGGCTTTCTCAAGAAGACCCCGCGTCAAAAACCCAAGGCCTGCCCCAAGATCAGCACCGGCGCCCGCCAGATTCTCCGGGAGGAAGGCCAACAGCTGTCGTGAGCCCTCATCCACCTTTTGCCAGCTGAAAATTCCCGGCGCCGAATACAAACCGAGCCCATCAATCATCCGAAGGCTTCCCTGGAACAGCCATTCCTGCGCCAGAGGGGCATTCAGCCGTTGGCTTTGCTTCAGGACCGAAATGACACGGCATTTGTTTTTGCTAAAGACCTCGACCGGTCCCATGAGTTCGGATACCCGCTTTTCGAGAGAAGGACTACCCAGTAAGTTGGAGGCAACCACCACCAACAATCCCCCCTCCGGCAAGGCGGTTGCGGCCAGAGCGAGATGCTCCAGGACCTCTTCCCGATGCTTGGTCGCAAACACAACGGCCGCCGGCATTGACGCCGGGGCAGCGTCCACCCGCTCGACCCCCATGAGGGTCAGTGAATCAGCCAGCCGACGGTCGCTCTGGAGACAACGAATGGAACCGCCCAAGGCGTGAAGGCGGGCAACATAGGCGCCCGGCACCCCCCGAAACACGAAGACGCCACGGGCCAACAGGGCCCCTCGGTCAGCAAAACGCTCCAGGTAGATTTCAAAAGCGGCGGCTTGGGATTCCGACTCATGCGTGATCATCGTGATAGGCGGCGGGGGTAAGTCATTGATAGCGCGTGTAAGGATGGGGAACCCACAAGGCTGGGATCCCAACTGATTATAGGCCGCTGGCATCTGAAGAGGATGCGACTGGGGATCGAACAAAACACCCCTGATTGTCTCCCAAAAGGCGCGGCCGATCGCCGCCATGACTGTTAGAATCGCATCAACACTCAACGCGCTGTGTGATCGAAATGACCCTGCCGACCGACTGGATCGATTTTTTCCACATGGGGGGCTACGCCTTATACGTGTGGACCTCCTATGGCCTCATGGCACTGGTTCTGCTCGTCAATGTTCTGGTGCCGATCGTTCGCAAGAGAACGGTTTTTCGGGCGCTTTCCAAGATACCTCCAAGAGAGGTCAAGCGCTCATGACACCCCGGCAAAAACGCATGACCATTGTGGCCCTGATGATCGCCGGCGTGAGCCTTGCTGCCTATTTCGCACTCACGGCCTTTCAGAAAAACCTCCTGTATTTCTTCACGCCGACCCAGGTGGCACAAGGTGAAGCGCCCAAGGGTTATCCCTTCAGAGTAGGTGGTTTGGTCGTCGAAGGCAGTGTCAGGCGAGATCCACAGACCTTGGCGGTTGAATTTACCGTTACCGATGGTGCGGCCAGCCTTCCGATCCGTTACACCGGCATCCTTCCGGATCTTTTTCGGGAGGGGCAAGGGATCATTTCCATCGGCAAGCTGAACGCAGAGGGGGTTCTTGAGGCCTCCGAAGTGCTTGCCAAGCATGATGAAAACTACATGCCGCCAGAAGTCGCTGACACGCTTAAAAAACCCCGATCCATACCGTCCCCGTCAGGAGGTCAGCAGCCATGAGCAGCGAGGTCGGCCAACTTGCCCTGATCCTCGCCCTGCTGATGGCGCTCATGCAGGCGGTTTTTGCCTTCCTGGGCGTCGCCAGAAACCGTTCGGACTGGATGCTGGCCGCGCGGGCAGGAGCCAGGGCGCAAGCGCTGCTGATCGCCCTGGCCTTTGCAGCGCTGGTCACCGGTTTTGTTGAAAATGACTTCTCAATCCGCTACGTCGCCGAACACGCGAATTCGAGACTGCCGCTTTACTACCGGATTGCCGCCACCTGGGGCGCGCATGAAGGATCGATGCTGCTGTGGGCCCTGATCCTCGGGGGCTGGACCCTTGCCGTCAGTCTTTTCAGCCGTAGCCTTCCTCTGGATTTCGAGGCGCGGGTCATGGGCGTTCTGGGCCTGGTCTCCTTCGGAATCCTGCTGTTCATTCTGACCACGTCGAACCCCTTCGAGCGGCTGATTCCCATGCCTCCCGACGGTCATGACCTCAATCCGTTGCTGCAGGATTTCGGGATGACCATTCATCCACCCATGCTCTACATGGGCTATGTGGGTCTTTCGGTCTCTTTCAGCTTTGCCATTGCAGCGCTCCTTCAGGGGCGACTGGATGCGACCTGGGCGCGCTGGTCGCGGCCCTGGACCCTGGTCGCCTGGGCCTTCCTCACCTTTGGGATCGTGCTTGGCTCCTGGTGGGCCTATTACGAATTGGGCTGGGGCGGCTGGTGGTTCTGGGATCCGGTCGAAAATGCCTCATTCATGCCCTGGCTGGTCGGAACGGCGCTTTTGCACTCCCTGGCGGTGACTGAAAAACGGGGCGCGTTCAAAGCCTGGACCGTCCTCCTGGCCATTTTCGCATTCTCTTTAAGTCTGCTTGGCACCTTTCTGGTCCGCTCGGGGGTGCTGACCTCCGTGCATGCGTTTGCTTCAGACCCCGCCCGCGGACTGTTCATTCTGGTTTTTCTTGCGCTCGTGGTCGGCGCTTCGCTGACGCTCTATGCCATCAAGGCCCCAACGATTCGGGATACGGCTCGCTTTGCGCTCTTTTCCCGCGAGAATCTCCTGCTGCTCAACAATGTCCTCTTGCTGACGGCGGCCGCCAGCGTCCTCTTGGGAACGCTCTACCCGCTGATCGTCGATGCCCTGAAGCTCGGCAAGATCTCGGTGGGCCCTCCCTATTTCCGGGCCATTTTCGCACCGCTGATGACACCGATCTTTCTGATCGCCGGCATCGCGCCTCTGGTCGGCTGGCGCGATGCATCGGTCTCACGCCTCGTCGCTAAAATCCGCTGGCTGGCACCGATTTCACTGTCTCTGGCAACCCTTCTTTCGGCATGGATTCTGGAACCCTTCGAAATCAAAACCGCCGCGGGACTTACCATCGCCCTGTGGCTGATTGGAGGGGACCTTACCTCCCTGATGAACCGGATCAAACCGCATGGCGGCCTGCTTCGAGGCATCAAGGCCCAGTCCCTGAGCATTTATGGGATGACCCTGGCACACCTCGGATTGGGCGTCTTTTTGATTGGGGTGGTTCTTTCAGAGGGCTACAGCGAGGAAAAAACCCTGCGCCTTAAACCCGGTGATACGGCAACACTTGGCCCCTATGGATTTGAATTCAAGAGCATCCGCCACATCGAAGGCCCAAACTACACCGCGCGCGAGGGTGAGTTCGAGGTTCGGGAGAACGGCCGATCGGTTGCTCGCCTAAATCCCCAGAAACGCACCTATACCGTCCAGCAAAACCCCATGACGGAGGCGGCCATCGATCCGGGGCTGACCCGTGACCTTTATGTGGCACTCGGCGAGCCCTTGGGCGGGGAGGACTGGAGCGTTCGCCTCTACTTCAAGCCCTTTATCCGCTGGATCTGGTTTGGTGGTCTCCTGATGATGGCAGGGGGTCTTTTTAGCCTGGCCGATCCACGGTATCGGATTCGTTCCAAACTCTAGAACGCAGACAAAACGCTACCTTACTCATGCGGTCACTGATTCCTCTGTCTGTTTTTGTCTTGATGCTGATCTTTCTCGGCATCGGGCTCAAGCTCAATCCCCGCGAAATCCCCTCCCCCCTGATTGGCAAGCCGACACCGGCCTTTGATCTTGAAACACTCGAGAGTCCGGCGCTTCGCATCACGCCAGGGCTGTTCAGGGGTCAAGTCAGCCTGGTCAATGTCTGGGCCTCGTGGTGCACCTCCTGCCGCCAGGAGCACCCCGTCCTCATGGCCCTGAGCCAGGATCGCGGGATCCCGATCTATGGGCTTAATTACAAAGACAAGCGGGAAACCGGGCTTCAATGGCTCCGCCAGCATGGCAACCCCTACCGCAAAACCGCCTTTGATCCCGAGGGGCGGACTGGCATTGACTGGGGGGTCTATGGGGTCCCCGAGACCTTCGTGATCGACAAAAAAGGCATCATCCGGCACAAGAAAACCGGCCCCCTGACGCCGGCGGTGGTGGATCGGGAACTTATGCCACTGATCCAAGCACTGCAAATGGAGCCTTGAGGATGCCCACATTGCGACTTTTTCTGGTCCTTTTCGGATTTGCATTCAATGTTCCGGCCGTCGAGATCGCCACCTTCGATGATCCGCAAAAGGGGGCCATCTATCAGAAACTGATCGGGGAACTGCGCTGCCTCGTGTGTCAGAATCAGTCATTGGCCGATTCCGATGCAGACCTTGCCAAAGACCTTCGAACCGAGATCCATGGGATGATCCAGAAAGGACAAGGCGAAGCCGAAATCGTCCAGT
Source organism: uncultured Methylococcus sp. (assembly GCA_964386975.1). Lineage (GTDB taxonomy): Bacteria > Pseudomonadota > Gammaproteobacteria > Methylococcales > Methylococcaceae > UBA6136. Next base: position 11,619 of record CAYLUS010000027.1, read on the forward strand.
TTCTGACCGATCGCTACGGGGATTTTGTCCTCTACGATCCCCCCCTCAAACCCCTGACGCTGCTGCTTTGGGCAGGCCCCTTGCTGATGCTGATCGTCGGTGGTTTCTGGCTGCGCACCGAAATGCGGCGCCACAGTCCGAGTGATGACGGCCAGAGCCTCGATGCAAGTGACGCTGAGGCCTTGAAGGCACTTCGAAAACGCCTGGAATCCCGATGATCGTTCCCTTTTTATTCATTGCCCTGGGCCTCTTGGCGCTGATCCTTCTTCTCTTCAGAAAGGCGATATGGGGCTCTCATACCCCAGACGACCGCACTGAGGAAGAATCTCGGCTGGCACTCTTCCGCCTTCGATCCAAGGAACTTGGGGCCGATGCCGAGACAGCGGCCGTGCGTGAGGCCATTCATGCGGAATCCGAGCGCGATCTTCTGGGCGAACTCAAAAGCTTGGATCTCGAACCCAGACGGGAACCGTCGAAGGGCAGCAAGGTCCAGTTGCTGTTGAGCCTGGCTGTGGTGATGACTGCTGCTGCAGGGCTTTACCTCCATTTCGGGCGCCCGGATCTTCTTGACCGCCCCCCTTTAAGCGTTCGACAGGATGCCGATCGGGCCATCCGGCATCTGGCAGAACAACTGGAGGCGCAGCCGAACAATCCCGATGGGTGGGTTCTTCTCGGCCGCTCGCTGGTTGTCATGCAAAGACCACTGGAAGCGGCTCGAGCGTACGAGTTCGCCATAAAGCTGAAGCCGGGGGATCCCGAAATTCGACTGGCCTACGCCGATGCGCTTGCCGCATCCCGGGAGGGAAACTTAAGCGGCCAACCCATCGAGATGATCCGTGAGGTTCTCAAGCACCACCCCAAACAACGCTACGGGCTTTGGCTTGCGGGGCTTGAAGCTGCGCAGAGCGAGCGTTATCCGGAGGCCTTGACCTACTGGCGTCAACTGAGGCGGGAGATGGAGGATGGCGCCGACACCGGCGAACTGGATGGCTATATTCAAGAACTGGAGTCAAGAATCGCGCAGGCGCCGGTCGCATCCGATGGGCTGAAGATCCGGGTTCGTGTGCGCCTCTCGAAATCCCTGAAGGGCAAAAGCGACCCCCAAACTCGGGTGTTTGTGTTCGCCAAAGCCACGAATGGCCCCCCAATGCCGCTGGCGGTCGCTCAAAAGACCGTTGCGGATCTTCCATTTGAGATTGAATTGAATGATCAAATGGCCATGGTCCCCGGACGCACGCTCTCGAGTGCCGAGGAAATCATCCTCGGTGCCCGGATTTCAAAAACCGGTAAACCCACCTCAAACCCAGGGGACCTTGAAGGATTTAAGGGGCCGATTCATCCGAAGAAAGCGGCACTCTATGAGGTTGAGATCGCTCGCGAGGTTCCCTGAGCCCGACTTCCCGGAGGAAGGCCTGGATCAACGCCAAAGCCAGGCCGCCCCCCGGACGCCGCTCGAATCCCCATGAAGAGGGGGCAAAAGCTGCGTATCGACCTGGTCTGAAAAGACATAGTGGCCCCAGCGCTTCGGAACATTCTGGTACAGCCGCTGAATATTGGAGAGCCCTCCTCCAAGAACAATCGCATCAGGGTCCACCAGGTTGATGACATGCGCCAACCCCCTGGCCAGACGGTTCTCGTAGCGCGAGAGGGAGAGATCTGCTGCACGTTCGCCCGCCTGCGCTTTTTCGACAATTGCCGGTGCCTCGAGCCAGTTTTGGGTCATGGCTTCATAGTCCCGACTGAGTCCAGAGCCGGAGAGCACGGTTTCGATACAGCCGGTTTTACCGCAGTAACACGACGCCCCCGGCCACTCCTCCGGTCCCGGCCAGGGGATGGGGTTATGGCCCCATTCCCCGGCGATCGCATTCGGCCCCTGAAGAAGATGTCCCCCGACAACCAGCCCGCCACCCACGCCGGTCCCGAGGATAACGCCAAAAACCGTAGATAAACCGGCGGCCGCTCCATCGCTGGCCTCCGAGAGTGCAAAACAGTCCGCATCATTGGCCATGCGGACCGGACGTTCCAGCAAGGCCTCGAGGTCCTCCCTCAGCGGTTGACCGTTGAGGCAGACCGAGTTGGAGTTCTTGATGCGACCGGTCTTTCGGGAGACCGCGCCTGGAGTGCCAATACCGATCGATCCCTGCGTATCCAGGGAGGCATCGGCTGATCTCACCAACTGAATGATGGCATCCAGTGTCTCGCGATAGCGCCCTTGGGGCGTGTCGACCCGCCGAAGGTGCCGGACTGCCCCCGAAGCATCAAGGGCTATCAATTCAATTTTGGTCCCTCCAAGATCAATCCCATAGCGGATTGCTCCAGAATCCAGCACCCCTCTCACACGCTACCCTCCCTTATTTCTCTTAAGAATCTCTGCATCGTTTGTTTTTAACACGCCGTCGAGAGGTCTTCATCCCGAGCTGATGGCATTTCCCTTAGAATCAAGTTAATTGGTAGTAATCGGATCTCCCGGGCCATGCATTCTGAGGCCCGAAGAAACTCTAGCCCCTGAATAGGCGACCATGAAAAACTGGAAACGACTTCTGACCCTCTTGTTCCTCACCCTTGTGGGTCTCCTCGGCCTTGGTCTTGGGCTTGGCATCCTCTTTACCGATCTGATCGTCGACTACTGGTGGCATGTTGAACTGGGATTTCGGGAGCTGTTTCTTCTCAAGCTGTTTTATCGCTACATCATTGCCGGTGGCGTCACGGTTTTCTTCTTTCTGGTGTTCTTCTCGAATTTTCTGGCCGCCTCGCGCTTTCTGGGCGTTGACCCAGACGATGTTGCGGATTTCAGCCCGAGTGAACGCAACCGTCGCCAGCGGTTCATCCGACTTCTGCAGTCTGGCTCCATCAAGGTTTACCTGCCGCTCTCTCTGATCCTTGCCATTGGGATCGCCATTCCCTTCTATCAGGATTGGCATCAGGCGCTGCTCTTCGTGTTTGGCCCACAATCCGGCGCTCTGGACGCTTTTTTTGCCAAGGACATCAGTTTTTACCTGTTTGCTCTACCGGTATTTGAGCTGATTCAGCGGGAGATGTTGGTTACCACGAGTGTCTTAACCATCGGGGTTGCCATTCTCTACTTTCTGGAACACCGCATTTCTGCGGGATCCGGTCGGCCATGGGCGCGTGGCGCCAAAATCCACCTCAGTGCGCTGGTAATTGGAAACTCACTGGTGATCGGCTGGGGGTTTGCGCTTGAACGCTTCAAACTCCTGTACTCGGACGTCCATGAGCCGCAGTTCTTTGGACCCGGCTTTGTCGAGACCGAGTACCTTCTTCCGTTGATCTGGACCTCCGTCATTGCCCTGGCCGGGACAACCTTTGCCGGCCTTTGGTTTGCACATCAGCAACGGGCTAAAAAAACCCTTCTTGGCTTCGCGTTGGTGCTTTTTGGCTCCCTCGGCCTTCGCCATATTCCCGCCATTCCCGAGACCATCGACCGTTTCATCGTGAGGCCCAATCCGGTCAAAAGCGAGCGAAAACACATGCAGGCGAATATCGATGCAACATTGCGAGCGTTTCGACTGGACCGCATCGACAACATCGACATTACTCCGGGTCTCCCGGACGAAGATGTCCTGGATCCGGAGCTTCGCTCACACCTTTACAACATCCCGGTCTGGGATCCCGAATTTCTGGATGATGTCTACCAGCAACTCCAAGGGATTCGGCCCTATTACCATTTCACTAATGTCGATGTCGATCGCTACATGATCAACGGCCGACTCGAACAGGTGAATGTGGCCGCACGCGAGACCAACATCCGTCTCCTGCCCGTCGCTGCGCAAAACTGGGAAAACACCCACTTGCGCTATACCCACGGCTATGGGGCGGTTGCTACCCCGGCGGCCCAGGATGGTCAGACGCCCATGCGCTGGTACCTCCAGGACCTGACCATGCAGAGCACTCAGGCATTGTATTCGGTCGAAAGACCCGATCTTTATTACGGCGAAGAGACGCTGCCATACGCGATTGTCCCAAACAAGCTGGATGTGGTTGGCATTCCGAGCGCGGATGAGGCTTCAAGTTACAACTACAACGGCGACGGCGGCGTTCCGATTTCCTCGCTCTTCCGAAAACTGATCTTTGCCCTGTATTTCCGGGATGAAAAACTTTTTTTCTCCGTCAACATTACAGGCGCCAGTCGGGCCTTGTTCCATCGCAACATCATCGATCGGGTCAAGGCAGTCACCCCGTTTCTGCATATGGACCATGACCCCTACATCGTCATTTCTCCAAGGCGACTGTACTGGGTCATTGATGCCTATACCCTCTCCAACCATTACCCCGTTTCCAAGCGGGTTGGATTCCGCTTTAACCAAGACGATGCCAACCGCGAGTTCAACTACATCCGGAATTCTGTGAAAGTGGTCGTTGACGCCTACGATGGCCACATCGACTATTACGTGACCGATCTTGAGGACCCTGTCGTTCAGGGCTATCGCAACGCCTATCCGGGTCTGTTCAAAAGCCTCGACACGATGCCCCCGACCTTAAAGGCGCATCTTCGCTATCCGAAAGACTTTTTCACCAATCAGCTGAAGGTCTACGCGCGTTATCACCAGACCCAGCCAGAGCTCTTCTATGAGCAGGCTGAAACCTGGGATTTTTCCAGAGTCAATGATGCCGAGGTGAAGCCCTTCTATCTCACGACCGCGCTTGAGGGTTATTACGGTGATCGCCACAGCTTTGTGATGCTGGATCCCATGACCCCCATCGGACGTAGCAATTTGAGCGCCCTTGCGGTTGCCGGGACCTTTGATGTTGGAAACCAGAATGGCGTCGTGCGACCTGGGGAACCCAAGATCGTCATGTACCGCTTTAACCCCGAGGCACAAGTAGAAGGCCCTGCTCAGGTCAGCGCCCTGATCGACCAGGATCCTGAAATCGCAAGACAATTGACGCTTTGGGACCAAAGAGGATCCCGTGTTCTTCGGGGTCGCATCATCGTTTTGCCGGTTGGAAAGTCGCTGCTCTACCTTCAACCGGTCTACATCGTCTCGACCAGCGGGACCCGGATCCCCGAGCTCCAACGCATCATCCTGTCGATGGGCAACGTCGTGGTCATGAATGATTCGCTGGAAGGCGGCATCATTGAACTCGAGAAAAAGCTCAAGAAAATGAGACTGATGCGCCCGGACCGGCGCCCGACAGGGACAGTTGCGCCCACCTCAGGCGCCCAACTATCCCCCACTCGCTAGCTGACTCCACAAATGAGGCCAGTGAGGAGTTGGGTTAGATCGGCTCGTAAACGGGTTGCGTGGCATGGCTATTCCCCAAGGACGGTTCAGCAACTACCCGTGGTCGGCTCTGATTTACCGAAAGGAAGTCCAAGGAAGCATCCTTGTTGCGTGATGTTCTCGTTCTGGGGAACACCGAAACAGCGTCACTGGCCCTAATGACGAGGGGGAATAATCACCGTTTGAATATCGCTTTGAGTGTCAGAGAGAGGTTTCGCCAGATTCTTGCTCTCTTTTGAATCAGGCTTAACGGTATCTCGCGGTAGCCTCGAGGTTATCGATTCTGGCTTTTTAAAGCCTCTTGCGCGCAAGCACCCGTCCATGGTGGCTGTGTTCGAAGAGGCAAGGTAAGTCTCCCCACGGGCTGAAAATACCTGCACGCCCTCTGACCGGCATCTTTTAATAGCAACGAGTAATGGGTCCGTGCTTCTGCTTTGCTGGTAACCACGCCCACGGAGGCACTCCAAGTAACGTTCCTCTGAGTGATCGGAATCAGTGGATTGCGTTCTCGATTCCATTTGGGGGTTCTGGCCCCAGCAGGCCTCGGCATCCTGCATGTAACTTCCACGGGCCTGGGCATGGTTTTCATGCACTTTTTGGGTTCCACAACCCACAATCAGAAGGGGGACTGCAAACCAAATCGCACGGATGCTGGGAGAATACATGGACCACGCCTTGACTGGACTCAAAACAAAAGTCTACTGGTTTTTTAGTCCGTGGTTGAGTCCTTGATGAAGATGCGGGCTTGCGTGGATCGATCCCCCGGCAATCCACCCCGCTTCCGCATGATCTCCTTACACCAGATCGCGCGGGGATTATCGGATATGACCCAACTCTGCCGCCTAAGGCCTGAGAGCTTCAAGGACCCTCAGTTCCATGTGAAGGTCTCTCCAAGACAATCCCCGTCGAGTGGTTGGTTATCCAACGACTTGCTGCGGTCAACATCTCTTCAGTTGGGTTCAGTCCCAGATTGCGAGAGAGCCTCTCCGAGATAGCTCTGGGGCACTGACGAAGTTCACTGAACTCAACCTCTTCTACCACCTTCTCGCCACTAAATTTACGCATCTCCTCGTAAATCAGGTTTGCCCCCCACTCGCCATGAGACTCTGACCAACGGCGTCTGACTTTTGTATTTTCAATCCCCTGAAGATCACGATAGACAAACACAAAGCTCGGTTGAAAAACCAGGTCAATTTCCCGAAGAATGAAGGCCGATGTTGCTCTTTTTAGAACAAAAGGTCTTCGTTCGCCCCTCTCCCGCAATTCGTCTAAATGATCTCGAAATCCCAGCAACATAGGAACGCATTTCTCGCGGCCATTTCGCTGAAACTCGAATGTATCCTCGGATATGAGCGAGTCGCAGAGTTGCCTGAAGGCCAGGCTTTCCAAACTCGTGGGTGTTCTTGGGTCGTTGGTTGAGAGAAAAGGGGACAAACCAACAGCCCCAAGCCTCATCAGGAGTCCTGCAACTGCAGTCGTTCCGGAGGAAAAAGGACCAACTACAAAGATATATTCCTTCAGAGCAAACTCCCTGGGTCCGAGCAAACGATTAAGGAAGATCGTTCCTTTGTCACAATACTGCCAGATAATTGTGTGATTTGACATGGCGTCAATGGCAAATGACCTGTTTCAGGCAAGGCCCCACACCCCGCAATGCGGTCACCTAGGAGAGTACGAGTGGCTGGCAGGCCAATTGCATCCAGGACGTCAAAAAGCCACCAAATGCCTGTTTAAACTGAACTGAGGTTTTGTGAAATCTGATCAAGTAACTAAGGAAAAGCTCCGGCTCTGTAGTTTTTGCAAAGAACCCATTCGGGAAGTCGATGGCAAACCAAATGAGGAGATCACGGAGTTTTGTGGGCCAGACTGCCGTCTCGTATTTGAAACTCTGAAAATCTCAAAAGGCGTCGACCTCATCGAAAGTCCCCATGAGTCATCCACTTAAAGCCCTTAAGACTCTGCGAAAATACAGCCCCGCACAAAAGCCCATTGCTGCCAAAGCCAAAGCCCGATCGGCAACACTCGGGTAGCCACTGACTTGGCGATGATCTGAACAAGCTCCGCGGGTGCGATTGAGCTGCCACTTCCCATCATCTGCTCTGAAATTCGAACTGATGCTTCACAGGAAAAGCCAAGGATCGCCACAGCCAAAATCAACAGACCACCGATCAAACATCCACGCCATGTGTCTTTGATCGCTGGCGCCGCCAACATCAGAGCCAAATAAATCGGAAGTCCACGGGTCAGTACCAAGGGATCCATACCGACGGTTGAATGGCCCTGAACTTGGAACTGAACCGAATCGCCGATGGATTGCGTGATAATTTGAAATGAGGGCAACAGGGCTTTGATGCCAAGTGATGAAAACGCCGCAAAGAGATCGACCTGTAAACTGCCCAACGCCCACCAAGCAACTATTGATAAGGGATAGAGGAATAGCAGACGAAGCAGGAATGGTTTCACTGGGTTGCGCACTGGGTTCTCTGCCACCTAAGCCACAACAACAAGAACACCAGCACATCCAGCATCAACAGCCCCTGCCACAAATAGGAATGGGCAAAATTTAAAAGCGGTTGGCTGTAGATGTTGAGCTGATAAAGGGTAATGATGCGGATGACATTGAGCCCCTGTACCGCAACAAAGCCCGAGATCAATCCAAGCAGCTTGGCTCGAAGTGATGTGGAGTAAACAAGAATTGCGGAGACGAGAATGAAAGTGGCATCCGCACCCGAGCATCCCCAAGACACATAGATGGCGTGATGACTTTCTGGGTCGCTCAATGTGGCCCCGGATCGAACTACTGCGCTTCCGAACAGCTTTAAAAATTGCTCACTCAAAAAAGCGGCTGTGCGACACCAAGGTTCAAGCAGTCCGTTTTGAACGGCACCCCAACCCCCAATCACGGTTCCGAGGCCGAGCAGAAGGACAAAAAGGATCAGTCGAATACGCATCGGATCATTTTACAGGGCGCAGAAACGAGAACGAGCGCACGAAGCGCCCGTCCTGTCTTAACAATCTTAATCAAGGATCAGTAGCTGTTCTGGCGATTGTTAGGGAGGGGCCAAGCAATACCAATCACCATCAAAGCCCGCATCAACTGCGCCCATTCACTGAACATGGGGACTGCTGCTGAAGAAGCGGAGGGCCCGAGAGGATCTGTAATGCTTCCATTGACCGACCCATCGGCGTCTCCCGCTTCACCATCATATACGTAATTGTATTGCCACCGACCCCCCTCTGAGAAATCAGGGCAAAGTCAGAGATCACGCCCATGGAAGCCCATCAGGCTGGATGAAAAAAGAAGGCTCAATGTTCAAAACGAATGATGGACTCCCGGCCCTCATCCAACGTGAACATGTGTCCATCAAATCACGCGACCACACTCAATTGACAAAGACAGCCGCTGAAACTACTCCTCAAAAACGCCCTCCTCGAAGCGTAGTTCCTATCCCCTCCTCGATCGAACACATCAGGGGATATCCAAAAAAACTGATCATCTTCAAAGTTCATTCATCGCCCTTCTGGTGGTGTCGATGCTTTCACGATGGCAAACACCAAAAGCGCAGCACCAAGACCGAACACAAACGACACGCGATCACTTTCGCCAAACAGTTCTTCGCGGATTTGATGACGGATCGGATTACGAGGATTTGTCGTGTAACCCGTAATTCCAGTTTCATCGCTTGCTGTGAAGGCGTGATGAAGGAAGATGGTTTGAAGGCCGAGCGTGGGGAGGTAACGGAGAAATATGTCGCCTACCAAAACAATCGGATCAAGGGACTGCTGTTCGATTTTTTTGGGGATCGTGACATCAAGGAAATCGACTATGCCTTGATGGATGACTTTCGGACCGAGATGTTTCGCAAGGGTCTATCCAACAGCACCGTCAAACTCCACTTCTCCACGCTCAGCAAGATCCTCAACTACGCCCAGCGTTACAAGCTCCTCGATATCCCACCCGTCAAACCGCAAATCAAACAGCAGGACAACGCACGGGGCTTTTTCAATCTCCGTGAGTACTTGGCTCTGCGTCGTGCCAGCCATCGTTTACTTGGAACATCGCATGGCATCTCGCAAAAAGACGATGGCAAGAAAGCAGCCGGACAACCCTTACGCCGCGTCACCATTACCGAGGAAATCATCTACGTCATTCCCTTCATGGTCTACACATTCATAAGACCCACAGATTTGAAGACCATGAAGCACAAGCACATTGAGATTCGTTCGGGTGCTCGTGGGGACTATCTGTATATGCCCATTCCCGAAACCAAAAAGCATGACAAACCCATCACGTCATTGCCTCGGGCCGCTTACTACTATCGGCTCTTACGCAATTACCAACAGAAGCGCGGACTTGGGGAGGATGAGCATTACCTGTTTGTGCCCGACATGGAAAACCGAACTTATGCCTATCGCTACCTGACCCGACAGTTTGATCTGTTGCTCGAAGCGATCGCGGGACAGTTGACGGGTGATGGCGACAAAACGCTCTACTCACTCCGTCACACCTCGATCATGTTCCGGCTCATTTACGGCAGCGACATCAATCTGCTCACATTGGCCCGGAATGCGCGAACCAGTGTGGCCATGATCGAACGCTTCTACGCATCAAGGCTCGAGGGTGAAATGATGGTCGATGAGTTGCATAAGAAGAAGGCTTGAGCGATTTTTCAGTAAACCGACAAAACGTGAAGCTGCTGCGCCCTCATTATTTCGTGCTTGACGTCCGTATCTAAATGGATACATTATTCGGATGAAAATTTTTCAAAGCACCAAAGAGTTTGATGACTGGTTGACGAGCCTCAAGGATCGCGTTGGCAAAGCCAGAATTCTTCATCGCATTGACGCCGCAACCCTTGGCAACTTCGGAGAGTGCGAACCGGTAGGCGAAGGTGTTTCCGAAATGAAGATCCATGTAGGTCCCGGTTACCGGGTTTACTACACAAGGATCGGAAGCGTTGTTTACGTGCTGCTTGCTGGTGGAGACAAATCCAGTCAAATAAAAGACATCAAGCGCGCGATTCAGCTTGCCCGCGAAATAAGTAAAGAGGCATAGCCATGAGCATCAAGACCAAGACTTTCGACGTAGCTGATTTCCTTGATGATGAGCAAACCATTGCCGAATATCTGAACTTGGCACTTGAAGACCCAAATCCCGAGATGCTGTTGCTCGCTGTCAAAAACATTGCCCGTGCTCGCGGTATGGCCCAACTTGCCAAGGATACGGGTCTTGGCCGTGAGAGCCTCTATAAAGCTCTCGGCGAAGGCGCCAAACCACGCTACGACACGATCTTGAAGGTAGTTCGAGCTCTTGGGGTCAAACTACACGTCGAGCCAATTCGCGTCTAAACCCATAAATTAGCCATCTTGCCCCTGTATCACGCGGACACACTCTCATCATCAGTTCGCTCAGACTGAGCCCGGAATGCTCGATCAAGTGATGCCATGATCGAACGGTTCTTCGCATCAGGACTCGAGAGTGAAATGATGGCTGATGAGCTTGATGCGAAACGGAGTTGATCGGGTTTTAGGTGTTCACACGACAAAATTAGCATACTATTGAGCCCACAAGGCAAAGTTGGGAAAGTCATAACACTTTGCGGTTATGCCCCAGTGCTCAAGGGCTTATGTCCTTGGCGTTCTTGGAATGCCTTTCAACCGAAAAGGGTCTCTTATCATGTTTTCAAGACTTGTTCCCTTTGTCTTCGGACTCGGTATCAGCTTTCACGGCATAGATGCGCTTGCGGGCCTACCAGCACCCGCAAGCGTCCCCGCTTTTTCCCCTGCCACTGATCTGGCGCTTGCCTCTTTGGTTATAGCCGTATTATTCCGAGCCACCAGAAACAAAAAGTAAGAGCTCCCGCGCATGAGGCAGGCAGCCCGTTCGCAAAAGTGGCTGGAAAAACGGCGGGATTTGGAATAGATGTTTGATGAGGTCTCACAAGGTGATCCGCTATTTTCGGACTGCCTCAACGTTTGTTCCAAAATGGACGGTTGGTAATAGCCTGCACCTTAGAAAACTTGTCATGTGCGGTTAGAACCGCAGCCATTACAACCAAAACACAACAGTTGAAATCTGAATGCCAGAAGATTTTCTTAAAGATCAGACGGCCGTCCTAATCTTCTCAATCACCGTGATCATCGTGCTTGAGGGGTTCCTTACCCAACGAAAGCACAAGATATTCAGCCGAAGATGGTTAAGCAACTTCATGCTGGGAACCATCAATACCGCGCTCACACCCACGATTTTCGGCGCCATCCTTGCATTATGCTTATCAACTGGCCTCATACAGAGTCCCAGCCCACTTGCTCGCGCGGAATTCGATTTCAAAACATCGCTCATTGTGACATTGGTGGTACTCGAACTAATGGGCTACTGGTGGCACAGACTCAGTCACTCTGTACCTTTGCTCTGGAGATTGCATCGGGTTCACCACAGCGATCCAGAAATCGATGTCACCACCGCCCTGAGGCATCATCCTCTTGAAGTTGCATTCAGTAACCTTGTTTCGCTTCCATTGGTTTTCCTAATCGCTCCTGAACCAGAGGTCATGATGGTAGCAGGGGCCCTAGTGGCAATGCTTAACGCGATCAGTCATGGCAACTTGAACTTGGGCGGCTTTGATAGACCACTCTCCCTCTTTGTTGTGACGCCAGGATTCCACTGCGTTCATCACAGCGCAGACCTGCCTTATACGGACTCCAACTTCTCCAATAACTTTCCCGTCTTCGACTTCATCTTTGGAACCGCAAAGCGTTGGAAACCTAACGAGCTTCAGAATCGTCAACTGGGACTGCGCGAGTATTCCTCAGAGAAATCCCAGAGGATAGACAGGCTGCTGACCCAGCCTTTTATCAGCCGCTAATAATTTGCCATGGTAGAACGCTTCTATGCATCAAGCCTGGAGGGCGAGATGATGGTCGATGAGCTCCATAAGAAAAAGGCGTGAGCAGTTTTCAGTCGTCTTAAACTGAAAAAACGAACGGAGCGCTCAACACGCTGAAACTGAATCAGGCCTAGCTCAGCTTCGAAAGCGTGAGCCAGAATCAACACACAAAATATGAGCGTTAAACGGCGACAAATATTTCAAAGGGCAAGGCCCGCTGCAAAGGACCAGTAGCCCGCTTTGATCTGTTGGATAGGAGTAGACTGGCCTTTGAAGCGTTAAAACGGTCAATGTACAAGGTAGAAGTCTGATGTCCAATACAACACAAAAAGTCGCGACAATTTGGCGGTATCCCGTGAAGTCCATGATGGGAGAGGAGTTGAACGCGTCCGAGATAACACCCCACGGTGTGCACGGTGACCGAGCCTTCGCTCTACTTGATATTGAGACCGGTAAGATTGTCAGCGCCAAAAACCCCCGAAAATGGCCAGACATCTTTTTTTATCATGCAGCTTATGTGACGCCACCTCTGGGTGCTCAGCTGCCGCCAACCCGCATCACCTTCCCCTGTGGCAAGAGCCTGCTCAGTGACGACTCCAACGCCAACGCCGAACTTTCCGCAGCGCTGAATCGCCCGGTTGAGTTGTGCGTAGCTGCTCCCGAAGAACCAACCCTAGAACAATATTGGCCAGAGTTCGCCGGTCAGGCAAATGAAATCAGTCAAGAGGCCGTTGCCGGCGACGCCCCGAAAGGCACATTCTTTGACTATGCCACCATACACCTGTTGACCACCGCATCGCTGACAAAACTGAACGAACTATATCCGCAGGGACGGTTCGAATCCCGCCGCTTTCGGCCCAACATCGTCATCGACACCGGCGATCAAAATGGCTTTCTTGAAAACGATTGGGTTGGCAAAACAGTCCGCATTGGAGACTCCGTGCGCCTGTCCATCACTGACCCCTGCCCGCGTTGCATCATGCCCACCCTTGCCCAAGGTGATTTGCCCCGCGATCTTGATGTGATGAACAAAGGTATTTTGCAAAATCGCGTGATGGTGCCATTTGCTGGGAGAGCCCTCCCCTCGATTGGCGTTTATGCCCGCGTTATAGCTGGCGGCACGATCCGCCATGGCGACGCTATCATCGTCGAAGGATAGATTTGGCAAGCGCCTACGATCCTTGATTCTGTGATACCTAGGGAACACTGAGGCCAGGTCATCGTTCCGTCTGTTCTGAATCAATAACTGACGGTTACGGACCTCAGCTCGCAAGTCTTTTACTCGGGCTGGGGATCAAAGGCAGCCGAATAACCGGCTGCTCTCCAGTCCCGTCGATTTCTGGCCCGGTCATTTTTAGTGTTAAACACCGAAAACGCTGAAAAAAGATCGAACAGCATCAACGATTGCTCAGGCCAGCTGCAAAAGCGCGAGCCTGCAATCAGAAATTAATGTGGAGTTTTTGTAAAACACGGCAGGCAACTAAAGATCTCTAGCACAATGCGACCAGTTGGATAGGTCTTAGCGCCCACCTTCGCGCCTCAGCCTCAGCATCAACTCAAGACTTGGAAATCGCGAACATGACAACACAAACGAACACTCCATTCACTCTGGCATGGGCAGGAACCGGGCGCATGGGGTATGCAATGGCAGAGCGTCTACTCACCGCTGGCCATGAACTCCTTGTCTGGAACCGCACAAAGACTAAGGCTGAGCCGCTTGAGAAACAGGGAGCCCGCATTGCCAATAAGCTTCAGGATCTAGGAGAGCGGGACATCGTATTCGTGATTTCCGCAACCGGACATGAAGTTAAACAGCTTCTATTTGGACCAGAGGGCCTTCTCTCGGGTATCAAAAAGCCGAAAATGGTCATCGACTTGACCTCTATGTCTCCGGAAGACTCAAGCGAGATCCGCAAGCAACTTGATGAAATGGGTGTTGCGTTCATTGCCGCACCTGTGTCCGGCAACGCGAAAGTCATCAAAGCTGGAAAGTTATCGATAGTCGCATCTGGCCCCAAAACTACATTCATTGATGCCGGGCCTTACTTGAGATCTATCGGACAGACAGTCACGTACGTCGGTGAGGGAGAACTCGCTCGTATCGCAAAAATCTGCCATAACGTCATGCTGGGTGTTGTGACGCAGAATCTCTCGGAAATTCTGATTCTTGCGCAGACCTTTGGAATGAAACGATCCGACTTTCTTAATTTTCTCAACCAGAGCGTAATGGGCTCCGTGTTCACACGCTATAAAGCCCCCGCACTTACACACCTCGATTTTGAGGTGACTTTTACCCCCAGACTAATGCTCAAGGATCTTGACCTAGGCCTTAGCGCCGCAAGACAAGCCGGCGTCCCTATGCCTACGACCAGTACCACCAGAGATCAAGTTCAAACGCTCATTGGTCATGGCTTTGATCAGGATTTTTCTCAGTTACTCCTTCTTGAGGCACTCGCGGCAGGCCTTGAACTCGAACCAGAAGATACCGAAATAGATGATGGTCTTTGAGAGGGAACACGGGCCATCCTAGTTTGGAGTGATTATCTTTTCAGTGTTTAACCGACAAAATCACCCACAGCTTTTTCGGAACCCCTGCGTGCTGGGCCAATTTTTGAGTCCCAGCATTGATCGTTACCTTCAATTGCGAGCAAACCTTGTCGTTGGAAGATGGCTCGCGTTCTTGGCAGAAGCTACTCACATGCGAATTGGCCTTGGCCCCAATAGATCATTAAGAAAAATATTTCCAACCTTCCCCGCACAAACGTCCGATCTGACCGCATGGCACGACTTCTGAGTGTGCCATGAAAACGGAAATCCTTTTAGCAGACCTTGCTATTAAGAGGATTTGCGCAAAATCCGATCAGGTTGTTGAAGTTAACAGTGCCAAGCCCGGAGGCCATATCGTAGCCAACACCGGCAGAGTATCCGCCTAGATTGCTGATGTCATTGTTGCCCATTGTGATATCAGTCAGGACAGCTTTAGATGTACCTGCC
The DNA here is from genome assembly GCA_964386975.1 of uncultured Methylococcus sp. Lineage (GTDB taxonomy): Bacteria > Pseudomonadota > Gammaproteobacteria > Methylococcales > Methylococcaceae > UBA6136. Next base: position 26,743 of record CAYLUS010000027.1, read on the forward strand.
CCCTGATTGGCTGAAGCCGCAATTTGATATAGCAAAGGATTGATATTGCCTGAGGGGCGCCCTTGATAAGCGTTGAACCAAAGAACTCCAGATGCAAATAGTGGAGCTGCCGCGCTGGTTCCTTCAAAGGGTTCAGGCTGACAGACCCCACTTGATGGGCACTGGTAAAAAATTTGGTAGTACCAAGCCAGCATCGATACGTCCGGTATGTTCCTCGCCGAATTTGAGGCCCCCGCAAGCCCTGCCTGATAGGAAGGTGAAACAAAGAGACTACTCATCCCACCGCCGCCTGCAAAAGCAGGACAACTGCCCTGTCCTGGGGGGAAACCGTAAGCAGTTCCAACAATATTCCAAACCACCTCCTGACCGAGCGTATTGGTGGTTAAGATACTCCCCGTTGAACTTAATTGCGTGCCCCCGACCATGGATACCGTTGGAGCACTTGGAAAAAGTACCGCAAGCTGAACCGGGGACGCGCATCCATAATTACTGGAACCAGCATCGCCGGCAGCTTGGGACCAAGTTACGCCAGCCGCAGCCAGTGAATTAAAGAGACTTTGGTACTGTCCAAATGAGCTCGCAAGTAGTCCGCCCGAGGCAAAAACAGATTCAGGAACCGAGTCACTGGATGAAATCACTGTCAGATTGGGGATCGAAGTCAGGCCGAACAAATCGTATGTATTGGTGTTGACTTCGTACACAACGACTTTAACGTTTGGCGGAGCCGCTGCACCAATAATTTGGGTATCCGCCGTTGCCTCTGCACTGGCGGAATCTTGAGGACTTGGATTAAGAACAGAAAAACTAGTGACATTGGGAGCGCATTGACTGACAAACTGCTGGTAGTCAGAGGGCATAGAAGCATTACCCTCCCATTCGGTGATAGCGATAGTTTGAGCAAAATTTGGGTTGGGAACTGGGGTTTGCGAGGGAATGCCGTAGTAATTGGCGATTAGTGAGTTCAAACAGTTAATCGAGCTGGAGGACCTGGCACTCAGATTTGTTCGCTGATTGGACTGCTTAGGATTATGGGAAATCGGTTGGCGCCTGATCGTTGAACCCAGTTCCTTCAAACCATGAAAACCGGTAACAATGCCACG
>CAYLUS010000028.1:0-26545 GCA_964386975.1 uncultured Methylococcus sp.
GGCTCACGATTGAGTGTTTCGGGCCCTGCGGCAGGATTAACCGCCATTGCCTTTGCCGCGATCCAGCAGTTAGGCAGTTTCGAATCCTTCCTTCTGGCCACTCTGATGGCCGGGGCAATCCAACTGATTCTGGGTATTCTCGGGGCCGGATGGATTGGCTCACTGATTCCAAACGCCGTCATCCGGGGCATGCTGGTCGCCATTGGCCTGATTCTGATCATCAAGCAGATTCCCCATGCCGTGGGCTTTGGGACCGATCTGATGATCGATGAAACCTATGCGCCGGAATCACCGGGCAGTCTCCTGACGGAAATCGAACGTGCACTGACCTATATTTCGCCAGGTTCCACCATTGTCTGCGGCGTGGCAATGGCCATCATGCTGGTGTGGGACTGGTTGGGTCGCAAGCGCTTTGCGCTCGCATCCTTTCTGCCAGGTCCGCTGATTGCCGTTGCCTGGGGTCTCGGCTACGAGCGCCTCAGCCGGGGAAGTCCCTATGAGATCGCTGACCATCATCTGGTCTCACTGCCCGAACATGAGAGCATCTGGCACTTATTTCAGGCACTCCAACACCCGGATTTCAGTCAATGGTCCAATACCGCGGTGATCCAAGTGGGTCTTACGATTGCCATCGTTGCAAGTATTGAGACGCTACTGAGCCTTGAAGCCATCGAGCGACTCGATCCAGAAAAGCGCAAGGCCCCAGCCAACCGGGAACTCAGGGCACAAGGCGCCGGAAACATGCTCAGCGCACTACTCGGTGGCCTGCCGATTACCTCGGTCATTGTCAGAAGTTCGGCGAATCTGAATGCGGGTGCAAAATCACGACTCTCCTCGATCCTGCATGGGGTCTTTCTACTGGTCAGCGTCCTGTTTCTGGCTGAATGGCTCAATGCCGTGCCCCTCTCAACCCTGTCTGCCGTTCTTTTGTTGACCGGCTATAAACTCGCCAAGCCCTCCATTCTCCTCGACATGTATCGGCGGGGCCTGGACCAATTTATCCCTTTCACCATTACCGTTGCCGCCATCTTGATTGATGACCTGCTCAAAGGAATCGTCATCGGCACCGCGGTGGGTCTTCTCTTTGTCATCAAAACCAATTTTCATTCCGCCATTACCGTAAAGCAGAAGGATGGAAACCGTCTGATACGGTTCCGTAAAGACGTCAACTTCCTTAACAAGAAGCGATTCCGAGAAATCATTGATGATGTCGAGGGAGTGACCCATGTCCTGATCGATGGCAGCGCCGCCCGGTTTATTGACCGCGACATCCTTGACAGTATTCTTGATTACAACGACCTCGCCTCTGCCAGCGGTATCACCGTGACGCTCAGGAACGTGCTTGGATTCTCAGGAGAAATCAACGAAACATTCAGGGACTTAACAAACTCCGCCAAGGTGAACTAAATGGAAATCTTTGAACGCATGTTGCTCGACAATGAGGCGTGGGCCGAGGAGAAGATCGAACACAGCCCGAACTTCTTCAAGCGACTGAGCACACAACAAACACCGGAGGTACTCTGGATCGGCTGCTCCGATAGTCGTGTTCCATCAGAAATTGTAGTGAATGCCGAACCGGGTGAAATGTTCGTTCACCGTAATATCGCCAACCAGTTCATTTCAACCGATTTCAATTCCCTGAGCGTGCTTCAATACGCCGTAGACGTTCTCAAGGTCAGCCATGTGGTGGTGTGCGGGCACTACAATTGCGGGGGAATTCGAGCCGCCATGGAGGGCCAGTCGCCACGATTGTTGATGGTGAACAAATGGCTCAAGCACATCAAGGATCTCTATGTGGCGCACAGACCCGAATTTGAGACCGGGCTGTCAGGTGAGGAGGCCTATCACCGTCTGGTCGAACTGAATGTGAAACAGCAGATTCTCAATATCGCCCATACCTCCATCATTCAGGAAGCCTGGGCAAAACGGGGACTGCCCGCTCTCCATGGCTGTGTTTATGGCGTCGATGATGGCCGACTCCGGGAAATCATTCGCCTCGACGCATCACACGAGATTGACCCCGTTTACAAATACCAATTTGAGTAGGCCCGCGCGAAAGTCATCTGCAGCATGTTTAGCTGGACGATGGCAATTGGGACTGAAAAAGGCCGTCAATGGCAGGCAATGGGGGATGGAATCTTGGCTGCCCCATCTTGTGTATTGATCAATTGAATGGCCTCATCCAGTTCACGCAGTGGCTTGTCCCACACCATCTTGACCCAGAAGCAACTGCCCAAAACCTCCCTTGGAACCACCTTCACAGCAATGCCTTTATCCCTGATCGACTTGGCTGCCGCCTCGGCCTCTTCCGGAGTCGGGTAGATACCCAGAGAAATCGCGAATTTCTGTGGCCCCTCGTCAAATAGCCAGTTCTCGTAAAAACCCCGATTAATTAGCATCTGGCGGTTGGCCAGTGCGACTTCACGAGTTGCTGCTTTGGGAAAGATCACCCACCATCCCTCAGCAACTTCAAGCGGGCGAACGATGATTTGCGCATCCTTGGACAGGGTCAAGAGATCGGGGAGCATGGCCTCCGCTGCCTTGCGATCGTTCATAGGGCCAATCAGTCCACAGTTTTCGATCACGGCCTCACGCTCACCCTCAGGCAACTGCTGGCCGTTAGATCGAGCTGACGTCTCCAGCGGCAACATCTCGTATTGATCCGGTGTCAACGCAGACCCTTGGCTTTCAGAAGGTTGGATGACCTTGGAAGGCACTTCCTGGGCGTGTCTCTCAACGCGATCAAACCCGAACTTCCAGGTGACAAAAATGAGATTCACCAGAAGCAGGCAGTAGAAGAGTATTCGCATATCGAATTAATCCGTTGAGATCCTGCGCTTGAGCAAAAGAGCCTCAAGCCCCCTGAAAACCAGCCATTCATCCCGTTTATGGGGCAACTCAAGATAGGGAGAGATCCTTTCGGCATCCCCACCGGTCAGGATAAGAATAAATCCATCGCCAACCGCTTTTTGGGCCCTCAAGGCGGCTTTTTCGATGAGACCCGCCGCCGACAAATGAACCCCTAAGAGAATGGCCTCAGTGGTATCGCAGCCAAAAGGGTGCGTCAAATCCGGACGCAGCGCTTTGATGTTGGGGGTCTCAATCCCTTGCGTGCGGATGTTCAGCGTATCAATCATCGCTTGAATTCCAGGCGCAATGACACCGCCTCGGTGTCGACCCGCCGCATCCACCCAATCGGCGGTAATTGCCGTTCCCAAATCGACAACACAAAAAGGAGGGGTAAAACCACATGCAGCGCCGATCAATCCCATCCAGCGGTCGACACCTAAGGCGCCGGGATCAGAATAGCCATTTTCAAGGCGGGACCAAACCGATTCAGATCGGGCGAAGGCCACCTTCGTTTGCCAGTGTGCGTGAATCCATTGCTGGAGGTTCTGGGCAAATGCCTCTCCTCTCACATTGGAGACGATGACACTGTCAGGTCGTTCCAGAGGCGCAAGCGCATCTGTCAGGGCTTCCATTCCCGGGCCAACCGCTGTGACGGCACCCGTTTGCCATGAATCCCTAACCACCAAGGCCCATTTGATGCGGCTATTGCCGGCATCTATCAAAAGGGACACGCTCATCTAGACGGCTTTGACGCGCACACGGACATCACCCGAGGCAATCTCCCGAAGATGCCCTTTCACATCACGGATGAGCAGAAGTCCGGCGGCGGTGATGCCCTCGATCCGACCCGCCAACACTGAGCCGCCCATGTCGACTTCGCAAAGGGAGCCGTCATAGGCATGTTGGTTTCGCCACTCCCCGAGGAACGGAGCAAGTCCAGTTTCAGGATATGCCTTGAGCATGGGTAAAAGCCGATCAATCAGTGCCGCCAGCACGCGATGACGGGAGGGAAGCGCTGTGCCTGAGATGCTGTTGAGATCAATAAAAGGCTGATCAATCGCACTTGCCATCGTCTTGGGGACGTAGCGGTTGAGGCCGATGCCAACCACCGCTGCACAGCCACCATGGGCCTCTCCGGCCAATTCAATCAGGATACCTCCCAGCTTTCGTCCTTGAAAAATCAGGTCATTGGGCCATTTAAGCTGAATTCCTTGGATACCTAGTGCTTGCAGCGCCCTCAGCGCCACAACGGCAACGGCAAGACTCAATCCTCCGAGCTGGCTTGGCTCCTGAAAACGCCAAAGCAGGGAAAGGTAGATGTTTGCCCCATACGGTGACACCCAGGCTCTCCCCACCCGTCCACGCCCGGCCGACTGATATTCGGCAATGCAAACCGAACCGGCCTCACCGCCCGCCTGCGCCCGTCTGAGGAGTTGGGCATTGGTCGAATCGACGACACACTGGAGATCAAGATGCTGGAGCAGCGCTAGGGATTTCGGACTCAGATCCTCTTTCAGGCGTGACTCAGAAAGCGGTTCTACCGGCGTGAGAAGTCGGTAACCGCGACCCGGTACCGCAGGCACTTCAAGACCCAGCGACTCCAATGCGCGAAGATGTTTCCAGATCGCTGCCCGGCTGATACCGATCCACGCCGCAAGGGCGGATCCTGAGTGAAATTGGCCATCGGACAAACGTTCAATCAGTCGAAGGTCGAGCGCGTCAGGTTTCATACTTTGACCGATGGGTGCGATCCAGCTGTCTGAGGCGTTCGAGCTTTTCAGCAATCTTGATCTCCAGACCTCGATCAACCGGGTGATAGTAGGTTCGCGGCTTCAAGCCCTCCGGAAAATAATTCTCACCGGCAGCGTAAGCACCGGGTTCATCGTGGGCGTACCGATAGCCCTTGCCGTAATCCAGATCCTGCATCAGTCGCGTAGGCGCATTGCGAAGATGGGGCGGAACCTCGAGGCTCCCGGTCGCCTCTGCATCCGCACGGGCTGCCTTGTAGGCGATGTAAACCGCATTGCTTTTGGCTGCACTGGCAAGGTAGAGAACCGCCTGAGCCATCGCCAATTCACCCTCGGGAGACCCAAGGCGTTGCTGAACATCCCATGCATTCAAGGCAAGCTGAAGGGCCCTGGGATCCGCATTGCCAATGTCTTCAGATGCGATCCTCACGATTCGACGCGCCAAGTACAAGGGATCGATGCCACCATCCAGCATCCGACAAAACCAATACAGGGAGGCATCAGGAGCACTGCCTCTGACCGACTTATGCAGGGCAGAGATCTGGTTGTAGAAGTCCTCACCCTGTTTGTCGAAGCGTCGGGCGCCACCCGCTGATAGGACCTCTCGCGCGAGCTCAACATCCACGACAGCACATGCCGGATCGATCAGATCCATCAAGATTTCGAGCAGATTGAGAAGCCGCCGGGCATCACCGTCGGCAGCAGTGACCAGCCAACTGCGAATCTCGCCGGACATTTCAAGGTCAGGTCGGCCGCACCCCCGCTGCGGATCCTTTAGCGCGGCATCAAGCACCTCCTTAAGATCCGCCTCTGTCAGACTTTTGAGCACATAGACACGCGCCCTTGAAAGGAGCGCGTTATTGAGTTCGAACGAGGGATTCTCGGTGGTCGCACCAATGAAGCAGAGTGTGCCGTCCTCTAGGTGAGGAAGAAAGGCATCCTGTTGCGACTTGTTAAAGCGATGGACCTCATCGACGAAAAGAAGGGTTGGACGATCTGACTTTTCCTTGAGTCCGCGGGCCAACTGCACTTCCTCACGAATCTCCTTGACCCCCGCCAACACCGCGGAGAGGGTTCTGAATTCGGCATTGCAATGCTGAGCAACAATCCGAGCCAGCGTTGTCTTGCCGGTTCCGGGGGGGCCCCAGAACAGCATTGAATGCGGTTTGCCCGCACGGATAGCCTCATAGAGGGGCTTCCCGGGCCCCAGCAGGTGCCGCTGCCCAAGGTACTCATCCAGAGACCGCGGGCGCATTCGGTCAGCAAGCGGTGCCCAGCGCTCAGGACTCATGGGGCTCGAAACGGGCGACGGACAAACGCGCGTCGATTACGGATCCTCGAGAACATCCACTCCCTGAGGCGGCTTGAAAGCGAACAGCGACGGGTCAAGGCGAACGCCCGTCTTGAGATTTTTAAAATAGATACGCGTCAGCTGACCGAAATTATCATGCAGCTCCATGCCGATCAGATTCCCCGCCTCGAGTCCGATCTGGACAAACTTGAAACCACTTTCCTCGGACTTCGGAATCAACCTCAACAGCGCAACGCCCTCATCGGTGGATTGATTTTCGATAGTGAAGTTTTTTTCGATCGGAATCTCACCGGTTAACAACAGTGCCGGTGTTGACCCGATCGCCTGATCGAGCTTGCGTGCCGTCACCTGCTCCAGATCCTTGTCATAGAACCAGACCTTGCCCTGGCTTGAGACAATTTCCTGATGAAACGGCTTCTCATAGTTCCAGCGAAACTTGCCGGGCCGTTGTAGAAAGAACGATCCATTACTGCGTTTTCCAGGATTACCCTTTTCATCCAGCTGGACCTGAGTGAAATCGGACTGCAGCGAGCTTGCCTTTGCCAAAAAGGCCTTTAACTGGGCAAGCGGGGGTTCGCCGGCAACTACCGCAGGGCAAGCGCACCAGAAAAGCCAAAGCACTGTCAGAAATCGCATTGGTTTATCCTCGGAATTCAGCGAATTTCATTGGCAAGGCTTACCGCCTTGCCCACATAGTCCCTGGGTTTCAGGGCCAGAAGAGCCTGCTTTGGACCTTCCGGTAAATCCAGCCCGGTGATGAACTGGGCCAAAGTGGCCGCATCGATCCGCTGACCCCGGGTCAGTTCCTTTAGCTTTTCATAGGGTTGCTCAATACCGTAACGCCGCATCACGGTCTGGATCGGTTCGGCCAGGACCTCCGGATTCAGGGCAAGGTCGGCTTCGACGACCTCCGGATTCAATTCCAATTTACCAAGCCCCTTCAAGGCTGATTGAAATGCAATCAAGGAATAGGCCATGCCAAGGCCGATGTTTCTCAGCACGGTCGAATCGGTTAGGTCCCGCTGCCAGCGAGAGATCGGTAACTTTTCAGACAGATGGCTGAAAACGGCATTCGCCATACCAAGGTTGCCCTCGGAGTTCTCAAAGTCGATGGGGTTGACCTTATGCGGCATGGTGGAAGAACCCACCTCGCCCGCGACTGTTTTCTGCTTGAAGAAACCCAGCGCAATGTAGCCCCAGATGTCGCGATTGAAGTCGATCAGGATGGTATTGAAGCGAGAAAAGGCATGAAACAGTTCGGCGAGATAGTCGTGGGGCTCAATTTGCGTGGTATACGGATTAAACACCAGCCCCAAGGACTCCACAAAACGCTGGCAGAAAGCCGGCCAATCGACTTCCGGATAGGCAACACAGTGGGCATTGAAATTGCCAACGGCGCCGTTAATCTTACCCAGAACCTCGACCGATTGTGCTTGCTTGATCTGGCGCTGAAGACGGTAGGCCGTGTTGGCGAACTCCTTGCCGACCGTTGTCGGACTTGCCGGCTGTCCATGGGTGCGCGAGAGCATCGGTTGTCCGGCATAAGCATGGGCCTTGGCAGTGATCGCCTCCAGCAACTGGCTCATCTCAGGGAGTAGCACTTCGCGCCGGGCCGTCTCGACCATGAGTCCATAGGCAAGATTATTAATATCTTCTGAAGTGCAGGCAAAGTGAATAAATTCACCTACACGCTCAAGTCCTGCATGACCCTTGATTTTCTCCTTGAGGAAATACTCGACCGCCTTGACGTCATGATTGGTGGTCTTCTCAATGGTCTTGACACGCTCAGCATCGCTTTCGCTGAAATCGGAGAGGATTTTTTCAAGGGCAGCCCGATCCGGCGCACTGAATGAGGGGACTTCGGCAATGCCCGGCTCCTCACTCAGGGCGATCAGCCATTTGACCTCCACCCAGACCCGAAAACGAATCAATCCGAATTCGCTCAGGAGCATTCTTAAGGGGGCGGCCTTCTCGCGGTAGCGGCCGTCTATGGGTGAAAGGTCAGTAAGCGCCATGGTGTTAACTCGGAAATGGGACAGTGGGAGTTTCAGTGGATGCGCTATTTTAGCCTAGCCGAGTGTGCTGACGCCGGCGATGGACGCTCACGCGTTGGCTTCAGATCAAACCGACCGTCCGGCCGTCTCGGGTTGCTGACTGGATGATGCCACCGCCCAGGCAGGCTTCGCCCTGGTAGAAAACCACCGATTGCCCGGGCGTTACCCCCCGCTGCAAGACCTCAAATGCGACCGTGCACCCCGTCGCATCTATAGACTCGATCCGGCAGGCCTGATCAGGTTGACGGTACCGGGTCTTGGCCATGAGCGGGACACCCCGCTCAGGGGCATGCCCATCCACCCAGGACAGGTTGGATGCCGTCAGTCGGTCAGAGAGAAGCCATTCATGCGAATGGCCTTGCCCCACCACCAGGACATTTCTGCTCAGATCCTTGGCGAGTACGTACCAGGGCGCATCCGCACCGCCTTTGACGCCGCCAATCCCAAATCCCCGGCGTTGGCCGAGGGTAAAGTACATGAGCCCCTCATGGCGCCCGACCGTTTTTCCCTCGACCGTCTCGATATCCCCCGGCTGCGCCGGAAGGTATTGCTGCAAAAACGTCTTGAACCGGCGCTCACCAATAAAACAAATACCGGTGCTGTCCCTCTTGCGCGCCGTCACCAAGCCCCGAGATTCCGCCATCTTTCTGACCTCCGGCTTTTCGACTGCACCGACCGGAAAGAGGGTTTTGGAGAGTTGCTCCTGGCCCAGCGTGTAAATGAAGTAGGTTTGATCCTTGTTGGCATCAAGGCCCTTGAGGAGCCTCACCGGGCCCGCCCCAGACTCGACCCGGGCATAGTGGCCCGTGGCGATCCAATCCGCACCCAACGCCAGGGCGTAGTCCAGAAATGCCTTGAACTTGATTTCCTGATTACAGAGGATATCCGGATTTGGCGTGCGGCCATTGGCATATTCGCTAAGAAAGACCTCGAAAACCCGATCCCAGTAATCGGCTGCAAAATTCACCGTCTTAAGTTCAATTCCAAGCTTATCGCAGACCGACTGCGCATCGGCCAGGTCCTCCATGGCCGTACAGAACTCGGTGCCATCATCCTCGTCCCAGTTCTTCATGAACAATCCGGAAACTTCGTATCCCTCTGCGAGAAGGGCCATGGCCGCAACTGAGGAATCAACGCCACCCGACATTCCAACAATGACCTTTTGCGCCATTCCGATCCCGCCTACAGGGACTTGAGGAGCGAGAGAGGGAACCGCTCTTTGGCGAGAAAGTCTTCGACACAGCGAAGGACGAGGGGACTTCGATGCTGTGCCTGACGGACCTTCAATTCGTCAAGCGTCATCCAGACGGCTTGCTCGATGCCTTCATCCAGGGGCCGATCAGGCTCAAAACGCAGAGCTTCAGCTTCCACAGCAACGCGCAGGTATGAAATGCTGCTGTCGGGAGGTGCCCACAGATAAAGACCGACTACCGCGAGTGGCTTGACATGCCAGGCCGTCTCTTCCAGCGTCTCCCGGACAACACCCTCGAGAACGGACTCCCCGCACTCCAGGTGGCCGGCAGGCTGATTGATCACCTGATTGCCTTGAACATCGCGCTCCTCGACAAAAAGAAAACGGTTGTCCCGGCACACCAGCGCCGCGACCGTAACCCGGGGCCGCCTCAAGGAGGCCTCTAAATTCTGATTCATCAATCCTGACCTTTTAACTTACGCCCGTTAGCAATTGCGTTCAAAGTATGCCATAGCCGAACTCAGGGGCCCGATATCTCTGGCTTTGAGAGGGTCCTCGGGTGCAATGGGCCGTGTAGCAATCCCTATTTTGCGGATGTAAGATGACAACTAGAACCGTCTACATGCGTCACGTGCCTTGATTTATGGCAGATCAACCCAAACATGATTCTGAGGATGGGCTCCTCGTTCAGGAAGCCAAGCCTCGCCTCAAAAAACCACCCCTCTTCAAGGTATTTCTCCTGAACGATGACTTCACACCCATGGAATTCGTGGTAGAAATATTGAAAGTTTTCTTTGGCATGGATGAAGAGCGGGCCACCCAGGTGATGCTTCATGTGCATACCAGAGGAATGGGAGTGTGCGGTGTTTATTCACGAGATATTGCCGAAACCAAGGTTAAACAGGTCAATGATTTTTCAAGGCAGCACCAGCATCCCCTGCTGTGCGACATGGATGAAGCCTGAGGTTTTCAGCCATTCGCAACGGGAGACCTCCTGACGCCTGCGGATCCGTATTTACCAACGCCACCTGATCAAGGGAACCACCGAGGAGACATCGAAGACATGCTCAGCAAGGAACTCGAACTTTCCCTAAACCAAGCCTTTCGGGCGGCCTACGACAAACGACATGAATTTATCTCGGTCGAGCACCTCTTGCTGGCGATGCTCGACAATACAGCCGCCATCGAGGTGCTTAAAGCCTGCGGCGCCAATCTCGATGCCCTGAGGTCCGAGGTTGAAAAATTTCTTGAAGACACCACCCCCCTCATCGCGCCCGGCCTGAAGCGCGAGACGCAACCCACTCTGGGCTTCCAGCGGGTACTACAGCGGGCGGCTTTTCATGTGCAGTCCTCCGGAAAACCGGAAGTCACGGGTGCCAACATCCTGGTGGCAATTTTCAGTGAGCAGGACTCCCACGCGGTCTACCTTCTCAATCAGCAGGACATCAGTCGACTGGATGTCGTCAACTTTATCTCCCATGGGATCGGCAAACACGCCGATGAATCAGGTACCCAGACCAGTAAACCACAAGCGACAGATGCCGATGAGGGCGAGCAGGCCCAAGGTAACCCGCTTGAGAAGTATGCTGAAAATCTCAACGAGGTCGCCCGGGCCGGAAAGATCGATCCCCTGATCGGTCGCCGCGGTGAAGTCGAGCGGACCATCCAGGTGCTCTGCCGCCGGCGCAAGAACAATCCCCTCCTGGTCGGTGAGGCAGGCGTTGGAAAAACCGCCATTGCCGAAGGCCTTGCCAAGAAGATCGTTGATGGCGAAGTCCCCGAAGTGCTTTCGGACAGCGTGATCTACTCCTTGGACCTGGGTGCCCTGGTTGCTGGGACTAAATATCGGGGAGACTTCGAGAAACGACTGAAGTCGCTCATCGGTCAGCTCAAGAAACAACCGGAGGCCATCCTTTTCATTGATGAAATCCACACGATCATCGGCGCAGGATCCGCATCAGGCGGTGTGATGGATGCCTCCAACCTGATCAAGCCCGTACTCGCCTCCGGTGAACTTCGCTGCATTGGCTCCACCACCTATCAAGAGTATCGCGGCATTTTTGAGAAGGATCGGGCACTGGCAAGGCGCTTTCAGAAGATTGACATCCTCGAGCCTTCAGTCGAGGAGACTTATCAGATTCTCCGCGGCCTGAAATCCAAATTTGAGGAACACCATCAGGTCAAGTACTCGCTCAACGCCCTTAAAACGGCAGCGGAACTCTCAGAGCGCTACATCACCGATCGGCATCTGCCTGATAAGGCCATCGATGTGATCGACGAAGCAGGCGCCTGCCAGCGGCTGCTGCCGGCGTCGCGTCGCAAAAAGACCATCGGCACCTTCGAGATTGAGGACATTGTTTCCAAGATCGCAAGAATTCCCCCAAAAACGGTATCGACCAATGACAAGGACAAATTGCGAGACCTCGAAAAGAATCTGAGGATGCTGGTGTTTGGGCAGGACGAAGCCATTACCTCTCTGGCCTCTGCCATCAAGCTGTCCCGGGCGGGCCTTAGGGAAACACAAAAACCGATTGGCTGCTTTCTCTTTGCAGGCCCCACTGGGGTGGGCAAGACAGAAGTCAGTCGCCAGCTCGCCAAGGTTCTCGGCGTCGAAATCCTGCGTTTTGACATGTCCGAGTACATGGAACGGCACACCGTCTCTCGCCTGATTGGGGCACCTCCAGGCTATGTTGGATTCGATCAGGGCGGACTGCTGACGGAAGAAGTGACTAAGCACCCCCATGCCGTTGTGCTTTTGGATGAGATTGAAAAGGCCCATCCAGATGTTTTTAACCTTTTACTGCAAGTCATGGACCATGGGACCCTGACAGACAACAATGGACGCAAGGCCGACTTCAGGAACATTATTCTGATCATGACCACCAATGCGGGGGCCATGGAAGGTGGCCGAGCATCCATCGGTTTTACCGCTCAGGATCACTCAAGCGATAGCCTCAGAATCGTCGAGCGGTCTTTCTCACCAGAGTTCAGGAACCGGCTCGATGCCATCATCCAGTTTGAACCTCTCAATTTGGATGTGATTGCCCAAGTGGTCGACAAGTTCATGTTCGAACTCGAAACCCAACTCGCAGAAAAGCACGTGTCAATCGTGCTCGAGCCGGAAGCCAGAATCTGGCTTGCGGAAAACGGTTTCGACCCCAAGATGGGCGCGCGCCCCATGGGGCGGGTGATTCAGGAGAAGATCAAGAAGCCGCTGGCCGAGGAGATCCTGTTCGGCCGACTGGCCGGCGGTGGCGTCGCAAGAATTGGCGTCGAGAATGGCGATTTGTCGTTCGAGGTCGAAGAGACCGTGCTCTCGTCAGAACCCGCCTGAGCGTTCTCGAACTCAGCGCTGGCGGAACGTGATGCGGCCTTTGCTTAGGTCATAGGGAGTCATTTCAACCTTGACGCGATCGCCGGTGAGAATGCGGATGTAGTGCTTGCGCATCTTGCCGGAGATATGGGCCATGACCACATGCCCGTTGTCCAGCTCAACCCGGAACGTGGTATTGGGCAGGGTCTCGATGACCTTGCCTTCCATTTCGATATGATCTTCTTTCGACATGCGGTGCGGATTTACTGAAAATAAAACCCCCATTCTAACATAGGGCTCAAGTAGGACCCACGACTGTCTCCGCTCCCGCCGTCTCATCCACCAATCGACGCCAGCCCTCCTCGGTGAGGCATTCCAATGGCCGAAACAATGACTTGTAATTCATCTTGGTGCACTCCTTGATCCAGAAGCCAAGATAAACCCAGTCAAGGCCCCGTCGCCTGGCCTCCTCGATCTGAAACAGGATCGCCAGCGTTCCCAAACCCCAGTTGGGTCCCTGAGGCTCGAAGAACGTGTAGACCGCGGAAAATCCGTCCGGCACGACATCAACAACGGAAACCGCCAAGAGTACCTCGGCCAGCCAGAATTCAAAAAAAACCGTACCCTCAAACCGGCGGTTGAGCAGAAAATTCTGGTAGTCATCAGGTGCTGAACTGGCCATACCGCTTTCGGCATGGCGGTTCTGAAGGTAGCGCCGGTAAAGATCGTAATGGCGTGGATCGAACTCCCCTGGCCGCTCGATGACGCGCATCATTTCAAGCCGCCGAATGGCCCTTCGCTGGCTGCGATTTGGGGAAAATGCCGCCACCGGGATTCGGACGGGCACGCAGGCCTTGCATGCGGGGCAATGGGTCCTGTAAATCAGGTCTCCACTGCGCCGAAACCCATGACCGAGGAGGACCCCGAAGAAATCACTGCTGACGATGCAGGAAGGGTCTAGGACCGCCATTTGGGACTGACGCCCCGCCAGATAGGCACACGTCTCGGTATGGCCCAACCACAAGGTCACCTCGGCCATCCGCCCTCCTCCCGCCAGGCGCCCACATCCGGCGACTCATCAACCAGCATCCGAATTTGACGACAAAATGTGGCGCGATCGATGCTGAAAGCACCAAGACTCTCCAAGTGGCGGGTATGTACCTGGCAGTCAATCAGCTGGTAATCCCAACGTGCCAGCATCGAGCATGCATAGGCAAAGGCCACCTTGGATGCATCTGTCGAACGATGAAACATGGATTCCCCAAAAAAAACCCGCCCCACGGCAACACCATAGAGTCCACCCGCTAACTCATTCCCCTGCCAGGCCTCAAAGGAATGGGCATAACCCTTCTGATGAAGGCGCTCATAGGCCGCCATCATGCACGCGCTGATCCAGGTTCCCTCCGCCATGCTGCGGGGCGCCGAGCAGGCCTTAATGACCTGATCAAAAGCTCGGTCAAAGGAGCAGGTAAAGTGATTTTTACGGATCACCTTGCCGAGACTCCGGGAAATTCGGATGCCCGCAGGCTGCATGACCCATCGCGGATCCGGTGACCACCAGAGAATCGGCTCACCGGGGTTGAACCAAGGAAATATGCCGCTGCGATAGGCATTCAGCAACCGAGGAACCGAGAGACAACCACCCATTGCGAGCAGCCCGTTGGGTTCAGAGAGCGCCTCACTGGGGTCGGGGAATCCAACCTCAGGATCCGATCCCTCAAGACTCCTCACATCAACCCTCCTCGCAACGGTAGGGCGATCGTTCCATCAGGGCCTGCATGTAGGCGTTGACCCTCTGATTTTCCAGCGCGACGTGGCGTGCCACCGGCTCTCTGAATTTCGGTTCGGAAAGCCAGTGATAGGAATAGGTGGGTGTCGGTAAAAAACCGCGGCTAATTTTGTGCTCCCCCTGCGCGCCGGGCTCGAATCGTGAAAGCCCCCGCTCAATTGCAAACTCGATACCCTGGTAGTAGCAGGCCTCAAAATGCAGGCCTGGTACCTCAACCCTGGCGCCCCAGTAGCGGCCATAAAGCACCTCCTCGCCAAGCAGAAAGAATGCAGCCGCCACCAGATCACCCTGGTCCCTCACCTGTACCATCATCAATGCATCACCCAGCGTCTCTCCGAGACGTCTAAAGAAAGCTTGGGTGAGCGCGGGGAAATTGCCGTGGCGATCGAAGGTATCCTGATACAGGCGGTGAAAGGCGGCCCAGTCATGAGCGGCCACCTGACTGCCCATCACCCGCTGGATCGTGAGGCCGGATGCGGCTACTTGCCGCCGTTCTCTGAGAATCTCCTTGCGGCGCTTGGAGGTAAGCGCCCTTAGAAAGTGTTCAAAGTCTTCATAGTGGGCGTTCGACCAATGAAATTGGCAGCCAGTCCGGCACAAAAGATCTTTTCGCTGGGACAGCACCGGATCGTTCGCAAACAGCAGATGGAGCCCTGACACACCCATTTGCTCTGCCGCCTTGATTACTTGGGTCACCAGACCATCTGGTGACACCCTCCGGGTCAGGATTCTTGGCCCCATAGCCGGCGTGAACGGGACTGCGACGACCAGCTTTGGAAAGTAGCTCAGACCCTGCTGATGATAGGCTTGAGCCCATGCGCCATCGAACACGAATTCGCCGAATGAGTTGTCCTTGAGGTAAAGCGGGAGGGCGCCGAGCAGTTGGCCAGCAGCATCTTCAAAGGCAGCATGGCAGGGTCGCCAACCCACCCGATCTCCCAAACAACCCTCGCTCTCAAGCGCATTCAAAAATGCGTGATGCAGGAACGGGTTGGCATTGACGCAATCCAGGGCGTCCCATGTCGATGCGTCAATCTCCGCGACACCCTTGACCAGAAAACGCATGCGGAGATCAGCGTCCACGGGATCCTCTGGCTTCAGCGCATTCAAGCTGTTTGCGCCCAACAAGTCGATCCGGACGTCGTCCTGATTCATGGCAGGCTTGGATTGTGAGACAATGAACAGTTATCACCAGACCTCCCTGTCCGGGCAGATCGTCCGAATGTCTTAAGGCCTGGTTCACTCCTACCCATCTTGAACAAGACATGGCTCAGTACGTTTATACCATGAACCGCGTGGGCAAGGTCGTGCCGCCCAAGCGCGAAATTCTTAGAGACATTTCACTCTCTTTTTTCCCTGGCGCTAAGATTGGCGTCCTGGGTCTCAACGGCTCAGGAAAATCGACCCTGCTTCGAATCATGGCCGGTGTCGACACCGATTTCAATGGCGAAGCCAGACCCCAGACGGACATCAAAATTGGCTACCTGCCGCAGGAACCGCAGCTCGATCCCAATAAAACGGTGCGCGGCAACGTGGAGGAAGCGCTTTCTCACGTCAAGGATGCCCTGGCCCGCCTGGATCAGGTCTACGCCGCTTACGCCGAACCCGATGCCGACTTTGATGCGCTCGCCAGCGAGCAGGCCAAACTCGAAAGTATTCTGCAGGCCAGCGATGGCCACAACCTCGAGCGTACCCTTGAAATTGCTGCAGACGCCCTGAGGCTACCCGAGTGGGAGGCTGACGTCACCAAGCTCTCGGGTGGCGAAAGGCGCCGTGTGGCGCTCTGTCGACTGCTGCTGTCGGGACCAGACATGCTGCTGCTGGACGAACCGACCAACCATCTGGATGCGGAATCGGTCGCCTGGCTGGAGCGCTTCCTCCATGATTTCCCCGGAACGGTTATTGCCGTCACGCATGATCGTTACTTTCTCGACAATGTCGCGGGTTGGATTCTGGAACTGGACCGTGGGCATGGCATTCCCTGGGAGGGCAACTATTCCAGCTGGCTCGATCAGAAGGAAAAACGTCTGGAAATCGAGGAGAAGCAGGAAAGTGCCCGCTCCAAGGCCATGAAGGCCGAGCTTGAATGGGTGCGAACCAATCCCAAGGGACGACACGCCAAGAGTAAAGCGCGGCTACAACGCTTCGAAGAACTCTCCAATCAGGACGCACTGAAGCGAAATGAAACCAAGGAGATCTACATTCCCCCGGGTCCGCGGCTAGGTGATGTCGTGGTCGAAGCCGAAGCCATTCGCAAGGGCTTTGGCGATCGACTGCTCATCGACAGCCTCAGTTTCAGGCTCCCTCCGGGGGGGATTGTCGGCATCATCGGCCCCAATGGCGCGGGTAAAACCACGCTGTTCCGGATGATGGCAGGAATAGAGCAACCCGACAGTGGCAGCATTCGCATCGGTGACACGGTTCAGATTGCGCACGTCGATCAGACCCGCGATCACCTCGATGACAAGAAAACCGTTTGGGAGGAAATCTCAGATGGGCTCGACATGATTACAGTCGGTACTTACCAGACGCCCTCCAGAGCCTATTGCGGTCGATTTAATTTCAAAGGCTCCGAACAACAAAAGCGCATCGGGGAGCTCTCGGGCGGCGAACGCAACCGCGTGCATTTGGCCAAGCTCCTGAAGAGTGGTGGTAACGTGCTGCTGCTCGACGAGCCGACCAACGACCTTGACGTTGAAACATTGCGTGCGCTTGAAGAGGCACTGCTCGATTTCCCCGGCTGCGCCGTGGTGATCTCGCATGACCGCTGGTTTCTGGACCGGATCGCAACCCACATCCTTGCCTTCGAGGGTGACAGCCAGGTCACCTGGTTCGAGGGCAATTACGCAGACTACGAGGCGGACCGGAAACGGCGCCTTGGCGATGAGGCGGACAACCCACACCGGATCCGCTACAAGCCCCTGGCCAGCTAGTCCCCGCCCGGACCCCGATTCCCTGCCTGAGCAAAGCCATTCCGGCTGATGGCAGGGAACCCTACTCTCTCTGATACAAACCTGATGACCGATACACCCCAATCTTTTGCCGATCTCGCACTCTGCCCAGCACTCCTGGAAACCATCCGGGAGATCGGTTACGAGTCACCCTCCCCCATTCAGGCCGCCAGCATTCCCCACCTTCTGGCCGGACGCGACATTCTGGGCCAGGCCCAAACTGGAACCGGTAAGACCGCTGCATTCGCGCTGCCGATCCTCAACCGCATTGATATCAGTCGACGGGTACCTCAAGCCCTGATCCTTGCGCCAACCCGCGAGTTGGCAATCCAGGTCGCAGAGGCCTTCCAAACCTATGCCCGCCATCTGGACGGATTCCACATCCTGCCCGTGTATGGCGGCCAGGGCATGGGGCAACAACTCCGGCAACTGGCGCGCGGCGTTCATGTGATTGTGGGTACGCCGGGCCGGGTCATGGACCATCTGCGCCGCGAGACCCTGAACCTTGAAAACCTGCAAACGCTGGTCCTCGATGAAGCGGATGAAATGTTGCGCATGGGATTCATTGAGGATGTCGAGTGGATCCTTGAACACACCCCCGATACCCGCCAGACAGCCCTGTTCTCAGCCACGATGCCGCCTGTGATCAAGAAGATTGCAAGCAAGCATCTGGATGACCCGGCCGAGATCAAGATCCAATCCAAGACCTCCACCGTCGAATCCATCAACCAGCAATACTGGCTGGTTTCAGGACTCCAAAAGTTGGAAGCTCTGACTCGCATCCTGGATGTCGATGACATTGACGCGATGATCATCTTTGTGAGGACCAAGACCGAAACGGTCGAGCTGGCTGAAAAGCTGGAAGCACGGGGTTATGAAGCGGCGGCCTTGAATGGCGACATGACCCAGATTCTTCGGGAGAAGGTCATCGATCGCTTGAAAAAAGGGCATCTGGACATTGTCGTTGCAACGGATGTCGCCGCCCGCGGCCTGGATGTCGAGCGCATTACCCATGTGGTCAACTACGACATTCCTTATGACACCGAAACCTACGTGCATCGGATTGGCCGGACCGGTCGGGCCGGCCGTAAGGGCACCGCGATCCTGTTCGTAGCGCCGCGGGAACGAAGGATGCTGAGAGCCATCGAGCATGCCACCCGGCAACCCATCGAACAGATGCGGCTTCCCACCCTGAGGGATATTGCCGACAAACGCATCGAACAATTCAAGGCACAGGTCGTTGATACCCTCGACAATCACGATGTCGCTTTTTATCGTGATCTGATCGAGAATTTCGTTGCCCAGGAAGTGGGCGAGGCAGCCGATATCGCCGCCGCCATCAGTCACATCCTCTACAAGGATCGGCCCCTTGCCGCTAAAGAGGAGCCTGAATTCACCCCACCGCCCGCCTTCCGTGAGCCCAGAGAGCCAAGGGAACCGAGGGAACGGGGCCGGAGGGATTTTCAGGATTCCGTTCGAGGACCCCGCACGCAGGCTCGGCATGAATCACAGGGGCCTGTGACTCTGTTCACGATTGATGTCGGTCGCACACACGGGGTCATGCCCAAGGACATCGTCGGCGCACTGGCGAATGAAGGCGGCATTAGTTCACGCCAGATTGGCGGCATCAAGCTGTTTGACACCTACAGCACCGTCGAATTGCCGCTGGACCTTCCGCGCGCCGTCTTCGAAGGACTTTCAAGGACCTTTATCCGAGGCCAGCGCATCAACATTCAGCCCGCTGAGGGGAAACCCCGTAATCGCCCCGGATCCGAGCCGCCAAAGCCCTACGGCAAACGTAAGACACAGGAGACTGCCGCACCCAAGGGTAAACGCAAGGTCGAAGGACTCAGCTTTCCAAAGTCCAAGCACAAAAGCCGCGCCAAACCCTCAGAGGAATGATTCAAGGTGGCTGACGAGATAGCGAACATTCTGGCCGAACTCAGGAGGCTCAACGCACTCCTTGAGGCTCGTCTGCCTGCCCCACCCGAACCCATCGGACTTCCCGAAGGAGTGGCCTTCCGCTGGCAAGGCAAGAACTGCCCTAGACCCTTTGAGGTCATTGAATCTCCAAAACCGGTTCAGCTGGATGATCTGATCGGCATCGATCATCAAAAACAAACTCTGGATCGCAATACCCGCCAGTTTCTGTCCGGGTATCCCGCCAACAATGTCCTTTTGTGGGGATCTCGTGGGACCGGGAAATCTTCGCTGATTCGGGCTCTCCTGCACGCGTACGGATCACAAGGGCTTCGTATCATTGAGGTCAGCCGTGCGAACCTCAAGGATCTGCCGGTGATTCAATCTGCATTACGGGGTCGTACCGAGCACTTTATCGTCTACTGTGACGACCTAGCCTTTGAGGCAGATGATCAAGATTACAAGGCCCTCAAAGCGATCCTTGAAGGCTCTCTCGAAGGGCAACCTGAAAACCTTCTGATTTATGCCACATCGAACCGGCGCCATTTGCTGCCAGAACATCATCAGGACAACCAGGCGGCACGCTGGGTCAACGATGAATTGCATCAGGCCGAATCGGTCGAGGAGAAGCTTTCGCTGTCAGAGCGATTTGGTATCTGGCTCTCGTTCATTCCTTTCACTCAAGATCAGTATCTGGCGATTGTCGCGTATTGGCTAGGTCGTCTGGGAAACCTGGCATTGTCTGAGCAAGCCCGCACAGAGGCGTTGGCCTATGCCCTGCTTCGTGGTTCGCGCAGCGGTCGGGTGGCGCGACAGTTTGCGATGGATTTCGCCGGACGCCAGCAGCTTGAAACAACCTGAATCGCGAATGATTTCTCGATCCCCCAACGATCCACTCAGACTCGGAACGCCGACATGACCTCTCGCAAAATGCTCGTGACAAGCGCCCTGCCCTATGCCAACGGCCCCATCCACCTCGGGCATTTGGTCGAGTACATCCAGACCGATATCTGGGTCCGGTTTCAGAAGATGCAGGGACATGATTGCCATTACGTCTGTGCGGATGACACCCATGGCACCCCCATCATGTTGCGGGCGGAAAAGGAAGGAATCACCCCGGAGACCTTGATCGCACGGGTGCAGAAAGAACATGAGCGGGACTTCAGTGGATTTCATGTCGCTTTCGACCAGTACTATTCAACCCACTCACCCGAGACCCAGGCCTACGCCGAAACCATTTATCAGCGCCTGAATGATCAGGGCTTGATCGAATCGCGATCCATTGAACAGTATTTCGATCCGGTCCGGTCCATGTTTCTGCCGGACCGGTTCATCAAGGGCGAATGTCCAAGATGTCATGCCAAGGACCAGTATGGCGATTCGTGCGAAGCCTGTGGGGCCAGCTACTCGCCGACCGACCTGATCAATCCGGTTTCGGCTGTCTCAGGTGCCACACCGGTTCGCAAGTCATCCATCCATTACTTCTTCAAGCTCAGCCAGTGCGAAGCGTTTCTCAGGCGATGGACTCGCGCCGGACACCTTCAGGAGGAAGCCGCCAACAAGATGGCCGAGTGGTTTGAGCAAGGCCTCTCGGATTGGGATATCTCGCGCGATGCACCGTATTTCGGTTTCGAAATTCCCAATGCGCCCGGCAAGTTCTTTTATGTATGGCTGGATGCGCCGATCGGTTACATGGGCAGTTTTGCCAAGTTGGCCGAGCGCATCGGCCTTGATTTTGAAAGTTACTGGAGTCGGGACAGCAACACTGAGCTTTACCACTTTATCGGAAAGGACATTCTCTATTTTCATGCCCTGTTCTGGCCAGCAATGCTTGAACATTCAGGCTTCAGGACGCCGACACGCATCTTTTCTCATGGCTTTCTGACCGTCAATGGCGAGAAGATGTCAAAGTCCAGAGGCACGTTCATTACCGCCGAGAGTTACCTCGCCCAAGGTTTAAACCCCGAGTGGCTGCGTTACTACTATGGATGCAAGCTCAACGGCTCCATGGGTGACATTGATCTCAATCTCGAAGACTTCACGCTCCGGGTCAATTCCGATCTCGTTGGCAAGTATGTCAACATCGCCAGTCGTACAGCAGGCTTCATAACGCAGCACTTTGAAGGTCGTCTGGATGTCGATTTTTGGGCGAGTGCCGAGGGTATGGCCGAAATGGACGGCCTTCGTGACAGCGCTAGGATCATTGCCGAAGCTTATGAAAGCCGCGAATATGCCAAGGCAACGCGCGAAATCATGCGTATTGCCGATACGGTCAATGAATATGTGAACGACCAGGCGCCCTGGAAGGTCGCCAAGAATCCGGATCAGCGCGCTTTGCTGCATACCATCTGTACCCGAAGCCTCACCAGCTTCCACGCACTCTCGATCCTTCTGGCACCCTTGTTGCCGAAGCTCACCGAACAAGTGGCCCGCGATTTTTATGGAATGGATCGTAACTTCGTCTGGAGCGATCTTTTCACTCCACCGCTAAGGGTCAAGCCCTACTCGCACCTGATGACGCGAGTTGACCCAGTTCAGGTTCAGGAGCTCGTCGAGCGGAACAAATCGACCCTGATCATGAAGGATCAGCCAAAGGCCACCGGGACCCCGGGTGCAGGTACCGATATCGGCGAGTTCATCTCAATCGAGGATTTCAGCAAAATCGACCTCCGGATTGCCCGGATCAGTAAGGCCGAGCAGGTCGAGGGGGCGGACAAGCTATTGAAATTGACACTGGATCTTGGAACGGAGACCCGCACTGTCTTTGCCGGCATCAAGTCTGCCTACCCCCCGGAAACGCTAGAGGGCAAGCTGACAGTGATGGTGGCTAATCTGGCGCCCCGGAAAATGAAATTCGGCCTCTCCGAGGGGATGGTTCTCGCTGCAAGCGATGAGAGAGGCGGCCCTTTCATCCTGACACCGGATGCCGGCGCCCAACCGGGAATGCGCGTCAAATAGGGCCAGATTGCGCAGTCTCTCAGCATTTTTCCTGACCAGGAAGCCCAACAGCCTGCCTCTCCGCCCCGGCCCCCGGGTGTATTGGGCGCCTCGAAGGGCGCTTTGGATTCAAGGGCTTATCGAGGCCGCCTTGACAGGTGGGACCAACGAATCAGCAGGATCTCGATCAGGAGTTGACGATTACTGGGACCGCCCATGGCATTTCGAGCCTCCTGGACGTGGTCTCGCATCTCGAGCAGCGAAGGGGCGTCCAGCCGATCCACCAGCGTCGAGAAGACGGGGCCAAAATCCGGATTACTGAGTCGCGCAGAGGAGCCGGTCATCTTCAGTCGAATCAGGTCGCCGACCCAGTCCAGCATCCAGTCCAGGGTTTCAGCAAGGGCGTCGTTGTGCCATTGTTCGGCGATCTCGACTGGATCATGACGGTGAGAAAAAACACCCACAAACGCCTCAAATCGCCTTTGCCGACGGGCAATGATATCGCTCCCCAAAAGGCCCAGAGCGCGAAGGGGCGAGCCAGATGCTGCGCTTAGCAAGGCGTTCGCATCCGCCTCGGGAGCCTGCTGCTGGAGCCACTGCGTCATTTCGGAACGGCCGGGGGCTTTCACGGTCGCTTTCTGGCAACGGCTCAAAACCGTCGCCGGCAAGCGGCTGGGTCGTTCGGTCACCAGAATCCAGACGGTCCTATCGGAAGGCTCTTCAAGGCTCTTAAGAAGCGCATTGACTGCATGCGTATTGAGTTGCTCGGCCTGGTTGATGATGAGGGTCCGATAGGTCGAAAACTGCGGGGTCAGGTGCAGGTCCTGAATCAGTTTTCGCACAGAATCGATCTTGATCGGCTTTCCCTCTGCTTCTGGCTCAAGCCAGTGGAAGTCAGGATGGCTCTCGGAATGATAGAGCAGACAGGATGGACACTGGCCACACGCTTGAGGTCCTGGGACAGAGCACAGAAGGCGCTGCGCATAGTGGCGAGCGAGTGCCGCTTTACCGATGCCGGCAGGGCCATGAAGCAACAAGGCATGGGCAACCCGATCCGCTTCATAGGCGCGAATCAGAGGTTCCCAGGCCGATGCCAGCCAAGGGTAATGGGCCAGCGGATTTAACTCTCTCATGATCTCGCGATCAGCGCATCCAACTCACGGGCGATGGCCTGCTGTACCACCTCAATGGCACCCGATGCATCGATGCTCTTGATCCGTTCAGGCTCAAGGAGCGCCCTTGCCCGATAGGCCGCTTGCACCTTTGAAAAAAAAGACATCTGCTCGGATTCAAAGCGATCACTCGATCCCCGGGCTCTGGCGCGCGCCATGCCGACCTCCAGCGGGAGGTCCAGGAATAGCGTTAAATCCGGCATAAGACCCTGCTGGATCCACATTTCAAGCAAGCTGATCTGATCCAGTGGAACACCCCGACCGCCGCCCTGGTAGGCATAGCTGGCATCTGTGAATCGGTCAGAAAGCACCCAACGACCGGCCACCAGCGCGGGACGAATCACCTGTTCAACGTGCTGAGCACGAGCTGCAAACACCATCAGCAGTTCGGCCATGGCACACACCTCGCCCTCCCTGAGAAGCAGGGCTCTCAGATCCTCTCCAAGGGGAGTGCCACCCGGCTCGCGGGTTCTTAGTACGTCCACCCCCCGCTGCTTGAGATGGTGTTCAATGAAGACCAGGTTCGTGGTTTTTCCCGCCCCCTCGCCGCCTTCCAGAGTGATGAATCGCGCCTTCACTTTTTCTTACGAGACCTTTGGTATTGATCCACCGCATGTTCATGTTCGGAAAGCGTTGAGGAGAAGACATGACGCCCATCCCCTTTGGCCACGAAATAAAGACTGCTTCCGGCCTCCGGATGAAGGGCTGCATGGATTGCCGCCAGTCCTGGCAATGCGATCGGAGTGGGTGGAAGCCCTGATCGCGTGTAGGTATTGTAAGGCGTGTCCCGTCGAAGGTCTTCGCGGCGAATGTCGCCATCGAATCCAAGTCCCAGCCCGTAAATGACACTGGGGTCAGTCTGAAGTCTCATGCCGCTCATGAGCCTTCTGACAAACACTCCCGCAATCGCCGGGCGCTCATCGGCCTGACCCGTCTCCTTCTCGATGATGGATGCCAAAATCAAGGCTTGATAGTCGCTTTCAATCGGCAAGGCAGGATCCCTCTGCGCCCATTCTTTGGCTAGAACTTTGGCCATCTTTCGTCGGGCTTTCCGCAGAATATCGAGATCGCTGCTAAGAAGGCTGGTGAAATAGGTATCTGGAAAGAATAAGCCTTCCGGAGGCACGCCCGGCTCACCAAGGAGCACCATGATGTCCTCGGGCGTCTTTCCATCCAACTCATGGCGAAGGTTTGGGTGATGGCGGACCTTCTCGAGAAAATCCCGAAACGTAGCCCCCTCAACGACCGTTAAAGGCTGATACCTTGAGCGCCCATCAAAGAGGCGATCGATCAATCCACGACTGGTAATTCCGACCGGCAGCAGATAATCGCCTTCCTTGAGGTCTTTGTAGGCACCGGTCAGAACTGCCCATTGAATCCACGCCGGCTCCAGTTCAAGGCCTTTTTGCCTTAATTCAATCAGCAAGGTCTCGAGAGACTCGCCTTTTCGAACCGTTAGCGCGAGCGGTTCCCGGAGATTCAGGACATGATCCATGCTGGTCCTGAAATCCGAGTAGATCCAAATCAGAAGGCCGAGTCCAGCGACCAGCCATTTCAGTTTTCGCGACCTTGCCACGCTTCAATCGTGCGTTTTTTTTGGGCCTCCAGCCAGCCGCGTAGCTTGGTAGCCATGGGACCTTTGGGGTACACCCGGGCATCCAGCTGCGTTAGAGATTGGATGCCAATCACCCCATTGGTCAGAAACACCTCATCGAAACGCAAGAGATCCTCTGCAGTTACTCGTCTTTCCTCAACGGCGACACCCCAATCCGTTCTGAGCGCATCGATCACCAGTTCGCGCATCACACCTTGGACCCCGCATCGGTCCAGTAAGGGTGTAACCACCTGATTCCCTTGAACTCCAAAAAGGTTGCTCATGGTGCCCTCGACCACAAATCCATCCGGATCGCGCATGATGCCCTCATCAACCGCCAAGCCTTGAAGTTCACTCCGGGCAAGGACCTGCTCCAGTCGGTTGAGATGTTTGACCCCCGCCAGAGAGGGACTGTGACCCAGCACTGTGGTGCAGTAAGTCGCAATCATGCCCGGATCCGGCTGACTCGCCTCCGGTTTTGGGGGAAAAAGTGACAGGATACGGGTGGGGTCAGGATCGGACGGTGGTAAATAGCCCCGTCCCCCCTGGCCACGGGTGATGACGATCTTGAGGATGCCGTCCTGAACCTCTTGGAGAAAGGTCCGGATTTCAGTTTCAAGCGGAGGGATCTGTGGCGATGGCAGCTTGATTCGGCCGGCATCTCGCTGCAATCGCTGCAGATGGCGATCGAGGAAAAGGGGGGCGCCACTTTGGACCGGCAGCGTCGTGAAGACGCCGTCACCGTAGCTCAAACCTCGATCGGTCGCATGTACGAGGCTTGAGGGTGATCCGTTGATCCAGATTTTCATCGTCATTGTGCCATTGTGCACGAGGGAACGCCCCGGCGCAGGCCCAACGCACCTTGACTTAGCGGTAGCGCTTAAAGATCACTGTGCCATTCGTGCCGCCAAAGCCGAACGAATTCGACATGACGTGCTCGATCTTCATGGGACGTGCGGTATGCGGCACGTAATCAAGATCACATTGTGGATCCGGCTGATCGAGGTTGATGGTCGGCGGGGCAACCTGATCTCTGAGGGCCAACACCGAGAAAATCGCTTCAATACCGCCGGCAGCCCCAAGCATGTGGCCCGTCATCGATTTGGTAGAACTCATCGCCACGTGATGAGCATGCTCACCGAGGGTCGTCTTCACGGCCTGCGTCTCCGCCACATCACCGGCAGGAGTCGATGTGCCATGGGCGTTGATGTAGTCAATGTCGGATGGGTTCAGTCCTGCATCCCGAAGTGCACTGCGCATGCAGCGCGCTGCACCCTCCCCTCCCGCAGGCGGCTGGGTCATGTGGTAAGCATCAGCGCTCATGCCATAGCCGACTACTTCGGCCAGGATGTTGGCACCGCGACGTTTTGCATGCTCGAGTTCCTCCAGCACAACCACGCCCGCTCCATCACTCAGGACAAAGCCATCGCGGTCCTGATCAAAGGGCCGACTGGCTCTGACCGGATCATCATTACGGCGGGTCAGCGCCTTGGCCGAGGCAAAACCGCCAAGTGAAGTTGGCGAGGTCGCCATTTCGGCACCACCAGCGACCATGACATCTGCATCTCCATACATGATCACGCGAGCAGCTTCACCAATGTTGTGCGTGCCTGTCGTACAAGCCGTCACAATCGCGAAGTTCGGACCCTGGAGGCCATATTTGATGGAGAGGTTGCCCGAGATCATGTTGATGATGTTGCTCGGGACGAAGAA
>CAYLUS010000029.1:0-25053 GCA_964386975.1 uncultured Methylococcus sp.
CATCGTTTCAGATGCCGTAGGAATCCCCTGCCTTCAGGCAGGAGAGGATGTCAAGAAGGGAGGAACTTAAATGGCGATCAAAGAGATCTTGCGTATGGGTGATCCTCGGCTCTTTGAGCCTGCGCGTCGGGTTGAGAATGTTCACGATCCAAAGATTGCGGAATTAGCAAAGGATCTTGAGGAGACCATGATCCATGCAGGGGGTGTTGGCCTTGCCGCAACCCAGATCGGGGTCGGGCTGCAAGTGGTTCTTTTTGGCTTTGATCACAGTGATCGGTATCCCGATGCCGAGCCTGTTCCAAAGACCCTGCTCATCAATCCGGTCATTACGCCATTGACGGAGGAGGCGAGTTTGGGGTGGGAAGGCTGTTTGTCGGTGCCGGGGCTGCGGGGTGAAGTCCCACGTCACTTGCGCATTCGCTACCAGGGCCTTGATCTCGACGGCCATCCGATTGATCGTGAAGTTGCTGGATTTCATGCCCGCGTGGTGCAGCATGAGTGCGATCACTTGTGGGGAATCCTGTTTCCGATGCGGATGAAGGATATGCGTCGATTTGGGTTCACTGATGTGCTGTTTCCCGAACTTGCGCAATAGACTGACCGACATCATTCGGACGCGGCTGCAGAGGAGAAAGTTCGGAAGAGAATCTGGCGGTCCGGATGGAAGGAACGGGGGTTAACCTTCCGATACGGGGGGGATGATCGGATCCGCCAGAACTCAGTGCTGTCGCACCCCTGTGGTTGGGGCAAGGACTCCTGTCCGATTGTTTTATATTTTTCGCCTGTGGTCCCTGCAGGTCGGACGGCCATTTTATGGCTTCGCTCCAATCTGTCAACAGTTTATTTCACTTCGGCAATCGACAGTCATGCCGGCAACTCAGAGCAAGATGATTAATCCGATGACCAGATAAATCCAGCGCGGCAGCTTGTTGGTGACCCCGCCGACTGTCCATGGGTCGATGGTGTGGAGCCAGCTGAGGAGGGTTTCGAGGGTCTGATCTTCGAGCGTCGACGGGGGCGTTTCGGACTTCTTGGAAGACTTTTTGGATGCGTCGGCCATGGGTATCACTCCGGGTCGGGATAGGGATCGGGCGGGTGTGCGTCATCCCACTTTTGGAGGACGGTGCACTTTGAAGAGAGTAACCTCCAAATAACCATCGGGCAATAAAAGACCCGTTGCGTCCCGGGGGGATGGGACGGCAACGGGTCAGGCATGCGATTTCTAGATTTTGAAATCGTCGATGCGACGTCCGGCTTTCACGAGTTCACTCAACCAGCGGGGCTTGACGCCACGACCGGTCCAGGTTTGGTTGTGATCTGACGGGTTGCGGTATTTCGGTGCAACCTTAGCGCCTTTACGGGTAGAAACGGGTTTTGTTCCTTCTGAAATGGTGACGGTCACACCAATTGAAGCAGCCAATTCCTTGATGTGCTTGATGACGTTGTTCCGCTCGCTTTTCTTTTTATCTTCAAGCGCACGTTCTGCTTTTTGAACGAGCTCATGAAGTTCATGAAGGGCCATACTGGAAAGTTGAGAAAAGCTATCGCTCATGAGTAATACCTGTTGCTTAAATGGAGATGCAAGTATACCCATGGTGAATGTCCGATGAATAGTAGGAAATCATTAATTGTTTGTCATCGTTAAGATAAATAATTCACGATGGGTCAAAAAAAAGTCCGGTCAACTCTTTATTGACTTTCCAAACAGAAAAACGTTTTGAGAAACAGATTCACCATATACCCACCATCAGCCAGGCGAGGCGATGCCATCGGCTGCATTTAATTACAAGATTCGCAGGTGTAAGCCGCGGACCTGATTTTGGGCAATAAAAAACCCGGAGCCGAAGCCCCGGGTTTGTTGGGAGCTAATGAAGAATTCTTGGCTTAGAGCTTCACGTTGGTGCGGGTCGTCCAGCCGGATTTACCTGCGCAATCACCATCCGTTATTGCGACTTTAACGTAGGGCAGGGTATCGACTATCTGAATTTCCTCCACAGTGCCGTGCGTTCCAGGCTGTGCGGTGCAGATGCTCTGCTCACGATCCTCCTCTGAAACCGAGGCGCTCATCATGCCCGGTCCTGACGTCAGATGAGACAGGCCCCCATTCGGATTCTCAAGCGTGACAGATTGTCCTGCCTGCAGCATCTGAGCGGGTTTGTCATCCGATGAGCTGCCGCAGCCTGAAAGCCCAGCCGCAAGGACGCCTGCAAGCAGAATGCCGGTAACTCGGACGGCACGTCCGGAGAAGATCGACGCGTTATCGAAGCTTGAATAATCGGCATGTACCTTCTGATTGAGATCCATGGACATTGGGTTAACCTCTTCTTTGTAGTTTTGGATAAATCGGACACGGTGCCATTGAGCGCACTGAGCTGAACTGTTTGCAATAGAAGGATTGCGTTGGTCAGCTTAAGCCAGAATGAATATCCGGGTCAGGCATTTGGACACGCTAGGCTGGAAAAGTTCCAGCAGGTCATGGATCTTTTTTGATAATCACGACCGGTTAGACCATGACTCCCATCCCGGTCCGGTCGAGGGGCTGGTTGATTTTTTACCTTAAAAAGCGAACTCGTTTTTTGGATCGAGCCGATGTGGGCAATCATCGATCCTTTTTGAAAGACGAAGTCTCATTAAAAAACCCGATTCTCCAGAGCGGTTAATCCACTTTTGGATGTCAAGGTCATTGCATTCACTCTCCGGATTGAAGTAACAGCCCTTTTTTTCGAGCCACCTTGAAGGCGATCGCATAGAGAGCCGCACCGATTCCAAGGTAAATGCCATTGAGTTCGATGGCTGAAATCCATTCACTCATGGAAAAATATCCCTCCTTCAGAAGGATTCGCATCCCTTCAAATACGTGACTGGAGGGAAGCGAACGTGCCACCGGTTGTATCCATTCCGGAAGAATTGAGAGCGGATAATAGATTCCGCTTAGGGGCGCAAATGCAAAGATAATGGCCCAGGCAAACCCCTCCATCCCTAGGCCATAACGCAGGACTAGGGCGACAACCATTAATCCAATGGCCCACCCCATAATGAGAAGATTAATGAAAAAGGCCAATAGCGGCAGGCCGAGATCAAATAATGAGAATTGATACAGGGCGATCGCCAGAACTGCCGCGACACCGACACCAAAGAGCGTTCGGAACAAACTGATCAAGAGAAGCGATCCGGCCAGTTCAAAGGGCCTCAAGGGACTGACAAACAGATTGCCGAGGTTACGGGCATAAAGTTCCTCAAAAAAGACCAGCGATACCCCGAGTTGTGCGCGGTACAGAATGTCCCACAGCAGGGCGGCAGCAATCAGAAGCCCCAGCCCCTCGCCGTTGCTCCCTTGCTGGAGTAGCCAGTAACGATTGATCAATCCCCAGAGGATCATCTGGATCGTTGGCCAGTAGGCAAGCTCCAGTAAGCGCGGCCATGAGGCCATCATCAGGTAACGATAACGCGTGATCATGGCCATGATTCGGCCGAGACTCTGGATCATGGGGCCTCCCGCGCAATAGAGATGAAGACTTCTTCCAGCGTTTGATGACCATGCCTCAGGATCAATTCATCCGGCCTGCCGGCATCGACGATGCGCCCGCATTTCATGATCCAGACCCAATCACACAGACGCTCGACCTCCTGCATGTTGTGGGAGGCCAGAAGGATTGAGGCCCCGGTTTCTTGCTGAAAGGTCTGTAGGTAGTCGCGAACTGCCTGCGCGGTATAGGGATCAAGCGCCGCCGTCGGCTCGTCCATCAGCAGTACTTCGGGGCGGTTGAGCAGGGCTTTGGCCAGAGAGACCCGTGTTTTCTGTCCTTGGGACAAGTGGCCATGCCGTTTGTTGAGAAAGCCCTTGAGATCGAGATCCTGCGCCAGGCGTTCGATTTCTTCTCCTCGATCAGCAACCCCGTAAAGGCGGGCATAGACATCCAGATTCTGGCGAACGGTCAGACGGTAGGGCATGTCGACATAGGGGGATGTGAAATTGATGCGGGGCAGCACCTCAAAACGTCGGGTCAAAAGGTCCGTGCCAAGGATGCGGATAGCGCCAGCGCTCGGTGTCAGGAGACCGAGCAGCATCGATAGTGTGGTGGTTTTGCCGGCCCCATTGCCGCCAAGCAAGGCATGGATTTTGCCGCGGGGTAAGGCAAACTGGATGGCATCTACTGCAGTAAAAGTGCCAAAGCGCTTGGTGAGGCCGGTGACCTCAATGGCGGGTGAGGTAAGCATCATGATGTCAGGTTCAAATCAGTCGGACGAGCCAGCCGGAATGACTGACCTTGTAACGTTGATAGCGTCTGCACAGCGGATAGAGCAGCGTCAGCACGAACAGGCAAAAGAGATAAACGATGAGAAGGCCGAATCCGTGATCCTCCGGTGCGACGACCGTTGCTGGCACCCAGGGCCAGCCAAACTGCCAGGCTGCCTGGCCATAACGCCCGTAATCCGTGAGCGCCGCCAGAGCATGAATCAGCGGTAGATGAATCAAGTAAAAGAACAGAGGCACCTGCCCAAACACGCGGAGTCCGTTCCAGGAACGCGTGTTCAGCTTTTCCAGCAGGCTCAGCAGCATCAGCCCTGGTCCGAGCGTCATCAAGAGGTAATGCAGCGAGGGGGGGTATTTGGTGCAGTGCACAAAAGACATCAACGTATGGACGTCATCCACGCCAACCGCCCATGTGCGGCTATCTCCGTAAAGGTTTCCGAGCCGCAGCAAGACAAATCCGAGCGTCAGGGCAAGACCCGTTCTCATGAGAAAGGCCTGGCGTTGCTGATGGGGCTGATTGAGCCAGGGCGCCATGCCAAATCCCAACGCCATGACACCTACCCAGGGAATCAGTGGGTAGTAGGCATTCAAGGTCCAGCCCAAAGGAAGCTCGACTGCCCCCCCCTGATGAAGAATTTTCCAAAGACCTGAGAAAACACCGAGAACGTCTGCGGAGATGCCATCGGTGAGGTTGTGAAGA
The DNA here is from genome assembly GCA_964386975.1 of uncultured Methylococcus sp. Lineage (GTDB taxonomy): Bacteria > Pseudomonadota > Gammaproteobacteria > Methylococcales > Methylococcaceae > UBA6136. Next base: position 4,956 of record CAYLUS010000029.1, read on the forward strand.
CTGACCGTGAGCAATCCGAAGATGCCGGCAACCCACAGAGGCAAGCGGACCAACAGAGCAAGAACCAGCATCGACCATCCAATAGCCCAGAGGACCCCGACACCGATCTCATGACGGACGATGCCGAAATCCCAGCCCAAGGGTCCGACCCAGAGTAATTCAAGAAAGATCAGCAGGACGCCCCGCTGCAACAGGAGCCGGCTTTGGAGAGACGGGTTGCCACCCCTTTGAAGTGACAGCCAGGTGCTCATTCCAGAGAGCAGCACAAAGAGCGGAGCACAGTAATGGGTGATCCAGCGCGTCAGGAAGAGCGCGGGTGTTGTCTTGTCGATGTCTAGCGGATTGAAGGGCGCATTGGTCAGAAAGTGCCGGGTGTGATCCAGCGCCATCAACACCATGATCAACCCCCTGAGGATGTCGATGGCATCGATGCGTTCGATGGTCTTTTTCATCATGTATTTCGCCCGTGGTAAAACTGCGCCAACCGCTAAGCTCTCGGAGTCGATATCCTTTGCCGAGGTTCCCCTTTTAAATAGCCTTAGGTTTAAAGAACAGGGGTTTTGCTATGATTCGAGGCTCCTTTTTTTAACGATCCGGGTTTTTCTCATGATGACGGTGCCTCGCTCTCTGGCCTTGACTGCTTTACCGGTCCTGCTTCTCCTGTGGACGTTTGCCCTGGCCAATGAACTGGTCGGCATCTCGCCTGCCGAGCTCCGTAAAATGGCGTCTGAGGGGGTCACGGTTGTCGATATCCGAACGCCGATGGAGTGGCAGAAAACCGGCCTGATTCCAGGCAGTGTGCCGCTGACCTATTTTGATGCGCAGGGTCATTCTGACCCAAAGGCGTTTATCGCTTCCCTTGAGAAAATCACCGGAGGCAAGTCGGCACCGGTCATTTTGGTCTGCAGGTCGGGTCATAGAAGCGGTGAAGCCGGCAAGCTGCTTGCAGGCAGCATGGGTTTTTCGGCGGTTTATCATCTGGAAAAGGGCATCACTGGCTGGATGGCCGACGGAGGCCCAGTGAAGCTTGCAGCCGGCGCCCCTTGAAGTGGGTGGATCCCGCACCCTGTAGTCCCCCCCACGCTGATTCATGTATTTCAACTGGAAGGCCTTTTTAAAGGCGCTGCGTCTCTCGCTTTTCGGTCAGCCCCTCCGCTTCAGACGCTGGGCCTATGTGCTGGGGTTTACGCTGGTGTTTCTCGTGTTTCTGGCCTTTATTGCCCTGGCGCGCGCCATTGACCATCTCTTCTGGCCGCAGCTCAATGACACCGAGATCCCCGACCTGGTGTTCCTCATTGCACCGCCTCGAAGCGGAACGTCCTACCTTCAAAAGCTGTTGAGCCAGGATGAAAGTCAGGTGCTCTATTGGAAGATGTACCAGACCGTGTTTCCAGCCGCCTCGATTCAAAAGGGGGTTGAGCTGCTAGTCATGCTTGACCAGTATCTGGGCCGACCGACGGCACGCATTCTCGGTTTCCTCGAAAAACGCACCTTGGGCGCCTGGGATGGTCTGCATACCATGCGGCTGGATCAGCCCGAAGAAGACGGTGCGATCTATCTTTACGCCTTTGCCTGTGAGGCGATCTACATGCTGTTCCCGTTCGTGGAGGAACTGTGGGAATTAGGGTTCCCGGATCGATTGCCGGAAACCGATCGGCAGCGTTTGATGCGCTATTACCGAAGCTGCCTGCAGCGGCATGTGCGTGTTCTGGGACAAAAGCCACGCATTTTGGTGAAATCCACGAATTCATCCGGTGCGGTCAAGGCGTTGCTTCAGGCGTTTCCTGAGGCCCGATTTATTACCATCATTCGAAGTCCGGAAGAGGCGATTGCCTCGAGTATCAGTCTGCTCATGCCGGCGGTGCGGTCACACTCACCCGATCAGGCGATCGATGGCCCGGTCGCGAAAGCCTACGCCACGCTATCGATCGCCTGGTATCGCTATCTTCATGAATTCTGGGAGACCTTGGCTCGTGAGCGGTTCTACCGCGTCGACTACCGGGATCTGACTCAGCGTCCGGTTACCGTGGTTGAGGCGATCTATGGGCATTTTGGCTGGCCCCTTGAGGCGGCTTACCTCAATCGCCTTGAGGACATGGCGCGCGCGAGCAAGACCTACCGGAGCGAACACCACTATAGTCTGGAAGCCTTTGGCCTTTCTTCGGAGTGGCTCCGCTCGGAACTGGGCCCCGAGATGGAGGCTTACGGCATCAACGACTGAGGGGAGGGCGTCGAGGTTGGTTGCCGTCGCCACCTCAGGTGCCCAAGGCCTGCATGGCAAAGTCCCAGAAGGATCATGAGAAGGCTGTTACCGACCAGCGGTGCGAGCACCGGATCGTGGGTAAAAAAGCGCAAGGCGATTAGCACCGCAAGGCCAATGTTGCGGTTCGCAGCGCCCAGTCCCAGCGCAATCCGGTTGCTGCTGCGCATGCTTAGTGCGTGTCCCCCCATCGCATAGGCCAATTCATAGGCCAGGATCATGGCCATGATCTCCTGAAGGGTCAGCGTCTGTAGGTGCGACCATTCGGTCAGTGTCAGGGCAATCAGCGACAGGACGCCGGTGATTTCCGCAAGGCCATTTACCCCCCTCACCAGCCAGCGCATCCTCTGTCCAAGATGCCGATGCACGATCATTCCAAGAAGCAGGGGCAGGGTAATGGACATGAAAAGGAGTTCAAGGATCAGACGGGGCGCAATCGCGAGAGCCTGTTGTTGAGGATCAATCAGGAATTGGCAGAGCGAGAGGCTGAGCGGCGTCAGAAACGCTGAAAAGAGCGGAAAAAGTGCGGTCATCCCGGCGGCCAGGGGCAGGTTTCCTCTGGCCATCCGCACAAACAAAGGAACCACTGGCGCAAATGGCGATACGGCCAAAATCACCATCGCCCAGCCGGTCGGGGCGGGGATTCCCAGCCACTGAATCAGGGCGACACAAAGCATCGGGATCCACAGGAAATTGACGATCAGGATGGTCGGATAGGGTGCGCCTGCGAGTGCCTTCCTCACCGCTTTGGGTTCAAGCTCGAGCCCGACGCCGAGGAGCAGCAGAAACAGAGAGGCAAAGGCAAGCCCCTGCAATCGCTCCGGATTCATGACAGCGAGAAGGAAATCCATCATGCATTCACTCTGAATAAAGGGCCAGGAGGTTCCGATTCTGCAAAAAATGGCATTATTCTGAACGATTGCAAACCCGTCATACACTGAGGCGCCGTGAACCAACCGCTCACAATCAAGGCTCGCATGGATCTTGCGCTGGCCCGATGGTTCAGTCTATCCGTTCGCCACCCTGCAAAAATCATCGGGCTGGCGCTGATCGCGGCTGGCCTTGCCCTCTGGTACACACTAGGCCATCTGAAGGTCAACACCTACCCTGGCAACATGCTGTCCGACAGCCTCCCTTGGCGTCAGGACAAGATTCAGTTTGAAAAAGCCTTTCCACAATTTCGCGATTCGGTGGTGGTTGTGCTTGATGCGCCGACCCGTGATCAGGCATTGGATGCGGCCAAACGACTGCATCAGATGCTCTTGGCCCATGCCGAGCATTACGAATGGGTGTTTTATCCAGGCGATAGTGCGTATTTCTTGCGCCAGGGTCTTCTTTACAAGGACCTACCCGCACTGGATCAGCTGGCGTCTCGATTGGCTGAGGTCCAACCGTTTTTGGCCGATGTCTCACGTGATCAAAGCCTGTCAGGTGTCTTTCACCTGCTGGGTCGGGCGCTCCGGGAGCCGGAACAGGCAGATCTTCGCCTGGACACGCTGTTTGCGCATCTCGATCAAGCGATCACAGGCTACCTTTCTGGACAGTCGGTTCCCCTGTCCTGGATCTCGCTGGTCGAGGGTACTCCGACCGCTGCCGCTGACCGCCGGGTGTTGATGGAGGTCATGCCCAAGATGGAATACAGCTCGCTGGCGCCGGGTGCTGACATGATTCAGGGCATTCGCGATGCGGGTGCCTCGCTGGGATTCTCGGCGCAGGGGGTGACGCTGCGGCTGACCGGTGGAGCACCACTGTCGATTGATGAGCTGCAAAGCGCCAGTGTCGGGGCGCAAATGGCCAGTGTCGGCTCCTTTGTGGGCGTTGCGCTGGTGCTTCTGATCGGTTTGCGATCGTTCTGGTTAGTCGTGGTGGTTCAGGTGGGTCTTCTTCTGGGACTCATTTTTACGGCTTTTTTTGCAACCCTTTCGCTCGGGCAACTGAATCTCATCTCGGTCGCCTTTTCGGTCATGTATATCGGCCTCGGTGCCGACTATGCCATTTACCTTTGTCTCCGTTACCGCGAGCTTTCGCGTCTGATGCCTTCAAATCGCGCGGCTCTCAAGACGGCGGTGCGCCATGTCGGCGGATCGCTTGAAATTGGCACACTGACAACATCGATTGGATTCTTTTGCTTTATCCCGACCAGTTACCGGGGAGTTGCCGAGCTTGGCATCATCTCTGGTGCGGGCATGTTCATCAGCCTGGTTGTGACGCTCATGATTCTTCCCGCCTTTCTGGGCCTGCGCCGACCCGCCCGCTATCGTCCCTCTAAAGCCAGCGATCATCCGGTCCTGCCTGCCTGGGTTGGAAACGGCTTGAGTCTTCCGGTCCGATACGCGCCTTGGGTCCTTGGCGCTGCCCTGGTTCTGGGCCTCATCTGTCTGAACCGGCTTGAATTTGCCCGTTTTGATTCAAATCCACTGAATCTTCAGGATCCCACGCGCGAATCCGTTACCACGTTCCGTGAACTCCTCAAAGATGCTGGCACATCGCCCTGGTCACTCTCGGTGATTGCAGCCGATGCTGCCACTGCCGCCGATCTCAAGGCACGCCTTTCGGGGCTACCCGAGGTTGATAAGGTCCTGAGCCTTGAGGATTTCGTGCCTGAAGATCAGGAGGAAAAACTGGTCATCATCGATCAGTTGGCCCTACTCCTCGGTGGCGATCTGGTTCCTCCCGGGGGGGGGCTCAAGCGGGTATCGGCTGCCGATGCCGTTTCCTCGTTGAGAACCTTTGAGTCGAGTCTTTCCCGATACCTCGAAACACAGCCCTCGCGTCTGGATCATCGTGCCGGTACCCAGCTGGAAATCCAGATGGCGCGGCTGATTGATCGACTGGAAGGACTTGATGGCGAATCGCAGGAAAAAGCGGTTGCCCGCCTTGAATCGGTCTTGACCGGGCAGCTGGATCCCTTGCTTGCGCGCTTGAATGAGGCACTAAAGGCCCAAGGCGTGACAGCCGAGGCATTGCCTGAGGATCTCAAATCGCGCTGGTTGAATCCGGAGGGGCTCTATCGGATTGAGATCCATCCCAAAGAGGATCTCCATGACCCTGATGCCATGCAGCGGTTCGTGGCCTCGGTCAAGACTGTTGCACCGCATGCCACCGGAACCCCGGTGTTGTTCATGGAGTCCAGTCGGGCGGTCGTCAATGCCTTCCTAGAAGCCTTCGGGCTGGCCTTTATCGCCATTACGCTGGTGCTTTACCTGACCATGGAGGAGGCAGTTGATGTGGTTCTGGTTCTTCTTCCGCTGGTCTTGGCATCGCTATTGACGGCGGCGATCATGGCCTTTGCCGGAGTGCCCTTCAATTTTGCCAATATCATTGCCTTGCCTCTGGTCTTCGGAATGGGCGTTGATAACTGCATCCACATGGTGCACCGCTACCGGACGGCCCCGCCTGAAACCGGCAGCCTGCTCGGAACGAGTACGGCGCTTGCCGTCTTCATGAGCGCGTTGACCAACATCAGCGGCTTTGGCAATCTGGCGGTGTCGCCGCATCGGGGAATGGCCAGCATGGGCATCATGCTCAGTATCGGCATCCTCTCAACGCTGGTCTCCAGCATGGTGGTGTTGCCCGCACTTTTGCGAGTACTGGAGCGGCGCAAACAGGCCCGAGCGGTCGGTTGATGACAGCCCGCGCTGGAATGGAGCTTCGCCCCAAATGCATGTTTTGGGCGCTCCTGTTGCTGGTAACTGCACCACATGCCGACAACGCAGCAGTCACTCTGGCCCGCTCGGTATTTCAAGGACTTGCGAAATTCGAACCATCGGCGCCCCTTGTCATCGATTCTCCGGAAGATTATCTGGGTCCCGGTGACCGCGCGGTTCCCTTCTCGATCAAGCTCAACGACGGCCCGCTAATGGGCCGGGAGCAGCACCAGCTGCGGCCTTACAGCGGGCCCTTGGGTGAGGGTCTTCATGAATATTTGCTGAATGCCAACGAGTCGCAAGTGCTCGGCTTCGATGCACGTGCGGATCTCGTCGTCATCGGTGCCATTGACCGGAAGGAGGGCGTCATGACGCGCTTCACGCCCCCCAAGCCATTGCTGATCCAGGGCGCCCCGGGAACCCGGCGTCATGAGACGGTCAGCGTGGAGGTGATCGACCTTCTTCGGCCAGAAAAACGTCTGCATGAGGGTCGGCTGGAGGTCGATGTGGTGTACCGCGGTGCCCTGATGATGGATCTTTCTGGAGAGCAACTGCTTGCGGTTTTGATGGACTCGACGGCGGTTGGAAAAATTGGTCCAGCGACGATTGAGGATCGGCAGTATCGGCTGTATGCCGAGGATCTCGGGCTGATTGCCAGCCGGGAACTGCAGAAGGTCAGCGCATTTGCCGTGTACCGGAGAAGCATTGATGAGCTTCGCTTGCTGATCACGGATCCGCCGTCCTGAATCCCCGACGCATCGCGCGTGCGCCCGCCGTCCTAAGCGCCGGATCTTCCGCTAAAATGAGGATCCTTTGGACAGCCGTCCTGCCCTCCAGCCAAGGCATAGCGATTTATTGACTCATGGCCTCTATACTCAGTCGCTCCTGGCTCCGCTTGTCTTCCGATCAGCTGCGTGTTGAAGCCGCTTTAAGAGCGGCTGTTGTGATACTGCTGATGATGGATTGCGCTGGCTGTGCCATCTGGGGGCCCGATTATGCCAAGCCGGCGACCCAGACGCCGACGGCTTGGCAAAGCCAGGATCCCAAGGCCCGCATGGACGCGGTACCGCTGCCGGAAATGGCTTGGTGGGATCGGTTCAAGGATCCGGTTCTCAAGGACCTGATTCGACGGGCGCTTGAGCAAAACAACTCCGTGCAGGCGGCGCTGGGCCACGTCTTCAAGGCGAAGGGACTGTTGCAGCAGATCGAGATGCGCTGGGTGCCCACGCTCGATGCCGGTGCCGGGTACATTTCGGTACAGGATACCAACGAGGTGTCCATGGCCCGCTTACCGGTTTCCAACGGCTTTTCGGCGGGTTTCATTCCCAACTACTCCATCAATATTCTCCAGCAGCTGCGCACTCAGGAGCAGGCACAAGCCAATCTTGCCGCCAGTGAGGCGGCCAAGAACGCGGTCAGGCTGGCGATCATCGGCCAGATGGTCGGCAGCTATTTCAGCCTGCGCGAGGAGCAGTATCGTCTGGTGCTGCAGACGCATCTGGTGAGTGCCCTTGAGGGCTTCGTCGAGAAGAACCGGCAGAGTCACAACGAAGGACTGATTTCCTTGTTCACGCTGCAGCAATATTTGATGCAGCTGGCGGATGCCAGGGCAGAAATTCCCGTCATCCAGTACAACATTGTCCGGCTCGGCAACACCATTCACTTGCTGCTCAATGAAAATCCGGGCACGGTGCCGGAGAGTCAGGATTTCATGGCTATTCCCTACCAGCAGATTATCAGCGGCAACTTGCCCTCTAAAGTGCTGATGAACCGGCCGGATGTGCTTGCGGCCGAAGAGCAGCTCAAAGGGTCCAACGCCAACATCGGGGTCAATACCGCCTTCTTTTTTCCAACCATCAGCCTCACAACGCCGATTGGAGAAAGTTCAGGTTCGCTGTCGAATCTCTTTACCAGTCCCCAGAGCTACTGGCAGTACCGGGGCGGAATCAGCACGCCGGTCGTCAATCTGGGCCAGTTTGGGGCCATCAAGTCGGCCAAGGGTCAGTATTACACCGACTATTACAATTACATTCAGACAGTCCGCAATGCCTTTGCTGCGGTTGACAGCGATCTTTCGTCGCATCACAAATACACGGAGAGTCTGGAGTCGATGTTGGATTTCTTCAAAACGTCGGCCACGCGTTATGAGTCTGAAAAAATCCGTCATGATGAGGGGCTGGTGGGAATGCCTTCGGTCCTTTCGCTGGCCGTGGTCATGGATCAGGCCGGCATCGCGGCGGCCAAGGCCAAGCTCAATCAGTTATTGAGTATCGTTCGTCTGTATCAGGACCTGGGCGGTGGCTACAAGGTCTGGAATTCCGAGACGCCGCATGACCTCGGCACGGGGCGGCGGTTTGAGGATCTTTTCTAGTGAGTACATCATGCACCCGGGCCTGATTCTGTCCCTTCTGTTTCTCGCGCTGCTGACCGCCTGCGGCAAGGATGCACCGATTGAAGCACCGCTCCCGCACGTCAACGTGCTCGAACTGCAACCCAAAGACATCGAATACGCATTTGATTACCCGGGCGTCGTTCAGGGGGTGGTCGACTATCCGGTGATTCCTCGTGTCAGCGGCGCGATATTCAAGCAACTTTATAGGGAGGGCAGCGCGGTCAAGAAGGATCAGCCGCTTTATGAGATCGACCGGCGGCCCTATCTGTTTGCCCTCCAGAATGCCGAAGGTCAGGTGCAAAAAAGCCGGGCGGCGATGGAGAACTACCGCATCATCTACGAGCGTTATGCCAGCCTGACCCGCAAGGATGTCACCTCGGTCCAGGATGTGAATGAGGCCCTGATCAATTATCAGGCCGCGGCCGGCAACCTCAAAACCGACATTGCCAATGTCAACAACGCCAAACTGAACCTCGAATACTGCACGGTCAGGGCCCCGGCATCGGGGTTTATCTCCGAACGCATGGTGTCTGAAGGGATGATGGTGACGGCGTTCCAAACCCAGCTCAATGTCATCAACTCCAGGGACACGATGTATGTGGCTTTCTCTGTCCCGGAACTCGATCGTCTGGCCATTGAAAATGGCCAGTTGGACGGGATGTACCAGGTTCCCGAAGACTATCGCTTCACGGTGGATCTGGAACTTGCCGATGGCAGTCAACTGCCCGGCGCCGGCAAGGTCGAGTTTAGCGACGTCCGGGTGTCCTTCTCCGATGGCGTCTGGCAACTCAGGGCCAGCATCGACAACCAGCGGCTGCCGCGCAACAAGCTCATCGCCGGCCAGTTTGTGCATGTGATCTTGCGGGATCTCATCGTCAAGTCGGCCTATGCAGTCCCGCAGGAATCGGTATTTCGTGACCCGGAGGGTTCCTATGTCTTCCTGCTGGCAGATGGCAAGGTGAGGAAGCACCGCGTCAAGGCCGGAAAGTGGCTGATGGATGGTACCCAGCTGATAGATCAGGGCCTTCGACCCGGCGATCAGCTCATTACCAACGGCGGGGTGCGGATTGATGATGGGCAGGCCGTCATCGTCGATGAGCGGACCCCTGATGCCGCGGCTGCTGCCAGAGCCCTTGAAGGCCAGAGCCGCTAGGAATCCGACATGCTGTCTGAAAAATTCATCAAACGGCCCGTGCTGGCGATGGTCTGTTCGATCATGATCATCATTGGTGGGGTAATGGCCGCGATCTATGCGCCGATTGACCAGTATCCCCTGATCATCCCCCCGGTGCTGAACATCAACAGCACGTTTCCAGGGGCCAGTTCCGAAGCGATCGCCAATGCCGTCGCTGCCCCGATCGAGGACCAGATTGCCGGGACCGAGGGCATGATCTACATGCAGTCAGCCAGCCAAAATGGCAGCAACAGCGTCTCGATCAATGTCTACTTTGATGTCGGTACCAGTCTTGGCGTGGTTGAGGCGGATACCCTGAACCGTTCCTTGACCGCTTCAAACTCCTACATTCCGGAACAGGCAAGGGCTCAGGGCATCCGGATTCGCAAGATGATTCCGGATCTGTTTCAGGTGATTCCGTTCTACACCGAAACCGGTTCCCCCGATCCGCTTTACATTGCCAACTACGTCCAACGTTACATTTATCCGGTCATTGAGGAAATCCACGGCATTGGCTTTGTCAATATCATCGGCCAGCGCAGCTATGCCGTCCGTATCAATTTGGACCCCAAGCGCCTCGCCTTCTACAAGATCGGCATTCCCGAGATCATTGCGGCGGTCCGCGATCAGAGCAGCCAGTATGCGATTGGCCAGAACGCCATGCCGCCCACCTTTGGCCCAGAAAAATCCAATTTCCTGATTACCACCACGGGTTATTTCACGGATGCAAAGCAGTTTGAAAACGTGGTCCTGCGCTCGAATTTCAATTCAGATGATGTCAATCCGCTAAATAACCCCGATCAGGTCAAACCGACCAAGCGCAGCCTTTCAGGCAATGCCCAGGTAATCCGCCTCAAGGATGTCGCTGACATTCAGCTGGATGCCAACAATTACAACAACTACCTCTATGTTCACAAGCGGGATGAGAAGACCGGTGAGGTCAAGAACTTTGAGGCGGTAGCGCTGCAACTTTATCTGGTACCGGGTGCCAATCAGCTCAAGACCAAGGCCGAAGTGGCAGACGCCATGACCAAGATCGATGCCTTTCTTCCCAAAGGCATGAAATATTTCTACCACTACGATTCTTCGATTTTCGTCTATCAGGCCATCCAGGGCGTGGTCGAGACACTCCTGATCGCCTTCTTGTTGGTGTTCTGCGTGGTCTTTCTCTTCATTCAGAACCTTCGAGGCACCATCATTCCGATTCTGGCGATTCCAGTCGCTGTGATCGGCGCGTTTGCTGGCATCTACATCACCGGATTCAATATCAACACTCTGTCCCTGTTCGGTCTGGTGCTGGCGATTGGCATCGTCGTGGATGATGCCATCGTGGTTCTTGAAAACGTCGAGCGAATCATGGAGGAGGAAAAACTCAATTCCCTCGATGCCACCGTCAAGGCCATGGAGGAGGTGTCTGCCGCCGTCATCGCGATTGTTCTGGTCCTGAACGCGGTGTTTGTTCCGGTCGCCTTCCTTGGCGGCTTCAGCGGCATCATGATGCAGCAATTCGCTGTGACCATTGCCATTTCCGTGGTCATTTCAGGCTTTGTTGCCCTGACACTGACGCCAGCCCTCTGCGTCATCTTCCTGAAGAATGTCAGGCACGATGACAATAAGCCCAAAGTCGCCTTTTTCAGGATCTTTGACCGACTGTTCCTGAAACTCCAGGAGGGCTATATGTGGGTGGTCACCTGGATCATCGATCATGTGAAAGTCTGCATGAGCATCTGGGCGGTCATTTTTGTCCTGACGATTGGCATGTTCATCAAGATTCCGACCTCCCTGATTCCGCTCGAGGACATGGGCTACTTCTACGATGTCATCCATGTCAATGCGGGTGGGGCACTGAAGTACAGTGTGGAGGAATCGAACAAGGTCGCCGCCGAGATGATGAAAAAGATTCCCTACCTGAACCGTCTCGTGGTCATGGGATCCAGTGACATCATCGATAACAGCACCTACAAGACCAGCACCTCGACCATCATGGGTGTCCTCAACAACGAGGACGACCGCGACATGTCCCATCAGACCGTCGATACGGCCATTGAGGCCACCACCCAGATTAATCAGGCGAACAAGAACATCAATGCCTATGCCTTCAATCAGCCCCCGATTCGTGGCTTAAGTCCGGCCGGTGGCACGACCTTTTACCTTCAGGCAACGCAGCCGATCTCAGTGCGCGAGATCCGCGATGATTCGGTAAAAATTTGTGAGCATCTCCAAAAAAACTTCAAGGCAGTACAAAAATGCAGCCAGTTCTATGAGGTGGATACGCCCGAGCTTCGGGTCGATGTCGATCCGGCCAAGGCCTATTATTACGGGGTCGACTTCAAGAACGCCTATAACTCGCTGCAGGGGATCTTCGGCCTCTACTACATCAATTTCTTTACCAAATGGGCGGATATTTTCTGGGTTGAAATCACAGGTCTCTATGATTATCGAAAGAATCCGGAACTCCTGAACACGGTCTACCTCAAGAACAACAAGGGGCAGATGGTGCCCGCCGGCAACGTCATGTCGGTGACCGAGACTACTGGAGCGGAGGTCGTCACACGGCTCAATGATTTCCTGGCAAGCCAGATCGTGGTGGACCCCAATGAGAAGGAAGGGCACACCTCCGGGGAAATCATGAAGATTGTCGAGGAGGAGGTCCCCAAGGTCCTTGGAAACCGCTATGCGGTAAAGTGGTTTGGTCTTGCCTATCAGCAGCAGATTGCCGGTAACCAATCTGCAGTGGCCCTGTCGCTGGGGCTGATCATGGTCTTCCTGATCCTTGCCGGTCTGTTTGAAATGTGGGTGCTGCCGGTCGCCATCGTCATGGCGCTCCCTTTTGCACTCTTCGGTGCGGCCGCTGTATTGCTGGCCTTCAATATGCCGAATGACACCTATTTTCAGGTCAGTCTTCTGACGCTGATTGGGCTTTCCGCCAAGAATGCGATTTTGATCGTGGAATTTGCGATTGAGGCGGTCGAGAAAAAGGCGATGAGCGCCCGAGATGCTGCCCTGTATGCCGCCAAGCTCCGATTTCGGCCCATCGTGATGACCTCCATTGCGTTTATCCTGGGCGCTGTGCCGCTGGTGACCGCTAACGGGGCAGGGGCCCATGCCCAGAACTCGGTGGGTGCTGGAATCATCGGTGGCATGCTGGGTTCGACCTGCGTGGCGGTCCTTTTCGTGCCGATGTTCTTCATGGTGATGATGCGTTTTAGGCAGACCGATCCCCATGCGAATGGAAAAACCCCACAAGTCCAAAACCCTGATTAAGGATGCCTTGGCCTTGTCAGGCTCGCCTTTCATGCCCGGGCCAGGCTCTCAGGCCCCCCGTTCCCTCATTTCCTTCAGTGGTGGCAAGGACTCCTGTCTAGCGCTGTATCGGGCCCGCAAGGCGGGTTTTGAGGTGACTGCGAGCCTGACCGCGTTGGAAGAGACGGGCCTTCGTACCCGTTCTCATGGTGTATCACGGTCACTGATGCGGGTTCAGGCCCTCGCGTTGAATCTTGAGCCTCACTTCATTGCCGCAACCTGGAGCGACTACGAATCTCAGTTCGTGGAGCAGCTTGGCCATCTTCGGGATGCGGGCCTGCAGCATGCCATCTTTGGGGATATTGACCTTGAGGCCCACCGGGAGTGGGAGGAAAAAGTCTGTGTGCGATCCGGACTTAAGGCCCAGCTCCCGCTCTGGAAGGAGGATCGTCAATACCTGGTCGAGGAGTTTCTGGGGCTCGGTTTCAAGGCGTGGGTGACCTGCGTCGATGGACGATTTCTTGATGCGAGCTTTGCCGGGCGCGAGTTTGATCGGGATTTCATCCAGGATTTGCCAAAAGGCGTTGATGCCTGCGGCGAAAATGGCGAATTCCATACCTTTGTCTACGATGGCCCGGGCTTTGCGTATCCCGTGTCTTGGCGAAGTCAGGGATTGGGTGCCTATACCAGTCCCCCTGAATATGGCCGTTGTACCTACCACTTCGATTGGCTGGACTGCGCGTCTCCCTGAGACAACCCGGATTCTGCGGGTTTGTGAATTTTAGAGGCTCGATTCCAGCGGGTTACTGTTGAGCGCGCGCTGGCGCAGGCGTCTGGCCAGCGTGCCGACGATCAGGAGGTTGATAAGGAGCGTCACAACTTTGAGGGTACTCATGCCCCTGGTCAGCTCGTACAGTTCAAAGGGAACATAGATGCTGCCGCTCAAGGCGCCAAACCATTCAGCCCAGACCTTGTCCTGCCAGAGCCCATAGGCCTCGGTGAAGCGCACGCAGGCGTAACCGAAGGCCATCAAGGCCAGGAGTTTAAGATTGCCGTCGTTGATTTCGGAGGCGGCGTCAATGAAGATTCTGGGGTAGTGACTGGCCGGATTGAGGTGAAGATGCGCCACCAGTTCTTCGGCAATGCGCTGAACATCCTGATGGATAAGGCTGAGAAGACCGAAACCAGCGAGAACGGTCAACGCCCCCTTGCTGAATTCAAACAGGGCAACAAGCCGTAGACCGTGATCCGGGTTGCTGGGGGTTGAATGGGCCGTGCGGTTCATGGATGGCTCCAGGGCGCGATTAAATCAATGAAGCGCACTCTATATGCACGATGGCAGCCAGATCAAGCTGGGTTAGGGAGAGATCCGATGGGCCCCCTGCGCTTTTATTGAAGGGTTCGGCGCGCTGCCAAGGGATGGTCTGATACCGCGGACAGCCCTGAAAGTCCATGGATTTCACAGCGTCCCCCCCGTTCGATGTAGTCGGTTCTGAACTGATCAATGAACTCCATGACGGTATGGTCAATGTAGGAGGCATCATTGACATCGAAAATGATGGTCTGGCCTGTAGGGATTTCAGCCAGTTCACTCTTTAGCCCCACGAAATTGGCAAAAATAGCAGATCCCTGAATGGCTATGCGGTATACCCCCGAAGATGGGTGTGTCAGCGTAAATGAGATTTTTAGGAGGCTTTTCAAGGGGACACCGCGGGAGAGATGGATGCCGATCTTGACTGCGATTCCGATCAGGACGCCCAACAAGAGGTCCGTCGTGAGAACCCCAATGATCGTTGTGGTGAAGATCACGAGTTGTTCTTTGCCAATCACCATGGTTTTGGCGAACTCTTTAGGGGAGGCCAGCCGGAATCCCGTGTAGACCAGGATGGCTGCAAGGCTTGAAAGCGGGACCTCGTGAATCAGGTTGGGAAAGACCACCACGAACAGGCCAAGAAAAAGGCTGTGGAAGAAATTGGACCAGCCGGTTTTGGCGCCATTATTGATATTGGCTGAGGAGCGAACAATTTCTGCAATCATAGGCAGCCCGCCAACCATACCCGCCATGAAGTTGCCCGCACCGATCGCTGTCAGGTCCCGATTGAGGTCTGACTGGCGCTTGTAGGGATCCAGCTTGTCGACGGCCGTGGCGCTCAGGAGCGTTTCAAGGCTTCCGACCAGCGTGATCGAGATCACCGAGCTCCAGAACACCCATGTGCCGATCTTGCCGAAGTCCGGAAAGGCCAGGCTCTGGGCAAAATGCTCCGGCACGGTCACCAGATAGTTGGGACCAATGCTGTATTCGGTACCGAGAAAGGTATAGACATGATCTGAGTTCAGGCTGAACAGGTGGTCATAAAGAATCCCCACCAGCACAACCACCAACGGTGCCGGGATCATTTTCAGGCGTTGATCCTTGACACAGGTCCAGGCAGCCAGGATCAGGAGACCTGTGACGCCGGTCAGGGTGATTTCCGGGTTCAGATTGATCAGGCTGTGCGGAATCTCGAGAAGGGTGCCAATGATGTCCTGGCTCTTGGGTCTAACTCCCAGCAGGATATGGATCTGCTTGGCCATAATGATGATGCCGATACCAGCAAGCATGCCGTGGACCACGGATGCAGGAAAGTAGGCATTCAGCTTGCCGGCTTTCAAAAGGCCCATCAAAATCTGAAACAGGCTTGAAACCACAATTGCCGCCAGGGTGAATTTGTAGCCGGCGGTCACATCGCCATTCCCAAGGCCTTGGGCGGCGGTCAGGATGACGACGATCATGCCGGCAGCCGGTCCATTGATGGTCAGGAAGGACCCATTGAACCTGGAAACAATCAGCCCGCCGATGATCGCGGACAAAATTCCGCTGATGGGGGGGAAGCCTGAAGCAATCGAAATGCCGATACACAGGGGCAGCGCGATCAGGAAAACGAGAAAGCCTGCCGTCAGATCAGAACGCCAGTTCTCTCTCAGACCGTTGGTGCCGCTTGCGGGAATGGTTCGAGGGGATGCAGCCATGCAGTTCAGTGAATATCAGGAAAGAAAAAAGAGGGACACCTGAAACAAGCAGGATCCGTGCCGCTTGATGTGAAACGGGCGAATGCCCCATTCAAGGCTCAGTTTCAGGGGGGTGGCGCAAAAAAGGACGCTGGATTCAGGATGTGATTGACTTGAAGCGGTTGAAATCAGCCGGTCGGGAGATGATGGTGATGGTTGACCTCCACCGCCGTATTGAGGCGATATCTTAGCTAAGCCTAACACCTTGAGGCGGCCATCCGGTTAAACTGACGGATTACGGGTGGTGCCTGAATCACCCTGACCGAGGCAAGGGGTGACCGGTTTGAGAGTGTTGGCTTTTTTTCTGATGTTAGGTGTTCTGGCCGGTTGCGCAGAACTTCGGGTTCCCTCAGACCGCACCGCGCTTGCAGAAAAAATGGCGGAGGATCGCGCGCGTCAGGATATGGCATGCCCATCGGCAAAGGCGGATCGACCGATCCGCCGCGATAGCATGGACAATTGGACAAATCATCTTTTCAGTGAATACAACGCCTGGGTCGAGGGCTGTGATCGGCAGGTCAATTACATCGTGGTCTGCGAGATCGACGCACATTGTTATTTTGCAGATCTGCCTGAAGCCAGCTATCCCGCCCGCACGGAAGATTTCAAGGCCAGCCCGGCTGCCGATCCCAAACCTTGACGTCAGCGACTTCGAAAGTCAGCCAGACGCCCGGCCAGTGACTTTGCCTTCAACAGGAATTCGTGTAACGCTCCGGGATCTTGTTGAGTCAGGGTGTTCAGAAAATGAACCGAGATAGCCTTGACCAACGCGAGTTGCTGTCCGATCTGGCGCGGGTCAAGGCGCGCTTGCTCCATGGCCAATGACCCCGGTTGAAGTTTGTTTTGAAGGCCTTGCCGTTTGGCATCGCGCTGGGTAGCAGGATGTTGCAGAGGCTCGGCAATCCCGCGGGTCTGTTCCGCCGTGTCAGACTCATCCTCTTTGACTGCAGCAGGGTCAATGCCGGCGAGTTGACGATGGGTCCCTTGATAAAGTTCAAGGAGGTATTTGGAGCCTTTGGGGGACTGACTGAAAATGGCGGAACGCAGCGAAGGGCTGGTGATCCCGAATGGATCAGCGTCCTGGGTGCCGGTGATGGCGAGTAACGGCAGGTTCACGGCATCGAAGCGCGATTTCATGCCGCCGGCGGCAAGGTCAAGGAATGGGCTGATCAGGATGGCGCCTTGAAAGCGCGCTGGCTCCGTTATACCGCTGACTCCCCCGATTTTCTCCCCGATCAGGGCGGCGGCGGTTTGGGCGCCCAGTTCATAACCTGCAAGGATGACCTTGTTACCGTCCCAGCGATTAAAGGGGGCTGAATGCTTCTTGGCCTGAAGCGTCTCCAGTACAAACAGGACATCCTCGATACGCGCCTTGAGGGATCGGTTGTCGAAGTGATCTCGACCCAGAGTCGGAAGGTCACCCTGATCTGACGCGCTCAGGGATTTGAACGCGTTCGCATCCCGCTCCGACTGCAGAGTCAGGACAGCGAAGCCGGCCTTGACCCACGTATCGCGCCACAAGGCGCCTCCATGCCTGGCGCTTTCGCCAAGTCCAGGCAGGTAGATGATCAGGGATGGGCGAGCGGGCTCAGTGGGTATTTCGAAATGAACGGCAATGCGCCTTTCCCCCCGCCGCCACTCGGCATCCGTGACTTCACCCGACGTCACCGCACGCGGGTCGGACTCAAAGCGAGATTCAAACTCCCGCATGTCAGCATCGATTTCAGCGTTGCTTGGGGGGCTGGGGGTGAAATGACAGGCAGCCAGCCAGAGAAAAGACAACAGGGTCAGAGCAAAAAAGCGCATAGGTGATGGACAGGTTCATGAGCCAGGATTCGGGGATGGGTTACCGGCGCGGCTCTTCAAGGGAAGATTGGGGCAGGGCGAGGCGATACATGCAGAATTCCCGTTGGCTCTTGGTGCTTATGCTTGCAATCGCTCTCATCAGTTGCGGGCGATCCAGGCAGCGACTAGCCGGCATCCAGGATCGCTGTGCCTGTAGTGCCACCGACGTCGAAAGCCGGGATGCCGGACACTGAGTCCGGCATCAACGAGAGCGCCTACGGTGTTGGTTCCGGATGAATCATTGCTGGGGACTGCCCTTGTCTTTGAGCGAGCTGGGCCTTTGCCTCTTCGACACGGGCAAACAGTCCTGCCATCTCGGCCAGAGCGATCTCACCCTGAGCATCGGGCAGGATCTTGTATTTCCAGGTGAGCGATTGCCCGGGAACATACCGTTTGGCGTAGTGCTGCACCAGTTGTTCGCTCAGTGGAATGCTCACAGATTCAAAGTTCCAGCAGTCATCCTGATCGCTGCAGTGGCGACGGCCATTGACGACCCGGATTTTCTGCTCCATCCAGCCTTCCGGTGATTCGTAATTGACCAGGGCGATCTTGCGGGCCCGTTTGGTGGCGTTCATGACATCCACGCCATAACCCACCTTGCCATTCGTGCGATTCAGTGAGGCCAGAAGATACACGGCGTGAAATTCGGCGTTGGACCGATGCGGCTCTTCAAAGCCCTTCTCGGTATTGAATTCGACATTGGACTGGCTGTTCTTCGTGGTTTCGACCGCCGTCTTTTGGAAGTGATCGGCGCCGAGGTTGGCAGGTGGAAGGACGGTGCCCTTGGGTTGCGAACTGCAACCTGCAACTGCGGCTAGCAAAAGGAGTGTGAGCGGGTGACGGATCATGGTCGTTCAATATATAAAAAGAGGGATGCTCTCAAAGAGTGGCAGGGGTGAACAGTCCCCATCTGCCAATGGGGCCGGATATACCGATTGAAAATGCGCGGGTCGAGGGTTCGCATCCTTTCGCCGGCTCCACTTCTTTATTTTACTGAGCCTTTAGTAAGTAAAGTCACTTTGCCGCGCCGGGAACCCAGATCCATTGGGGCTTCCGAAAATAGGGAAATATGACATTACAAACTGAAAGCGCAGTAAGACGTCCCAAGAAGTCCTAAGCCACTGAAAGTACGATAACTTATCTTGTCATCTGTATCCAGTGAAGTCCCTAAGTTACCGTTTATATCCAGCAATTCTGACGGTAGCTTTTGCGGTAACTCCTTCCTTCTCATGGGTTGTTACCGTCATGCTTACCGACAATCGCCAATGGTCCAAAACATGTTGACACATTCCGGCTATGATGTACGTATTCAAGGCGATTGAAGGTCTGCTAGCAGTTTGCGCAGATGTTTGGTCGCCGGCGTCAGAATCGCCATAAAAAGAGCTTCACGCAGACGTCTGTCCGCATGGCTAGACTGGAGATATCCTCGGGCTCCTTCATGGAGAAGAGCCGCGTTGGCAGAGGCTACCGCCAGGTCAGCAAGCCCTAGTCGGACGGTCAAGACCTCGGAGAAATAAGCGGGTGTTGTTTCAAATGGTGTTTTGGCCAAGCGGTGAACGCATTGTTCCAAAGTATGTAATTCCTCGGTGACGCTTTCGGGTTGCATGGTCAGGAATTTATTGACATGGCCATGGGAATCGCGGGACTTGAGCATGGTTTGGATGGTGTTTCTGATCAGCCCGATGGCGACTCCCGTTTGCAGCAAAATGAATCCGCTACGAATTCTCTCTATATAGGGCTTTGCGGGTTCCGCGATGACCTGATGATCAGGTACGAAAATCTCTTTGAGATGAATGGAGTAGGTGCGAGTACCATTCAGGGCAATGAACTTGTTGTGTTCATTCAAAACGACGCCGTCCTGATCGCAAGAAATGATTGCCATTGCTTTGTGGGCTTCGTTTTCTTCTAATGCGAATACTGCAGCAAAATAATGCCCGGGCCCGAGGTTTGAGACCCAGGGTACGGTTCCATTGACGATATAACCGCCTTGCGTACGTCTGGCGTGGAACTTGATTGCTTCGATTCCAGCCAGGTGTTTCATGGGGTTGGAAAGGGCTGTACCGCCGAGGAGATCGCCAGTGGCTATTTGAGATCCTAAGGTCTCCTCCAGTTGACGATTCTCTGATGTGAAAAGATACCAGCGAAGGGCGTTTTGGCACCACATGCAAAAGGCCGTCGAAAGACATTGCTCGGAAATAGTGGCCATGCACTCTATGTTCCAGGAGAGAGATGTCTCCTCAGTTGGAGCGGTTGGGCCTATATGGAAACTCCCGGCCTGCCCGAGAGCCTTGAGTATTTCCTCCGGATACTGCGCGTCTTCATCAATGGAGCGAACCAATCCTGCCAATTCTGTCCGTGCAATTTCTCGAATTGGGACCAATCGGGCAGACTTATTCAGATAAGCGGAAGTATTCATCAGGCCTCTCTAAGGGGACTAGTCTGCCAAGTCCGAGGGTTTGGGATTAATCGGATAGTTGTACGTCAAGATC
>CAYLUS010000030.1:0-4279 GCA_964386975.1 uncultured Methylococcus sp.
ACGGCGGCATGGTCAAGCGGTTCATGGCCGCTTTTTCCAAAGGTGCTGGGAAAAAAGCGGGATTGAATCCGGCCCAGCAGCAGGTTGGCATCGGTCACGGTCAGGGGGCCTCCCCGCCGGTAGCACAGGGGTCCTGGATCTGCACCGGCCGATTCGGGGCCGACGCGCAAGCGTGCGCCATCGAACGTAAGGATGGATCCGCCTCCGGCGGCCACGGTGTGAATCCGAAGTCCGGGTGCCGTGAATCGGATGCCGCGCAAGCTGTGTTCGTGCTGGCGTTCAAGTTGGCCCGCATAGTGGGCGACATCCGTCGAGGTGCCGCCCATGTCGAAGGTGATCACTTTCTGAAAGCCCGCCTGTCGGGCGATGGTGATCGCCCCGCTTAGTCCCCCGGCAGGCCCTGAGAGGATGGAGTCGCGTCCCCGAAAGGACGCATCCTCAATCAGGCCGCCGTTCGACTGCATGCATTGGATGGCGGGGGTGTACCCAAACCGGTGCTGGATGTCTGCCTTGAGATTTTCAAGATACGCTTTAAGAATCGGGGTGAGATAGGCATCCAGAACCGCAGTACCCGCCCGAACTCCAAGCTTTGCGGCACTGCTGACCTGATGCGAGAGAACCACCTCGCGAAATCCCAGATGCGTTGCAAGTGCACCCAGGGCCCGTTCATGGGCTGGATTGCGCCAGGCATGGATCAGTGCAATGGCGATCGCCTCAATGCCCTTTGCGCGCGCACGTTTGAAGGCTTCTTCGGCGGCTTTACAATCCAGAGGCTCAATTTCAATGCCATCGGCATCCAGCCGTCCTTGGACCTCAATCACGCACTGCTGGAGGTTTTTTCGGGGCTGAATACGGCGTGCAAAAAGATCAGGGCGGCTTTGATCGCCAATGGTGAGAAGATCGGCAAAGCCCTGGTTAACCGCAAGCGCAGTGGCGATGCCCTTGTCTTCCAAAAGCGCGTTGGTGCCGAGCGTGGTCCCGATCCGGATGACCTCAATGGGTGCGTCAGCGTGGCCCTTGAAACGTCGGGTGATTCTGAAGATGCCTTCTGTTGCTGCATCCGCGTACTGCCCCGGATGGACCGAAAGCAGTTTTTCACTGGTCCATTGGTGATCGGGCGTCAGCGCCACGATGTCGGTAAACGTGCCGCCCCGGTCAATCCAGAATTGCCAGCCTCGGGTGGCTGGCGAGGCGCTTGGGGAGGGGCTCACGAAACCTGCCGGTCAAAAGTTGACTAAATTACTCGGATATGTGACTCTCGGGACAAGGGTTTTCCCGGGAGATTAGGACGTGCGTTTGACTACAAAGGGCCGCTATGCGGTCACGGCTATGCTGGATCTTGCCTATCATAGCGAAAAAAAACCGGTGACCTTGACCGACATCGCCAAACGGCAGGAGATTTCGCTGTCGTATCTGGAACAGCTGTTCGCAAGGCTCCGGCGCTCCGGCATGGTGGAGGGGGTCAGGGGGCCTGGTGGCGGCTACCAGCTCAGTCGGGCGACTTCGACGATCAGCATCGCCGAGATTATCGCGGCGGTCGATGAAACGATTGATTCGACCCGCTGTGCAGGTGAAGCCAACTGCCAAAATGACCAGCCCTGCCTGACCCATGATTTGTGGATGGGCTTGAGTGACCAGATTCGCCAGTATCTCGATTCGATCAGCCTTGAAGATGTGCTCTCCCGTCGTTCGGTGCAGCAGGTTGCCGAGCGTCAGGATCACCAGTTAAGTGGTGGGGTGATTGAGATCCCCTTGCAGCGGGGTTTTCGGCTTTAAGCGGATGCGGGGCTCTTTTAAGCACGTCATGGGCACCAAAGCCAGTCCGGTCTGAGCCGATGGTCATGTCCGTATGTGCAGGAGGAGGCCAAGTGTCTCCCCTGAGGGAAGCCCGATCGCTCCCCGCTTGCCTCTTAATTGCAACAACGCCATGGTCTATTTCGATCATAACGCCACGACGCCAATCGCCCCTGAAGTCCTTGAGGGCATGCTGCCCTATCTTGGGCGTTTTTTTGGAAACCCGTCAGGACTTTATCGGCTGGGACGGCTGTCGCAAAGTGCCGTGGAGTCGGCTCGCGAGTCGGTGGCACGGCTCGTGGGCGCCGAGGGCCATCAGATTTTCTTTACCAGTGGGGGCACCGAGTCCAACAACCAGGCTCTGATAGGGCTTGCCCACACACTCAAGGCGCCCTCCGAGATTCTGGTCGGGGCGACGGAGCATCCATCGGTCCAGGCGCCTTTAAAGCGCCTGTCCAGACAGGGGTTTACACTCCGGACCTTGGCGGTTTCAGCAACGGGGCTTCATTCCCTTGTGGATCTTGATCCGAAGGTGCCAGGCACGATGCAGATGGCGGCCCTGATGGGGGCCAATAATGAGACCGGCGTGATCCAGCCAACGCAGGCTTTGGCCACGCATCTTCGGGCAAGCGGGGGGTATCTTCACGTGGATGCCGTCCAGTGCGCGGGCAAGATCCCGCTTGATTTTAGGGCGAGTGGCGCCCATACCCTGTCGATGTCCGCCCACAAAATTGGCGGTCCCAAGGGGGTCGGCGCCCTGGTCGTCGAGCAGGGTCTTTGGCTGGATCCCCTGCTGCTGGGTGGGGGCCAGGAAAAGGGCGGGCGGGCCGGAACCGAGAATGTGGCAGCGATCGTGGGTTTTGGCATTGCCGCTCGCCTCTCGCTTGAGACCCTTCAGCTGCGCGCAGAAAAGGCGGCCCGGCTCCGGGAGAGGCTGGAGGAGGGGCTTGGGGCGCTCCCGGGCGTTGTCATCTTTGCGCAAGCGGCGGCTCGGCTTCCCAATACCGTACAGTTTGCGGTACCGGGCTTTGAGGGGGAGGCGCTGGTCATGCGGCTCGATCAGGCCGGCTTTGCCGTCTCGAGCGGCTCGGCCTGTGCGATGGGAGCGAATGAACCCAGTCCGGTTCTGCTGGCGATGGGGGTTGACCCCTTGATCGCCCGAAGTGCCATTCGGGTCAGCCTTGGGGCCGGCAATACCGAAGAGGAGATCGCTGCGTTCTTGGACGTGCTCCGGGGCTTGATGGCCGGGGCGCATTGAATTCAACGGATTAAAGAGGAGGTTGAAGATGGCGGTAATGATGACCGAGGCGGCAGCCCGTCAGGTGGAAAAGCAGCTCGCCAAGCGCGGCGTCGGCGAAGGCCTCCGCCTGGCCGTCAAAAAATCCGGCTGTACCGGCTATGCCTATGTCGTGGACTATGCCGATGCAATCGGTGAGGACGATGCCGTATTTGAAAGTTTTGGTGTCAAGCTGGTGGTCCCGCGTGAGCACCTGGATTTCCTTGAGGGCACCACGGTCGATTTCCGGCGGGAGGGGATCAGTGAGGCGTTCCGCTTTGAGAATCCCAACGTCAAGGCCAATTGCGGCTGTGGCGAGAGTTTCGCGGTCTAGCCATCACTCGGATTGCCATTCACCGCGATCGCCTTAACCGGCAGCGGCTTTATCTGTGGGGTCTGAAGGATCTGGCTCTATCGACCCCGCCAGAGTTCAAGTAGAATCGGACGGTTTACCGCAACGCTTCCGGATCTGGCGGCGTGCGTTTGGCGTTTTTGGGCGTTGTGCCCGGAGCGCCTTGGCGCTTCTGAAAACCTGAGGATCAATCTGATTATGGCAATTGAACGTACCATTTCTATTATCAAGCCGGATGCCGTGGCCAAGAATGTCATCGGCGAAATTTATGCCCGTTTCGAAAAAGCCGGCTTGCGCATCGTTGCTGCGAAGATGGTTCAGCTCAGCCGAGACGATGCGGAAGGTTTCTACGCGGTCCACAAAGAGCGTCCTTTCTTCAACGATCTGGTCAGTTTCATGATTTCTGGCCCGGTGATGATCCAGGTCCTTGAAGGCGAGAATGCCATTTTGAAGAACCGCGACATCATGGGTGCGACCAACCCGAAAGATGCAGCGCCGGGGACGATCCGCGCTGATTTTGCGGTGAGCATTGATGAAAATGCCGTTCATGGATCGGATGGCCCCGAGACCGCGCAACAGGAAATCGCCTACTTCTTCAAGCCGAATGAGCTCTGCTCCAGAACGCGCTGAGTCGCCCGAAAAAATCAACCTGCTGGGTCTTGATCACAAGGCCCTCAAGGTCTTTTGTGCGGAGCGGGGTGAAAAGCCCTTTCGTGCCACGCAGTTGTTGCAGTGGGTTCATCAGCGGGGCGTTTCTGATTTCTCGCAGATGAGCGATCTCAGCAAGGCGTTTCGGGCCCTGCTTGAGGACGGCTGCGTGGTCGAAGCGCCACGCATCGTCCACGAGCAGCGCTCGA
>CAYLUS010000030.1:4379-14471 GCA_964386975.1 uncultured Methylococcus sp.
ACCTCTGGGGTCGTGCCCTCCCTTTACCGCCTCGCTGAAGTGTCCGACGTGTCGCTGGCCGTCTCGCTCCATGCGCCCAATGATGCGCTCCGCGATGAATTGGTGCCGATTAACCAGAAGTATCCGATCCGGGAGCTTCTCGAGGCGTGCAAGTTTTACTGCGGCAAGGACGGACGGCGGAAAGTCACCATTGAATATGTGATGCTGGATGGGGTCAACGACACGCCACTGCATGCCCGGCAGCTGGTCAGGCTCCTGAGCCAACTGCCGTCCAAGGTCAATCTGATTCCTTTCAATCCCTTTCCAGGGGCACCGTATCGCTGCTCAAGCCCTGAGACCATCGGGCGTTTCAGTGAAATCCTCAAGGCCAGCGGCCTGGTGACCACCACCCGCAAGACCCGGGGCAATGACATTGATGCGGCCTGTGGCCAGTTGGTGGGCAAGGTCCGCGATCGGACGCGAAGGACTCAGCAGGGCCAATTGCGTCATGCCTGAAGCCCGGCGCATCCGCTGCGCCGAATCAAGGCCCGACCCCCTCTTAAAAGAAATCGAATGTGATGAGTGAAAAAATCCAGGCCATCCGGGGGATGCATGACCTTCTCCCTGACCAGACAGCGCGCTGGCAACACGTCGAGGCGGTCCTCCGGTCGGTGCTTGCCGGCTATGGCTACCAGGAAATTCGCTTGCCGCTGGTCGAGAAGACCGAGCTCTTCAAGCGCTCCATTGGTGAAGTCACCGACATTGTCGAGAAGGAGATGTACACCTTCGAGGATCGCAACGGCGATTCCCTGACCCTTCGGCCGGAAGGGACGGCCAGTTGCCTGCGTGCCTGTCTTGAGCACGGGCTCCTCCACAATCAGGTGCAAAAGCTCTGGTACCTCGGCCCCATGTTTCGCCACGAGCGACCCCAGAAAGGACGCTACCGGCAATTTCATCAGCTGGGGGTCGAAGCCTATGGTTTGTCAGGGCCCGACATTGATGCTGAATTGATCTTCCTGAGCCTTCGGTTCTGGAAAGCCCTGGGGGTTGCCCATACGCTCCGGCTGGAAATCAATTCCTTGGGTACCCCGGAGGAGCGTGTGGCTTACCGTTCGGCGCTGGTGACCTATTTTGAGGCCGCGCGAAGCCAGCTGGATGCGGACAGTCTCCGGCGTCTTGAAACCAATCCCCTTCGGATTCTTGACAGCAAAAACCCGGATCTCAAGGATCTCATCGCCGGGGCACCGGTGCTGACCGATGATCTAGGCCCCGAATCCCGGGCGCATTTTGACCGTCTTCGGGCCGCCCTGGATGACGCTGGCGTTGCTTACACGGTCAATCCTCGCCTGGTGCGGGGGCTCGACTATTATTCAAGAACCGTTTTTGAGTGGATCACCGATGAACTGGGGGCTCAGGGCACCGTTTGCGCCGGTGGCCGTTATGATGGCCTGATTCAGCAGTTAGGCGGGGCGGGTTCCGCCGCCATTGGTTTTGCCCTCGGCATGGAGCGGCTGATCGATCTTTTGGCGCCCGATCCGAAGATTCAGGCCGCCGTTGATCCCCAGTTTTATCTGGTGGCGGTGGGAGATCGTGCCGTCAGTGACAGCCAGCTGTTGGCGGAACGCTTGCGGGATGCGTTGCCCTCGGTGCGGATTCAGGTGAACTTGGGCGGTGGCAGCATCAAGTCGCAGTTTAAACGGGCCGATAAATCCGGGGCGCGTTATGCCCTGATCCTTGGGGATGATGAGGTTCAGGCGGGGACCGTTGCCATCAAGTCCTTAAGGGACGACCAGCCGCAGATCTCTCTGAGCCGGCAGGCCTTGTGTGAGACCATCGGAAACTATCTTTAAAAGCAGGGTGAATGGATCATGGAAACCTATCTGACAGAAGAAGAGCGACTGGAGGCCCTCGGCCGCTGGTGGAAGGCCAATAAGTCCTCAGCCACGTGGGGCGTGATCCTTGGGCTCATGGTGGTTTTGGGTTGGAAGCTCTGGCAGGGACACCTGAATGAGCGGGCAGCCCAGGCGTCAACGACCTACCTCCAGTTTGTTGAAGCGGTGAAGGCGAATCAGGATGAAGCAGCCCTGACGCTCTCAGACCGCCTGGTCAAGGACTATGCGGCGACGACCTACGCCGACTATGTTCGCCTGATGACCGCGCGGATCAAGGTCAAGGCTGGCGATCTTGAGGGCGCGGCCAAGGTCCTTGAAGCGGAGCTGAAAGACGGCAAGGACGAGGCGGTCAAGCCGGTCGCGCGACTTCGCCTGGGTCGGATCTATCTCGCCAGCGGACAGTATGATGCGGCCCTCAAGCTGGTAGATCCCAACCTGATCAAGACCAGCGGCGCTTTCCAGTCGCTGCTGGAGGAAGTTCGCGGCGACAGCTTGCTGGCGCTGAAGCGACCCACGGAGGCCCGGGCGGCCTATGCGGCAGCCAAGTCACTGGGGAACCCCTCGCCGCTGCTGGAACTTAAGCTCAACGACCTGCCGCAGGGCGGCTGATGCGTTTTCTGATCCTGTTGATCGCGCTCCTTTTCTGGGGCTGCGGGCAGCTGAACGCGATCAAGGATCTGGCGGGTTCCGTGACTGAGCTCATCAGCGGCAAGGACAATGCGGAACCGCCGAAGGAGCTCGATTCTGATTTTGAGCCGAAGGTCACCATGACCGTCTTGTGGAAGGCATCGGTGGGCAAAGGCTACAACGGGCGCGTGTTGAATCTGGTGCCGGCGGTGACCGCGAGTACGGTGTATATCGCCGACCACCGGGGTTTGATCGAGGCCTATGGGCGCCAGGATGGCGAGCGCCTGTGGTCCGCAGACACCCGTCTGGAATTTTCGGCTGGGCCCACAGTGGTGGGCGATCGGCTGTTGTTTGGAACCAGCAATGCCGAATTGATCGCGGTCAGCCTGACTGATGGGGCACTTCTTTGGAAGACCTCGGTGACCAGCGAAGTGCTGGCCCTTCCCAAGGTGGTTCACAATACCGTGATTGTCAGGACCAGTGACGGTCGGATCGCCGGTCTCGATCTCACTACCGGGAAATTCAAGTGGTCGCATGAACGCTCGGTCCCCCCCTTGTCAGTCCGAAGCCTCGGATCTCCTGCCATTTCAGGTGATCTGGTGCTCGATGGTTTTGGTGGCGGCAAGATGGTAGCGCTCTCCTCCGGTGATGGGCGCGTGGCCTGGGAGACCACCGCGGCGGTCCCCAAGGGACGCTCCGAAGTCGAGCGCATGGTGGAGCTCGATGGTGAGCCGCTGCTGCAGGACGGCATTGTCTATGCGACCGGTTTTCAAGGGGGGGTGAGCGCCATCAATGCCGAGGATGGGGAGGTGATCTGGCATCAGAATACCGCCTATTCAAGTCATGGCATGGCAATCAGCCGGCATGGCTTGTTCATCACGGACACCCACAGTGACCTCTGGCAGCTGGATCTTCGAGGCGGTGCGGATCTTTGGAAGCAGACCGAGCTTCACCAGCGGCACCTCACCGTGCCCGCATTGATTCATAACCGCGTGGTGGTGGGCGACTTCGAGGGCTATGTGCATGCGCTCTCGGCCGACGATGGCAGTTTGATCGGTCGCCTTTCACTGGATGATGAACCGATCATCGCAACCCCTGTGGTGCATGATGACACCCTCTTTGTGTATTCCTCCAGTGGTCTTTTGGCCGCCATTACCCTGAATTAAACGCCATGCTCCCCGTTGTTGCCCTGGTGGGTCGCCCGAATGTGGGTAAATCCACGCTGTTCAACTACCTGACCCGGACCCGCGATGCCCTGGTTGCCGATTTTCCGGGGCTGACCCGCGATCGGAAATACGGCCGTGTGGTGCGAGGACAGCGTGATTATTGGGTGGTCGATACCGGCGGTATCCTGGACGAAGTCGATGGGATTGATGAGAAGGCCATGCGCCAGGTACGTCTGGCCATCGAAGAGGCCGATGCCATTTTGTTTCTGGTCGATGCGCGTGATGGCTTGAACGTCGGGGATGAGGCGATCGCCGAGCAGCTTCGGAGAACCGGGAAACCCCTGGTTCTGGGGGTCAACAAGATTGATCAGGCCAGCCTTTTGGAAACGCTGGGCGAATTTCATGCCCTTGGGCTCGGTGAGCCGACCCCGCTCTCCGCCTCGCACGCGCGCGGCATCGAAACGCTTCTGGATCAGCTGGAGGCTCTCCTGCCCGCTCAGGTGGAGACGCTCCCCGATGAGGATGGCGGAATCCGGATTGCGATCGTCGGTCGCCCGAATGTCGGCAAGTCCACGCTGGTCAATCGCCTTCTGGGGGAGGAGCGGGTGGTGGTGTTTGATGCGCCAGGGACCACGCGCGACAGCATCGAGGTGCCTTTTGAGCGGGGCGGCCAGCGTTATACCCTGATTGATACCGCCGGCATCCGGCGCCGGGGCCGGATTGCCGAAACGGTGGAGAAGTTCAGCGTGATCAAGGCCATGCAGGCGATCGAGAAGGCCCATGTGGTCATCTACCTGATCGATGCACGAGAGGGGGTGACCGACCAGGATACCTCCCTCCTGGGAATGGTCATTGAGTCCGGTCGCGGGCTGATCCTCGGGCTCAACAAGTGGGACGGGATGAGCGCGGATGAACGCGATGAGACCCGCCGGCGATTGGATCTCAAGCTCGGCTTCGTCGAGTTCGCCCGCCACTTTTTCATTTCAGCCCTGCATGGCACCGGTGTGGGCCATCTGTTTGATGCGGTTTCCGAGGTCTACCGTGCCTCAATGACCGCGATGGGGACCAGTCACCTGACGCGTCTTCTCGAGCAGGCCGTGGCGGCTCACCAGCCGCCCCTGGTCAAAGGCCGCCGGGTCAAGCTGAAGTACGCTCACCAGGGCGGCAGCAATCCGCCCACCGTGGTCATTCATGGCAACCAGGTCGAAGCCATCCCGGAAAGCTACAAGCGCTACCTGGTGAATTTTTTCAGGTCGAACCTCGATCTCCACGGAACCCCGGTCAAGGTCGAGTTCCGTGGGGGAGACAATCCCTTCAAAGGCAAGCGCAATTCGCTCACCGATCGCCAGATCAAGAAGCGGCAGCGCATGATGAAGCACGTCAAGTCGCGCTAGCGCTTAAGGATTCGGCTGAGCGGCTCCGCTGGCCACGGTGTCCGATTTTGAGCTTCCGTGGATGGTGACCGGGACGCCGAGTGAGGCCCACTCGTAGAGCCAGCCGGCATCTTCATTGATGCCCTTGCGGCTGTTTTGCTTCTGGGTCGCAAGGTTGATGCAGCCATGGCTCGCCGGTTGCCCGAAGGCGTTGTGCCAGAAAGCCCCATGGAAGGCATAGCCCTCGTGGAAGTACTGGGCATAAGGCACATCCTTGACCTCGTAATAGCCCTTCTGCCCGGGTTTAAGTCCGGTGCTCTTCATGGTTTTCTTCGGGAAACGCGCATAGATGTAAAAAGACCCGGTGACAGTTGGGGTCTTGGACTTGCCGGTCGAGGCGCGCATGGTGCGGATCAACTCCCCGTTTTCATGGACTTCGACCCGTTGTCGATCCAGAAACACGTCCACCCGGCGGTCGCTGCCGGTGCCAAAGTGCGCGTGGAGGGGTTCTGCGATGAAGCCGCCACGGATACTTCGTGCGCTCTTGGGGTCCACCGTGACTTCGATCTGGCTGTGCGCCGGCCAGTAGGGCTCTGGTCTAAATTGCACACGGTCCTTGCCGTACCAGACCCATTTCCCCGGGAGGGTCTGACCGCTTTGATCCTTGATGCGGATATACGGGGTCACGCGGGTCCGATCGGCCAGTGCCTCGCTGAATTCAATATCCACCGGCATCGCCAGCCCCAGATTGTGCATGCCATTGATGGGTATGGTCGCCGTCAAGGCCGGCGCGGTACTGATTTCCATCGTAAAAGGGGGGAGTGCAACGCCCCGGGGGGATTGCCAGGCCACGCTCAGGGGATACACCTGACCCTGGCGGTATTGACCGGGGAGGGCCTTGAGGGTGGCTGTCTTTTTTGCGGCATCCAAAGTGACTTCGAGTGGAAGGTCGCCGGTGGCCTTGAGACTACCGATGGGACCATCGAAGCCGAGCGTCACGGCGCCATCGGCCGATAGGGCTTGGCGGAGCGGCGAGGTGATCTTGGGTACCCGGACGGTATGGAAGCGAAGGTCCAACCGTTCGCTTTGCTGCAGCCAACCCCGCTCGGCACGGACCGACAGCTCATAGGTCTTGTCATAGTCAAGGCGGTCGCGAATCTCGAACCGGGCATTGGCGGTCGGAAGGCTGGCAATGAGGCCGCCGTCCTCCTTGAGCTGCACCTCGGTGAGATGGCTCCCCACTCCTTGCGCCTCGATGCGGAGAATTGATTTGGGATCGATCTCCTCGCGATTGGTTGGGTCCAGGGCGTTCGGCAGCGAAATCCCAAACGTCAGCCCAAATCGCAGCAGCACCCAAACCCCGATCAGGGCGCCCAAAAGAGCCCATGCCCACCCGCGCCTTAAGTGGCGTGAGCGCGTTTTTAGGATCCTTGCGGAATCAGGCGTGTGGGGGTGGTTGGTGCGCATTCTGCATCATGCCCAATAAACCGGGGGCTGGAGCGTGAGGTTGGAAAGGGTCCTGAGGTGCGGGTTGCATTCGCCATTCAACCGCCCTGCAAAGTTTACACGATGGCGTTGCTTCGAAGAAAAGGGAAGTCGATGTTGAGGGGAATGCGAGGGCTGGATCGGGTGGGCGGCGGAATTTGTTTGACTAATAAGGCGTTTCAACGCAAAATGCCGAGTTCGATCTAATCACATGATTTTGAGGGTTTAGTCTTGGCCAATATCGCTTCAGCAAAGAAACGCGCCATCCAGTCCGAGAAGCACCGCGCGCACAATGCCGCCCTTCGTAGCCGTCTGCGCACCTTCATCAAGAAGGTCATTCTGGCGGTCGAGGCGGGCAACCTTGAAGAGGCACAGAGCGCATTCCGTGCGGCCGTGCCGGTGATCGATTCTTCGGTCAACAAGGGGCTGATTCATAAGAACAAGGCCGCTCGCAGCAAGAGCCGCCTGAACGCGCGCGTCAAGGCGCTGGCGTTGAAGTCGGCTTAAATTAAGGGCCTTTCGGGGCCGCGTGTCTTCAATTCTGCCGCTGAGCCTTCGCGGCAGAATTCAAATGACCACCAGGTTGTCGCGGTGAATGAGCTCCGGCTCATCGACATAGCCCAGGATCGCCTCGATGCGGTGGCTGGGTTGGCCTGCAAGTCGCTTCGCTTCATCGGATCCATAATTCGTTAGGCCGCGGGCAATCTCGCGCCCCTCGGGATCGCTGCAGGCGACCAGATCGCCTCGCTCAAAATCGCCCTCGACGTGCGTCACCCCAATCGGGAGAAGGCTTTTGCCAGACTCTCGAAGGACTTTGGCGGCGCCTTCATCCAGTCGCAAATACCCCTTCAGCTTGAGTTGCCCTGCAAGCCAGCGTTTTCTGGCCTGAATCGGACTTTGATCCGGGATCAGAAAGGTCCCGAGCGATTCGCCGGCCACAATCCTTGGGATGACGTTATCCTCCCGACCTGCTGCGATGACCGTCGCGCTTCCCGAGCGCGAGGCCAATTTGCCCGCGCGAAGCTTGGTGATCATGCCGCCACGCCCTAAACCGCTCAGGCTGTCACCCACCATGCCGGGGAGGCGAGGGTCATCTATGCGGGCCTCATGGACCAGTTCAGCGGTGGGGTCAAGGCTCGGATTTCGATCAAAAAGGCCTGCCTGATCGGTCAGAATCAAAAGCAGCTCCGCATCCACCAGGTTGGCAACCAGCGCGCCGAGTGTGTCGTTATCGCCAAATCGGATTTCGTCGGTGGCCACGGTGTCGTTTTCGTTGATGATCGGAACGACGCCGAGTTGAAGGAGCGTTAAGAGCGTGCTGCGCGCATTCAGGTAGCGCTGGCGGTTGGAAAGATCGTCGTGGGTCAAGAGGATCTGGGCTGAGCGAATCGCGTGGGCTTCAAACAGGGATTCATAGGTTCGGACCAGCCCCATCTGGCCAACCGAGGCGGCGGCTTGCAGTTCGTGCAGCGCATGCGGGCGGGAGGTCCAGCCAAGGCGCGCCATTCCCTCGGCGACAGACCCTGATGAAACCAGAATGATCTCGATGCCGTTTGCATGGAGGCCCGCAATCTGACGGACCCAGTTCTGAATGCCGTCCTGATCGAGGCCTCGGCCGCCGGCGGTCAGAAGGGCGCTGCCGATCTTGACGACCAGGCGTTTTGCGTTCTTGAAATCACTCCGGCTCTGCATGGCGGGGGCGGGTCTGCTCTACATAATCCATGATGTCGAAGGCAAGTTGATCAAGGCCTTGCCGTGTAACGGTCGAGATCAGATAGTGGGGTCCTTGCCACTCAAGGTCTTCCACAATCTTTCGGCAGTGCGACTCCACCTCAGAGGGTTCCAGCGTATCGATCTTGTTCAAGACCAGCCAACGGGGTTTGAGATCCAGCCCCTCACCCCATTTCTCTAATTCCTTGATGACCTTCCTGGCCGATTGAACCGGTGGTTCCTCCTGATCGATGGGGTAGACATCCACCAGGTGCAGCAGCAGGGTCGTTCTCGACAGGTGCTTGAGGAACTGCATGCCAAGCCCGGCACCTTCAGCTGCGCCCTCGATCAGGCCCGGAATATCGGCCATCACGAAGCTCCGAAGCTCATCGACGCGCACGACGCCGAGGTTGGGATGGAGTGTTGTGAAGGGATAGTCCGCCACTTTGGGGCGGGCGGCCGAGGTGGCGCGAATCAAGCTGGATTTGCCGGCGTTCGGAAGCCCAAGCAAGCCCACATCGGCAATCACCTTGAGTTCCAGGTGCAGCTGTCTTTTTTCCCCAGGTTTGCCCGGGGTCGACTGCCGTGGGGCGCGGTTGGTACTGCTCTTGAAGCGGGTATTTCCAAGGCCATGCCAGCCCCCTTGCGCGACCAGCAGTTGTTGCCCTTCCTCAATCAGGTCGCCCAATGCCTCACCGGTTTCGACATCAGTCACCTGCGTGCCGGTCGGGACCTGAATCCAGCAGTCCTGTCCCGCACGCCCTGAGCAATTGCCGCCGGAGCCGTTCTGACCCCGCTCTGCCCGAAAGACGGCATGGTAGCGAAAATCGACCAGGGTGTTGAGGTTCGAGGAGGCGATCAGGTAAACGCTACCGCCATCACCGCCATCGCCGCCATCGGGTCCGCCAAAGGGAATGTATTTTTCCCGGCGAAAGCCGACGCAGCCGTTGCCGCCGTCACCGGCTTCAACGCGAATTTCTGCTTCATCGACAAATTTCATAAGCGCACGAGACAAAAAAGCCCCGTCACGGACGGGGCTTTGGCATGTCCTTTGGGAGGATGCTTCAGGACGTTTGAGCCGGAGCGATGCTCACGTATCTGCGGCCCTGAGGACCCTTGACCTTGAAGGTCACGTGTCCATCGGTGAGTGCGAACAGGGTGTAGTCCTTGCCGACCCCGACGTTCTCGCCCGGGTGGAACTGAGTTCCGCGCTGGCGCACGATGATGCTGCCGGCGCTGACCAGTTGTCCGCCGAAGCGCTTCACGCCAAGGCGTTGCGCATTCGAGTCGCGACCGTTGCGGGAACTGCCGCCTGCTTTCTTATGAGCCATGAGATGCCTCTTGAGCTATGGGTTTAGGCTGAAATGCCCGTAATCTTGACTTCCGTGAAGTTCTGGCGATGGCCCGCCTGCTTCATATGATGCTTGCGGCGACGGAACTTGACGATCTTGACCTTTGGGTGACGGCCGTGGGTCGTCACGGTTGCGGTCACCTTGCCCCCATCGAGATAGGGCTTGCCGATTTTAAGGCCTGAGTCGGTCTGCACCAGAAGAACCTTGTCAAAGGTGATTTCCTGGCCGGGTTCCGCGGTCAGCGTTTCGATCTTCAGAAGTTCGCCGGGCTTGACCCGGTATTGCTTGCCGCCTGTGTGAATAACTGCGTACATGGTCACCATCTCCGTCAGGAGGCTAGTTTGGAAAACCAGAGATTCTAGCGTGCGCGTCAGGATAAAGTCAATCTGCGACCGTTTTCAATGTGAGATGGGCCTGTTTACTAAGAAAATGGGCCGTCGACGCTCATCTTCATGTCAATCGACGAAAATCAGAGCCAGTCAGAATCCGGAAAAAACAGATCCTCTTC
>CAYLUS010000030.1:14571-24378 GCA_964386975.1 uncultured Methylococcus sp.
CAACCACTCGGCGCCTTGCTTTCGGCTGACCGAATTCGCAAGTGTCGAGCCAGTGATTACGGGAACCGCTCGAACGTGTCTCCTCCTTCAGGAACCTTGACGTCCCGATTTCCTGATCGGGCGATTAACGCGAATGCATCTCGGGCACTGCGGGGCCCTGAGGCTTGGCTGCCTCGGTTTGTTCATGCGCCCAAAAAATGGTGATGACCCCCAGAAGGATCAGCACAATCTGATGCAGGGCCGCCTTTGGTGTGGTCTTTTCATGGAGGCTTGGAATCAGGTCGGCGACGGCAATATAGATAAAGCTCGAGGCGGCCAGCGCCAGGATGTAGGGGAGGCTGCCCTCCAAGTGCTCCAGGCTGAAATAAGCCAGCACCCCGCCGACCAAGGTCGCAAGGCTCGAGAGGAAATTGAAGAACAAGGCCCGCCCGCGGCTGTAGCCGCTCTGAAGGAGGATCGCAAAATCGCCTACCTCCTGGGGAATTTCATGCGCTGCAATCGCAAGGCTGGTGACGATCCCGAGCGTATGGTCGGTCAGGAAGGCGGCCGCAATCAGGATGCCATCCACGAAATTATGGATGGCATCGCCCACCACGATCAGGGTTCCGGCGGGCTTGTGGGAATGTTCGCCCGAGTGGGTTTCGCAGTGGTCGTGGTGGCAGTGTCGCCACAGCAGCAGTTTTTCCAGAAGGAAAAACCCCAGAATGCCAATCAGAACGGTCCCAAGCACCAGGCTGTGTTGGCCCCCGCCGACATGCGAGAGGGCATCAGGCAAAAGGTCCAGAAAGGCGACCGACAACAGGGCGCCCAGGGCAAAGCTGATGCCATGCGGCAGCAGCTTGGGATGATGGTCGCTTGGAACCAGCAGCAGAGCGCCGGCAAAAAGGAGGCTCAACAAACCACCAAAGAGACTAAAGCAGGCAATCAGGGTCAGGGTATGCATGGCCTTCAGGAGTGAGGTTCGAGCCAGATCAGGGTTGCCATCCGGCCCGTCACCGGATCGCGCCGGTAGGAAAAAAATTCATTGGTCTGCGTGTAGGTGCACCAATGGCCCCCGAAGACCTGGCTTCTCGGGATCCCCGAAATCTCCAGCAGGATTCGGGCAATTTCATAAAGATCGGCCAGCCACTTGCCTTGGAGGTGAGGTTTGAAGGCGGCCGCAAGTCGTGGGTCCTTCAAGAGGAAGGCCTGTTGCACCTCGGGTCCCACTTCAAAGGCCTTTGGCCCGATCGCAGGACCTAGCCAGACCCAGAGCCTGTGCGTCTCAAAGCGTTGAACCGCGGCCTCCAGGATGCCGGCATGTAGCCCTTTCCAGCCCCCATGCAAGGCAGCAACCGCCTTGCCATCCTGCCTTGCCATCAGAATCGGAAGGCAGTCGGCAGTCAGGACTGCGCAAGCCACTGAGGGTTCGCGTGCGATGCTCCCATCGGCACTCGTTCCTGGTTGGGATGTGGCGGCTTCAACGATCTCAGGGCCATGCACTTGATTGAGCCAGATGGGTTCCTGATCCAGGCCCAGATGGTGGATGAGTCGAAGGCGATTTTGGCCAACATGCGCTGGCTCATCGGCCACATGCAGGCCCAGATTGAGGCTTGCGTAGGCGCCCTGGCTGCACCCCCCCGTTCGGGTGGTCGAGGCGGCCTTGATCCAGGGTGCCGCCGGCCAATCAGGCTGGATTACATGCATGCGGGCTCTTTTTCGCGAAGCTGGTCAAGGAGGGACTCAAAGTCGGGAGGGATCGGGGCCTGCCACTCAAGGTCCTCCCCACTCATGGGGTGCGAGAGACCGAGCACGGCGGCATGCAAGGCCTGACGCCGAAAGGCCTTGAGCGCGAGAAGCAGCTCCGGATTTGCTTTTGCCGGAAGTCGCGATCGGCCGCCATAGACCGGATCGCCGACCAGCGGGTAGCCCGCATGGGCCAGGTGAACGCGGATCTGGTGCGTACGCCCGGTCTCCAGCTTGACCCGGGCCAGGGTATGGTGCCTGAATCGCTCTTCGATTCGAAAGTGGGTGATGGCCGTCTTGCCATCGGGCCTTACCGCAAAGCGCTTGCGGTCGGTCGGATGGCGCCCGATGGGCTCATTGAGGGTGCCGCCACTGACCGGCCAGCCCATCAACAGCGCCAGATATTCACGCTTGACGCTGCGCGCCTGCAGCTGCGCGACCAGCTGTTTATGGGATTCAAGGGTTTTGGCGACCATCAGAAGTCCGCTGGTGTCCTTGTCGAGGCGATGAACGATCCCACTTCGAGGCACGCGGGAGAGGTCCGGGCAATGGGCAAGCAACGCATTCTGGAGTGTGCCGCTCCAGTGCCCCGCCGCTGGATGGACCACCAGCCCCGGCGGCTTGTCGAGAATGATCAGCGCTTCATCCTCGTGGACGATATCCAGCGGAAGGGGCTCAGCGCTCACTTCGGTCAGCGGTTCAAGCGGGATTTGAAGCTCGATGGCTTCACCGCCATGGGTCTTGTGGCGGGGTTTGGGGAGTACGCCGTCGATCTGAACCTGCCCCTGTCGGATCCATTCGGTGATCCGGCTTCGGGAATAGTCCGGCAACAGCTGACCCATGGCCTGGTCAAGCCGAAGGCCCCCCAGATGGTCAGGAATCTCGAAGCGAAGGGTTTGAGGGCTTTTCACGCTACTGATGCTGCAACTATTCACGTTATACTGAAAGGCTGCGGCAATCGTCCGTAACCATCCCTAAGATCTGATCAAGTCATGCGGCAATACAACCATTGGGCCTGGGTGATCCTCACCCTGTGTCTCATTGTGACGGGTTGTTCTGAAACCCCGGATGAGACCAACGACGAGTATGCCGAATGGACGGCCGAGCAGTTTTACCGCCAGGCACGGGATGCCCTTAACGAAAAACGATACGAAAAGGCGGCAAAGCTGTATGAAAAGCTCGAGGCCCGCTACCCCTTCGGCAAATATGCAACGCAGGCCCAGATGGATGTGGCCTACGCCTACTACAAAAATGATGAGCCGGATTCTGCCATCGCCGCAGCCGACCGCTTCATCAAACTCAACCCCGCCCACCCCAACGTGGATTATGCCTACTACATCAAGGGACTGGTGAATTATAACCGAGGCATCACCTTTGTTGACCGATTCGTGCCCACGGACTCCTCGCAGCGCGATCCCGGGGCAACGCTGGATTCCTACAAGGACTTTGATGAACTGGTGCGCCGTTTCCCGAACAGCCGGTATGCCGAGGATTCCAAGCAGCGCATGCTCTCCTTGAGGAACAATCTGGCGATGCATGAAATCCATGTGGCCGACTTCTACATGCGCCGGGAGGCCTTTTTGGCCGCGGCCCGACGCTGCGGGGAGGTCATCCGCAAGTATCAGAAGACGCAGGCAGTTCCTGTTGCCCTTGAAATCATGGAGCAAGCCTATCGAAAGCTCGGCCTGGTGCAGTTGGCCGACGATACCCATCGGGTCTTCGAGCTGAACTATGCCAATGGCGTTCCCGGTCGCGCCGCCAAGGATGTCAATTACGATCCGACGCTGATGGAAAAATTCTGGAAGCTTCTGGCGCTTGAGGAGTAATTCCTCCGTGAATGCCGTCTTGCTGGATGTCTTGTGCGTCGGTCATGCCTCCTGGGACCTGGTTTTCGAGGTGCCGCGGCATCCCAACCCGGATGAAAAGTTGTTTGCAGAGGCGCTGGTCACCTGTGGTGGCGGGCCTGCCGCCAATGCGGCAGTGACCGTTGCCCGCTTGGGTCTTGCGAGCGGTTTCCTCGGGGTTCTAGGAGCCGATGCCTTCGGTGACCTGCACCTCAAAGAGCTGAATTGCGAAGGCGTCGATACCCAAATGGTCCTTAGAAACGGATCGACCGCCGTTTCGAGCGTTCTGGTCAAGCCAGGGGGAGATCGCGCGCTGGTGACGGCGCGAGGCCGCATAGAGGAGCCGTTGTCCGCCACGATGGATCCAGCCCGGATTCAGGCAACGGTGTATCTTTTCGATGGCCATGAGGCGCGCTTGTCTGCGCCTTTTATCGGGCGTCAATGCCCAACCGTTTTGGATGCAGGTTCTCTGCATGCGGGCACCCGCGCCTTGATGGGACAGGTTGAGCATCTGGTGTGCTCAGAAAAGTTTGCGCGGGAGTGGCTCGGGGAGGATCGACCGGATGAGGCTTTGCGCCAGCTTTCAGACATCGCGCCTGTGGTCGTGATCACCTTGGGTCAACGGGGTCTGATCTGGCAGCGGGATGGCCAGCAGGGATCGCTTGGGGCCTTTTCGGTGAGGGCGGTCGATACAACGGGTGCCGGAGATGCCTTTCATGGCGCCTATGCGGCCGCCCTGGTGATGGATCTCCCATGGCTGGAGGTGTTACGGTTTGCATCGGCCGCCGGTGCGCTCGCGACCACCTGCATGGGCGCTCGTCCCGCGCTTCCGGGGAAGGGTGCGGTTGAGGCGCTTTTGCGCTCAGGCAAGTGCATGGGTTTAAATGAAGACAGCGCATCGCCAATCGGCGCGCGTGGGTGAAGGGGCCAAAAAGGGGTTGTAGATTTTGATGAAGATCAAGAGCTTGAGAGGGATTGCGCTGACGCTTGGCGTCCTTCAGTTGACCGCATGTGCGGAAATGGAATCGCCAACGCAGGTCACCCCCCCTGCCGCCGCTCGCCGACCGGTGGCGCAACCCCTTGAAAGCGGAGATGCCGGCGGGAGCTATTTTGCAGAGCGCCTGAGCGGCGACTACCGGGGCTACCCCGCGGTTGAGCGTTTTATCGATGGGATGGTGAGGGAGCAGGGGTTCAGTCGCGAATACCTTTATGGGCTTCTGTCTCAGGCGCAACGGAAAACCTGGACGATTGAATACATGAATCGGGAAAAGCCGACGGTCCGGCAGAAGCCCGGCGGCTGGAGCCGATATCGCTCCAAATTTCTGGATGAACGGCATATCCGTGAGGGTGCCCGTTTCTGGGCGCAGCACGCGGCAACGCTGGCGCGGGCGCAGTCTGAATTTGGGGTGAGCCCCGAGATCATCATGGGCATCATCGGGGTCGAAACCCTCTATGGTGCCAATTTCGGGACGCACCGGGTGATCGATGCGCTGACGACGCTCGCCTTCGATTATCCCCGGCGTGCGGCGTATTTTGAGAGCGAACTCAAAGACCTTCTGATTCTCTCGCGCAAGGAGATGAGAGATCCCTGCAAACCCAAGGGCTCCTTTGCCGGCGCCATGGGGTTCGGGCAGTTCATGCCCAGCAGCTTCCTTAAATATGCGGTCGACTTCAATGGTGATGGGGCAACCAACCTTTGGGATCCTGAGGATGCCATTGGTAGCATTGCCCATTATTTCAAGTCGTTTGGCTGGCAGACGGGAGAACCTGTTGTGGTCAGGGCGGATGCGTCCCTCGCACTGGATGAATCGATCAAGACGGGGTTTGACAGCCACTACTCGGCAGCGGATTTAAGGCGACTTGGGGTCACCCCAGCGCAACCCTTAAGAGGGGAAGACTTCAGTCTCCTGAAACTGAGTGCCCAGGAGGGCGAGGTCTATCGCATCGGCTATCCGAACTTTTACGTGATTACCCGTTACAACCACAGCACCTATTACGCCATGGCCGTCTATGAGTTGGGTCAGGCGGTCAAGGCGCGCTATCAGGGGCGCTAGCTTTCTTCCACGTGGCGCTTGGGGTAGTCGTAATGCGTTAGTTGACCGCTCCCGGCAAGGATGTGGTGCCACGAATCAACCTCGAACACAATCGATGCCACCCCGCAGGTCGGTAGGTTCTGGAGGGTTTCATCAGCCAGTTCATTGAGAAGTCGGGTGAAGTCAGGGTTATGGCCGATGAGGGCGACGTGTTTCAGGCCCTCCTCCAGTCCGTCAATCAACTGATAGAGCCCCGCAAGGCCATGCTCATAAAGCCGATCGTCAATCAGAAGGCCCCTGTCATTGGCCATAAGTCCCAAGCGCTCGGCCGTCATCCTGGCCCTCAGCGCCGGGCTTGAAAGGATGCAATCAGGGATCAGGTCTTTCTCCTTGAGAAGGCGTCCCATCAGGGGAGCATTTCGAAGACCTCTTGGGTTGAGCGGTCGATCCCGATCCGGAAGCTCAGGATCGGACCAGCTGGATTTGGCGTGACGAATCAGGGTCAGTCGTTTCATCCCGGTCTCTGAGCGTTTTGTTACGGACGCGCCTTTGTTCTTGCCGCATCCCAAGGCATCCGATTCTCGCCAAAGGCAAGTACTTGGCGCGTTCGGTGCGCGCTATACTAGCGTTGATTATTCGTTTGACCGCCCCGGTATGCAACCCACGCGGGAAATCGCGTGTTCAGATCGAAAGATCTCCTTGTTGCTCATCGGCAGCGCTTGGTCCTCTCCCGACGTTCATTTGGTGTTTTCATGGAATTTTGCTCAGCGAAGCGCATTCTCTCTTTGGCCCTCCTGCTGAGCGCAGTGGCCTTCCCGCCGATGGGGCTGGCATCGCCTGGAAAAATCGCCCCGCCGCCAGCCCCGGATGAACCCAAGTCACAGGAAAACCTGGAGGATTCCAAGCCGTCTCCAAAGATGTTTGGGTACGCGGAGGTCGAGGCGAAGGCCAAGGAACTCGCTCAACAGCCTTTCCAGAGGGATGATGCGAATCTCCCTGATTTCCTCCAGAAGCTCGAACCCGATCAATATCAGGAAATCCGCTTCAAGCCGGAAAAATCGCTTTGGCGGGAGGAGGGACTCCCCTTCCAGATCCAGGCCCTCCCTCGAGGCTTTGTGTTCCGGGACCGGGTCCTGATCAACGTGGTGGATCAGGGGCAGAGCATGCGCATTGGCTATTCGCCGGACCTCTTTGACTACGGTCAGAATCACTTCCCTGAGGCCCCCCTCAACGACCTTGGATTTGCCGGGGTTCGCATTCATTCACCGCTTCGAAAAGACGAGAGCTTTGATGAGATTGTGGCGTTCCTTGGGGCCAGTTACTTCAGGGCCGCAGGGCTCGGCCAAACCTTCG
This sequence comes from uncultured Methylococcus sp., assembly GCA_964386975.1. GTDB lineage: Bacteria > Pseudomonadota > Gammaproteobacteria > Methylococcales > Methylococcaceae > UBA6136. The sequence goes on from CAYLUS010000030.1 coordinate 21,527, forward strand.
GATTGTCGGCCCGGGGACTCGCTGTAGATACGGGGCTTTCCAAGGCCGAGGAGTTTCCGGTATTCCGGGAATTCTGGCTGGAAAAGCCGGAGAAGAATGCAGGCGCACTGACCGTCTACGCCCTTTTGGATGGCCCGAGCCTCACGGGTGCCTTCCGTTTTGTGGTCCGGCCTGGGCTTGATCTTGCCATAGAGGTCAGCAGCCATATTTTCATGCGCAAGAAGGTTGAGCGACTCGGTATTGCGCCCCTGACCAGCATGTTCCTTCGGGGTGAAAATACCGAGCGGCCCATCGATGACTACCGTCCGGAGGTCCATGATTCCGATGGGCTCCTGATTGGCAAGAGCACCGGCGAATGGATGTGGCGGCCGCTCAATAATCCCAAGCAGCTCCGCATCAGCGTGTTCAGTGATTCAAAGCCGTCGGGCTACGGTTTGATGTCGCGCGATCGGAATTTTGATCATTACCAGGATCTGGATTCGGCCTACCAGCTTCGACCCAGTTCCTGGGTCGAGCCACTCGGCGATTGGGGCGCGGGTGGCATTTACCTGATCGAGATTCCGAGCAGCGCGGAGAAATACGACAACATCGTCGCGTTCTGGGTGCCGGAGCAGGCGGCTCTGGAGGGGAGAGAGTTCCGCTACGATTACCGCCTGCATTTCGTGAAGGAGGAGTTCACCGTACCCAGCGGCGGCAAAGTGACGTCAACGCGGGTAGGAAAGGTCGAGGGTCACCCCGGCCAGCGCCGCTTTGTGGTTGATTTCGCAAGTCCGACCCTGCGATTGATCAGTTCCAAGGCCGATGTCACGGCGGAGGTCGGTGCGGCTGGAAAAATCGCCAATGTGGGCGTTCGAAAGAATGAAGAGCAGGGAACATGGCGCCTGACCTTCGACCTTGAGCCTGACAAGGGCAAGGGCCCTCTTGAACTCCGGGCGATCCTGAAGTCCGGACAGGACATCCTCACCGAATCCTGGGTTTATCAGTGGAACGAGCCGTGATGCCCAATCAGGATGGATCACCTCCCACTTTAAGGCCGACGGGCCCCTCGCCTGAGGCCATCGGGCGGGTTGCGGATTACCTCAGGCGTTTGCGGCTGACCGATGAAGTCCTGATCCAGAGCCTTGCTGAGGACTGCCTTCGAAGGGCACAGCGCTTGATGGGGCGGGAGTCTGAGGCTGAGTTGGTCCGCAGGGGCCTTGAGGAGGCGCAGCGGCGATTTGATCATGCCCTCGCCGCAGCGGTTGGCATGCCACCCTCGAATGATCCCCACCCGCTGGCTGCCATAAGAGCCGCGCTGTTACTCAATGATCAGCTGTCATCGGATGCCCTTTTCAGGCACGATCACACAACGCTTGAACTCAAGGATGCTCTTAGAGAAGCACTGCCACGCTCAACCCCTGAGGAGGCACGCTTGGAGATGAAGCCTGTGCCGTTTGATTTCTGGTTGTTCACATCCACGGAGCGCTGAAAACCCCTATGCCTGTCAAAAGCGCTTCTCAAGAGAAAACCTTAAGTCCCCTGGTCATTCGTTTTCGGCGTCTGCTCTTTGTGGTTCTGGTGGGTTTGACGACCTTGCTGGCGCTGGCGATGATCACCAGTGCCTTTCAGCAAAACGGCGTCACCCCCACCGAATTGGTGTTGCTGGTTCTCTATACCTTGCTCATTTTGTGGGTCAGTACCTCTTTCTGGACGGCAACGCTGGGATTCTGGGTGTTGCTTTGGGGTGGCGATCACTATTCCATTGGCCGGATTGCCCCGGAGGGACAAGGCACGGTCGATCGCACCCGGAAAGTGGCACTGGTCATGCCGATCTACAATGAGGACCCCGCCCGCGTTTCAGCGGGTCTTCGGGCGATCTGGCAGTCGCTTCAGGAAACCGGTGAAGCGGAGGATTTCGAACTCTTTATTCTGAGCGACACCCGTGATCCCGATTGCTGGATCCAGGAAGAGGCCTACTGGTATCGGATGTGCGTTGATTTCAACGCCCATGGTCGGATCTTCTACCGCAACCGGGAGCGGAATATCGCCCGAAAAAGCGGCAATCTGGAAGAGTTCTGCCACCGCTGGGGCGGGCGTTATCGGCACATGGTGGTTCTGGATGCAGACAGCATCATGGCGGGGGAGACGCTGGTCAAGATGGTTGATCTCATGGACCGCCATCCGGGCGTTGCCCTGATCCAGTCACCGCCCCTGCCGGCCAACCAGCATTCGCTCTTCTCAAGAATTCTGCAGTTCGCCAGCAACTTCTATGGCGATATCTTCATCTGGGGGATCAACTACTGGCAATTGTCAGGGAGTGGATACTGGGGGCATAACGCGATTATCCGTGTCGATCCTTTTGTCCAGCATTGCGGGCTTCCGAAATTACCCGGAAGCGAACCGTTTGGCGGAGAGATCTTCAGCCACGATACGGTTGAGGCGGCACTCTTCCGTGAGGCCGGCTGGGAAGTCTGGATCGCTCCGGAATTGAAGGGCAGTTATGAGGAACTGCCACCCACCCTGATTGACTACGCCAAACGCGACCGCCGCTGGTGTCAGGGGAATCTGCAGCACCTTCGCATGGTGTTCACAAAAGGATTTTCGGGGCTGAGCCGCCTCTATTTCCTGATGGGCATCATGTCCTATGTGTCTTCGCCCCTGTGGCTGATGTTCCTGATGCTGACTGGGTTTGAGGCCTATGTCAGAAGCCAGACCATGCCGGTCTATTTCTTTGGGGACAACCTTTTTCCGGTCTGGCCGGAGTCTTATACGGTTGAGATGACGACGGTGTTGGCGGTGACCTTGGCGATGCTGTTTCTGCCTAAGGTCTGGAGTCTGATTCTGGGTTACCTCAGCGGACGCAAGCTCAAGCG
>CAYLUS010000031.1:0-24041 GCA_964386975.1 uncultured Methylococcus sp.
TTGGATTGACATGGACCTTTAACGAGTTTGCCCGAACCGAGCTGGGCTACATGAATCTCATCGCCATTGGATCAAAGCCAGATGAACCAGTGACTCGCTACAATGAGCTACACACGGTATTCGGTTCGGTTTTCCTCGCCTGGTAATCCGGACCGTTCTCTCTTTCTGGTACAAAAAAATGACCCGCCTCAATCTCTGCCTTCTCGGTTACTTGATGGGTATCGGCGTTCTTTTCTCATCCTGCGCCTTGATTAAAGAGGACGCGGATTCGGATCGCTCACTCAACAGAAATGACCGTCCGGAGGCCGAACGGACCGCCCGTGAGCGGTTTTCAAAAGAAACAAGCTGCAGGAACCCGATCGTTAAGATTCTCTCTGTTAAAGACACCGAAGGTGCCCCTATGGGACCGGTCTGGAGCAACTACACAATCGGTATCACGGGCTGTAATCAGGTCAAGTCATACCTGATCGAGTGCAAGGGCACCTTCACCAAACCCCTCTGCATGGCGCAGGACTGAATCCTCGTTGCCTTTATGCATCTAAACCCAGTTGAAAACGGTGTCTGCTCAACCGCCAACGTTTTAATGTGACAGAACTCAACGTCCATGATCACCGCCGGGACCATCCCGGTCTGACCTATGCCTACCCAGTCGTTTCAAGACGCTCCGGAGGGCTTTCTTTGGGGATCAATCTGACCCCCAACAATGCCTGCAACTGGGCGTGTGTCTACTGTCAGGTGCCAGACCTTCAACGCGGCGCTTCACCGCCCATTGACCTTGAACACCTCGAGGAGGAGCTGCGCTGGGTTCTGTCATCCATTCAGTCGGGCGATTTTTATGATCAATATCATGTGCCTTCTGACAGCCGCTCACTTCGTGACATTGCCCTTTCAGGCAATGGCGAACCGACGGCCTGCCCGCAGTTTCAGGAGGTGATTGCCATCATTGGCAAGCTATGCGCTGAATTTGATCTTCTTGGGACCGTGAGCCTGGTATTGATCACCAATGGGAGTCTTCTCGGAAAATCCAGCGTCCAAACTGCGATCGCCCATTGGGGTGAGCTTGGGGGGGTCGTCTGGTTCAAGCTTGATCGGGCCACCCGGGAGGGCATGATCGAGATTAACCAGGTTCATGGCGACCCCGCAACACAAAAAGGCAGGCTACTTACTTGTACGTCACTTTGCCCCACGTGGGTTCAGACCTGTCTTTTTATAAAAGACGGTCAGCCACCCAGCGCCGAGGAACTTTTCGCCTATCGGGCCTTGATGAAGGAGGTGATTGCCGAAGCACCTGATCTTCTTGGCATTCTGCTGTACGGTCTGGCGCGGCCATCCATGCAACCCGGTGCTGATCGGCTCTCGCCATTATCGGAAGCATGGCTTCTGGGATTTGCAGAAACTCTGCAATCACCCGATATCGAGATCAAGGTCTACCCCTAGGAGATCAGACATCACCCTGCAGGGTCAAAACCAGCTGGCGGGATCCGCCATGGTCGCGGTGCTCCCCCAAATAGATCCCTTGCCAGGTGCCGAGGGCCAACTGGCCATCCCTGACGGGTATGGAGAGGGCCGAACCCAAGAGACTGGCCTTCACATGGGCCGGCATGTCATCCGCACCCTCAAGCGTATGGATGAAGTGCGTGGCGCCATCGGGTACCAGATGATCCAGATGGATCTCAAGGTCGCGTCGAACATCAGGGTCCGCATTTTCATTGAGAGTGAGGGACGCCGAAGTATGCTGAATGAACACATGCAAGAGCCCGATGCGGACCAGGGCAAGCTCAGGAACCGCAGATACCACCTCTCGTGTGATCAGGTGGAATCCCCGGCTTTTAGGAGGGAGCTGAAACGTCTTTTGGATCCACATAGGTTGCATGGTACACCTTCGCGGCATTGGTCCGACCGGATGGGATTTCACGTGAGCCCGCCGTAAAACTGCTACCATCGTGGGCTGATTTCTACTTTTTAACCGCAAAATACCATGCGTACCAGTCAATTCCCGCTGAATACCGTCAAAGAGACCCCGGCGGATGCCGAAATCACGAGCCATCAATTGATGATTCGGGCAGGTCTGATCCGCAAATTGGCCGCGGGCCTCTACAATTGGCTGCCACTCGGGCTAAAGGTGCTTCGCAAGGTCGAGCAGGTGGTCCGAGAGGAGATGAACCGGGCCGGCGCTCTGGAACTGCAGATGCCATTCGTCCAGCCGGCTGAACTCTGGCAAGATTCGGGCCGCTGGGATGTGTTCGGACCGGAGCTTTGTCGTATCAAGGATCGGCATCAGAGAGACTTTTGCCTGGGGCCCACGCATGAGGAAATCATTACTGACCTGGTCCGCAATGAGATCAAGAGTTACAAGCAGGTGCCGGTCAACTACTACCAGATCCAGTCTAAATTCCGGGATGAGGTGCGCCCCCGGTTCGGCGTGATGCGGGCACGCGAATTCCTGATGAAAGATGCCTATTCCTTTCACATGGACGAAGCCTCCCTCAATGAAACCTATGACCGCATGTATGAGGCCTATAGCCGGATCTTCACCCGGCTGGGCCTGAAATTCAGAGCCGTTCTGGCGGATACGGGCGCCATCGGCGGCAGTCTCTCCCACGAATTCCACGTGCTCGCAGATTCGGGTGAAGATGCCATTGCGTTCTCCAATTCAAGCCCTTATGCCGCGAACGTCGAGCTGGCTGAAGCACTCCCACTGACCCCAAATTCCGGTCATGAGGACCCCATTGCCTTGCAGACAATCGCAACGCCTCGGCAACACAGCATTGAAGAGGTCAGTCAATTCCTCGAGATCGACCCCGCACGAATTCTCAAAACGCTTCTGGTCCGAGACACCGAAGGGGGCGTTGTAGGCCTCCTGCTCAGAGGCGATCATGAGCTCAATCCGGTCAAGGCGACTAAGCTTGGGGGTGTCGCCTACCCCCTGCAGTTTGCCACCGAGGAAGAGGTCATCGCGACCGCCGGGTGCAAACCAGGTTCGGTGGGACCCAAGGGGCTGACCATTCCCCTTTATGCTGATCGCAGCGCGGCGGCTATGGTGAATTTCGTCTGTGGTGCCAATCAGGATGGTTTTCACTTGAGCGGCGTGAACTGGGATCGCGATCTGCCCTTACCTGAAGTTGCAGACCTGCGCCAGGTAGTCGATGGAGACCCCAGCCCGGATGGCGAGGGCACACTGAGCATCGCCAGAGGCATCGAGGTCGGCCATATTTTCCAACTGGGCACAAAATACAGCGAGGCCATGCAGGCCACCGTCCTCAATGAGGAGGGACGCAATCAGGTCCTGGTCATGGGCTGCTATGGAATTGGCGTCTCCCGCGTCGTAGCGGCAGCCATTGAGCAAAATCATGATGACAAGGGCATCATCTGGCCGGATGCGCTTGCCCCCTTTCAGGTAGCACTGACGCCGATCAACATGGCGACCTCAGAGACCTTGGAAAAAACCGCCGAGGGCCTTTACGAAGGCATGCGGGCGGCTGGCATTGATGTGTTGTTCGATGATCGCAAAGTGCGGCCGGGTGTGATGTTCGCCGACATGGAGCTGATCGGGATCCCGCATCGCATTGTCTTGAGCGAGCGGCTACTGGAGCGCGGATGTGCGGAGTACAAGGGCCGATCCGACAGCGAAGCACGGGAGTTGGCTCTCGATGAGGTTATCCCGTTTCTGCTGTCTCGCTAGAGGGGAGGGGCGTGCCCTCCCCTGCAATCCGCCCACTTAGAGAGCGAGGACGGCGTTGTCGGTACCAAATCCGTTGGCCACATAGCTGTCTGCCTGAGATTCATTCAGCCAGTTTTCACCGTTGACCAGGTAGCGGAACTGGTAGCTTCGACCGGTCTCGAAATCCAGGGAGATTGACCAGGCGCCGGTCCTGGACTTCTTCAATGGTGTGGTCATGGGGGACCAATCATTGAAATCACCAACCAAGGCCACCGTTGATGCCAAAGCGGCCGCATCATCGGTCAAGGTAAACTTGACCTTGCATACCGGTTTGGTTTTGAGAAATTTTTTTTCAAGACTCATTGGGAATGTATTTCGTGATGAATCGTGCCGATGTGCTCATTCCTTGATCGACCCCCTAGATTGAGTCCTTTGGATCACACGATTCTTAAGGCGACCTTTGGCCTTTATTCTGCGGGGCATGTAGCCTTGTTAACAAGATGATTTTGAGTGACACACTGTTCACCATCCCATTGAATTCCGGCCATTAATTTGCCATGACAGAGCCTCAAGGCTTCAGCTGAGACCCTTCCGACAGCCTGACTGTTAAGCCGGCTTTCGGATATAATTCGAAGCTTTACGCTTCCCGGGTATCGATTGGCTGACTGTCGCATGAATCCTCTTCTGGAATCACTCCAGCCCTACCCGTTTGAAAAGCTTGCCCGCTTGAAGGCCGGCATTGAGCCGCCTCAGGATCTCTCCCCAATCGCGCTTTCGATCGGCGAACCTCAGCACCCGACACCATCGGTGATCCGAGACGCGTTGATCCAGCACTTGGATGGCCTGACGCAATACCCCCAGACCAAGGGGATTTTGCCTTTGCGTGAAAGCATCTCCAGCTGGCTGTCTCGTCGCTTTACATTGCCTCTAGGTAGCATTGACCCTGAATCCATGGTGCTGCCCTGCGCTGGAACCCGAGAGGCCCTGTTTGCATTTGCCCAGACGGTGGTGGATCGCTCCAAAGACGCGCTGGTGTTGATGCCGAATCCCTTTTATCAAATTTACGAGGGCGCCACCTTGCTCGCAGGCGCCACGCCCTATTTCCTCAACACGACGCGGGACTCTGGTTATAGCCCGGATTTTGATCGCGTTCCCGAATCGGTCTGGAAGCGCTGTCAACTGCTCTATATCTGTTCGCCCGGAAATCCGACGGGCGCCGTTTTGGATGAAGCCTGCCTGCAATCGCTTATCGAACGCGCGGAGCGTTATGATTTTGTTATCGCCTCGGATGAGTGTTATTCCGAGCTCTATCGCGACGAAGAAAATCCCCCAGCGGGACTTCTTGGCGCCAGTCATCGTATGGGCCAGCCTAATTTCAGGCGCTGTATCGTCTTTCACAGCCTGTCTAAACGGTCCAACGCCCCCGGACTCCGCTCCGGCTTTGTCGCCGGGGATCCTGAGATCCTCAAGCAATTCCTCACCTACAGGACCTATCACGGAGCAGCCCTCTCGTTGCCCGTGCAGATGGCCAGCATGGCTGCATGGGACGATGAACAGCATGTGATTGACAATCGTGCGCTCTATCGCCGGAAATTTCTGGAGGTCTCCAAGGTCCTCTCCGAGGTCCTCGATTTCAACCTGCCGCCTGCAGGCTTTTACCTCTGGCCACAGACTCCGACTGACGATCCCTTATTTGCTCGTGAACTCTACCGTCACACCAACGTCACGGTGCTTCCGGGAAGCTTTCTGTCCCGCGAGAGCGAGGGGATTAACCCTGGACGTCAGCACGTCCGGATGGCACTGGTCGCGCCTCTTGCCGAATGCGTCGAGGCCGCTCATCGAATCAAACACTTTATTCATTCGCATCACTAACACAGAAAAACCATGTCACTCGAGAAGATCATTGACGACGCCTTTGAAAATCGCGCCCACATTTCCCCGACCAGCGTGTCACCGGATGTGGCAGCCGCCATTCAGGAATCCTTGCACCTTTTAGACTCTGGTCAGGCCCGGGTTGCAGAGAAAAAAGACGGCAACTGGGTAGTCAATCAATGGCTCAAGAAGGCGGTGCTTCTGTCTTTCAGAGTCACGGAGAATCGCGTCATGGAGGGCGGCGAAACCAAGTACTTCGATAAGGTTGAGCCCAAATTTGGCAGTTATTCGCCAGAACAGTTTGCAGCCCAGGGTGTTCGGGTCGTGCCACCGGCTGCCGTCCGCAGAGGGGCGCATATTGCCCCCGGCGTCGTGCTGCTACCCTCTTTCGTCAACATTGGCGCCTACGTCGATTCAGGGACCATGGTCGATACCTGGGCAACCGTTGGCTCCTGCGCACAGATTGGCAAAAACGTGCACCTGTCGGGAGGCGTTGGCATCGGCGGTGTTCTCGAGCCGCTTCAGGCAGGACCGACCATCATTGAAGACAACTGCTTCATTGGGGCGCGTTCAGAGGTGGTTGAAGGTGTCATCGTTGAAGAGGGCTCCGTGATTTCGATGGGGGTTTACATCGGTCAGAGCACCAAGATCTATAATCGGATGACCGGTGAGATCACCTATGGGCGAATCCCGGCAGGTTCCGTGGTCGTTTCAGGCAACCTTCCCGCCAAGGATGGAAGCCACAGCCTCTATTGCGCCGTCATCATCAAGCAGGTGGACGAGAAAACGCGCAGCAAGGTTGGCATCAACGAACTGCTCCGGGATTGATTTTCAACCGGCATCCATAACGAGGAGAACACTCTGATGAACAAGCTTCTTTACATCGCGCTGGGCCTGATCATTTCAGGGACTGCCATGGCCACCACGGATCATTACTTCCGTCGCGATGGCAACCACGTTCAACATCTCAAAATCACCCGCATCGGGGATGACATCAATGCCAGCATGGATGTCGAATTCGAGCCGCAGGGCAGCAATGAGGTCGACAAGAAACCCTGTTCCGCTGAGGTCAGTGGCTCGGGAAAGCTCACAGGCAACAACGAAATCACCATCAAGAAGCAAATCGAAGGTGAGGCCAAGCACTGCGCGCTGAAGATTCAACTCAGCAATGATGGTGCGAAGGTCGAGCAGTCTGCGGACTGTGGTTATTACGTAGGTGGGATCTGTCACTTTGACAGTGAAGGCAAGGAACTCACCCGCATCAAGTAACCCGACCCCGACACCTCCAGCCCCGATCACGATCGGTGGCATCAGGCTCAGTGACCTGAAAACCGGATTGACTGCCCAATACAGGGGGTTGATCCGGCTCTCAATGGCCCTCCGTTTCGGGCAATCTCAATCAGTCCAAGTGAGTTTTCGTACCAGAAAACGGCATCTGCCGGAACATCAGAAAAGGTTCTTGCCTGATGCACCCAGTTTCCCTCCCACAGAATCGATTGACCAGCCATGAATGCCTGAAAACGGATGCCTGTCATGGCGTTACCGTAGGTATCTTCATAGATCACTTCATACAGGTCCAAGGGCCGCTTATCGATTACTGGCCCCGGCCAATGCCTTGAACACCCATCAAAATCGGACTTTGCGATCCGTGCGGCCATTGGCGCAAAAAGATCTCTCCCATGAAAGGTTGAGGACATCTTTTGCGGCCGCCAATCGATGATTCGCCACTCCGAGTGCTGAGCGTTTTGTGCGACGCCATCAAGAAGACCATTGTCAGGCCCTATAAAAAATCGGCCATCGGCGCGCAGACAGACACCCTCCCGCTCTCCGCCAACGCCCGGATCGACGACCGCCAAAACAATGGCTTTCTCCGGCAGGAATGGGGTCAGCGCGGCAAGAAGGTAACTGCTGCGCCAAGGATCAAACCGTGGCGCATTGCTTACAAGGTGAATCACCGGCATGGCGGGCGCCATGGATGCCAGAACACCGTGGACTTGCCCCAAATACGGACCCTCGGCCCCAAAGTCAGTGAATGTAAAAAACACGCCTGGAACTAGACGCGCCGATCCCGCGAAGCCTCGTCCGGAATTCTGGGCGTAAACAAACGTGCAAAGATTAACCCGAGTTCAAACAGGATCCAGATGGGCAAAGCCATCAGGGTCTGTGAAACCACGTCCGGAGGAGTCAACACCGCCCCGATGACAAAGGCCAGAACAATGGCGTAAGGCCGCTTGTCCTGAATGGTTTCCCGCTTGACCAGACCCGATGCCACCAAAAGGATCGTGGCAATAGGGACCTGGAAAGAAACACCAAAGGCAATGAAAAGGGTCAGGATGAAGTCGAGGTACTGGTTGATATCCGTCATGACCACGACGCCCTGTGGGGCAGTCATCATCATGAACTGAAAGATCAATGGAAAGACGACGAAATACGCGAAAGCCATACCCCCGTAAAAAAGGCCAATGCTGGCAATCAGCAGAGGGAACGCAATCCGTTTCTCCGATTGGTAAAGACCGGGTGCAACAAATGCCCATGCCTGATAGAGAATGATCGGGACGGCTGCCAAAATTGCTACGAACAAGCTCAGCTTGAGAGGCGCCAGAAAAGGCGATGCAACACCAATGGCGATCATCTTCGCCTCAGGAGGCATGTGCCGCGTCAGTGGCCCTGCAAGGGTGCTGTAAATATCGTTGGCGTAAAAAGAAAGACCGACAAAAAGAATTCCCACACTTGAGACGGCCTTGATCAGCCGGTTTCGAAGCTCGATCAGGTGGGCGACAAAGGGCTGCTCGGAGTGATCCGTTGCATCAGGATCAGTCATGATCGTCTTTACGCTCGCTATCCGACGCTTTCGAATCAGCCACCGATGGCGACGGATCTGGCTTTCCATGGGAGGAATCCGACGGTGGCAGAATCATATTTTCAGCCTCGGCCTGAAACCGCCGCTTTTTGGCCTCCATGCTCTCACGTATTTCCATTAACTGGAGTTCCCGGTCAATCTCTGTTTTGGCATCCGTCACAAGACCGCGAATCTTGCGAATCCAGAGCGTCGTTTCACGGACCAGCGAAGGCAACCGCTCCGGCCCAAAGACCAACAAGGCCACAAGCGCGATAAGAAACAATTCTGAAAACCCGACATCAAACATGCAGCGTCCGGAGCCTCAGTCCTGATCAGGGTCCGACGCGGATTTGTCTTTGGTCGGTGCGCCGGCGGACGAAGGCTTGGACTTCGCATCCTCATCGCCTTCGCTCATCGCTGAACGGAAACTTTTTATAGCCGTGCCTAAGTCACCACCAATATTCCGAAGTCGCTTGGTGCCGAAGAGCAATAAAACAATCAGAAAAAGCAGTACCAATTCCCAAACCCCGATGCCCATGACGTATAACTCCTATGCATTTTAATGTCGACATCTTAACCAAAAAGTTCCTTCCTGAATGGCTGGATTGACTCCTATGGCGTCAATTCATTAAAGACACGGACTATTTGGCAGATCAAGCCACCAGAAATGATCGACACGATTGCCAGCCAATTCAAACGTCATAAGGCCCAGAGACCCCGCCATTTCACGTTGGGATTGCGGCGTACCCTCGGTATATCGGATAATTCGCAGTTCGATCACGCTTATATCAAATCACCATGCTGACGACGATGCTCAAGGCCAAGCTCCATCGTGGGCGGGTCACCCATGCCGAGCTTGAATATGAGGGCTCTTGTGCGGTGGACGGGGTATTGCTGGATCGTTCTGGCATCCGGGAATACGAGCAGATCCACATCTACAATGTGAACACTGGGGCACGCTTCGTCACTTACGCCATAAGGGCGCGCGCGAATTCAGGCATCATCTCGGTCAACGGTGCAGCGGCTCGCCTTGCCACTCCGGGCGATATCCTGATTATCTGTGCCTATGGCACCTATGATCAGGCCGAGTTGGAGTCTTTCAAACCCACGCTGATCTATCTAGACGATCAAAATCACATTACGCGAACGGGCGATTCCATTCCAGTTCAGGAGAACTGAAACGGGAAAAAAGTCACATGCCCGCACGAAACCTTTTAACCGCCTGCATCACCTCAATAGCCTGACGATTCGGCTTCACGTCGTGTACCCGAAAGACCTTGACCCCATCAAGGACACCAAGCGCGGTCGTTGAGACAGTTGATCCAAGGAGTGCCTTCGGATCCTCCTCATTGCAAACCCGGCCCATAAATCGTTTGCGACTGCATCCCAGAACCACGGGAAATCCCAGCCTTACCAAACGATCGAGAGAACCCAAAATCTCGAGATTGTGATCACGACTTTTGCCAAACCCAATCCCAGGGTCCAACAAAATGTTCCGCTCCTGAATGCCCGATTGAACCGCACGCTGAATGCGATCCTCAAGAAAGGCAATCACCTCATCCACCACATCGAGGTAATGAGGAGAATCCTGCATGGTTGCTGGGGTACCCTGCATATGCATAAGAACGATAGGAACCTGCCGTTGGGCAACCACAGAAAACATATCGGGGTCCCCAGAACCCGCCGTAATGTCATTCACCCAAGCGGCACCCGCCCCGATCGCCCGATCAGCAACGCGACTGGATGTGGTATCGATACTGATGATCGGGCATTCGTCACCATCCCAGACCGCACTGTTTAAGGCCTCTATGACCGGCAGAACGCGCCGCAACTGCTCTTCAGAATCAACCGCAGTGCTGCCAGGTCGCGATGACTCCCCGCCGATATCAAGGATACTGGCGCCGTCACTCACCATGTTTTTTGCGTGAACTAAGGCCCTGTCAACATCACAGTAAAGACCTCCATCGGAAAAACTGTCCGGCGTCACATTCAATACGCCCATGACTCGCGCAGTCTCGCTTATGTAGTCAGTAAGATTCATCATCTAGGGCCAGGTTACGATCCGAACGGCATCGAGAGAATGTCCTGCTCACACACGTTGGGCGCAGGGAGGAAAATCGCCTAACACAATCGATTGCATGAGCATGAATCAAAACGCACTCATAAAAAAACCCTGCCGGGGCAGGGTTTTTTAGCTATGTAAAATGCTTACGGTGCGCGATCTACCAATTCGACGTAAGCCATCGGGGCCGCATCACCCGCACGCAATCCACACTTCAGGATGCGAAGATAACCACCTGGGCGGGTCTTGAAACGCGGACCCAACTGCTCAAAAAGTTTCGTGACAACCTCACGATCGCGCGTTCTCGCAAAAGCAAGACGACGCGCAGCTACGCTATCTTCTTTGGAAAGCGTAATGAGCGGTTCTGCAAAGCGCCTCATCTCCTTCGCCTTCGGGAGTGTGGTTTTAATGATTTCGTTGCTTATCAACGCATTGGTCAGATTCCTGAACAGGGCCGCGCGGTGACTGCTATTGATATTCAGCTTACGTCCAGACTTACGATGTCTCATTGTCCTTCTCTTTCAATCGTGTTTAGTTGTCGTCGCGCTTGAGACTTTCAGGCGGCCAGTTTTCAAGCCGCATGCCCAACGAGAGCCCTTTGGTTGCAAGTATATCCTTGATTTCTGTCAACGATTTCTTGCCAAGATTCGGGGTTTTCAGAAGATCATTCTCGGTTCTCAGAATCAGATCACCGATGTAGAAAATATTTTCAGCTTTTAAACAGTTCGCTGAACGGACCGTCAGTTCCAGATCATCAACGGGACGAAGCAGGAGTGGGTCAAAATCCGGTCGCTCATCGGTGATGCCTGGGGAGTCTTCCCCTTTCAGCGCGATGAATACGGACAAATGCTCATTCAGGATCGCTGCAGCCTGACGTACCGCCTCTTCCGGCTCCAACGTTCCGTTGGTTTCAATATCGATGACCAGCTTGTCAAGGTCAGTACGCTGCTCAACACGCGCACTCTCAACATTATAAGAGACGCGCTTAATCGGACTAAAGGAGGCATCCAGATGCAAAGCACCCAACTCTTCGTGTTCACTTCCATAGGGTGTACGCGCAGCTACCGGCTGATAACCACGGCCACGCTGAACATGAAGTGTAATGTCCAGTTCTGCCGAATCGGTCAGATTGGCGATCTCAAGTTCTGGATTCAGGACTTCCGTGTTGTGCGATACGGCAATATCAGCCGCAGTCACCTTGCCTGGACCTTTGCGCTTGAGCTGCAAAGTGGCTTCATTACCGTCATGAATCTTGATAGCCAGATTCTTCAGGTTGAGGAGAATATCAAGAACGTCTTCACGAACACCATCAATCGATGAGTACTCATGATCAACGCCGTGAATGCTGACAGACGTTACCGCGCAGCCCGGAATCGAGGAAAGAAGCACACGCCGCAATGCATTGCCAAGCGTATGTCCATAGCCACGCTCAAGCGGTTCGATCACGATCCGTGCATTGTTCTTGCTAACCGGAGCGACATCTACCAGGCGGGGCTTAATAAGATTTGCCAAGAAACTTTGCATGGTTTCAATTACTTAGAATACAGTTCCACGACCAGCTGTTCATTGATCTCTGAGCCGAGCTCAGCTCGGTCCGGTGATGCTTTGTAGACACCTTGCATTTTTTGCGAGTCAACATCAAGCCAAACCGGGAAGCCATACTGCTCAGCAACACCCAAAGCATCCTTGATGCGCAGCTGGGTCTTTGACTTCTCACGAACGGAGATGATATCGCCTGACTTCAGCTGATATGAGGGGATATTCAAAACCCGTCCATTGACCTGAATTGCCTTATGACTAACCAACTGGCGGGCTTCCGCACGCGTGGCGGCGAAGCCCATGCGATAGACCACATTGTCAAGGCGGGCCTCAAGGAAGTTCAAAAGGTTTTGGCCTGTTGAACCCTTTTGTTGGGCGGCAGCCTTGTAGTAATTGCGGAACTGCTTCTCAAGTACGCCATAAATACGACGAAGTTTTTGCTTTTCACGAAGCTGGGTCGCATAGTCAGACATTCTGGCGCGCTTTGAGCCATGCTGACCAGGTTGCTGATCCAGCTTACACTTGCCTTCCAGCGACTTGCCGCGAGACTTAAGAAAGAGATCCGTGCCTTCCCTGCGGCTGAGTTTGCACTTGGGACCAAGGTATCGAGCCATGATGATTCCTCAAAAATTAGACGCGGCGCTTCTTAGGAGGGCGGCAGCCGTTATGCGGGATCGGGGTCCCATCAACAATATTGGTGATCTTAAAACCGAGGTTGTTCAGCGAACGAACGGCTGACTCACGGCCCGGACCGGGACCTTTGATAATGACGTCCAGGTTTTTTACACCGTAGTCTTTCACGATGTTCCCGACTTTCTCAGCAGCAACCTGGGCCGCAAAAGGGGTGCTTTTCCGTGAACCACGGAAACCGGAGGCACCGGCTGTAGCCCACGCTAGCGCATTACCCTTGCGATCGGTGATGGTGATGATGGTGTTGTTAAACGTTGCATTGATATGCACAACACCATCAGAGATATCGCGCTTGATTTTCTTTGTCGGGCGACCGGGACCAGCCATAGCAACCTTACCTTAATTACGAATATGTTTTAAAACGAATTACTTGCGGACCGGACGGCGCGGGCCTTTCCGAGTCCGTGCGTTCGTACGAGTACGTTGACCACGCAGAGGGAGCCCACGGCGATGTCGAATACCCCGATAACAGCCAAGGTCCATCAAGCGTTTGATGTTCATGGCCGTTTCACGACGCAGGTCACCTTCCACTGTGAACTTGGCGACTTCCTCACGAATGCGCTCAACATCCGCTTCATCCAGCGTTCTAACCTTGGCTGCCGGATTCAACGCCAGATTTTCACAAATCAGGGCTGCTCTGGCACGACCGATACCGTAGATAGCGGTCAACGAAATCACCAGATGCTTGTTATCCGGTATGTTTACGCCTGCAATACGGGCCATTTAACACATCTCCAACTGCGGGAATTTAAATCAATTAGTTTCAGCGAAACCGCTGGCAGCCGGTTTAACCCTGGCGCTGCTTGTGACGGGCATCCTTGCACATGATGCGGACAACACCGTTTCGCTTGAGGACCTTGCAGTTTCTGCAGATCTTCTTCACTGATGCACGTACTTTCACTGTTAACCCCTACTGTTTCCCAAGCTAAGAACCTAGCTTGATATTACTTTTCTTGAGCAAACCTTCGTACTGATGGGAGATGACATAGGTTTGCACCTGTGACATGAAATCCATCACCACTACTACGATGATCATTAATGACGTACCACCAAAATAGAATGGTACGTTCCAATACAAAATGAGGAACTCCGGCAAAAGGCAAACAGCCGTGATGTACATGGAGCCCACCAGCGTCAATCGCGTCATGACGCTGTCAATATATTGCGCTGTCTGCTGACCAGGTCTTACACCCGGAATAATCGCGCCCGATTTCTTCAGGTTTTCCGCTGTCTCATTGGAATTAAAGACAAGCGCCGCATAGAAGAAACAGAAAAAGACGATGGCAGCCGCATAGAATAACACATATACGGGCTGTCCGGGAGATAAGGTGGTAGCAATATCCTGCAACCACCCCATTCCTTCGGTATTACTGAACCAACCTGCAATCGTTGCCGGGAACAAAATAATGCTCGAAGCAAAAATCGGCGGAATGACACCTGACATGTTCAGCTTCAGCGGAAGGAAGCTCTTATGTGCTGCATACATCTTGCGGCCTTCCTGTCGCTTGGCGTAGTTGATCACGATTCGGCGTTGCCCACGCTCAACGAAAACCACCAAAGCCGTCACACCCACCGCAATTGCGAACAACGCAATGATGCTAAAGGCACTCAACTCACCCGTACGGGCAAGTTCGAGTGTCCCACCGATGGCTGTGGGTAAGCCTGCAACAATACCCGAGAAGATGATGATCGAGATACCATTACCAATCCCGCGCTCCGTAATTTGCTCACCGAGCCACATCAGAAAAATGGTTCCACAAACCAAGGACACAGCGCAAACGAAAACAAACTGGAATCCCGGGTTGACCACCACCGGCATTCCACCTGCAGACTGATTCTGCAGCGCCAGGGCAATCCCTACAGCCTGAAAACTTGCAAGAAAAACCGTTGCATAACGCGTGTACTGGTTGATTTTCTTGCGTCCGGACTCACCCTCTTTCTTGATCGCTTCAAGTTGCGGAATAACGCCCGCCATCAACTGCAGAATGATCGATGCAGAGATATAAGGCATGATGCCCAGCGCGAAAATTGACAGCCGCTTCAGCGCACCACCTGAAAACATGTTGACCATGTCCAGAATGCCGCCCTTGTCCGCAAACATGCTAGCAAGCGCTTTGGGATCAATACCGGGGATCGGAATGTGTGCACCAACCCGATAAACGAACAGTGCGCCTATCACAAAAACCAGGCGCTGCCGCAGCTCCCCGAGTCGGCCGAACTGATCAGCAAGTGAAGATGCGGCAGCACCCATGTTACACCTCTACCTTTCCGCCAGCCGCTTCTATCTTTGCCTTGGCGCCCTTAGTCACGCGAACTCCGGCAATCGTGAAGGCTCCGGAAACCTCACCGGAATCGATGATCGCTGCAGACTTCGCAATCGCTGAAATGATATTTGCCTGCTTGAGACTCAAAAGATCGATCCGATCCCCCTGTACCTTGGCCAATTCACCGAGGCGGACCTCTGCAGTAAACTTCTTAAGGTGCGACCGGAATCCAACTTTTGGAAGGCGTCGCTGCAACGGCATCTGCCCACCTTCAAATCCGACTTTGTGGAAACCACCGGCTCGGGCCTTTTGACCCTTGTGGCCTTTGCCGCAGGTTTTACCCAGGGTACATCCAATACCACGACCTACGCGCTTGCGGGTTGGCCGGCTTCCTGGAACAGGTCCAATGGTATTCAGAAACATGTTTAATCCTCAATCTTGAGCATATAGGAGATCTTATTGATCATCCCAAGGTTCTCAGGGGTTGCAACCACCTGTACGGTTTGATGCATTCGGCGAATGCCCAAGCCTTTCAAGCATGCCTGGTGGGATGCATGGCGACCGATTCCACTCTTCACCTGAGTGACGGTTACTGATTTCTTACTCATGAACGTTGGCCCTCACGCGAGTCGAGGACCTTGCCACGCTTCGCAGCAATTCTTGACGGATCCTGGATCTCGGTCAGACCTTTGATTGTGGCCCGAACGACATTAATCGGATTATTAGTACCGATACATTTAGCAAGGACGTTATGTACGCCAACCACCTCAAACACCGCACGCATCGCACCACCAGCGATAATACCGGTACCCTGAGATGCAGGCTGCATGTAGACCTTGGCAGCACCCGTGCTGGAAGCAATGGCATAATGAAGCGTGTCGCCATTCAGGCTCACCTTCTTCATGTTTCTTCGTGCCTGCTCCATTGACTTCTGGATGGCAACAGGTACCTCCCGGGCCTTGCAAAGACCGTAGCCAACCCGTCCGTTCCCATCACCAACGACCGTCAGTGCGGTAAAACCGAATACACGACCGCCTTTGACTACCTTTGCAACGCGGCGTACTGCAACCAACTTTTCCTGAAAGCCGTCGCTCGCACCCGCACTACTTTGTACGTTCTGATTTGCCATGTCCGCTCCTAGAACTTCAGTCCCGCTTCGCGAGCGGCGTCTGCTACAGCCTTAACCCGGCCGTGATACTTAAACCCCGCACGATCAAAGGCTACGGTTGTCACACCTGCAGCAATCGCGCGTTCCGCCACTAACTTGCCAACGACTTTCGCCGCATCCACGTTACCCGTGTTCTTAAGACCTGACTTGACGCTCGCCTCCAATGTTGAGGAGCTCGCAAGTACACGGGCACCATCAGAACTCATGACCTGCGCGTAAATGTGTCTCGGGGTTCTGAAAACCGTTAGCCGATCAACACCGAGAGTCCGGATGATGGCCCGGGTCTTAGCCGCCCTGCGGAGCCTTGCCGATTTTTTATCCATCTGGTTGACCTACTTCTTCTTGGCTTCTTTCTTGATGATCACTTCGTCAGCGTACCGAATGCCCTTTCCTTTATAGGGTTCCGGCGGACGATAAGCGCGAATATTTGCGGCTACCTGGCCGACGACCTGCTTGTCACAGCCCTTCACCAGAATTTCTGTCTGGGACGGTGTTTCCACCGTAATGCCGTTCGGAACTTCAAAATCTACCGGGTGAGAAAAACCAAGGCTGAGGTTGAGAACCTGACCTTTGGCCTGCGCACGATAACCGACGCCAACCATGGAGAGTTTCTTCTCATAACCGGTGGAGACACCGGTAACCATATTGGCAATATTGGCACGCGTGGTTCCCGCGAGGGCCACTTGGCCTCTGTCTTCCTTGTTCAGGACCACGGAAACCTGACCGCTTTCGATTTTGACCTCGACTTGCGGATGCAAGGCCGCAGTCAGAGACCCTTTGGCGCCCTTGACCGTAATCGCACCGGCACCGATAGAGGCATCAACTCCCTTGGGGAGAATGATCGGATTTTTAGCTACTCTTGACATGTTGGACCTGACCTTTAGGACACGGTGCAGAGCACTTCACCACCATGACCGCCTTCACGTGCCTCTTTGTCAGTCATCAGACCTTTTGAGGTGGAAATGATGGCGATCCCGAACCCACCCAACACGGAGGGCAGATCACCAGAGCCTTTATAGACTCGGCGACCCGGCTTGCTCACACGTTGAATCGACTCAATGACGGGAAGTCCTTTGTAATACTTGAGGGCGATATCAAGCACCGCCTTGCTTTCATGGGTCGTGACCGAATAGTCTTCGATGTAGCCTTCCTGCTTGAGAACGCGACACACAGAGACCTTCAGTTTGGACGACGGCATGCTGACTTGGGTTTTATTCGCAGACTGGCCGTTGCGTACCCGCGTCAAAAGATCTGCCAAGGGATCAGTAATGCTCACTTTTAATACTCCTATAGCTCGCGCGCCAATTACCAGCTTGCCTTGGTGACGCCGGGCACATCCCCTCGCATCACAGACTCGCGCAGCTTGTTACGGCCCAATCCGAATTTCCGATAAAACCCATGCGGACGACCCGTTAGGTTACAACGGTTGCGGAGGCGAGAAGGTGAAGAATCACGCGGCAGCTTCTGCAATTTCAGTTCAGCAGCCATCTTTTCATCATCCGACGCATTGAGGCTGACAATAATGGCCTTCAAGGCCTCGCGCTTTGCCAGGTTTTTCTGTACCAGTTTCTGTCTTTTGACTTCGCGGGCAATCATTGATTTCTTAGCCATCTGGTACCCCTAGGTTCTAAATGGGAATTTGAACTGTTCAAGCAGGGCCCGGGCCTCTTGGTCCGTTTTGGCACTGGTTGTGATCGTGATATCAAGCCCCCGAACCACATCGACCTTGTCAAAATCGATTTCGGGAAAAATAATCTGTTCCTTGACACCCATGCTGTAGTTGCCCCGGCCATCAAAAGCCTTGCCATTCAGGCCGCGAAAATCACGAATACGCGGAATTGCGATGGTGATCAGGCGATCGAGGAATTCATACATCCGCTCACGGCGCAAGGTCACCTTGCAACCGATCGGCATTCCGTCACGAATCTTAAAGCCCGCGATCGACTTCTTAGAGATCGTGATAATCGGCTTTTGGCCGGAAATCTTTTGTAGATCTTCTACTGCGTTCTGCAGGATCTTTTTGTCAGCAACGGCCTCACCGACACCCATATTCAGGGTGATCTTTTCGAGTCGGGGTACTTCCATCGCGGACTTGTAATTGAACTGCTTGGTAAGAGAACCAACAATTTCGTCTTTGTAGAGTTTTTGCAGTCTGGCCATTTTTTTGGACCTACGCGTCTATTACTTCATTGTTCGATTTGAAGAATCGAACTTTGCGGCCATCCGCAAGCAGTTTAAAACCTACTTTGTCACCCTTATTGGTCGCCGGATTTACCAGCGCCACATTGGAAATGTGGATCGGCATTGATTTTTCGATAATGCCGCCAGAGACACCCTTCATCGGGTTAGGTCGTTGATGTTTACGGGCAATATTGATGCCTTCAACAATCAACTTGCTCTCAGTCGGCATGCCAAGAACGGCACCACGCTTTCCTTTATCACGACCTGAGATCACAACAACCTGATCGCCTTTTCTGATCTTTTTCATGATCGTCTCCTAAATAACTTCTGGCGCAAGCGAGATGATCTTCATGAACTTTTCAGAACGAAGCTCACGCGTTACCGGCCCGAAGATGCGAGTACCGATCGGCTGATGTTGATTGTTTAGCAGTACCGCTGCGTTACCGTCAAAGCGAATCAGTGAACCATCGCTGCGGCGGACACCCTTGCGGGTGCGGACAACGACCGCATTGTAAACTTCACCTTTCTTGACACGGCCACGTGGAATTGCTTCCTTGATACTGACCTTGATGATGTCGCCGACATTCGCATAACGTCGGTGTGACCCACCCAAAACTTTAATGCACATCACCCGTCTGGCACCGCTGTTATCGGCGACATCAAGGTTGGTTTGCATCTGAATCATGATCTATTACCTGAATGGTTGGTTATTCAGCGCGCCTTACTTGGCCCGTTCTACGATCCTTTCGAGTTTCCATACTTTCCTGCCTGAAATTGGGCGGCAGGCGGATACGGTTACAACATCACCTTCCCGTGATTCGTTGTTTTCATCGTGCGCCAACAACTTCGTTGAACGACGAATAAATTTGCCATATAGCGGATGGGGTACCACACGCTCAATCTTCACGGAGATGGACTTATCCATCTTGTTGCTGACCACTTTACCGGTCAGTGTATGAACACTTTTAGCTTGCTCGCTCATTACTTAGCCTCTTTTTCAGCCAGTATGGTATTGATCCGCGCAATCGTTCTGCGGTTCTTCTTGATCTGATCCGGCTTGGAGAGCTGACCTGTCGCCTTTTGCATCCGCAGATTGAATTGCTCACGGTGGAGATTCACCAGCTCTTCCGAGAGCTCGACAGTCGTTTTGGATCTGATTTCGCTCGCTTTCATTACATTACCGTCCTGACTGCAAAGGTCGTCTTGACAGGAAGCTTCGCCGCAGCGAGGGCAAACGCCTCACGTGCAAGCTCTTCACTGACGCCCTGAAGTTCATAAAGCATGGTGCCTGGCTTGATTTCAGCTACCCAGTATTCAACGCTGCCCTTACCACTTCCCATACGGACTTCCAAGGGTTTCTTGGTAATTGGCTTGTCAGGGAATACGCGAATCCAAATTTTCCCACCACGTTTTACATGACGGGTAATGGCGCGACGGGCAGACTCGATTTGACGTGCCGTCATTCGGCCACGCTCTACTGATTTAAGGCCGAACTCACCAAAGCTGACCTTATTGCCGGTCTGTGCAAGACCGGTATTGCGGCCTTTGTGTTGTTTTCTATATTTCGTTCGTTTTGGCTGCAACATGTGCGTACACCCAGATAATTAGACTTCGGCCGAAGCCAGTTTGGCTTCACTGGCAATCTGTGGAAGAACTTCACCCTTGAAGATCCAGACCTTGACACCGATGACGCCATAAGTGGTTTTTGCCTCGGCAAAACCATAATCGATGTCAGCGCGGAAGGTATGAAGAGGAACACGGCCTTCGCGGTACCACTCAGTACGGGCAATTTCAGCACCGTTGAGCCGGCCGCTGACACTAATCTTGATGCCCTCAGCACCCAGACGCAGGGTGTTTTGTACGGCGCGCTTCATGGCACGTCGGAACATAATCCGCTTCTCGAGCTGCTGCGCAACGCCCTCGGCTACCAATTGCGCATCCAGTTCAGGCTTGCGGATTTCCTCTACGCTTACCTGAACCGGCACACCCATCATGGCCGAGACTTCACGACGAAGTGCATCGATGTCCTCGCCTTTCTTGCCAATGACAAGACCGGGACGGGCAGTATGGATCGTAATGTGGGCATTGTTAGCCGGACGATTAATCTGGATCCGGCTCACTGAGGCATGGCCAAGCTTCTTGCGTAGAAACTCACGTACCTGCAAGTCCTTGTGGAGATAGGCTGCATAGTCCTTGCTGCTGGCGTACCAACGCGAAGTCCAGTCCTTGATGATGCCCAGGCGAATGCCGGTGGGGTGTACTTTCTGTCCCATATGAAACCTACCGATTCTCTGAAACTTGGATGGTGATGTGGCAGGTGCGCTTGCTTATGCGATTCGCACGGCCTTTGGCACGTGGAGACATCCGCTTGAGCGTTGCACCCTCACCGACCTCCACCGCTTTGACGCGCAATTCGTCAATATCCGCCCCGTCATTGTTCTCCGCATTGGCGATCGCCGACTCGAGAACCTTCTTCATGATGCGTGCCGACTTCTTCGGGCTGAAGGTCAAAAGATCTATGGCTTTATCGACCTTCAAGCCTCTGATCTGGTCTGCGACGAGACGGCATTTCTGTGCCGATACCCTCGCCGTATTCAACTTTGCTATGGTTGCCATCGTTCTAAACTCTTCAGTGGTTGGCTGTGTCGGTCTACTTCGACTTCTTGTCAGCCTGGTGGCCTTTATAGGTTCGCGTCGGGGCGAATTCGCCCAGCTTATGGCCGACCATGTTGTCACTGACCAAAACTGGAACGTGCTGACGACCGTTATGAACGGCGATTGTCAACCCAATCATCTCTGGAAGGATCATCGAGCGGCGTGACCACGTCTTGATGGGTCGCTTGTTGCCGCTGTTATTGCTTTCGAGGACCTTGTTCAATAGATGATGGTCGATGAAGGGTCCTTTTTTAATAGAACGTGGCACGGTCTATACCTCTAATGTTTTTACTTCTTGCGACCACGAACGATCAATTTGTCCGTACGCTTGTTGTTACGGGTCTTATAACCCTTCGCCGGTGTTCCCCATGGCGACACAGGATGACGACCCCCTGAAGTCCGTCCTTCACCACCACCATGCGGGTGATCAACCGGGTTCATGGCAACACCACGAACTGTTGGGCGAATACCCCGCCAACGGCTCGCTCCCGCCTTGCCGAGTGAGGCCAGGTTATGTTCGTGATTGGAAACTTCACCAATGACAGCCTTGCAGTCGGCCAGCACCTTGCGCATTTCGCCTGAACGCAGACGAATCGTGGCATAGCTTCCTTCTTTGGCAACCAACTGAACGGATGCGCCACCCGCGCGTGCCAGCTGAGCGCCCTTGCCCGGCTTCAATTCCACACAATGCAGAACCGAACCTACCGGAACGTTTCGAAGAGGCAGACAGTTGCCCGTCTTGATTGGCGCAAATTCAGCAGAGATGACTTCTTGACCTTCAGTCAGTCCTTTCGGTGCCACGATGTAACGCTTTTCACCATCCTTGTAGACGATCAATGCAATGTGTGCGGTACGATTAGGGTCGTATTCAATTCGGTCAACTCGACCCGGAATACCAATCTTGTCACGCTTGAAATCGATGACGCGGTAAAACTTCTTGTGACCACCGCCTTTATGACGCGTGGTCACTCGGCCCTGATTGTTACGGCCCGAACTGCGAACCTTTTTCTCGATCAGTGATGATTCGGGACGTCCCTTGTAAAGTCCTTCCGTCTTGACCCGAACCACAAACCGCGAACCGGCCGAAGTGGGTTTCGATTTAACAAGTGCCATGATCTTATTCCGTATTTTTCAAGCGTCGGCCAGCCAGTATTAGGCCGCAGCAAAGTCAATATCAAAACCGGGCTTCAGCTTAATGTAAGCCTTCTTCCAGTCAGAGCGTGTACCAACAAAACGGCCAAAGCGCTTATCCTTACCCTTCACGTTCAGTACATGGACCGAGTCCACTTCGACCTTGAACAGGAGTTCGACGGCGCGCTTGATTTGATCCTTGGTCGCTGTCCGCTTCACCTTGAAAACGACGCGGTTTTCACGCTCAGCTGCTCGTGTGCTCTTCTCGGAGATCACCGGAGCCTGAATCACATTCATCAGTTCAATCGGTCTCATGACAGACTCTCCTCAATTGCCTTCATGGCAGCTGTGGTCACAACGACTTTCTCGCTGTGAACCAATTCAACCGGACTCAGGGAGCGAGCTTCCGAAACATAAACATTTGGCATGTTGCGCGCAGATAGGAAGAGATTGATATCCATCCCCTCTGTCACCAAAAGGCCCGTCTCAAAACCGATACCCGCGAGCTTTTCCCGCAGTGCCTTGGTCTTCGGTTCGTTCAGAGCCAGATCATCTGCAATGACCAGGCGACCCTGGCGCAGCAACTCTGAGAAGATCGACCGCATTGCGGCGCGATACATCTTCTTGTTGAGCTTTTGCTCGTAGTTGCGGTTACGAGCGGCAAAGGTCACACCACCGGTGCGCCACAACGGGCTGCGTGTCGTTCCAGCTCGTGCCCGTCCGCTGCCTTTCTGCTTCCAGGGCTTTGCACCGCCGCCACTGACATCGGACCGTGTCTTCTGCGCCTTGGTTCCAGATCGTGCAGCCGCCTGATAGGCAACGACCAACTGGTGAACAAGAGACTGGTTAAATTCGCGACCAAACACTTCATCCTTAACGGAGAGTCCCTGTCCGCCAGACTTTGCTGATGGAATTACAAGCGACATGTTCTTACCTTATTTCTTGACTGCGGCTTTGATGACTACCTTGCCACCCTTGGGCCCAGGCACCGCGCCCTTGATCATGATCAAGGACTTATCTTTATGGATGGCAGAAACCTTCAGGTTTTGTACCGTGACATGCTCAGCACCCATGTGGCCCGCCATCTTTTTCCCTTTAAAGACACGGCCTGGGGTCTGGTTCTGACCGATTGAGCCTGGAGCCCGGTGCGAGAGTGAGTTTCCGTGCGTTGCATCCTGCGTTCTGAAGTTGTAACGCTTCACGACGCCGGCAAAACCCTTACCGATGCTGACACCACTCACGTCAACAAACTGGCCTTCCTCGAACATGTCGAGCCCCAGCTCACCACCGGGCTGGTAATCCGTTGCGTCCGCGTCGTTGAGTCTGAACTCCCACAGGCCTTCACCTGCCTCAACGCCGACCTTGCCGTAGTGTCCGGCAGCCGCCTTGTTTACGCGTGAACGCTTTACAGTTCCGGTAGTCACCTGGACCGCCCGGTACCCGTCCGTCTCATTCGTCTTCACCTGGACAATCCGGTTCGCTTCAACCTGAACCACCGTTACGGGTTCTGCTGAACCGTCCTCGTGGAAAATACGGGTCATACCGCACTTCCGTCCAACCAGTCCTAGGGCCATTGATCGCTCCTGGCTTCTCTAAATTAATTCAACTTGATCTGGACATCCACGCCCGCGGAGAGGTCCAGCTTCATCAAAGCATCAACGGTTTTATCCGTTGGCTCGATGATGTCCATCAGGCGCTTATGCGTCCTGAGCTCATACTGATCACGCGCATCCTTATTGACATGCGGTGAGATCAAGACCGTATAGCGCTCCTTTTTTGTCGGCAGCGGGATCGGACCCAGTACCTGCGCACCGGTCCGTTTTGCGGTCTCAACGATTTCGCTGGCCGACTGATCAATCAGACGATGATCAAACGCCTTGAGACGAATCCGAATTCTCTGCTTCTGCACGTTTATTACTCCAGAACCTTGGATACCACGCCGGCGCCGACGGTACGTCCACCTTCGCGAACCGCGAAAC
>CAYLUS010000032.1:0-23903 GCA_964386975.1 uncultured Methylococcus sp.
TCGCGCTCTCCTTCCTCCCCATGAATGGGGAGGTTTGACGCGCTTCCCGATCAAATCGGGTGATCGACCATCATCATGGACGTGGATCCATGCAAAACCTGTTTCTGAGCCAAGCTTAACCGCCGCAGTTGGAATCGCAAGCACTGGACTTGCTGTTTAATGTTCGTTAAGATGATGGAATAAAGGCTGACTTAACTCCTTGAATCATCTCGATGAGTCTGTCAGCCCAGCACACACTAAGTTAAGTGCGAAAGTTTTTGGGCTGTTAGCTCAGTTGGTAGAGCAGTGGACTCTTAATCCATCGGTCCAAGGTTCGAATCCTTGACAGCCCACCAAATAATAAAAAGGGTTAGGCAGAGTTGCCTAGCCCTTTTTTTATTGGTTTTTGGGGGAGCACAGGGTGCATGGCGACCAGGTGTTTTGCTTACAACCGCCTTTTCCCAAAGATCAGTCCCATCAAACTACCATCTCACAAAACGCTCAGATGGGACCCTCGAGCTAGGAGTTTTCTATTTTGAGATCCTTGAATTCAATCTCAGGAAGCCTCTTAATCTGACCCTATGAGCACATGACCTGCCAGTCAGGATCAGATCTTCAATGAGACTCCCATTAAAATAGCGTTGCCAGAGGCTATGGAGGTGGCTCCAAGCGCCCATCTCATCTCGTCTGCAGGTGCCCGAGTTACTTTCTCCTCATCACAACACGCTAATAAGAGCATCTATTTCTTGGCTGGCAAGCCAGATAAGGCCCGTTACCGATGGTTTTCTGCTGCCATCACCAGCAAGATAGTAATTACATGCGTCAACAATCGTATTCGCATTCTTGATGCGATGCTTCAGGTAGCGCCTTTTTTCGGCCATGCCCAGTCTCGGCCAGGATTTTACGCACTCATCATTTTTTGGGCTGTATTGTAGCTAGAAGACAATAACAGAGCATTATTGGTATCGGTTCCAACGATATAAGGCATAATCCGAGTCATATTTTCGTTTGTGAAATATGTTCTAGTCTCGATCATGCGTTTAAATTGGGGGTCTTTGATCGGCTTTATGATTTGCGAGTTTGAATAGGTAATACCCATTTTGTTCAAAGAGGACTGCTTTGGGTTTGCCTGATACGTACTTGGACGGCTTCCATAAGCGGATGCGCCACTGTCTCGAGCAGCCCGTTTTTCGACAAGGTCGGTGCAGTATTCCTCGTGGTCATTGAGGTATTTTTCCGGATTGAAAACGTGATTTCTTCGATCGTTTTCCCGCACAGGTCGGACCTGCTCTCCTCCCCCGGCAACCTTTCCTGTCAAGCCGCTCGGTTTACTTTTTTCTCGAACAGGATCGATACATTGCTTGATAAATTGGTAATAAAAAAGGACATCCTCAGGAGACTCCATGGGATCAATATAGCTTCCCATCTGCAAGGGGGTGCCATGTGCGCTCAGATATTTAATTCCCAAGTGCCTTACGAGATTTGCAATGTTTCTCATTGCAGGATGAGCCTTCGAGATATCACTGAATGCCCCTGCAACACAGGAATGATTTCCTGGCAGAGGAAGAAAATGCACATTTGGTGGGGCGATTTGCTTGCCACCGGTAGGGATGGTCCCATATTCCCGCGGATCTCGACAGTAAATGTCAGCCCGGTCCGTTGGCTGAAAATTAGCTCTTATATCGTCCAGTGCAATAATCGCGAGATAGTTCGCAACGTTGGGAGGGATATTTAACTGAGTCTCTGTCCGTTCCGTTTTACCCCCTGGAACAGGGTCAACGGCGAATACATTAATTGGGATCTCATAGTGGAAAACGTTGAATAGCGCATTGGCAATCCGGAGTGCGGTCACTGCGCCTCGACTCCAACCCACCAGGTTGATAGCGTCCGGGCGACGGCCATGTTCAAATGAAAGGTCACAGATAATGTCCAGTGCTTTGGCGATATTGTCATCCCAGCCCAGTCCGAATAGACGTCCCCCATCCCTATCCGTTTTAAAAGTATCCCCCTGTGCCTCTTGAAAAAGTGACCCCTTCCTCGGGACAGTAGCCGATTGAACCCCGCCAAAGATCGCAGTACCAAAGCCCGGATTGTGGGGCGAAGTTGCCGTCTTTTCTGCACCGGTAAATGGATTTAGAGTCCCAGGGGTTGCGTAGCCGTAGCCTCGGGTGGAGTTTTTGGCCTCAACCGATTCCGAGCCAACGCCCATATTGATCATGTATGTCGCAAACTGCGCATTTTGATCACATACCGCCCTGTCGCCTCGTCAAGATCGACATGCGCCTCCTCTGCTTTGGGCATGAGGTTGTGAAGAAAGGTCACAATCTCGAAGTGATTTTTGTCAGCGTTGAAGTCTGTTCCGTGATTAAACACGGTAAATACAAATGGCATCGGATCACCTCACCAAAATTGAGACGGTAGCGTTATCACAAACACGGACTGGTCACGAAAAATCACTTTACCTCAAAAAGAGAGCGTACCGGATCTTGCAGACCCATCCAGAAATAGGGGCCCATTTCTCAGGAAAAGCTGTAGCAGTCGCAAGAGGTCCTGCAGCGCTTTTGGTCAATCGATGAGACCCTGATCAGCAAGACTCATCTGAACCCGTTTTAGATCCTCGAAGTCCTGCCCCCTTCGCTCACTTGTATCGTCCATCAAGGCTCGGATCTCCTGCCTGCTCCGGTAGCACAACATCTGCTTAATTCGTTTGACATGCTCTGGGAGCTGGCTATTAAGGCCCGTGGGCGTGTAATCTCCAGCCAGTCGCTGGTTGTTGCCATTTGATGCGCAGAGCTCTGCGTACACCGTCGGATGGGTCGCCTGAAACAAAGTCTTATGATGTTGATTGATGAAAAATTTTTCAGCAAAGACGTTACTCCCTCGCCCCCTTTCAGAAGAGGTGGCCATCCCCATGATTGGGCGCTGAACCGTATGGGCCTGAACTATGTTGGCCGGGTTATAGCCCGGTGTCATGTAGCCCATGATGCTGCAAAGCAACTTGTCATAATGTTGGAGGAGATCACTTACCCCAAGACAGAGCTCTCTTTTCATCCGATCCCTCAGGTATGAGGGGTTTCCATCAAGGCTTCCGTTTTGTTTGAGAAACTTGTAGCAAAGATGCGCCACGATCGTCCCGGAGGAGTTGTCTGTTTTGGCGACATTTGAGTGATCACCCGGAAAAGGCAAACAGGTGTACTTCATGTATTGCTCTGGCAGCGGGAGCGGGGGAAACGCGAAGCGATCCTCGTTGCCCGCGATAATGAAGATGTATTTCTTTACATTGTCTGGAATTCGATTGCTGGCGTAATCCCCATCATCGGTATCCTGGCCAAGACCTGCCACAGGATCCACAGCAAAAATATTGATCTCGATGTCAGGAAAGTGCTTCTCCAGAAAATTAGCCTGACGGAGGCAGGTCACCGCCCCTCGGCTCCAGCCCACCATGTTGATTTTGGTGATAGGCTCCAGAAAGGTGTTCTCCCTGCACTTGAGAAGATGGTTATAAAGTCGATCGACATTGGCATAAACCCCAATGTCCTCTGTGGCGCCCAGCTTTGCCATTTTCATGAAGCCCATGCCAAAAGACGTGAGCCCGCCTCTGACATTCCTCGCAGACTGCTTTTCCGCACTCGCAATTTGCTTGGCGTGAAGCTGAGTTTCAGATTCACCGAAGTATCCCGGATGATTGGAGTCACCGATCATGCTGGCTCGATCAGGGTTGTAGCCACCCTGCTTTCCGGAGGTGCCTTGTCCCTGAGTCACGAGAAAGCGGCTGTTTTCGTCGAGCTTGCGAACCGGTTCTGCGGTCCGGATCACGGAGGTGGTCTTCATCGAGGGGTTGGGATCTTCGGCCCATCGGAAGATTTGTTCGATTCGGGTGACGAGTTCGGGCTGCAAGGTTTTCTCAAAGCCGAAGGTTTTGGATTGAGTTTTCCCCGTAAAACTCTCGCTGCCATGATTCAAAACCGTTAATGTTCTTCCCACGTCAATCCTCTGCTTCGTTTGCTTATCCAGTAAGAGTTGCTTGGGGTGTGCTCAATGATCCGCAGCCTGCCTACCCGAAGCGCTAATAAGATACCCTGTAATCCGCTCACAGTTGCTAATGCCTCGAACTTTAGGACATGATCGGATAGCTTCGAGCAACGAGACCCGCCCAGACCCTGGCTGGGTAACCTCCCATGGACGTCCCTAAAACGGGTTTATTAACGGTATAAAAGAGGTGAAGATGCAGCGTTGATTGCCATGAGGGCTTGTAACTGTTGGCTGAAAGCGGTCCTTAGTGGAGGAACCCTCAGTAAGTGCGAATTCAAAGGGTTATTTATTGTTGTCAACTTTTAGGGTCAAGTCATGAGCAGTGAAAGCAGATGTCCGTTTGGTGGGTCACAGGCTAAGTCCTTCAAAAACAGCGCTCAGACGAGTAAGGAGTGGTGGCCGAACCAGCTCAATCTGAGCATTCTTCACCAGCATTCGGCGATTTCAAATCCGCTGGGTCCCGAGTTCAGCTACAGGGAGCACTTCAACAGTCTCGACTTTGCCGCGCTTAAGGAAGATCTGGTCTCGCTAATGACCGATTCACAAGACTGGTGGCCTGCCGACTGGGGGCACTATGGCCCGCTCTTCATTCGAATGGCATGGCACAGTGCAGGTACTTACCGTGTCACTGATGGACGTGGAGGGGCTGGATCAGGTAGCCAACGATTTGCTCCGCTAAACAGTTGGCCTGATAACGGAAATCTGGATAAAGCGCGGCGGTTGCTCTGGCCAATCAAACAAAAATACGGCAATACGATTTCATGGGCCGACCTAATGATGCTCGCAGGCCATTGTGCGCTTGAATCAATGGGGCTCAAGACTTTTGGCTTTGGGGGTGGGCGCGAAGATGTTTGGCAACCGGAAGAGGACATCTACTGGGGCTCTGAGAGCGAATGGCTTGGGGATAATCGATATAGCGGAGATCGTGAACTTGAGAGCCCTCTCGCCGCTGTAGAAATGGGATTGATCTACGTTAACCCTGAAGGACCGAATGGTCATCCTGATCCCGTGGCCTCTGGGCGTGACATAAGGGAAACATTTTCCCGCATGGCGATGAATGACGAAGAAACAGTCGCCCTCATTGCGGGAGGTCATACCTTCGGTAAAGCGCATGGCGCTGGAGACCCTCGTCTTGTCGGGCCAGAGCCAGAAGCCGCCTGCATTGAAGCGCAGGGGCTCGGCTGGATCAATGCTTTTGAATCCGGCAGGGGAGTTCACACGACGACCAGCGGGATCGAAGGCGCCTGGAAACCCAACCCTACACGGTGGGACAACGGGTACTTTGATATGCTTTTTGGCTACGAATGGGAACTTACAAAAAGCCCTGCAGGCGCGCACCAGTGGGTCGCTCAGAATGTCAGTGATGAGCACTTGATTCCAGATGCGCATGACGCGGCCAAGAAACACCCACCGATAATGACGACGGCCGATCTCGCGCTTCGTTTTGACCCACTTTACGAGCCTATCGCGCGCCGATTCCACGCAAATCCAGACCTTTTTGCAGATTCATTTGCGCGCGCATGGTTCAAACTGACCCATCGTGATTTGGGCCCAAAATCCCGCTATCTCGGTCCTGAAGTTCCTACCGAGGATCTCATTTGGCAGGACCCTATACCTGCCATTTCTAATCTCCCCATTGATCCAGACAATATCGCCGACCTCAAAGCCTCGCTGCTGGCGAGTAGCCTCTCAATTAAAGACCTCGTCAGAACGGCCTGGGCCTCGGCCTCAACATTTCGAGGGTCTGATAAGAGAGGGGGTGCAAATGGCGCGAGGATTCGATTGGCCCCTCAAAAGGATTGGCCTGTTAACGAGCCAATCAAACTTGCTCGCGCGTTAGCTATCCTTGAGGAGATTCAGCAAAAGTTTAACCAAACCCAAGTGGATGGTCGAAGCGTGTCATTGGCTGATCTCATTGTTCTTGGGGGGTGTGCTGGAATAGAAGAAGCAGCAAAGGCTGCTGGCATTCCAGTCGTTGTGCCTTTTGTCCCCGGGCGTAGCGATGCATCCCAATCTCATACTGATATCGAGTCATTTTCTGTACTTGAGCCAACATCCGATGCGTTTCGCAATTATTCGACGAAGGAGCACGATCCTTTGGAGGAGGCCCGCTTACTGGATAGGGCACAACTTCTGACATTAAGTGCTCCTGAAATGACGGTTCTATTGGGTGGGCTCCGTGTACTGGGTGTCCAATGGGAGGGTTCAAGTCTAGGGCTCTTTACAACACGGCCGGAGGTGCTAAGCAATGACTTCTTCGTTAATTTGCTTGATATGGATACGACGTGGTCTTTATCGTTAGATAAACAAGGGGTGTACCTTGGCCATTCTCGCAAGACGCAAGAGTTGAAATGGGAAGCCTCCAGAGTCGATCTTGTTTTTGGTTCAAACTCTCAGCTCAGGGCGATTGCTGAGGTTTATGCCCAAGAGGATGCTCAGCAAAAATTCGTAAACGACTTTGTGGCGGTATGGATCAAAGTGATGAATCTGGATCGCTTTGACCTCAATAGTTGAAGCATCTTGATGGATGTTTTGGAAGCGCGAGGCCTGACATTCCGGACTGATTTCACCTTCAGCACTACCTCACGTGGGCCCAGCTGCCGAATGCGTGATAGTCAGTCACCCCGGGATCTCAGGCTTTTTTGCCGCTGGTGTCCATCGGCCGATACTGGAAGTGCCGATTGCCTGCTCAGTAGCTGATCTGTAAACCGAGTTGGACCCCGCGTCCAGGCTCTGGCGCGTAGTTCTTAAGATAGGACGTCGAATTGCGAATGTTCTGATCCAGCAGGTTATTGCCCCGAAGGTAAAAGAGGAGCTTGCTGTCCCCGAAGGTCTTGGCTTCGTAGCTCACTCCCACATTCATCAGGACCCATCCGGGTGTTTCACTCTCGTTTTCGCCAGCATAGCCCTGTCGATTGCCTCGGGTCACCCGAAAAAACCCCGCCCAATGGTCGATGTTGTAGTCAAGTTGGGCGCCATAGCGCAGGGGAGGCATTCTTGGGACGTTGCCATTTCCGGCATTCTGGAGCATTCCGCGTGTATAGTCGCCAAAAAGATTGACCCCGAGATATCCGAACCGGTTTTCCATCAGGGGGACATTGAAATTGCCCTCAAAACCTCTGAATAAGGCATTGGCCTGATCGATCTGAAGGATGGGTAATTCACCGCCGTGGTCATGTCCATTGCCACCCTCATCGGCGCCGTGGATTCCTCCCTCAATCCCATAAATGTCGCCCGTGTATTGGGAATAAATATAGTCGTTCACCCAGTTATTGAAGAGGTTAAGTTCGGCGGTCATGTCCTCGAGTTTGAAGGTATATCCAAGTTCGAGATTGAATGACGTTTCCATATTGAGATTCGGATTGCCGATCTCAAAAGCCTGTGTAGCGTGATGCGGC
Source organism: uncultured Methylococcus sp. (assembly GCA_964386975.1). Lineage (GTDB taxonomy): Bacteria > Pseudomonadota > Gammaproteobacteria > Methylococcales > Methylococcaceae > UBA6136. The sequence continues at coordinate 7,410 of CAYLUS010000032.1, forward strand.
CCATTGACGTACAGTTCCTGAGCCTGCGCCCCTCGTTGGGATTCGGTGAAAGCAAGGCTCAGACCGTGAATCGAATCGATTTTCCAAAGACCGGAAGCCGATGCACTGACCGGCAGGAAACGTCTGGCCTCATAGCCACTTGAGGCTGCTGGCGTCACAAACTGTGGTTCAATTCGAAGGCCAAAGTCATAGACGACCGGATCCGTATCGAGGGTCTCGACCGCAAACCAGCCATAGTTTCCGATCGTGGTGTAGGGCAGGGTCACTTCCTCCCCAACAGCGGAAGTGTCGCCGTTTACTGACTGAAATCCCCACTGCCCCCGGAATGGTCCGAGCGGCTTGTGATTCAGTTCAAGTCGACTCTCAAAGGCGTTACTGCTCCATGTGGTCGCTGGGACACCGCCCTCGTATTCAATATGTTGATAGTCGGTGTAGCCCAACTTGACCCGCATTCGCTCTGCCAAATCGAAGGGATTTTCAAGGCCGCCCCGAAAGTCGTATTTGTTTTGTGTCAACTGGATACGAATGGGTGGCTCACCGGGAAAGCCGATGGGTGGAATCCCGTAATTGTTATCCAGATGGTTGATGGAAGCCCCCGCATGAGCGGCCTCTCCGATCCATCCCATGCCGAAGCTCCCCCCCTTGGCGCGCGCTTGCGTATTATTGACGTAGCCGTACGTATTCTGGATGGATGGGACTTCAGCGAGCGCAGCGTTGGTCGCCCTAGCGGCCGTCTCGTCGATGGCGGGCCCTGCGATGATTTCATTGCCGCTATTTCTGTAGAAGCCGTCAAGGTGGTAGGCAAATGTGGACTCTCCCCCCTCGAGTCGCAAGGAGCTTGAGGTTTCGTCCAGTGCGGAGTTGTAGATTTGATTGAAGGCCCCGCCGATGGGCTGTGTAGCCTTTTTTTCGGGAACCCGGTTGTCAATGACATTGACAACCCCGCCAATCGCCCCGCTGCCATAAAGAAGGCTTGATGGACCCCTCAAAACTTCAATGCGCTCGGCCTGTGAGGGTTCAATGCTATTGGCATGGTCTGGACTGATATTCGACACATCATTGTTGCCGATCCCATTCTCCATAACCCGGACCCGCGGCCCGGAAAGTCCGCGTATGACAGGCTGGCCCACCCCGGGTCCAAACGACTGATTGGTGATGCCAGGTTGCTGGCTTAGTGTCGCTCCGATGGTCGGCCCCATCTGTTCTCTTAATGCCTCGCCAGTCAAAACGGTTGCAGGGCGAGCCTGTTCTGCGACGGTCCGCTCTAGCGGCGCTGTGACGACGACCTCCTCAAGCTCAATCTCATCTTGTGTTTTCACGGCCTTTTTGACGGGGGGATTGGCCGTGCTCTCGGGCAAATCGAGTGTTTCGAGTTCATCGGCTTCCACCCGAAAGGCGGCAAGGTGGAGCGTTAGCGACAACAGCTGCCAGATAAAGCCCGTCAAAAAAATGTTACGTAATAACATATCAAGCCTGACCCAAAAAATCAGTGCGATCCGGGAAGTGGCTCTGCGCACTCCCTGCATGTGCCATAGATTTCGATCGTGCTTCGCTTGGTCCTGAACCCGGTTTTGGCAATGTTTTCATGAATGCGTCTCATGATCTCGGGTTCCGGACGTTCGCTGATCTGCAGACAGGCCTCGCAGATCAGTAGGATCACTTCATGCTGACGTCCCACGCAATTGCAGCCAATATAGGCATTCAAGGTCTCGACTCGGTGGATCAGACCCTGGTCCTGGAGGAACTGGAGGGCCCGATAGATAGTCATCGGGGTCGCGCTCTGGTCCGATGACTTGATGCGATCCAGAAGGTCATAGGCTTTTGCCGCCTGATGGCTCTCCCAGATGAGTTGAAGCACCTTGCGGCGAGTCTCCGTGAACCGAATGCCCTTTTGCGCGCAAAGCCGTTCAGCGCTCTCAATCGCCGATGTCATGCAATGGTGATGGTTGTGTGTGCTCACTTGCGTTTTTTTAGGGGAACCCAGAATAGATACAATATAACATATCATCTTGGGGTTGATTGAAGGGTCTGACGGATGCGCTGGCGCCTTATCAAGCAGGGTTTTTTGGGTCAGGGCATGGTTCCCATCGGGTCGGCTTTAGCCAACCGCAATGGCTTCAAAGATCTTTTTGCCCGCATTCGCGCCGGCGACCCGTGCCACGACCTTGAAAAGGCTCCGGACGCCCGCCCTGGCCAGACGCCCTTTAAAAGTGGTATCCGTCATCAGTTCCGTGAGCCGCTGGTTTTTGCGGACCCAACCTGCCGACACGGCATGTCGGTCCCGCTGATAGCCGGAAAGGTCTCCATCCAGGAGGCCTTTGGCAAAACGCACGCCATCGGCGATACCCATGTTCATTCCTCTCCCACCGATGGGGGAATGCACATGGGCTGCATCACCGGCCAACCAGACGCGCCGATCACCGTAGGATTTGACTTGGGCAAAGTAAACATCAAACTCACTCTCCCAGGTCGTTTTCTCGATCTGGTCTTCAAGGCCCAGGGCCTGGAACGTCGCTTTGCTGGTCGCTGCAAAGCGGATCTTTCGCGGTCCCATCCGGATCGCGATGGCGGCCCCGGTCTCCAAAACCCAGATCATCACATCTGAGCGACCCGTCCAGTCCATTTCTGCGTCTTGACTGTACATGAGAAGAGGGCGTTTGGATCGGTGGTAATCAATTCCCAGCGACTGACGAACCGCGCTGTGAGCCCCATCAGCGCCCAGTAGGTAAGACGAACGGATGGTTTGGATCTCCTCCCCGAAGTTCACCAGAGACTCGACATGCGTCTCGAACTGGTGGAGGGTTTTGAGCTCTGCCGGACGATTCACACGAATCCCTCGTTCTAGGAGACCTTCAAGCAGGCATTGCTCGGTCGTTAACTGGGGCAACAGGGTCGGACGAATCTCAGAATCCGTGCTATCGCCAACATGACCTTCCAGGAGGGTGCCATCAACCCCCTGGATGGTGATTGACCTGAAGCGTTGGCCTTGGGCCATGATCTTGTCGGCAACTCCCAAGGGCTTGAGTAAAGACAAGGTTTGGGAGTTCACCAGAATCGCTCGCGAGAACGCGAGGCCCTTCGCGTGCTTATCGATGATGATAACCCGGTATCCAGCATCATGAAGGGCAATGGCAGCCGACATCCCGGTGGGACCTGCACCGGCAATGAGGACGTCACAATCAAGATCGGATGACATAGAAAACTCCTGGTGGCGCGGTATGAATTGGTATCCGCCATGGGATGCCTGCCCCTCAAATCGTCCCCTACTTTAACGTGAAACCCCGGTTCTCGGTTTCATTCGGGGGTGGTGACAGGGGGTGGGTCGTTCCTGCATGCCGGACACGGGTGATGCAAATAGGGAACGCCGTCCATGCGGATTTTCATTCATCCTTGACGGCCCGAGCCTATCAGATCGACTCAATTGGGAGCAAAGGTTGATTTTGCAAGATGAGGGATTCAAGGATAGATTCTTTGGAAACGACTTGCATTAGCCCTTTACCGGCGGCCCCGTCATCCTCTCGAGATTCCATCACGCTATGTCAAATGCACCCTCAGATGGTCAGGATCAGACCGTTTTTACGGCGGTAGACCCCGCGCCCGAAGCGTCACCTCAGTCACAATCCTGTCTGGTCATGATCTACGGCAAAGCGCTCGGTAAATGTTACTCGCTGGGCGACACCAGCCCGGCCTCCTCCAGCACCTCGCCCACAGTGATCACGATCGGTCGCTCGAGCAGTTGCGAAATTCAAGTCGATGAGGAAACCATTTCCCGGGTTCACGCCGCGATCACCAAGACCTGTGAGGGCCACTTCTGCGTTGAGGATCGGGGCTCGACCAATGGGACGTTCCTGAACGATGATCCACTTAAGCAGTCAACTCGCCTGAAGGATGGGGACCTCTTGAGAGTGGGTCGTACTATTTTCAAGTTTTTTGGCAGCCTCAACGTCGAGGCGCGGTTCCATGATGAAATGCACCGGCTCTCGATTACGGACGGTCTGACAGGTATCTACAACAAGCGCCATTTTCTCGACGCGCTGGATCGGGAGTTGATGCGAGCCTTTCGAAACCAAAGCGCGCTCTCGCTGATCATGATGGACGTTGATTTTTTCAAGAAGATCAACGATACCTTCGGCCATCTGGCCGGGGATGCGGTACTACGAGGACTCGCTGATACGGTGCGGCTGCATGTCAGGGAAGTCGACATCTTCGCAAGGTACGGGGGAGAGGAGTTCGGGCTGATACTCCCGGGTATCAATCAGGACGAGGCCATTGTGGTGGGTGAAAAGCTTCGCGCTCTGGTGGAGCAACGCCCGGTTACTTATGGCAACCAGCCCATTTTGGCAACGATTAGTCTGGGCCTTGCGGTCCTTCAGGCCGAGAATTTGTCGGCGCAAACCTTTATTGCGATCGCCGACAAGCAATTGTATCGAGCGAAGAGTTTGGGCCGCAATTGCCTCGCTTATCCTGACTGATGACTTGATGCTTCGATGGGTGGCCCGTGTCGTCAACTCGGAGGATGGATTCCCGGTTCAGTCATTGGGTCTTTTTGCCTTTGAGCCTCTGGCCTTTTTCCGGCTCTTCTGTTGTGGTCGAATTGCCTGTGCCCGGGGTGTTTTCCCAGTCTTCCCCTGGGCTTCGCCATGGCTTTCGGGGCGGAGCCAGCCCTTGTAGAGCTCAAACCAGAGCACCGAACCGAGTGCGCAGCCCATGGCCACGCCCAGGTCAGGCCATGATGGTGGCTGGATGTGAAAAAGTTGCCTAAGGGTGGGTTCAAAGAGGGAGAGCGCCAGGGTTGTCAGCGTACCGGCAATCACCCACCAGAAAGCGGCATTTTGTGCCCCAAGAGATGAGATCAGGGTTTTATTCCATGAGCGGTTGCTGAGAAGGAGGCAGAGGTTTCCGAGTACCAAGGCAGCAAAGGTGATCCCCCGGATGGTGTCATCGGAAAAGCCTCTGGCGATGGCGTAACTGTAAATCCCGGCGACCATCAGAAAGGCAACTGCACCTTGACCGATACTCAAGGCGATCATGCGAGGACTCAGGAGGTGTTCATGGGGTGACCTCGGCGGTCGCCCCATGATGCCCTCATCCTCCGGTTCCACTTCAAAGACCACCGAGCAGGCGGGGTCAATAATCATCTCCATGAAGACAATGTGAAGTGGCATGAGGATGATCGGCCAGTTTTTCTGCGTAAACGACTCGAGAACGATAGGAAGGGTGCTGATGCCGGCAATGGGAATGTGGACGGCGATCAGATAAGCCATGGCCTTTCTCAGATTGTCGAAAATTCGACGCCCCATCCGGATGCCTGCGACGATGGCCTCAAAGGCATCATCGATCAGCACCATGTCGGAAGCCTCTCGGGCTACATCCGTTCCGCGTTTGCCCATGGCAATGCCAATCTCGGCGGCTTTGAGTGCCGGCGCGTCATTGACCCCATCTCCCGTCATGCCAACCACATGTCCTTGGTGCTGGTAGGCCTGAATGATTCTTAATTTCTGTTCAGGCCTGACCCGAGCAAAGACCCTGACCTCGGGCAAGATGCGCTCAAGCGCCAGATCCGAGAGCCCATCCAGCTCAAGCCCCGTTAAGATTTTGCCCTCGCCAAGACCAATTGCCCTGGAGATGCTTTTGGCCGTCTCGGGGTAGTCGCCGGTAATCATGACGACATGAATGCCGGCAGAGGCGCAGGAGCGAATCGCCTCTGGAACAGACGCCCTGGCCGGATCGAGGAAGCCGATCAGTCCTACGAACTCGAATTCAAAGTCATGCTGAATGGCCGGCAGGCTCTGGCACTGCGCTCTGGCCACCCCGAGAATCCGAAGACGCCTTTTCGCCATGCGATCGATGTCCTTTCGGATCTGGCGGGAGGCCTGATCAGACAGATGGCACAGATCCATGATGGCTTCAGGAGCCCCTTTTGCAGCCACCATGAGGTGATGCCCTTCAGCCGACCGCCAAACACAGGACATGGCCATCAAGTCCTTGGAAAGCGGATATTCCCGCTCCAGTTGCCAATCCTCATGCAGACGATCTTTGGCAAATCGCCGAGCCATTTCCCGAAGTTCCCGTTCCATGGGATCAATCGGGTCTTTCTGGCTTGCTAGGATGGCGGTCTCAAGTAAGGCGTGATGGGACGCTGGAATGCCCTGATCAAATGTGCTCTCAAGAAGAGATTGATTCGCCGGACACAGTCCCCTGAGTTGCATTCGGTTCTCAGTCAGAGTCCCGGTTTTGTCCGTACACAGCACAGTGACGGCACCCAAGGTTTCGATCGCCTGATTACGGCGTGTGAGGACATGGACCTTGGATAACCGAAAAGCCCCTAGCGCGAGGAAGAGGGTCAGAACGATGGGAAATTCTTCAGGCAATATGGCCATGGCCAGTGTCAATCCGGAGAGAATGCCCTCTAACCAGCTCTCAAGGATTAGACCAAGGACCAAGACGACCCCGAGACACAAAAGTCCGCCGACCAGAGCCAGCCCGCGAACGAAGCGACGTGTCTCCTGCTGAATCGAGGATTGCGTGGGGACAATGGAGTCAAGGCTGGCGCCGATCTTGCCCAGCTCTGACGTTCTGCCGGTGGCTGTCACCCGCGCCAATCCTTTGCCGGCAACGATCAGGGTTCCGGCGTACAGGTAAGGCTGATCGTCCCCGCCCATGCGGGATTGATGAGTCTTTGAATTGAAGATGGCTTTACGAACAGGCGCCGACTCACCGGTCAGCAGGGACTCATCAATCGAGAGGTGCCCGCTTTCCAGAAGCAGCGCATCTGCGGGGATTCGATCCCCCTCGTTGAGTATCAACAGATCCCCTGGGACAACCTCGCGTCCGGCAATTCGAATCGGCGTATCGTCCCGCAGAACCAGCGCTCTTGGGCTTGATAAATCCCGCAAGGCATCCAGTGCCCGCTCGGTTTTGGTTTCTTGAATCCAGGTGATCAGGATGATGACGCCCATGAAGCCCAAAAGGACCAGGGCTTCTCGCGGTTCACCCAAAAGCAGATAGGTGCCGCCGCATCCGATGAGAAGCAGCAGCATCGGCTCTTTGAGGATACCCAGCAATATGGATCCGATGCCCCGACCCCGTCGGCCCTCAAGTTCGTTGAAACCAAAGGTTTTTAGTCGCTCTCGCGCGGCCTTATGGGAGAGCCCTGCAAGGGATATATCGAATGGCGGTTGGATCCCCGATCTACCTGGACGGGTTCGTTTGCTGTTCATCAAGGGGATAGCGTGTCTGTCAGAATCTCATAAATGTCTCTGGGCATCACGGCTTGAACTCGGGGCATTGCAGCTAAAACCTCCCCCAGCAACTGGCAGAGATCCCGCTGCTGGGTCCATGGCTTCAGACGATCCTCTCATAGATCCCCACGGGGACCCACGCCCTATTGATCGAGCTCAAGGCGCGCCTGCCGCTCTTGGGGCAGGCCGATGGCCGCCTTCATCGTGAATGTGTCAGCCAGATTGTTCAATGGGTCGCGACAGTGATTCTAAGCGCCATGCGCGGGTTCATCGGACCTCGGGCGGAAGCCGACTTCAAGCCATTCATGCAGCCGTGTTTGCGGTCAGTCTGGGATTCTTTGGTGGCGCGATGGCGCAGGGCGTCATTGCCGCTCTGGGCTTTGCCCTCATGGGGATCAAGGTGCCCTTGCTGCCTGGCTTGATTGCAGCCCTGGCTGTGCTGGGAGCTATAGTGGGTGCATCCCTTGTGTTGGGTCCGATTGTTATCGGAATGCTTCATGAGCATCGATTTACTGCCGTTCTTGGGCTTGCACTCTGGCGTATGCTGGTGATCCACCCCGCGGATAACCTGATCCGACCCTGAGTAGTCAGCCATGTCCTTAATCTCCCTGCACTCCTGGTGTTGTCGGGGGCGTGTTGGCATTTGGGATGGTCGGCGCATTCATCGGGCCGGTCATTCTCAGTTCTGGCATGCGCCTCCGGCTGCAATGGGTGGGCCCATCGGCCGGACGGAAGGCCGCTCAACGTGAGCCTTTGTCGAGTCAAATGACCGATATATAGGCCATATGCCGCATCCTCTTCCAGTTAGGCAACTGGCGATATACGAGATGATAACGGATAGCCGCCGTGGGCTTTTGGCGCTAATTTTGCTTGATTCTGGGGTTTAGGGTGGGTCATCCCGTGCTGTGGGCTGTTTGAAGATCAAAATCACATGGGACTGGGTCGCTGTGCTCCCGTGAGTCCAGCGCGATTGATCCAAGTCATGCACCCCGCGATATCAACTCAGGGAGCAATTCATCCAAATCATCAGTATGGAGACCTCTGATTGACTTCCCTACCTAAAGAAAGGCGATTCCTGCTTCACCGATCAAAGGAGAAAAATGTGAGAGCACAAGAAAGACGCCAATCCTTCGGATTGGCCGCTATTCCCTCCCGTCATGAAGGACCGAGTTCCTCGCGGAGGAATGGATGAAACACACCTTGCCTGAAACGAGTCAATTCCTATGGTTTTTCATGCTGGGCGCGGTCGGGACAGCGCTGCTTCCGGTCAGCGCTGCTTTCGGAGGCACGCAGCAGATCGCTCAGGTGAGCAGGATCTGTCGCGAAAGCGGTAGGGAAACACCCGATACGTCGTGTACTAACTGCCACACGAGTGGGGGCCAGAGTACGCTCAGCGAGAAGGGTGAGGGCTTCAAAGCGAATGTCTCGGGTAATCAGAATTGGATTCTCACCACCTTTTGCCCCCGCAGTGCCGCCGGGGGGAGTACTTCCCGAGCAAAGCCGGTCCTGATGGTTCAGGATCCAATGACCGTGGTCGCCAATGCAGGAACGATCAGCTTTTCGGCAACCGACTCCCGGGGCGCTCGTTTGAAACTCAAGGTTCTTGGGCAGCCGAGCGGGATGCAACTTCAACAGACCAAAGCCTCAGGGAGTACCTATAATGGGAAATTGTACTGGCCAAAAAATGCGAAGCCCGCGGCGCCGGGTTCCTACCGGCTGATCGTATCGGCGACACAGGTCAGCGGCTCTCCCCGGCTGACGGCAACAGCGGGCATGACTCTGGTCGTCGTTCCCCCAAGTCCCTGAGTCTTCAGGAAGACGCCTTGGGGTGTTGCAGACCATCAGCGGGGCTCAGGAGTGGCAGGAGTGTTTGAGAGTGATTTGCACATCGCCTCGATCGTTGCCACTTTAAAGACACTGATTTCAAACGATGGACCTTGCCATGAAAACCAAAGCCTATGCCGCCTTGAATGCATCTTCCCCATTGAGCCTTCATTGGATTGAACGCCGGCAACCGGGCCCGCAGGATGTGGAGATTGAGATTCTTTATTGCGGGGTGTGCCACAGTGATCTTCATCAGGCCCGCAACGAATGGCAGGGCACGACCTACCCATGCGTTCCCGGTCATGAAATCATTGGCCGGGTCACTCAAATCGGCTCTGCTGTCACCCAATTTCGGATAGGGGACCGAGCCGCTGTGGGCTGCATGGTGGACTCCTGCCGTACCTGTCCAAGTTGTCTTGAAGGCGAGGAACAATATTGTCTTCGCGGTCCAATCTGGACCTATAACGCCGAGGACCCTCGGCACCCTGGCATGACCTATGGCGGCTATTCCCAGCGTATCGTCACGGATGAAGCCTTCGTACTTCGTGTCCCCGAGAATCTGGACCTGGCAGCCACGGCACCCCTTCTGTGTGCGGGGATCACCACCTGGTCACCGCTGCGACATTGGAAGGTCGGGCAGGGTGACCAGGTCGGCGTGGTTGGCCTTGGAGGGCTTGGTCATATGGCGGTCAAGTTTGCCAGTGCGTTGGGTGCGCGGGTGGTCCTCTTCACGACCTCACCCGAAAAGGCCCAGGACGCGCTAAGACTCGGCGCCTCCGAGGTGGTCTATTCGCGGGATACCCATGCGCTTGAAAACTACCCCAATCGCTTCGACTTGATCCTCGATACGGTCTCGGCCGCCCATGACCTCAATCCCTACCTAAATCTTCTTAAGCGTGATGGCACCATGACACTGGTGGGTGTTCCCCCTGAGGATACGCGCATTTCTGCCCCTCAGCTGATTTTTGGTCGACGCCAGCTGGCTGGCTCCCTGATCGGCGGGATTCGTGAAACCCAGGAGATGCTGGATTTTTGTGGTCAGCACAACATCACCAGCGAGATTGAAGTCATTCCGATAGCGGCGATCAATACCGCCTTTGAACGGATGTTGCGAAGCGATGTGAAATACCGCTTCGTGATCGATATGGAAAGCCTTGCCTGAACGGACTCGCTGGCAAAAGGGGTGGCCCTGACCGAGAAATCCTTGATTGTGCCCTAAGCCATTCTGTCGTGGCTCCACGACAAATCCGCGCAAACCGAGCGGGCGCGTATCTTGACCTGAAGAAAGCGAGGGTTAGAGGGAATGCAGGAACTCGATGAGTTCACGACGGCTTTTGGGTCTTAATCCGTTATAGCGCTTCATCACACCAGCGGCCTCGCCGCCATGGCGACGAATGGCCTCTTCAATAGAAGAGGCGCTGCCATCATGGAGGAACATTCTGCGCGTAGCCAAGCCCCACAGAGGCATCGTACGGATCTTGTTGCGGGTCGTCTGATCGCCGTTCTGGACTATGCCGTCACCGGTCGCTACATCATGCAACAGGAGGTCACTATAGGGGTGTATGACGCGAGAACCCAAGGCCTCGGGTACGATGAACGTCCCGCCCAGAATCGCAGTTCCGGGTGGGGCTGTGGTGAAACTTCGTGTATGACAGATTGAACAACCCACAGATTCAAATTGATGTGCGCCAAGGGCTTCGCCTTTGCCGCGCGCAGGGCGTCGAGGTGGGGCTTTTGTGGAGCGCATGAAATTGGCAAGCAGATACACATCATCATTGGTCTGGTCGTTCGGAATCGAGGCTCTTTCATAAGCTTCAACCGAGCGGCCATTGGATGTAGGCTCGGTCGGGTCAAGCGGACTGGTAATGCCCATTTCATTGCGATAGGCATCGGCCGCAAACGAGACCAGACTGGCGTGCTGGGCTTTCCAGCCAAACCGACCGACAACCTGAGCCCCAGGGGCCTCGAGGAGGTCCGTCATCACATATTGACCATGAATCTGACCCTTGGATCGCCCGGGTTGCGCTCTGGCGCCGGCGATGATGTCGGCGTCCAAGATAGCCTCCATGTAGCCATCGCCCAGCGTGCTGAGGGAGGTTCTCTGGGTGATGACATTGGCATCCGCTGGGACGACTGGCCGGATCTCGGGCCGGGTGGCCCGTGCGGCGATCATCGAGCCGCCCGCTGGCGGGATAAAGTTGCCGCCGATCAGGTAACCCGCCCGAATGACCTTGAAGTGGCTGGTTCCCCCATCTATAGGTCCCTTGTGGCATTTCTGGCAGGAGACTTCATTAAAGACCGGCCCAAGCCCGTCATTGACGGTCTTGACGTCGTTGAACTCGATCAGACCTGCCTGATAGTCGGTTTGCGACAAATAGCCATTGGTTTGTTCATCAAAACCCGTTGGGGCTTCCTCTCCCGCTGGGCGTCTGGCGTGGCTCTGTGCCATGCAGACCATCAATAGCAGCACCGCACCAACAGGCAAAGGGAGCAGTCTTCTCATGTGGCCGGTCTGAGGCATGGGAATATTCCTGAATGAGCATCGGCGGAAGGATCAGGCTAAAGGCCAAAGGGCCCGGCGATGTATGGCGTCTATCCTATTTTCTATTTCCTCGTTAGTGTGCCCCGAATGGTTGGGTTTGACCAGCAACGATTGAATGAAAGAGACCGTCAGTCTGGCCACCATGGCCCAAGTGAGGGCCTAGCGGATCAATCGCTTTTAGTAAGAGAGGGTTTCCTGCACGTGAGTCCATGGGCATGGGCAAAAAAAAGGGCATGTCATCGCTGCATGCCCCTCTTTCTGTAACGGCTTACGCTCAGTTCTTTTTCTTCTTCTTGGCTTGGGGTTTCAGCGCATCCGCCGCCTGTGGATCGTACTTGTAACCGGCTGCTTTGGCCGACTTCACCAGCTGGTTGAAGGCGTCAAGATAGGCCGATGAGACGACCTTGGCTTCGTTCGTGTTGGCATAGGAGGCGAAAATACCCAGCACATAGTTGGCGTCGGCCTTGGAGGTACTGCCTTGTGCCATCGCCACCTGAACCCCCGTGCGGTTATCAACCATGATCAGCGCGGTTTCGGCTTCCTTGAACTTCATCTGGTAGGCCGCCCCAACGGCACCGATGATGCCGCCGACATAAGGAATGGCGGAGCCGACGGCGAGGCCGACAGATTGGCCTCCGGCATTATTTTCAACAAAGGTGATGTTCGGGGTGATCGAGAAATCGGCAGAAACCATCTGGCCCTTGTGCATGCTGGCATCGTCTCTCAGTTCACCCGATGCGTTCAGTTGCCGTTCCATCATCATGTTGTTCATCGCAGCGCCACGGTCGACAACCACGAAGCAACCTGACTGTTGCATCATCAGGCGGACCAGAATCGTGGGGGACTGAATACCATGAATGCTGTAACTTGCCGCTTGTGCCTGGTTTTCAACGAGAGCGGCAGAGCCGAGCGGCTGAGAGCACTTTTCAAGGTCGGCATGTGCACCCTGGGATCCACCCGCAACGTTGGATGAACCCGATACAGGGCCACCGCCCTGTCCGCGCTTGTAGTCCGTCGAGCAACCTGCGGCCAGCAGCATGCTGAGCGCGATTGTGGCAAGGTTGGAAAACTTCATTCGTTTTATCTCCGGTTGGTACTAAGTCAGGACCACAAACAGTATTGAGTCCTTGCTTTTTTCTATCAGCCCTTACCGGATTTGTCATCTTAACCTCCGGCTTATGGGGGAATTCGCTGCTTTGCCATGAGCCAGATAGGAGCGGAATGACGCTGGCTTTTGAGCGATTGCGCAAGGGGGGGAAGGGACTGAAGCGCCGCCCCACACCAACGCCCGCCTAGGTGGGCTTGGATGTGGGCCGGCGTCTGAGCCGATCCAAGGCCAGATAGATGACCGGGGTACTGAACAGCGTGATGACCTGGCTGACCAGAAGACCTCCGATGATGCTGATGCCAAGGGGCTGGCGCAATTCAAACCCCGGGCCTTTGCCAAACGCCAGTGGCAGCGCCCCAAAAAGGGCCGCAACGGTGGTCATCAGGATGGGCCTGAAACGAAGACGGGCTGCCCTGACGATGGATTCTTGAGAGGGAAGACCTTGCTCGCGCTCCAGCTGCAAGGCAAAGTCGATCATCATGATCGCATTCTTCTTGACAATGCCAATCAGCAGGATGATGCCAATCAGGCCGATCACGTTGAGTTCCAGCCCGAACAGCAGCAGACCGAGTAGGGCACCAAGCCCCGCCGAGGGAATCGTTGAGAGGATGGTCAAGGGGTGAAGGATGTTTTCGTAGAGGATACCCAGCACAATGTAGACCGAAAGCAAGGCAGCAAGGATCAGCAACGGCTGACTTTGGAGCGAGGTCTGAAAGGCCTTGGCAGCGCCCTGCAGTTTCCCCGTCACATCCTGCGGCAGTCCGATCTTCCGCTCCAGCCGGTTAATTTCCGGCAGGATCTCGCTCAAGGAGTGCCCTGGAAGGAGATTGAAGGCGATCGTGGTTGAGGGTAACTGATCGGTGTGATTCACCGAGAGGGCCATGGGTTCGATCTTGAATCGGGCCACCTGGCTCAATGGAATCTGAAGGCCCGCACGATTCACCACCTTGACCTGTTTCAGGATCTCAGGACCTTCGGCTAGTTGGGAGGGGACACTCAAGATCACATGGGTCTGATTCAGGGGATGGTAGAGGGTCGAGATCTGCCGTTGTCCGAACGCATCGTAAAGCGCTTCATCAATCGCCTGTACCGAAAGGCCAAGGCGCATGGCTGTTTCCCGGTCGATTTCAACGCTGGCGCTGAGCCCCGCGTTTTGTTGATCCATATTGAGGTCGGTAATGGCCGGTATGGCCTTCATTGCCTCCATCACCCGCGGGGCCCAGTCCCTCAGGAGTTCGAGATGGCTGGCGCGTAGGCTGTATTGCCACTGGGTCGCACTCATGCGACCCCCGATACGGAGGTCTTGCGGTGGTTGCAGAAAAAGCTGCCCGCCCGGTACCGTGCTCATCTTGCCTCGAAGCCGCGCCATGACCTGATCGGCGTTGAGTTTTCTGACCTCTAGCGGCTCCAGTGCACTGAATACCCGCGCCGTGTTCGCTGCGCTGCCACCACCACCGGCCCCCGCGCCGCCGGTGAACCCGACCACGACCTTGACCGCCGGGTCCTCGCCCATAATGCGAATGTACTCCTTGAGTCGCGCCACCATGGCTTGATAAGAGGTCTGCTGATCAGCAATGATCTGCCCCATCAGACGGCCGGTGTCTTGCTGGGGAAAAAATCCCTTGGGGACGACACTGTAGAGGTAAAGCGTTGCCCCAAGCGTCAGTCCGGTGAGGATCAGCATCAGAGGCTGATGACGAACGATCCAGCGAAGGCTCCGTTCATAAGCAATTTCGATGTGATCCTGATGCCGATGAATCCAGGCTTGAAAGCCACGCGGAGGGGAGGCCGATGCCTCTGTCTTGAGAAACAGCCGGCAGAGGGTCGGTGTGACGGTCAGCGAGATCAGCATCGAAATCAGGACCGCCGTAGCCAGCGTGACCGAAAACTCCCGAAACAGACGACCGAGCATGCCCTCCATGAATAGCAGCGGGATAAAGACGGCAACCAGGGAGATACTGATGGAAAGGATAGTAAAGCCGATTTCCCGTGACCCCAGGAGCGCCGCATCCAACGCGCTTTTGCCCTTTTGAAGGTGGCGGCTGATGTTCTCGGTCACCACGATCGCGTCATCGACCACGAATCCCGTGGCAATGGTCAGCGCCATCAAGGTCAGGTTGTTCAGGCTGTAGTCCAAAAGATACATGACCACGTAAGTCCCGAGGATCGAGACGGGAATGGCAATGACAGGAATCAGGGTGGTGGTGAGCGACCCTAAAAACAGGTAAACCACCGCCATCACCAGCACGATGGAGATGATCAGGCTGACCTCGATATCGGTCACCGAGGCGCGGATTGTCAGGGTTCGGTCAATGACCTGAGTGAGATTCATGCCGGCAGGAATGGCGGCCTGAAGGGCAGGGAGTGCGGCTTTAACATGCTCGGCGGCGGCGATGATATTGGCGCCGGGATAGCGGTTGACCAGAAGGATGATGCAAGGCTCCCCGCCCTTAAAGCCAATCGCTCTGGGGTCCTCAGGGCCCGGGAGGATCTGGGCAACGTCTTTCAGGCGTAGGATCGATCCTGCTTGACTGCGGACGATCAGGTTTCCATAGGCCTCGGCATCCAGCAGTTGGTCGGTGGGTTTCAGTATCCAGCTGGCATTGCCATTCTCGATCAGACCCGCTGGTCTAACGGTATTGTGACTCTGAATCACGCGCCTGACCTCGTCGAGCCCGAGGCCATAGTGATTGAGGTACGCAGGATTAACTTCGATGCGAATCCCCGGCAGCGAGCTGCCGCCGATCTGGACCTGCCCGACCCCCTCGATTTGGCTCAGCCGCTGCTGCAGCAGCGAGGATGCCGTGTTGTAGAGCGCTGTAAGGGGGTAGAGCTTGGAGGACAGCGAGAGAATGATGACGGGGCTGTCCGCCGGATTGATCTTTCGGTAGTAAGGCAGATTCGGAAGGTTGCTTGGCAGAAAACCGCGGGCGGCATTGATGGCCGCCTGAACGTCTCTGGAGGCACCATCAATGTCCCGGTCAAGATCAAACTGAAGGATGACCGAGGTGTTGCCAAAGGCGCTGCTGGAACTCATTTCGGTGATCCCGGCAATACGGCCAAGCTGGCGCTCCAGTGGGGTGGCAACACCGCTGGCCAGCATTTCCGGGCTGCCACCGGGAAGGAAAGCATTGACCTGAATGGTCGGGAATTCGATCTGAGGCAGCGGTGCGATCGGCAGTTGCAGAAGGGCCAGGATCCCGGAGAGGCTGAGAGCCAGCGTCAAAAGGGTCGTCGCTACAGGTCGACGGATGAATGGCCCCGAGAAATTCAGCAACATGGCATCAGCTGGGAGGTTGCTGCATCAAGGCGGATCAGACCCGTTGATGCGGGGCGTTGGCTCGACTTTGGCGCCAACATAACGTCTGGCGAGCCGATCAAAACCGACATAGATGCTGGGGGTTGTGAACAGAGTCAGAACCTGGCTAAAAAGCAGCCCGCCAATGATGACAACCCCAAGCGGTCGATGCATTTCGGCGCCGACACCGCCACCGAGCGCCAGCGGCACCCCGGCCAGGAGCGCTGCCAGCGTCGTCATCAGAATGGGTCTAAAGCGCAGCAGAGCCGCTTGCTGAATGGCGTCTTTGGCCGTCAGGTCGCTGCTACGCTGAAGGTTCAGGGCAAAGTCGATCATCATGATGGCATTCTTGGCGACGATGCCAATCAGCAGCACAATGCCAATCAGGGAAATGATGTCGAGATCGATTCCAAGCACCCCCAGCATCAGCAAGGCACCGACGGCGGCAGAGGGCAGGGTGGAGAGGATGGTGAGCGGATGC
>CAYLUS010000033.1:0-23775 GCA_964386975.1 uncultured Methylococcus sp.
TGGGAGGCCGACAGCGACTGAAAAACCGGGTCGAAAAACGGTTGGCAATCCGCCGTCCCCGTGCGTTTTTCAATTCCGGCAAAGGGCATGCAACCGCCTTTGCCGATGAGTGTGAAGGCCGTGTTGGACGGGCGATTGGAAAGAGCTTCGGAGACCCCAAGGCCGGCCATGCCGGCATGGCTGTCGCCGAGGATCCACAGATCACGGTTGGCATCATCCCTCTTGCGGAGATAACAGAAAGACTCAGCGCCTTCTGTGGCACCAAATGCCCTCTGGCAATCCATTTTTTTCCATCCCGCCTTTTCCCAGTTGAAATCCCGAAGTTTCAACGGCGTTGGAATTGGCCCTTCAAATCGGCCAGGTAGCCCGTTGTGATGGCCGATGAGCCCTCCGGCAAGCCCGACAGCCGCCAGCCCTGTCAGGAGCCCCAAGGTGATCCAAGATCCACGGCCATGCCTCAGCGGTTTTTCGATCGAAAAGGCGGTCAGGTGTGCTAACAGGAAACTGAAGGCGATCAGCACGATCAGTAGCTTGCGGTCCCGTTGCCCGTTATCAATGATGTGCTCGAAGGCAATCAGGGGCCAGTGCCAAAGATACAGGCAATAACTGATCAGGCCGATGTAGACCAACAGTCGTCGGGACAAGAGCCAGCGGTGGATCCAGACGCCCCCCGGGGCTGCGATCATGAGGGCGGCGCCCACGGCCGGGGCCGCCATGCCGTAGCTGCTCCGGCTGCTTTCCGGCGCCAGTAGAATGAGACTTGCGAGAATCAGGCCCAGCCCGGTCACCGCCAATGCCTCCTGTATCCAGGAGGGCGGGGGTTGTCTTGAGCCCGGTTCGAGGATGTCCTGTCGCGCTTCACGCCAACTGACGGCGAAGCCCAGCATGAATTCCCAGAAGCGTGAAAAGGGGAGATAGAAGGCGGCCTCTGCATGCCCAGTCCAGAGGAGGGCGTAGTAGCCGCTGAGCGAGAGAAGGAAAAGGGTCAGTGCAATCCAGACGGTCTTTTTCAAACGCTCCCCAACCAGCAGCAGGATGGGCCAGAGGAGGTAGAACTGTTCTTCTACCCCCAAAGACCAGAGGTGCAGCAAGGGTTTGGAGGCCGCTTCGAGATCAAAGTAGCCGGTGTCAGCGTAATACTTGATGTTGGCCACAAATCCGGCGCCGGCAGCGGTATTGAAACCGAGTTGGGCATATTCGGAGGGCCATAAGGCAAACCAGCCGAATGCAAGACAGCTAGCAAGCACGGTGATCAACGCCGGAAACAGCCGTTTGGTGCGACGGATGTAAAACGCTTTGAAACTGAACCGGTGGTATCTGAGGTCCCTCAGGATGATTTGCGAGATGAGATAACCGGAGATCACCAGAAAGACATCGACACCCACATAGCCCCCCCGCAGCAGTTTGGGAAAGGCGTGGAACAGCACGACCGCAATGATGGCAATGCCGCGTAGCCCGTCAATCTCAGGCCGGTAGAACGCAGAGGGGGTTTTCATGAATCAGGGGACTTATCGCGTGCGGCAAAAGAGTCAAAGGGTGGGCCCTGGGCGCTAACGCAGACGGCGCCTGAGCCAGTGGAAGACCAATGGCACCTCGATCCAGCGGTGGACCCAGATGCCGGCCACAAGCGCGAAGGCGGTTGTGGCGATCCAGATGAGATCTGCCGCAATGGGGTTGGGGCGCTGGAACTCCCAGAGTAGGCGCGCCATCTTGATGCCATCGATGCCGATTTTCTCGAACTGCAGGTGGACCAGATACAGGGCATAGGAGGCATCTCCGATCAGCAAGGCGAACGGGAGCCGCCGTGCCACGACCTCCAGCCTTGGGGAAATGCTGGCGATCAGAAGGACCATGCTGGAGATCCCGAAGCCCCAGATGGACCATGGGTTCTGTGCCCAGATCTCGATGGGAAACTGCATGTCATGGTAGAGGAGTGCCATGCCGGTGAAGCCCAGAGTGCCAAGCCCGAGGGCACTGATGCCGATGATATCCCGCCATTCGGTATCCAGCCGGCCGAACGTCTTGCACAGCATCCCGCTGGTAAGGCCCAGCATGAAGAGCACATTGATCGGACTGATGAAACGGTTGGTTTCCGGTTCCATCAGGACCAGTACCAGCCAGAGCCCCAGCATTGCAAAGCCAAGGGTGCGCTGGAGCAGCAGCCCGCAGAAAATCAGGTAGAAGACCATTTCATAACCCAAGGTCCAGCTGACCGGGATCACGAGTTTGGTGTTTGAATGAAACCACAGGGCATTCGACCAAAAATCCGGTGGGCTTAGTTGACCTGAAAAAAGCCGCCAGCCACCCCAGACCATGAAGACGATCCAGTACAACGGATAGATGCGGACCAAGCGTCGAAAAAGATACCGCGGCAGGGCTTTGGGGTGCCCGATGTCTCGGTAGTGGGCGGTAAAAATGATGAAGCCGCTTAGGACAAAGAACAGATGCACACCGGAAAACCCAACATCCCACCAGCCCTCTACGGGTGAATGACCGTAGCGGGCGGTGGTCAGCAGGCCCGCATGAAACTGCATCACCAGCAAAATGGCGAGCGCGCGGTAAAGCTGAACGAGGGCGAGCATGAGGCGGAATGTCCTTTAGGGCAGGGCGCTGGATCCGAACGGATCTTGATCGCCCATTGTAAGAGCGAGCCAGTCCCAATCCAAGAACACCGAAAACCCGCCTGCCGTTACTTTACAGGGGGTATGTCGGGTCGAAATGGAGCGACCTTCAAAAGAAGTAGCATGCCGGGGATCGCTGCCAGAAAACAGACCCAGAAAAATCGCTCCCAACCCAGGGCCTCGACCTCCAGCAGCGTGACCCCCCCCACGGTCAGGCTACCGCCTTCCACCAGAAAACCGGTGAGGCTGTTGGCGAGGGTTCTTGGCGTCGCTGCCAGACTGGTAAAGAGGGCGAACTGGGTGGCGGTATAGGCCGGGTGGGTGCTTTGCGCAGTAAAGGCGACAAACGCCGCCGTGCCAAGCCCGACACCAAAGGCCTCCGCACCGATCACGCTGGCAAGACCCACAAGGGTATGGTGTTGCGTCGACAGCCAGGCAAATCCGAGAATGACCAGCGCCTGCAGCACCCCGAACACCCACAGCGCCCGGTTAATCCCAAGGCGGAGCATCCAAATGCCGCCGAGGAAGCCCCCGGCAACATTCGGCCAGAGACCAGCATTTTTGGCGATCATGCCGATTTCGGTCTTGCTATAGCCCAGATCCAGATAAAACGGCGTGGCGAGCGCCGTTGCCATGCTGTCGCCCAGCTTGTAGAAGAAAATGAAGGCAAGAATCAAGAGGGCGTTAAGCCAGCCTTTACGCTGAATGAATTCTGCAAACGGTTCGACGATGGCTTGCTTGAGGGTTTTGGGTGCATTGTCTGGCACCTTGGGCTCCCGGATCAGGAGCGTCATGCAAAGCCCCGGCAACATGAAAAGGGCGGTGATGGCATACACCATCGACCAGCTCAGGTGATCGGCAAGGATCAGCGAGAGGGCGCCGGGGACCAGCGAGGCGATCTTGTAAGCGTTGACATGGACCACGTTCCCGAGCCCCATTTCCGATTCCTTGAGGAGCTCCCGGCGGTAGGCATCGATGGCGATGTCCTGCGTGGCGGAAAAAAAGGCGACCCCGATGGCAAGCCAGACCACCGGTTGCAGGCTGTCGGCGGGCGAAAACCAGCCAAATGCCGGGATCAGCGCGAGGAGCGCGATTTGGCTCAGCAACATCCAGCTGCGCCTGCGCCCATATCGATGGCCGAACCGGTCGCACAAGGGGGCCCAGACAAATTTCCAGATGTAGGGGAATTGCACCAAAGCCAGAAGACCAATGGCCTTAAGGTCAATGCCGCTCTCTCTGAGCCAGGCCGTCACCAGACTGATCAGGACATAAAGCGGCAAGCCGGAACTGAAACCGGTCAGGACGCACAGGAGGATTCGTCGATTCAACCAGTCGGGAGGGGATTCAATCCAGCGCATAGTCAATGGTCAGTGGGGCGTGATCTGAAAACCGCTGGCTTTTGTAGATGGACGTGGCCCTGAGGGCCGAACGCAGGCTCGGACTGATAATCTGGTAGTCAATTCGCCAGCCGACATTTTTGGCGTAGGCCTGGCCACGGTTCGACCACCAGGTGTATTGATCGGCCTCGGGGTTGAGGGCACGAAAGGCATCAATCCAGCCCTCCTCATCGAACAGGGTATCGAGAAACGCCCGCTCTTCAGGGAGAAATCCCGAGTTTTTCTGGTTGGAGCGCCAGTTCTTGAGATCGATGGGTTTGTGCGCAATGTTCCAGTCGCCACAAAAGATGTAGTCGCGCCCCGATGCCTTGCAGGTTTTAAGGAAGGGCCCCAGCCGCTCGAGAAACGAGAACTTGACGGCCTGTCGTTCCGGGCTGGAGGATCCGGAGGGCACATAGATCGAAACGATGCTGAGATTGCCGAAGCGGGCCTCCAGATAGCGCCCCTCGCGATCCATGTCTTCCCAGCCAAGTCCTCGGATCACTGCATCCGGTTGGCGCCGGCAGAACAGGGCGACCCCGCTGTAACCGGGTTTCTCCGCATCATGGTAATAGGTGTGATAGCCATCGGGCCAGAATTCAGTCGCTCCCAGTTGATGCTCCTGCGCCTTGGTTTCCTGAACGCAGATGACATCTGCAGCCTCGCCAAGAAGCCATTCAAATACCCCCTTCTTGGCGGCCGAGCGGATGCCGTTGGTATTAAGGGTAATCACACGCATGGGATGAAGGCTCTCAAAAGGAGTGGTAAGCCAGATTGGGTGGCCGAGCAGGGGTCGTTTGCGCTTGCCAAAAAGATCGCTGATCAGTATGATGGGGAGTTTATTTTGAAGGCCAAAAGCCGACCCAGGAAGCACTCCATGAAGCCGGAAACTCACCCGAACTACGACACGATGAACGTCAACTGCAGCTGCGGGAACTCATTTGAGACCCGTTCTACCCTGGGCAAGGATCTTCATGTCGAAGTCTGCGCCGCCTGCCACCCATTCTATACGGGCAAGCAGAGGGTCGTCGACACGGCGGGCCGCGTTGATAAATTCCGCCGCCGCTACAGCCGCTAATCCCGGTCAGAACGAACGGCACAACGGCCGGGCCCTCGAAAGAGGGTCCGGCCGTCTTTGTATGGAGAGTTCAGTGCCCCCAAGGGGGCGATGCTCAAGGATCTGAATCAGGCGAGAACTAGAACAGCGACTCAAGCTTGCCCTCCCCATCGTCTGACACCTCTGGGGCCGCCTCTGTTTCTTCAGCGCTGACGTCCTCCGGATTCTCAACCGCCTCGGCCGGCTCCTGCATGGAGGGTGTCGGTTTCTTGGCCGCTTCGGTCTGGATCTTGCCGTTTTTTCTTGAAACGGGAAGGTATTCGTAATCCTCCTGACCTGGTTTGCCGCCGGCAATCTTGACCCGTCGATAATCAGGTGGGCCCAATGGGGGCGTAAAGATCTCGACCGGGATTTTTTCAAGTGCGACCTTCATGTACCTGATCCAGAGCGGCAGGGCGAGATCGCCCCCCATCTGGTTATGGCCAAGGCTTTTATAAGAGTCATAACCGAACCAGGTGACAGCGACCAGCCCGGGTACATATCCATTGAACCAGGCATCATGGGACTGGTTGGTGGTCCCTGTCTTGCCCGCGATGTCGGGTCGGTCAAGCGCCAGCGCCTTGCGCGCGGTTCCGAAGCGGACCACATCCTTGAGCATCGAGTTCATCATGAAATGGACTTCCGGATTGAGTACCCGGGGCGCCGTTCCGCTGACAGACGAACTTGAGCCATCGCATTCGCTACAGGCCCTGCGGGGCGTCGCCTGATAGACCGTCTTGCCGCTGTCGGTCTGCACCCGCTGGATATAGTAGGGATTGATTCTGTAGCCACCGTTGGCAAAGACGGCATACATTTGCGCCATGCGCATGGGACTTGCCGATCCACTCCCGAGCGCTAGCGGGTAATAGCGGGGCAGTTCATCCGCTTCGAAGCCCATATCAAGCGCCAGCTGAATGGCCTTTGATATGCCGACTTTCTGGAGTAACCGGACGGCAACCACATTTCTTGAATACGTCAGCGCAGTGCGCAGCGGGGTCGGCCCGTAGTAACGACGGGACGCATTGCTGGGTGACCAGTTACCAATGGTGATCGGGGCATCGAGAACCACACTCGAGGGCGTCATGCCCGAGTTGAGGGCTGCCGAGTAGATGACCGGCTTGAACCCGGATCCCGGTTGGCGACGCGATTGGGTGGCCCGATTGAACTTGTTGTAATGGAAGTCATAGCCTCCCGAGAGCGCGATCACGGCGCCATCTTTCGGGTTCAGAGAGGCGAGCGCCGCGCCGACCTCGGGCACTTGCGTCAGTTTCAGGCGTCCATCCACTGTGCGTAGTCGTAGGATATCGCCCACCTCCAGCGGCTTGTTGGCGCCTTGTGGCTCCCCTTTGACTCTCTCGCCACGAAGCCATCTGCGGGGCCATGCCAGATCCTGTGGACTCAGGTTCATTCGCTTGCCCTGACCCAGATAGATTTCGGCACCCCCGCCCTTCAGCGACAGGATGAGTGCCGGTTGGGTCAGACCGAAAGCAGGGAATGCAGCCAGCTGCTTGTCGAGAACCGCATTCGAGGCGTTGGCTTCAACACGGGCATGCTCACGGATTCCCCGGAATCGTCTCTTTTCATCGAATTCATGCGTGCTCAGACGGAGTGCATCGTCAGCGGCTTTCTGGAGCTTGGAGTCGATGGTCGTGAAGACCTGGTAGCCGTTGTTGTAAGCCTCTTCGCCATATTGCTCGTACATTTCGTTGCGAACAATTTCGGAAATGTAGGGCAGATCCATGTCCAGCGCATGGCCATGCAGCAGGGCGGTGTTCGGTTCGGCGACCGCCTCGGTCAGTTGTGCCTTGCTAATGAAGCCCTCGCTCTCCATCCGGTTGAGCACATAGTCCCGGCGGGTCATGGCGCGATCGGGGTTGATGATGGGGTTAAATGCGGAGGGTGCTTTGGGAAGACCTGCAATCATGGCCGCCTCGCCCAGAGTGAGTGCATCCAGCGTCTTGTTGTAGTAGACCTTGGCTGCGGCCGTTACCCCGTAGGCGTGGTTGCCAAGATAGATCTTGTTGAGATACAGCTCGAGGATGCGCTCTTTGGGAAGCTCCGCTTCGATCTTCATGGCAAGCATGATTTCCTTGATCTTGCGAAGGAAGGTCTTTTCATTGCTCAGAAAGAAGTTACGCGCCACCTGCATGGTGATGGTGCTACCGCCCTGACGTTTTTGGCCCGTCAGCACATAGGTTAGCGATGCGCGCAATAGCCCCTGATAGTCAAATCCGGGATGCTCGTAAAAGCGATCATCTTCGGCGGCCAAGAAGGCCTGTATGACCGGTGCCGGAACTGCCTTGAGGGGCACCGGATAGCGGATTTTTTCCCCAAACTGGCCGATCAGCAGGCCATCTTGGCTGAACACCTGAAGTGGTGCCTGATAGTGGATGTCATTGAGGGCCTCAAGATCCGGCAGTTGCGACTGAATGGAGACAAATAAGCCGAACAAAAGGATGCCGATCGTGAAAAGGCCTCCGAGGATGCCAGCGATCAGGTTGAAGGCCGGGCGCGAGACGATGGAAAGCCTCAGGTGGCCAATCTTGGAGGGTTTGCGCGGCAAAGTCAGACTATGGTTTGTGCGGCTGAAACACGATTGCAGGGCCCATGCGTTGGGCGGACGCTCGGCAGGGTGCCGCCTGATCACGCAGAGCGAATCGGACGGCATTGCCCGGGCACTATATCAAAGCCTTGGGTCGTTGTTTTGAGGTTGGCTCAGCCGATGGCTGGCCCCGTCGGGTTGAATGGGTCTGACCCAGTTCCCGCTAGGGCCAGCCCCCAGTGGTGGATTCGCCAGGGGGGCTAAGACGGAAGCGAGAGTGCCGAGGGGGAATTAGTCCTCGCCGGCATCCGAGGGGTTATGGCCAGGATTCCAAGCACCCGTGCCCACGTCTGATGGGCCAATGTAGCCACTGTAGTGGGAGTGGCCTGCCGATTGTCCAGCTGAGGTCTGCGCGGCCGGTTCCTGGATGGAATTGCCCGGTTCTGTACCTGCGCCCTGTGCCGGCTTCAAGGGGACACGCCGATCCCTGCGGCTGCGGGTCCTGCGGCGCGGATTTCTGGTCGTCTGGCCCTCTGCGCTGTCATTGCGCTCCTCCAGCGCATTACCCGGTTCGATGCCTCTGTCTTGCACGGCTTCGACAGATGGTACGGTTTCCACGGCCGAAGTGCCTTCATTACGCATCGTCGGTGTCAGGCTGTCTGCAGGCAAGTCGCCAGCGCCTGCGGGCCTCGGGCCCCGGCGGTTACGGCTGGTCCGGCTGTTTCGCCGGGATACCCGCTGCGGTCTTGCGTCATCGTCAAGGCGCTCCTCCGATCCCGGCGCCGCGTCCTCGGTATCCCCAAGCTCAGACACCTGATGCATGGGTACCTCCGACGCGTTCGGGTCTTGCGTCTCAAGCGATGGAGTTGGGTTCTCACCGGAGAGTTCACGCTGACGGGACTCCCCGCCACGACGTCCCCGGCGCCGGCGACCGCCCCGCCGCCCCCCCTCGCGCCGACGGTCGTCGGCCGGCGTATCCTGGGCGATTTCCGATGCGTCGCTCGAGATGATCTCGGGCACAACTTCAGCCGTTGCCGGGGCCTGTGCGACGGGCACGGGTCTTGGGCCGCGTGGGTCCGGGCTCTCTGCGCGTTCCGGACGATCACCACGATCTGAGCGATTGCCCCGGCGTCCTCTGCCCTCGCGTCCATCACGGCCTTCGCGGCCTTCACGGTCAGGTCGACCGCGGCGACCGCCACGACCATTCGCGGCACGGGAGTTGGACGGGGATTCCGCTTTGGGATCTTGCTCCTGGCTGGTGTTCTGCAGGTCCTCTTCGCTCTTGGGGCCGGTTAGCAGGTTGAGGAAGCGCTTGATCAGACCGCCATTCTTGCTGACAGCCGGCGGGGGTGCGGCTTGGGGGAGGGTCTGTGGCGCGGGCTGATCGGGCAGGAATTCCTTGACCGCAGGCTGCATGGCCGGCGTCTGCGAGCCCCGCGCGTAACGATCGCTGCTCCCGCTCTCCGGCCGGGGGATCTGATAACTGAGCGTCCGTTCCTCTTCCTCGGGAAGGGTATCTGCCGAGCGAACCCGCTGGATTTCATACGCCGGCGTCTCCAGATGCTTGCTGGGGATGATGATCACCGAGACGTTTTGACGTTTTTCGATGTCATTGACCGTTGCCCGCTTTTCGTTGAGCAGGTAGGTGGCGGAGTCGACCGGCAGGTAGGCAATCACCTTGCCGGTGTTCTTCTTGATGGCTTCCTCCTCGATGATTCTGAGTACCGAGAGGGCCAAAGATTCGACACTGCGAATGCTGCCCTGACCACTGCATCTAGGGCAGGTCAGGAGGCTCGATTCGCCGAGCGAAGGCCTGAGTCTCTGGCGGGACATTTCAAGCAGGCCGAAGCGCGAAATGCGCCCTAACTGAATTCGGGCACGATCCATGCGGACCGAATCACGCAGGCGGTTCTCTACCGCCCGTTGATTTCGGGAGGCCATCATGTCAATGAAATCGATCACAAACAGCCCGCCAAGGTCACGCAGTCGCAACTGCCGTGCAATCTCCTCCGCCGCCTCCAGATTGGTATTGAGGGCGGTTTCCTCAATATCGCCGCCTTTGGTGGCACGCGCCGAGTTGATATCAATTGCAGTCAGGGCCTCGGAGTGATCGATCACGATGGCACCGCCTGAGGGCAGGGGAACTTCACGGCAGTAGGCCAGTTCGATCTGGCTCTCGATCTGGTAGCGGTTAAACAGCGGAACATTGTCCTGATACAGGCGTGCCTTGTTGATGAACTGGGGCATGACCTGTTGCAGGAAACTTTTAACCAGCTTGAAGGTGCTGGGATTGTCGATCAGGATCTCATCGATATCACCGCGCAGGTGATCGCGCAAAGCGCGGATGATCACATTGCTTTCCTGAAAAACCAGCAGCGGCGCGGGTTTTTCATTCGCAGATCGCTCGATCGCCTCCCAGAGCTGCAGCAGATAGTTGAGATCCCATTGCAGTTCCTCGGCCGATTTGCCCCCGCCAGCGGTTCGAATGATGAGGCCCATGTCCTCAGGCACCTCAATGGCGGAGAGGACCTCTCGCATGTCGGTGCGGGTGTCACCCTCGATCCGGCGCGATATACCGCCCGCTTTGGGGTTGTTGGGCATCAGCACCAGATAGCTGCCGGCCAGGCTGATGTAGGTAGTGAGAGCGGCACCTTTGGTTCCGCGCTCCTCTTTTTCGACCTGAACCAGGATCTCCTGGCCCTCTTTCAGGTGCTCGCGGACATCCTTGCGGTTGACTTCCTGATCGATCGGAAGTCCGAGGCACAGTGGCAGGATTTCCTTGAAGGGCAGAAAGCCATGGCGGTCGGAGCCGAAATTGACAAAAGCCGCCTCAAGGCTGGGTTCAATCCGGCTGACGATGCCTTTGTAGATATTGGCCTTTTTTTGCTCGCGGGAGGGGACTTCGATGTCGAAGTCATAGAGCTTTTGTCCGTCCACCAGCGCAACCCGAAGTTCCTCCGGCTGCGTGGCATTGATTAACATTCTTTTCATTCACTAATCCTTTAGCGTCCCGAGTCAACCTGTCTCGCGGTTGGCACAGCTGGACCGGTCCTCCGGCATTTCAATCGCTCCTGAAGTTTCAGGTCACGAGGGCCGGGTCCTTCATCCATCCGGGTGCGCCGATCGCCGTCTCCACGCGGTGGGAGGGTGCGATTCAAAGCGCGAATCTGTTGTTCGGGGTCGCCAATATGGGCTCGTCATGGGTCGAGCACTCAAACCCTCAATGCTTTACGATTCGCCCCCTGGTCACGTTCGGATGCATCCTCGAAGGGTCCTGAACGAGATCTGACAGGGCGGTGCGGGCTTCAAACAGGTACGCACATCGAGCCTTGGTGCCCCGGGGCAAGAAGGCTTTCGCTGCGGTCCTTATCGGAAATTCGTCTGGGCGAGGGACTTTTTCGACCGGCGGCGGTCAAGAACCCATCCCGCTTTAGGGTTCTCCGCTTTGATCTGAGTTATTTTGCCGGTGGGCCGGGCACCTGTTCTTCAAGGCCCTGACTGGATTGTTCCCCCACATCGAGAACTATAGCAACCCTAATGGAAATCATCAATTTGACGGGGCTAACTGCTATGATTGAATCATGAATGAAAGTGCGACCAACCCGGGCGTCAGGTGGATCGAAATCGACGATGAGCATGCCGGGCAGCGGATCGATAACTTCCTCTTCGCCCGCTTGAAGGGGGTTCCCAAGAGTCTCATCTATCGCATCCTTCGAAGCGGGGAAGTCCGTCGCAACGGTGGACGAATCAAGCCACTCGATCGACTGAGTGCCGGAGACCGACTGCGGATCCCGCCCATTCGGATCAGCGAAGGTACCGCCCCGGTGGAGGCCAGTCCGAAGCTCTCAGGACAGATTGAATCGCGGATTTTGCTCGAGGATAGCGATCTGTTGGTCCTCAATAAACCCTCGGGCCTGGCCGTGCATGGTGGGAGCGGCTTGAGTTTTGGACTGATCGAAGCCCTGCGGGCGATCCGGCCCGAGGCCAAGCACCTGGAATTGGTTCATCGGCTGGACCGCGAGACCTCCGGCTGTCTCCTCATCGCCAAGCGGCGCTCCGCCCTGAAATCCCTGCATGACCAGTTTCGGGACGATGAGGTCAGTAAAGTGTATCTGGCCCTGGTGCATGGTAAATGGTCAAAACGGGCTGATCGGATTGAGGCGCCGCTTCGAAAGAATGTGCTCAAGAGTGGTGAGCGGGTCGTTGTGGTGGCGCGCGATGGCAAGCCGGCCGTAACGGATTTCCGGCGAATTCGTGCGTTTGATCAGGCAACGCTGGTAGAAGCCAGGCCGGTGACCGGCCGAACCCATCAGATTCGGGTCCATGCACAATCCATGGGGCATCCCTTGTGCGGCGATGAACGGTATGCGCCAGAGGAAGCGAACCGTTGTTTGCGCCAGTTGGGACTTAAGCGATTGTTTCTGCATGCCAGAGAGACGACGTTCCGACACCCCCGCTCGGGGAGCGAGACCCATGTGATGGCACCCCTTGACCCCGAGCTTCAGCGCTTTATGGACCAGCTAGCGTGAAGTCCAGCCAGTACGATCTTTTGATTTTTGACTGGGATGGCACCTTAAGCGACTCCATCGGCTGGATCGTCATGTGCTTGCGACACGCCGCCGAGGCCACGGGCCTTCCTATCCCTCCGGATCCGCTGGCGCGCTCGGTGATCGGCCTGAGCCTTCAGGAAGCCATGGATACCTTGTTTCCGGGAATCGGGCTGGATACCCAGCAGGCGTTGATGCAGCACTACCGCCGTCACTATCATTCACAGCCGCTGGAGAGTTTGCGCCTGTTTGAGGGTGTCCGGGACATGCTGGAGGAATGCCTGGCGTTGGGTTATCAGCTTGCGGTTGCGACCGGCAAGGCACGATCGGGTCTTGCGCCGGCCCTCAAAGCGTCGGGGACCGAACCTCTCTTTCATGCCACCCGCTGTGCGGACGAGACGGCCTCTAAACCCCATCCCCGCATGGTGCTGGAAATTCTCGATGAGTTGGCCATTCGCCCGGAGCGTGCATTGATCATCGGTGATTCGCCCTACGACCTTCAGATGGCCGCGAATGCCGGGGTTGATGGGGTAGCGGTTGCCTGCGGCAGCCATAGCCACGCATTCTTGATGGAACTTGGACCGCTGGCCTGCCTCGAACAGACCAGGGACTTATCCCGCTTCCTCCTCGATTTTAAAGGACCCCTCAAATGACAGACGAAAACGCTCAATCGCCATCCCGAAGTTCTGATCACCCCCAGGACTGGGAGCGAAAGACCATTGAAAAGATCCTCATGGCCTCAATCGAGGAGCAGCGAAGAGCACGTCGCTGGGGGCTTTTTTTTAAAGGGTTGCTGGTGATTTACGTGGGCGGTTTTCTGTGGATGACCGCCAAACCCTTGCAAG
The DNA here is from genome assembly GCA_964386975.1 of uncultured Methylococcus sp. Classification (GTDB taxonomy): domain Bacteria; phylum Pseudomonadota; class Gammaproteobacteria; order Methylococcales; family Methylococcaceae; genus UBA6136. Next base: position 13,028 of record CAYLUS010000033.1, read on the forward strand.
GATTGGGTGGAGACGGGGGTGAGGCGCATACCTCGGTCATCGATGTGGCAGGGGTCATCGCCCCGGGTCAGCCGGCAAGTGCAGACAATATCATCGAGGGGCTCCGCGATGCGCATGAGGACAAAGCCACCAAGGGGATCCTGTTGCGGATGAACAGCCCCGGAGGGAGTCCGGTGCAGTCGGCCTACGTCTATGAGGAAATCCGCAGGCTGAAAAAGCTCAAGCCGGATCTTCCCATTGTTGCTGTGGTATCGGACATGTGCGCGTCCGGCTGCTACTACATTGCCTCTGCCGCGGACCAGATCTATGTCAACAATGCCAGTGTGGTCGGTTCCATCGGTGTGATCATGGGCGGTTTCGGGTTCGTTGATACCATGAAAATGCTGGGGGTTGAGCGCCGCATCATGACTGCCGGCGAGCACAAGGCCCTCATGGACCCTTTTGGACCGGTTGACCCCGTTGCAAGAACCCATATGCAGGGTGTTCTGGGTCAGGTACACCAGCAGTTCATCCAGGCGGTCAGGGATGGGCGTGGGAGCCGTCTCAAGGAGATTCCTGATATGTTCTCTGGCTTGATCTGGACGGGGGGCGAGGGGATCAAGCTGGGCCTTGCGGATGCGATCGGCGATGAACGCTCGGTTGCAGAAACCGTTATCGGTGCCAAAAAAGTCGTCAACTACAATCCCGATGAGAATTTCATGGATCGCTTCACGCGTCGTTTTGGCGCCAGTGTGGGTGGCGTGCTTATGGAGTTTCTTGCCCATCTGTCGCTCAGTCTCAGGTAGAGCGGGTGGCAGGCAGGGCAGCCGAAATCCTTGAAAAAACCCCGATTTACCGGGGTTTTTTCAGTCTGACCCGCTTCACATTGCGACACACGCTGTTCCGAGGTGGCTGGAGTGAGCCCTTGCAGCGTGAGTTGTTTCATCGCGGCGAGTGCGTTGCCGTGCTTCCCTACGATCCAATCTCAGATGAGGTATTGCTCATCGAGCAATACCGGATTGGCGCTCAGGGGATCAAGCCCACGCCCTGGATGTTGGAGATTGTTGCAGGCGCCGTGGAGTCTGGAGAGACCCACGAGGCAGTTGCGCGTCGCGAGGCTCTGGAGGAGGCGGGATGTGATCTTGCTGACCTGATTCGGGTGGGTGAATTTTTCACCACACCGGGTGGCTGTTCCGAGCGCGTCAGCGTGTTTGTCGGTATTCCATCAAGGCCACTTGAGGCCGGGACTTTTGGTCTTGTGGGGGAGGGCGAGGACATCCGGGGTCTCGTGGTTTCTTTCTCCGAGGCGATGGCTCTGCTTGCAGACGGCCAGATTGATTCGGCCATTCCAGCCCTCGCTCTGCAGTGGCTGGCGCTGAACCGCAGCCGCCTTAGAGATCGCGATATCGCCTAGCCAACCGTGGCAAATGCCACAGGGCGGCGAGGTTTTGGCCAAAAGATCGTACCTAAACCATTGATTTATAATCCTTGCCGGTTATGGCATGGGCTGTGCTTGAATCTGCAGTATAGATCTCGTTAAGCGCCAAGGCGCCAGGTACCGACATCGAGCGTGCCTCGTGGATCCTGGCTGGATTGTGCGCCTTAACATTTGGCAACGAATGCCGCTTGCGTGCGCAAGTGATTGATCCCATGACGAAAAGGCCCCACCTGTGTGGGGGGCTTCCATCATCTCTTACTGATACGGCTACACCCGCTCATGAGCAAGCTTTCCATGCCCTTAGAACATCTGTGTTGCCTCCTCCTGCTGGGCGCTCTTTTTGGACATTCTGCGACGCAGGCTGCTGATTTGTCAGGTCAGAAAGCCCCGGCCTGTCAGCTGGAAGACCTCCTCAAGGAGGGGAAATCTCAGGTCCTGCCACTAAGGCCTGGTCATGTGACCTATGTGGATTTCTGGGCGTCGTGGTGTGGTCCTTGCCGTCAGTCATTTCCGTTCATGAATAAATTGCACAAGGAATTGGCAGCCAAGGGGCTGGATGTGATTGGCATCAATCTGGACGAAAAGGCGGAGGATGCTCAGGGATTTCTGGCAGAGACGCCAGGTCACTTTACCCTTCTCAAGGATCAGGGCGGGGCGTGTGCAACGCGGTTTGACGTCAAGGCCATGCCCTCCACCTACCTGATCGATCAAAGCGGGACGGTGCGCCTGGTGCATCTGGGGTTCAAGGCGGGGGAATCTCAGGACATTCGCAAACATGTCGAGGATCTCCTCAAAAAATTGCCCTGACCCTGACATCTGACATGAACCGATCTTGGATAGTTCTGATTCTGATCCTGCTTCAAGGCTGCGCCGATGTGCAGCCTTGGGAGCGAGGCACCCTGGCCAAACCCCATATGGCCATGGAACCTTTTCCCATCCAGATGGCCAATCGGGCCCACATTTATGGTTCTCGTGAGGCAGGATCCGGCGGATCCGTCTCCTCGGGAGGGGGTGGTTGTGGATGCTACTAGCGATGGCGCGGCTTCTGTCAACGGGCATATGTTGAAGGCACCCGAGTGAGTGTGCCCGGTCTCATGCCGCCCTGGCGTCCCGAGACGTCGGTCTCCGGCTGGCTGTTGCGGGCCTGCTCCGCTGGGTTCAGGATCCGAAGACCTGAACCCACGGGCGCCGCGCTCAAGAATCTTACCTTGGCTGCGCTGGCCATTCCCGGGCTTGCAGGCTCAGAAATGGCCAGTGCCGAGCCGGATGATCTGGTTAGCCTTGGCTATGGCCACTATCACCAGAGCCAATGGCAACTCTACGATGGCGCTAGAACGGGTTACCAACCCCTGCAGGTGGATACCCTCGAAGGTCAGGCCCTTTTGAACCTCAATGATCGCTGGACCTTTGGGGTCAATTACGTTCAGGACACCTGGTCAGGCGCAACTCCGGTTGCATCCGCTCCCAATGCGCTGGGCGGCAACAACAAGACGGTGTCTGGTGCCTCCCCCTTGATCAAAGGCAATGGCAGCATGGCCTACAGCCGAGACCTGACGCCTTATCGACTGGATGCGGCTACGGCCAATTACGTGCGAGATCCGCGACTGGTGCAGACGATTGCCTCGGCCTCTCCTGAAACCCGCAACCAGGGTGACTTCCGCTTGGGTTATTCGTGGGATGACGTGGCGCTCAATGTGAACGGGGGTACGTCGCAGGAGAGAGACTACAGTTCTGCATTCGGAGGCTTTAACGGGCTTTTCAATTTCAATCAGAAGCGGACCACGTTGAATGTCGGGACGACCTACAACAACAGTGGCGTCTTTGCATTGATCAACCCGATGCTCTCGCCCTATCTCGACACAACGTACTACCAGAGCAAGGGCCAGATCGCCCGCGTTCCAACAACCGCCGGCACCAACAATTACGTGACGGGAAACCGGCAGGACTGGTCGTCCCACCTCAGCCTGTCGCAAGTCGTCAATGCGGGCTTGGTGGTAGAGTCAGGGGTCGGATTTATTCGGAGTACAGGGTATCTGGCCAACCCCTACAAGGCAGTCGATATGGTCTTTGTGGACTGGAAAAGTCCCATTGAGACCGATCAGGCGGGGGTTCCAGCGCTGTATCAATCCCAGACCCAGGGGGTTCTGGAAAAGCGGCCTGAAATTCGGAACCAGGGTGTCTGGAACCTCAAGTTGGTGCAATACATCGAGCCTTTCGACGCCTCATTTCATGCCGGCTATACTCTGTTTCACGACGACTGGGGGATTACGGCCAGTACCTTCGACATGGACTGGGTTCAGCCGCTGCCGGAGGGATGGACCGTCACACCACGCTTTCGCTACTACGCCCAGAGTGAAGCGGACTTCTACCAGCCGTATTTCCTGGTGCCGAATTCCATGCCGACGACCCGTAATGGCCAGTTGAATCTGGGTGCGGTTCCCTTCCAGAACTATTCCAGTGACTATCGCCTCTCCGCGTATGGGGCCTTGAGCGGGGGAATAACCGTCAGCAAGCGATTGGGTAAGGCCTTGGGTTTTGAGGCAGGTTTTGAGTACTACACCCATGGAGGGGATCTCATTCCGGGTAACTCGGGGCAGGGCAGTTGGGCGAACTTTGACTTTTACCAATACAACGTCGCGGTCAAGGTCGATCCCTCCGTGGTCAGTATGGAAAGTCTTTTTGATGAAGCAGACCCCCATTCCCATGCCCATCATGCGCCTGATTCTCACATGCAGGACCATCTCGGCATGGAGGCGCCGGCGGGTGTCATGTTCTCTCATATGCTTAATCATGCGGGCGATAGCATGATCGGTGTCCGCTACCAGTATCAGAATCAGTCAGGCCACATGATGCAGGGGACGCGGAAGGTCTCGGACCTGCAGGTCGTCAATCAGGGTTGCCCCGGCAGCGAATGTCTTTTCGCGCCCAACTCAATGAGCATGAACATGTACATGGTTGACCTCATGTACGCACCGACCGACTGGATGACATTGATGCTGATGCCGCAGTTCATGACCAATGAGATGCACCTCAGGGGTCTTGATGGCGCACCAGCACCCTCGGTAGAAAATGGCCATGCGGCCCATGGCGCGAATCCCAATCACTCCTCAGGGGGTGTAGGCGATGTGGATATGGCCGCTTTGGTTGAGCTCTACGAGACGCCCGGCCACAAGATCCATGCCACCGTCGGCTTTACGGCACCGACTGGCAGCATCAGGCAAAGCATCAGTGGCAACAGCGAGTACCAGCACTACATGATGCAGTTAGGTTCCGGAACGTGGAATTTCTGGCCGAGCATCACCTATAACGGGTTTGACGACAAACTCTTTTGGGGTGGGCAGTTAAGCGCGATAGCTGTCCTTGAGGGGACGAACGATGCCGGTTATCGCAATGGCGATCTTTTCCAGTCAACGGCTTGGGCGGGTTATCAGCTGGCCGAATGGCTCAATGGTACCCTGCGGGGTGTCTATACCTACCAGGATCGGATACACGGAGCCTACAACTCCAACTTTAATCCGGGTGGCCCGATGGATTATCCCCAGAACTATGGGGGACAGTTTTTTGATGTCGGATTTGGTCTTAACACCACCGTTCATCAGGGCGCGTTTCAGGGAAATCACTTCGGTGTCGAATGGGTCCAGCCCGCCTATAGTGATTACAATGGCACGCAACTCTCAAGGGCGGGAAGTCTCTGGGCCAATTGGAGCCTGACCTTTTAGTCCATGCTTGTTTTCCGACCTGCTCGCCTCGCTGTCTCCTTGCTAATGCTGATTGCACATGCCCAGGTGTGCGCCGAGGATCTCCCGTCAACGCCTTCTGTCGGTTGGGAGCAGGGGGGGCGGATGCTCCATTTGCGCGCGGAGCATGTTCTGTCGTTTTCGGTATTGGAAACTGTCGGAAAATTTTTAAATGTCTCGATCCGCTATACGGGAGAAGACCGCGAGATTTCAGCCCTTGATTGCAGGACGCCTTCTCTATCTAAGATGCTCAAGTGCATCCTCGGCCCAAATGCCAGCTTCATGATCACCTGGCATGAAGAGGGCCGATTTCAGGGTGACTGGGCACGCGATGCCTTCATCCGGATACTGGGGAACGCGGCAAATGACCTTACAATAGCGGACCAGCATCTGGAATTTGTTGCCGCCGCGAAGAGTGATCCATCGCCTGAATTGGGTCGCCTTGTGCAGGAGGCGGGCTCCGTGGATCCTCGGCGCCGATTGAAGTCTCTGGATCGGTTGGCTGAACGTCCTGAGAGGAAGACCAGGGACGTTGTCGACGTGTTCAAGACGGCCCTAACTGATGCAAACGCCGAGGTCCGTGCCAAGGCGCTTTCGAGTCTGGGGCTCTTCGCTCCTGAGGCGCTAAATGAATCCATAGACCAACTCATGAGAGACAAGAGTGCCCAAGTCCGTGGAGCAGCCGTCGATGTCCTTCCGCTGAAGCCAGAGACCCAAGCCTATTTTGAATCCGCTTTATTAGACTCGGACCAGAACGTGCGTATCCTGGCTCGGGCGCGCCTTGGCTTTGAGGATCCCTTTAATGAATGATTGGGTTTGCGGCAGTTTTGAAGCTCTAAGGCCAAGAGGAAATCAAATGGGGGTCGTAAAACCGGTAATGTGAAGCGTTTGTAACTAGAGATTTAATCAAGAGGTAAACATATGAGTGGGAATGCTTTGAAAGGAAAAAAGCGGGCGGCGCTTTTTGTTGGTGCCGTCTCAGTTGCTCTTTTTGGGAGCGACCTTGCCATGGCCCACGTCAATGTGGGTCGACTTGACAGGAGTGGAACTGCGACTTTTGTTGCACAAAGCCTTTGTGGATCCAATGAAAATGGTGCGACCGCGTATTATTCCTTTCGGATCAAAGGAGCTCTGGCGCCCCTGCAGATAACAGTAACCAGCCCGAATGCCAATCCTTCCAGCGTGACGGTGAAGAGTTCCAGAAAGAGGGTCTGGAGTGGCTGGGGTAATTCCAATGGCGGAAACGGAGCCTACACCTTGACGATCAGCAAGGTTGTAAAAAAGGCCGGTGTAACAGCTTTTGAGCTGGAGCATCATTGCTCGGCAGCAAACGGTGGCCACACGGAGAATGAGGGCTTTGTCAGGCTTAGGTAGCTTGTATTCTAGCTGAGGGCGGCTTGCTGACGTTTCGGTCAAAAGCTGCTCCTTCTGTAGAGCGGGGTTTTGTGTCTAATTCAGCCTCACTCTGCGTGGTAGCAGATGCTCAGCTTTATTCGCTGTTCGAGGTCAAAGGAGTGACCGCTACTCCGAGCGGGTCGAATGGATGTTCCTGATTCAGTCGCAAAAGTATCAGGTCAGCGCAAACGAAGTGGTTTGGATTCGGGCCCGATCAAGGCCCGAATCCAAGTAACCCGAGGTTTATCGGGTGGCCCAACCTTGGAAGCTAAGCCCATCAATTTCCTGACTGGTAGGCATCACCGTAATGGTGTACTTGTCACCTGCAGCGCAGTTGGCGGTCTCTGCAGCTGGCCGCGTGAATGTATAGGCTAGCCAGAAATTCTCGTGCACGCCGTGCCCGGTTGACATCTTTGCAGTGGGGCCGCCAAACCAGAGGTTCTGGTGGTGTTCGTTCGTCAATTTCTTATCAATCTTGCAGATGTCGGCGCCTGCCAGACGAAGAATCAACTGCGTGGCACAGGTACCAGGCTTGAACTGAATGCCGCCTGAAGTCATGCGCATATCGGTCACTGCAATCGACCGGGGATCGACAAAGCCATTTTTTTCCCAGAAACCTGCCAGGTTTCCGTTGGAATCCACATGCAGCTTTTGGGTGCTGAAGACCCCTTTGTTCTGGTTGAGCTTCATGCGTCCGGCCAGAGTAGAAATGCCGACCAGTTCGGCATCCAGAGACGTCATCGTGCCCACATAGCTTGAGGGGAACGTGGTGACCAAAGTGGTCGAGTTGGTCGTACCCGCTGAGTTCATGAACTTCTGGACGGAAGGCTGAGCGCCCACGCCTGAGCAGTTCTTGCCGGCGGCATCACATCCCGTGCTGTAAGGCGTAGTGACACTCGGGGTGCTACCGCTTGGGCTGATCCAAGAGGCTGCAACCACTCCGAGGTATCCGCCTTGGCCATTTGAACAGCCATGACCCACGGTGATGCCATTGAATGAGCTGGTATAGGATGAGACGGTAGCGCCGATAACTGCCGGTGACTGCCAGCCTGGGTGGGCCGAGACTTCGGCGCTTCCTGCGGCAAGGGTGGCTGCCAGTGCCAAGGTAAGGGTTTTCAGTGTTGACTTCATAGTTGGTTAGCTCCAATTTTTTTACATTTAGCGAGAGAGTCCTAATTTTGGTTCTCGCTTGGCATCAGGCATAAACCGTGCCAGCAAGAGTGTTTCGCCTTGTTTGCCAGCCGAACCCTTGCCAATGGGGCCGTTGAGCGATTCACTTGAAGCTCCTGGCCCGACTTTGGCCGTCCTCGCGGCGTGTCTGACTGTGGGATATCCCGCAGTCGGAATGCAGTCACGGGGTAAATGCCACGGACAATAAAGTCATTGTCCTCATTTAATTTCGAAGGCTAATCGCCGGCTGAGAGAATCCCCTGAATGAATGACTTTCATTCATGTCTTCCGGGAAAGCGCTCAGAATCACGGGTATCAGCAGCGAAAAACCAACCCAATCAGGGATCCGTTGCATAACAACTGTGGTAACTTCAATCTGACTCGTCGTCGTGGTGCACGTTCCGTGACGTGACGATCTTTGAAGAATGCGTCGGATGTGACCTGATTCGTGAACTCTTTTCGATGAGGGCGTAAGCCCACTAACCAGGGCGATGGAGGATCAGCTTTGGTTGAAGGGCGAAATCGAGGTCCATAGGTAATACCCATACAAGCAGAGATGCCTGTACCCGAAGATGGAAACCCGTCGCTGTTTACAAGCTATCCTACATGTGATGCATTAATCAAACCCCCTCGCTGCGGGCTGATTACTCTCAAAGCAAAACGTTTGGGGTGTCTTAAAGCCTCTTTCTCATGCCAAAGCCATCTCGATGTCGTCTGAGCGCTCACCGCTTCACCGCGATGGGATCACCTTGTGAAATTCAACTCTATGCCCCAACCCCCGGCAGAGGCCAGTACATTGCCCGTCAGTTGATTGCTGAAGTCGAGCGACTCGAAGCCAAGTATTCGCGTTATCGGGCGACGAGCCTTCTCTCCCAAATCAACCGCTGCGCTACCGAGGGAGGGAGTTTGGAAGTTGATGAGGAGACAGCGGGCCTCCTCGATTATGTCGGTGCCTGTTATCACGAGAGCGATGGCTTGTTTGACGTCACTGCAGGCAAGTTAGGAGCAATTTGGAAATTTGCTTCAGGAAAAATCCCGAAACCTGCCGAAATCGAACAGATCCTAGCGAGTGTGGGCTGGGAGAAACTGATCTGGCAGAGACCCTTCCTGAAATTCCCTGTGCCAGGCCTTGAAATCGACTTGGGTGGCGCGGTCAAGGAATATGCAGCAGATCGACTGGTCATCATGGCAAAGGCATCAGGCCTCAATCATGGACTTATGAATCTGGGAGGTGACATTGCGCTGGTGGGGCCTCATCCGGATGGTGGGCCTTGGGAGATTGGGATTCGTGATCCAAGGATCCAAGGCGCTCTTCTGGATAGTTTGAGACTTCGAGGGGGGGCTTTGGCGACAAGCGGTGACTATGAGCGTTGCCTCATCCTTGACGGTGTTCGTTATAGCCATATTCTCAACCCGAAAACCGGATGGCCAGTGAGCGGTTTGAGTTCGGTCAGTGTAGTGGCGCCGTTAGCCGTGGTGGCCGGCAGTCTGAGCACAATTGCGATGCTTAAGGGTGAGGACGGTGCCAGATGGCTGCAATCTTCAGGCGCATCAGCCTTGTGGGTTGACCGGCTCGGACATGTCGGACGCAGTTTCATCTAGTCCGGCACAAATCCCAGGATTCCGGAGAGGGCCTTGAATGACTTTGGTCTGGGTGATATGCCAGATGCGTAAGTCAATTGCCCGAATCCAAATCGAAACCGAATCCCATCGCCTGTGCTTTCAGGCGCTTTGGCGTGTTGGCACGGTATCTGTATTGAGTATTGGCAGACCCGCCGTTGGGGTTGACGTGGATTCTGGGTTTTACGATGGACCGTGAACCCATGGGGAAAACGTCCATCGTTCATTGCAAGCAAACCCTCTCAGCTTGCAACGAACAGTGGGCATAGGCCCGAACGGCGGTGTCTTTCGAACGCGGGGGTCCTGCACCCCCTTTTCCAGTGCTCCGTGAAACTTAACGCCTCCCTCAGGAGGCGTCTTTTTTTGGCCGATTAGCCCAACATGATGCAGCGCTAGCGCATATTGTCGGATAGAGGGACGGCAACAGCTTCAGCAGAGAATCAGTAGCCTCCGCCAAACTTAGGGCTGCCGGCTTTTTTCATGTCGCGCATCGACTCCTCGACAAGCTGGGTTGCACCGGCAAGATCACCTTGTTTCCCGGCCTCCACGGCCCGCTTTAACTTCCCCGTGATCCGTTGTTGTGCGGCTGAATCGACTTGGCCCCGGGCTTGATTGAGCAAGGCTTCCGCTTCGCTCTGGAACAGTGCGGCATTGCCCGATTTTCCAGCCTCCACAGTCTTTTGTGCAGGTGCAGCAAGAACCGTCAGATCTTCATTCATGGGACCACCGGCTGCAAGGACGCCTCCTGAAACAGCAAAAGAGACAACGGCCGCGGCCAGGGTATGGGTGTACTTCATTGGAATTATTTCCTGTATGTAGCCGGATGATTGACCGGCCTTGGAGAAACGAGGCAGACGAACGTAGGTGTCAGTGCACATACGTTAATTCCGACAAAATTACTCAGGAATGGTTCAGGCGGTCATTCCGTCGATAGTGCCGGGCACCTCTTGGTGGCGTATGGTATCCGGCCGTTGATGATCGGGGTCTTGACATCCTCTCCTGCCTGAAGGCAGGGGGTTCCTACGGCATCTGAAACGATGTTCGCCATTTCAGCTTGCTTCGGCGGGTTCCTGCTTCACCGAGCGGCCCGACTGCACCGGCTCTCCACAGGCTGCTGCGCGGTGTCCCCGCGCCAGAATGTTGATCGCGCCGACCACATCGGCGTTTTCCTCGAAACTGCAATCCGTGCAGGCAAACCGCGCCTGCCTCAGCCGGTTATCCGCTGAAACGTGGCCGCAGGCCGGACAGGTCCGGCTGGTGTTCTGTGGCGGCACAGCGATGAGCAACCCGCCCGCCCACTGGAGTTTGTAGTCCAGTTGCCGGCGGAACTCGGCCCAGCCCTGATCTTTGTCCCTTTTTTTTGAAGCGCGGAAAGTCGGCGCGTTTGCCGAAGAAATTGTTGTACGCCC
>CAYLUS010000034.1:0-23426 GCA_964386975.1 uncultured Methylococcus sp.
GTGCAAAGGCAAAGGTCAACCAACCTTTGTCGAGAAGCGGACGATCTGCCGCAATGCCTGCAGTTGTAGCTGCCATAGTAGTTACCTCTTAAGTGTTTATAAATGAGGCACTTAACGTGCCTTGATGATCATCCTTGAAACTTAACGACCACAGGCAGTTGGCCCAAGATCGCACCCCCATTCCTAGGGAGTGGGGCCAAGTCTACCACCAGCAAAACGGCTGTCAACGTAAAATCGCGACAAATTGTCGCACCCGGTATCGGCCGCGATTTCCCTCTCCTCAGGGCAGCCCGGACTTGACGCCCGACAGGGCTTTAGGGACGATGCACGCATTGCCATCGAGGCTTTAGTTCCATGCACGCCAACCTCACTTTGCGGATTGCAAACCTTGCGCTTTTGCTATTGGCGGGCGCCGCACACGGCGAGAATCCAACGCCCGAAGCGTTGGCCCTTGGCTGTTTGGGCTGCCACGGCAGTCAGGCTCAAGGACAGGGCCTGATTCCCAAGCTCGAAGGGCTTTCTGTGGCTGAATTCAAGGCAACTTTCTTTGCGTTTACATCCGGCAAGCGCGCAGGCACAGTCATGCCTCGTATTGTGAAAGGCTATTCCAAGACCGAGTGGGATCAAATAGCCGAGTATTTTTCGAAATCGCCCGACGGCCGATGATCTCTCGACGGCATTTTCTGCAACTGGCCGCCGGGATTGGCGGCTTGGTCCCTGCCGGTTGCAGTTCCTGGAAACCAGGACCCCAACATAAGCTGGCTAATGCCAGGGTGCTGATTGTCGGCGCTGGCTTTGGCGGCCTTAATGTAGCCAGGGCCCTCCGGCTGCTCGCACCGGAACTCAAGATCACGCTAATTGATCGAAACGCCACCTATCGCCGCTGCTTGGGATCCAACGAGGTCATTGCCGGATTTCAACCGGAATCGAACCTGCAACATCCGCTGATCGGTAACGCCAGCCTGCGGGGGATTGATGTGGTCATTGGCGAGGTTCAGAACCTTGATACCCATCAGCGGTTCGCTCGCCTGAAAGATGGCAGCCAGATAGCCTACGACCGACTGCTTCTCTCACCTGGGATCACGCTTCGGATGGATGCGATCGAGGGTTACAACCCTCAGACTGCCGTTGCTGTCCCTCACGCCTGGTCGGGTGGCCCTCAGGCCCTGAATCTTAGGCGTCAGCTGGAGGCCATGCCCGCGGGTGGCGTTTTTGTCATGACGGTGCCAGAGAACCCCTATCGGTGCCCGCCCGGACCCTACGAACGGGCATCTCTGGTTGCAGCCCGTTTCAAGCAGGTTAATCCAAGGGCCAAAATTCTGATCCTCGACGGCAAGTCGAAATTTTCAAAACAAAAGGCATTTATGGCGGCCTGGAATCAGCTTTACCCCGGAATGATCGAATGGATTTCCATGGAGCACGAAGGCCGCATCGATCACATCGACTGCAATGCACGAACGGTCGTGACCGAATTTGGCCGTCACAAGGCCGATGTGCTTAATGTGATCCCCCCACAACGGGCGGGAGGGATCGCCATTTCAGCGGGCCTTGCCAATGAAACCGGTTGGTGCCCGATCAATCCTGTGACGTTTGAATCCACGCTCATGCCCGACGTTCACGTGATTGGTGACAGCTGCCAACTGACGCCCCTACCGAAATCGGCCTTCGCTGCCCAGGCACAGGCCCGGGCCTGTGCACTGGCGATGGTCGAATTGCTGCAGGAGCGCACGCCCTCGCCTGCCCGTCTGATCAATCACTGCTACAGCCTGACTGCACCCGACCAGGCCATTTCCGTATCCGGGGTCTACCGCATCATGGGCCCGCCAGATCAGATTGAAGCCATCGTGACGGCCGAGAGCCAGCCGGGCGACAACGCCTATCTGGAGGCCCGCTATGCAAGAGATTGGTATGACCTGATTCTCGGGGAAACCTTCGGTAGCGCCCCTTAGGTGTTCGATGCAAGGGTTTCGTGATCGAAGGACGCGGCATCTTCCACCGGCTCGATATGGGTCGTGATCTCGACATCACCCACCACCGCGCGAATATCGCGCTCCAGAATCTCCGACCAGTCGTGGGCCAACTGGACCGTCCAGTGCCCTGGGACCAGTAAATGGACATTGACGAAGCGGTGCCGCCCGGAGGAGCGTGTCCTAAGGTCATGGAACTGGAGACCTGATTGCGCGTACCGCTCCAAAACGCTGATGATCTTGACCCGCTCGCCTCTGGGGAGCGCCCGGTCCAACAAACCATGAATTGACGAATGAATCAGGACCGTGCCGGACCAGAGCACCTGGACTGCGGTCAGCCCTGCAATCAGTGGATCCAGCCACAACCAACCCGTGAAATGAATGCTCAACAGCGCAATGAGTATCCCCAAGGTCGTCACCACATCGGAGAGCAGGTGACGGCCGTCCGCCTCAAGGGTCATGGAGCGATGTCGGCGCCCGACCCGAATCAGAACCCAGGCCACCAGGGCATTGATGATCGCGGCAACACCGGAGAGAACTCCGCCAAGATCCAGATGCATCAAAGGCTGAGGAACGGCCACTCGCTGCCAGGCCGCCATGGCGATGCCGCCGGCAGCGAAAAGGATCAACGCGCCTTCAAATCCACTGGCGAAGTATTCGGCTTTACCGTGCCCGAACGGATGCCCCTCATCTGCCGGTCGCTCAGCGATCACGATCATCACCAAGGCGACGATGGCTGTAAAAAGATTGACCAGCGACTCCAAGGCGTCAGACAGCAGCCCGACCGAACCGGTCAGCTTCCAAGCCGCCACCTTCAGCGCAATCGTCAGGCAGGCGGCGACAATCGAGAGTAGAGCGAACCGCGTGAGACTGGCTCTGGCCATGGATTAACCCCTGAGCGCCTTTTGGATCAGCGATAGGGCAACGGAACTTAACGGCAGAGCCAGCGCGGCCTGCTGCCCTCTTTTCGACATTTTCGACCAGGTCTTCTGAAGAATGTCGACCACCTTCTCCTTGGGATGTTTTGCTGAAAATGCGTCTAGCTCAGTGCTTAAGAACACCAGACAGATGACATCTTCAAGAATCTGCACTTCCGGATCCGTCTTGATGCCCCGTTTCTGAATCAGAGTACGGACTCTTTCGATCATCGCACGTTCATATCCATTCTCACCCATCAGCTCCGCCACGCGGTCGGCATGAAACCGATAAAGAAAAGTGCGCCACTGGAGATATCCTGAGCGCCCCTCCGGATAGTGGATCCTTGGGACCTCGAAGCGGGCAATGTGGTGCCCTCTGGCAGCAACCTGCAATGCCTCAGAGGACCGTGGCTCATAGCCATCCAGACAGGCCGACATCCGATGGCCGTAGACCAGTTCAAAGGGTAGCTGTCTACCATCACACTCAACGAGCCGGGGGTCAGCCGCATTGACCCGATCAATCTGTTCAAACACGCGCAGCAGCGAGGGGGGGTTCGTCATCACCAAGCGAGGATTCATAAAGAGGGCTACCGACCACGGAGCCTCTTATCTTAACCCCTTGCACGCCGTGAAATGCGGCATCTGGTGTAGAATTCAAGCGATATACGAGAGGAGCGTGATGCACATTCTGCTGAGCAACGACGACGGGTATTCCGCGCAAGGTCTTAAAACGCTCGCAGAGGCTCTTGGCGCTCATGTCGACATCACCGTCGTCGCTCCCGAGGGGAACCGCAGCGGTGCCAGCAACTCCCTGACTCTTGAGGTCCCTCTGCGGGTCAGTCGGGCGGAGAACGGCTTCATCAAGGTCAACGGCACACCAACGGATTGCGTTCATCTGGCGATTACCGGCCTTCTCAATCGGGAACCCGACATGGTTTTCGCAGGCATCAATCATGGGGCCAACCTTGGGGATGATGTGATCTACTCGGGCACCGTGGCCGCCGCCACAGAGGGCCGTTTTCTCGGGCTTCCTGCGGTTGCTCTCTCACTGGCTTCTCATGCCCCTCGTCATTTCGAGACTGCCGGCCGCGTTGCTGTTGAACTGATGCTGCGCATCCGACGACACCCGCTGCCCGCCGACACCATTCTCAACGTCAACGTGCCGGATTGCCCCTGGAATGAGATCCAGGGATTCAAATCCTGTCGTCTGGGGCAACGGCATCGGGCAGAGCCCGTCATTCGCGCCGAGGATCCAAGGGGTCGGGAACTGTTCTGGGTCGGGGCCGCAGGACCGGAGCAGGATTCGGGTCCGGGCACCGACTTCCATGCTATCCGCGAGGGCTATGTCTCCGTAACCCCGCTGCAGATTGACCTGACTCGATATGACCGGTTAGAGACCCTGTCGCACTGGCTGGAAGGCGACCTCGTCACATGAACCAACGGCTGGAAGGCATTGGCATGACTTCCCGCCGGACGCGTGAACGAATGGTCGCGCGACTCAAGGACCAGGGAATCCGCAATCCTGACGTACTAAGGGTCATGCTAGAGACGCCCCGGCACCTGTTCGTCGAAGAGGCGTTGGCAAGCCGGGCCTACGAGGACACAGCGCTTCCGATCGGCTTTAACCAGACCATTTCTCAACCCTACATCGTGGCCCGGATGACGGAGCTCCTTCTGGAGCAGGGCACTTTAGATACGGTTCTTGAGGTTGGCACGGGGTCGGGGTACCAGACCGCCGTCCTCGCTCAGCTGGTCAGACGGGTCTATTCCGTCGAGCGGATTTACCCCCTCCAGCAAAGAGCCCGACGCTGCCTGCAGGACCTCAACCTCAGGAATGTTCGGCTCAAGCACAGTGATGGTGGGTGGGGCTGGGATGAGTACGCCCCCTATGATGCAATTCTGGCCGCCGCCGCCCCGGGCGAAATCCCCGAGACGCTGCTGACACAGATGGGGCGGCGCAGCATCATGATCATCCCCGTTGGCCAAGGTCGAACCCAAATGCTCAATCGCGTTATTCGAACCGAATCCGGTTTCGAACTCGAGGAAATCGAACCTGTGAATTTTGTCCCTTTTCTGCCAGGCATTGTCTGATTTGATTCGACGCTTGGCCTTTTCGCCATGACGATTTGACCGTCAACTGCAGCGAGTAAACCCAATGGCTTCCCATCCAGACCCTGGCTCCCCCCACTTCCGCCTTTCGATCCTCGGCATGCGCTGCGCAGGCTGCGTGGAATCGGTGCAAAGCGCTCTCGAAAAAGTCCCCGGGGTCCTCTCAGCCGAGGTCAGTTTCGCCGACCACAGCGCGCAAATTGCTGGCCAGACGACCTTTGCCGCGCTCAAAGAGGCGGTCAAGGCGGCCGGTTACGATGCAGCAGAAATGGTTGAAGCCGAAGACCCCGCCGTTCAGGAGCGTGAGGAAATAGCCCGCTATCAGCAATTGATGCAAAAGGCGTGGGTCGCCGCCGGGCTGGCGGTGCCTCTCATGGCATTTGAGCATCTGGGCTGGCTTCCCGATCTGGGCGGACCCATAGCGGGCGGATTCTGGATGCTGATTTCGTTTTTGACCCTCGGAGTCATGCGTTATTCGGGGGGACACTTCTTCCGGGGGGCGATCAATAGCCTTCAACACCGGCAGGCGAATATGGACACCCTGATCGCCCTCGGAACAGGTGCTGCCTGGTTTTATTCCACCGCGGCGATCCTCCTGTCGCAGAGCCTGCCTCATTCGGGTCGGCATGCCTATTTTGAAGCGGCAGCCACCATCTTGGCGTTCATCAATCTTGGCAGTGCTCTTGAAATGCGCGCCCGCGGCAAAACCTCATCCGCCATTCGCGCGCTGATTGGACTTCAACCCAGGACTGCCCGCGTGATCCGCGACGGTCAGGAAAGCGATATTCCAATCGCCGAGGTCGGGCTGGATGAAACCCTTCGCGTTCGGCCTGGCGAAAAAATTCCGGTGGATGGAATCATCATTGAAGGCACTTCGCACATCGATGAGTCGATGCTGACCGGAGAGTCGATGCCGGTCAAAAAAAATCCGGGCGATGAGGTCGCCTGTGGGGCTTTGAACCAGTCGGGAACCTTTTTATTCAGAGCGACCCGGATCGGCCACGAAACTCTGCTTGCCCAGATTATTGAAAGCGTCAGAACGGCTCAATCCAGCAAGCCGGATATCGCCCGCAAGGTCGACAAAATCGCCTCTGTATTCGTCCCCGTCGTCATTGGCATCGCGCTTTTGACCTTCCTGGTCTGGCTGCTTGTCGGCCCGCAACCGGCTTTGGGCTATGCCTTTGTCACCTCCATGACTGTGCTTGTGATCGCCTGCCCCTGCGCGCTGGGCCTTGCAACACCGATTTCGGTCATGGTCGCCGTTGGCCGGGCCGCCATAAACGGCATTCTCATCCGAAGAGGAGAGGCCCTCCAGTCCTCCGGCAAACTGACCGCACTCATACTCGATAAAACCGGGACCGTGACCGAGGGCAAACCAAGCCTGGTGGGTATTGACGCGACGACGGACTGGACTGAGGATCAACTCCTGATTTGGGCCGCAAGCCTTGAGGCGGGCTCCGAGCACCCTTTGGCTGCAGCGGTTGTCGGTCGCGCCAAAGCGAAAGCCCTCACGCTTCTCCCGCTGACGCGCTTCGAAGCGGTCGCAGGGCACGGCGTAAGAGCCCTGATTGAGGGTCAGGAAACGGCGCTGGGCAATCTCCCCCTGATGCGCCAACTCGGCATCCCAACCGATGGTCTCGATCCTGAGATGGAAAAACGCGCCAGTCGGGGTGAGACTCCGGTATGCCTGGCCTGCGACGGCGTGGTGGTTGGCATCCTCTCCATCGCGGATCCCATCAAATCGGATTCGGTAGACGCCATCAAGAAACTCCAGAACCTTGGGCTGCGGCTGATCATGGTCACGGGAGACAACCCGGTGACGGCGAAGTCGATCGCCGAGAGGGTGGGCATTCGCGAATTCAAGGCCGAGGTGCTACCCAAAGACAAGGCCTCAATTGTGAAGTCTTTGCAGGATCAGGGTGAAAAGGTCGGAATGGTTGGGGATGGCATCAATGACGCTCCGGCTCTGGCGCAGGCTGATGTGGGGATGGCGATTGGCACTGGCACCGATATCGCTATTGAAAGTGCCGACATCGTCCTCATGGGAGGCTCCTTGGCACGCGTACCAGAAGCCATCGCCCTGTCCAAGGCGACTTTGCGCAATATCGAGCAAAATCTCTGGGGCGCCTTCATATACAACCTGCTGGCTATTCCGATCGCAGCCGGCGTTTTCTACCCTGTATTCGGCTGGCTCCTCAATCCGATGATCGCAGGAGCCGCCATGGCCATGTCTTCCGTGACGGTGGTGACTAACGCCAGCCGCCTGCGCGCGATGCGACTCTGATCAGCGCGGTTTTTCGCCCCGAAACAGACAGTAGCGCACCAGACCGCCATCAAACACTTTCCATTGTGCCAGTGCGACCTTGAAGTTGGCGGTCTGCGCTTTCTTTCTTAGACCCAGCCACTGCATCGTGAGCTGCATGGGATAGGTCCAAAGTGCCGTCAGATACATGCGCCGTGACGATGGCAGAGTTTCCTTGGTGGCCTCGGTAATCGTGACGCGCTCGAAACCGCAGGTCTCCATGCCTGACTGAAACTCTTCGACCGTCGAAAGATTGGGAACCGCCCAGCCGTTCAGACAATCCATCACCGCCTGCCATTCCAATTCGTCAAAATCCCGGCGGGTTGCATACCCATCACAGGCAATCAGGGTTCCTCCCTTTTTCAGGACCCGAAAGGCTTCCCTGAAGAAATCGCGCTTATCCACTGCGTAGCAGCTACTTTCGACTGCCCAAACCACATCGAAGGTTTCATCCGGAAAGGGGGTTTTCAGAAAATCCGAAACCTCGAAATGGACCTTGTCCGACACCCCATGGGAGGCGGCATTCCGGGTAGCCAGCTTGACCTGCTGTTCGCTGACCGTGATCCCGGTCGCTCTTGCGCCGATATGCTTGGCGAGCCAGATGGAACTGCCACCGATCCCACACCCCGCATCGAGCACATGGTCTCCCGACTTGATGCCGGCCACCTCTGCCATGATGCGGTTTTTGTTCAAAAGCGCCTGGCTATGGGTTTTGATCCCCGCCTCCCAATAACCGTAATGGAGCGCCAGATTTTCATTATCAAACCAGGCCGTCCGATAGTCCCAGTAACAATCATCGTAGTGCTTGGCGGTATCGACGCGAATTTCCTTTTCGGAAAAGTCCACCCCCTTTCGAAGGCTGTCATTGCGGTAATCGCGATTGGGTTCTAGGTAATACGGTCGGGCGCTTGCTTTACTGGACATTCAAAAATGACTCGCTAAAACCAAAGCCGAGAGAATCTCGGGGCTGAAAATAAAATTCCCGGTCTCCCTTTGAGGGAGCCGGGAATCTGGACCGCCGGGCGGATGTAACCGCCCGGACGATGGACTCTTCGATCTAGAAGCTGAACCAGCCTGAACCGAAGGCCGAAGCGAACACCAGACTGACAATGCTCATCAGCTTGATGAGGATGTTCAGCGAAGGGCCGCTGGTGTCCTTGAAGGGATCACCGACGGTATCACCGACCACAGCCGCCTTGTGGGAATCAGATCCCTTGCCACCGTACTCGCCCGTCTCAATCCACTTCTTGGCGTTATCCCATGCACCACCGGCATTGGCCATCATCACGGCCAGCAGGAAGCCGGATGCCGTCGTGCCGACCAAAAGACCCGCCAGCGCTTCCTTACCAAGGACAAAACCCACGACCAGAGGAACGATCACCGCCAGCGCACCCGGCAGGATCATTTCTCGCAGGGCACCCTCGGTACTGATGCCAACACATGCCTTGTAGTCTGGCTTGCCCGTTCCATCCATGATTCCCGGGATCTCCTTGAACTGGCGACGTACCTCGAGAACGATGCTATGCGCTGCCTTGCCGACCGCCGTCATGGTCAGCGCGGAGAAGAAGTAGGGCATCATGGCGCCAATCAAAATGCCAGGCAGCATGGTTGGGCTCAAGATGTTGAGTGATTCAACCTTGGCCGCAGTCACGTAAGCCGCCAGCAAAGCCAGAGCCGTTAAGACTGCAGAACCGATTGCAAAGCCCTTGCCGGTTGCAGCCGTGGTGTTGCCAAGGCTGTCGAGGGCATCCGTACGATGACGGACTTCCTTCGGAAGGCGACTCATTTCGGCAATACCGCCCGCGTTATCAGCAACCGGACCGTAGGCATCGGTCGCGAGGGTCACGCCGAGCGTACTGAGCATGCCGACACCTGCCAGGGCAACACCGTAGAGGCCGGCTGTGATGCTGCCATCTGCCTTGATGCCCAGCCAGATGCTAAGAAGAATCGCAACCGCAGTGATCAGAACGGGGCCCAGCGTACTCATCATGCCAACCGCAGTACCCTGAATGATGGTCGTCGCGGCACCTGTCTGGCAGGCATTTGCGATCGACTGGGTGGGTTTCTCCGTATAGGAGGTGTAGTACTCGGTGACGTACGCGATACCGTTACCTGCAACCAGACCGACCAGGATGACCAGCCAGTAGTTAAAGCTCAGACCAGACAGGATCACTGCAACCAGAGAGAGAGCCAGAATCAGGGCGGATGCGCCCCAGACGGAACGACGAAGGGCATGAAGGAGGTCTTCAAGGCTTGCCGTCTCATCAATCTTCTGCACGTGCTTGTCGACATGCTTGGCCAGCGCCGCCGGCAACTTAATGCTGCCATCACCACCAATGACCATATAAATGCCAAACAGCGAAGCGATGACACCAACGGCAGAAACCAGGAAGGGCAGTCCGATGAAGGAAAGCGCATCCTTGCCGAGGCTCGCACCCAACGCGGCGGCGGCAATCACTGAACCGCTGTAGCTTTCAAAGAGGTCTGCACCCATACCGGCAACGTCACCGACATTGTCACCCACGTTATCAGCGATAACCGCCGGGTTGCGTGGGTCATCTTCGGGAATGCCCTGCTCGACTTTACCCACGAGGTCAGCGCCGACATCCGCAGCCTTGGTATAGATACCACCACCCACGCGCGCAAACAGCGCGATGCTGCTGGCCCCAAATCCAAAACCGGTGATGTAGGTCAGTTGGAGCGGGTCGCCCTTGAAGAACAGGAACAAGAGTGTCATGCCTATCAGGCTGAAACTGACAACGGACATACCCATGATCGCGCCGCTGCCGAAGGCGACACGAAGGCCCTCATGAAGACCCTTGCTCGCAGCCGCCGCCGTTCTCACGTTGGCCCGAACAGCCACATACATGCCCAAGTAGCCGGCACCCGCTGAGGCAATCGCACCGATCACGAAGGAAAGGGCGGTTTGCCAATG
Source organism: uncultured Methylococcus sp. (assembly GCA_964386975.1). Lineage (GTDB taxonomy): Bacteria > Pseudomonadota > Gammaproteobacteria > Methylococcales > Methylococcaceae > UBA6136. The sequence goes on from CAYLUS010000034.1 coordinate 10,231, forward strand.
AAGGAAGGAGGCAATAACCACGGCAACGATAGCGACAAAAATCGCCAGCACCTGGTATTCCCGGTTCAAGAAGGCCGATGCACCCTCCTGAATGGCAGCGGCAATCGAACGCATGGTTTCGTTGCCCTGATCGTAACTGAGTACGCGTTTGAATTGCCAGAGTACGTAATATACCCCGGCAAGACCCATCAGCAGCGCGATGGTGACCGATGCGTTTGCTTGCAACACGATGTCTGCCTCCCTAATTGTTAGAGTTATTTATTTCGAATCCTTGATGGGACCTTCCCATCCGATGGGTTGGTCCTGCCTCTGGCGCCAATCGCTGTGTTTGAGGGCGCAAAACCGCTCAGCGACGCCTACTGGGGCGAGAATACTCGGGGAGGTTACTCAAATTTGCGTCCAAGCTCAACCGAAATCGGCGGGAAGGACCCTCATGAGGTCAAAAAGTTCCTGAAAGACGGCAAAAATGTCTTGGGCTTGGGGATTCGGTGCACCGGCCATCACCCGACTCAGGACTTGGAAGAATCCTGAAGCTGAATGGTCGAAGGGTCTGATGTTCGTGGGTCAATGTGGAATGCCAGCGAGGCATGCTTGTGCAGGAGCCCCTCTTCGCCTGAAGCATTTGGATTTAGTTGCCCTTTCTCCAGGAAATCCACCATCCGCCTTGCGTTGTAGACCACCAGCACCCGGTGGGCATGCTTGTAACTGTAGACCAGATACGCCACATTGGTTTCGTTAAAGCCCGGGATCCGCTCCATCAGTTCCGCCAACTTCTCAGCATCGCCTTTGGCAAGATTTCGGAGCGTGGAACTGACTCTCGTCCGCATCAAGCCTTTGAGATATTCGGTCAGTACGCCTGATCGCTGGCACTCCTGAATTCTCCGAACTTCTTCCGGCGTGAAGGAAAAGGTCTCTGCAACCAGATAGTGGCGGTCAATCTCGCCATCGTTGGCGAAAAGGGCCAGCTTGTCGAGGGCGTTATGGACCACGGCATCCAGAAAAGTGCCAGGCGCCCGAATGTGCTTGTCGACCGCGACGACCCAAGGCAGCGCCCGACCGGTTCGCGCGAAACGATCCTTCACGCTCAAAATGGCGGCTACACGCGGCAACTCCTCTTCACGGCCCCGAGGCTTGACGATGAAAGCGTCAATGCCGGCGATGAACGTTCTGAATCCGGAGTCCTTGAACGCCTCGACAATCCCCGAGTAGCGAGGGATATAGGGAATACTGGTGCCATCGTAAAGGAGATTGATCCGCTCCTGACGAGCCTGTCCGGCCACCCAGTCTCTTAAAGTATTCGCAAACGGTTCGACGTAGATGTAGTCGTCACTATGGTGGTTGGCGGCGGTCAAGACCAAATAAAGATCGCTTTGTTTTCTAAACTCATCCAAAGATGCCGTAACGAAATTTTCATCACAATTCGCCCTGGCGATCTCCTCGACAGCGGTCTTTCCAGCACCCGCACCACCCATGCACAAGAAGAGGGTAGGCTCCTCGACCGGGTATTTTCCGGCAAAGATGCTGGTCTTGGTCTCATCGAGCTTGCGTGCAATCCCACTCAAGCGCTCAAAGGCAATTTCAACGCCCCGACGTAAGCGCTCATCATCACCCGCCGCAACAACCAGCTGATCCCGCAGTTGAGGATTATTGGCCAGCGTGAATACCGGCGTCTTATCGCCCGCCGTCTGCGTCAAGAGTTCGACAAATTCGGTGTGGCTGGGAGAACGAAGTCCGGTCAGGATATTGACATCCAGGCAGAAGAGCGGCGCTTCACCCTCGGAGCCAATCCGGATACCGTCAATTTCCGCCTTGCCTCGAAGACTCTCGGTCCCCGGAAGGTAGCCAATCACATGTGAGGAAAGGCTAATTGGGTAATCCGCAAAGTGGACACCGAGGGGAATCTGTTCCTCGCGAATGCTTGAGAGGGGCACGAGGCCACCATTGACGGTCACCAGACAATCAAGCCCTTCGGGGGTTTTGTGCCTGAGGAAGGGCATGCCAAAAACGAACAGCTTCTGCTCTGGCCAGCGGCCATAGCCATTGGCCTCATTTTCGAGGGACCGGATTCGAGCGGGATCCATGGCATGCTGAAAGGCCGCAATGACCTGATCAAGCGGGCTGTTGGAATCATGAAGAATGCCGGCATCTTCCGGAGCTAGCCTGCGAAAATCGATCCCCTGCTCATAGACACTGCTGAAGGCCGGGAGATTGCTTAGCGCAATCATGAAAAAATCCAGCGTGAGCTTGTTGCCATAACCGAAGGGTTTAATGGATCGCATGCTGTGGTAAAACCGACCCAGCCGCTCATGGATGTTCTCAACCTTCGTCACGAACCCGTTGTTGTCAAAGATCGCTGTATCTTTATTTTCATCCTCGTTCAGAACCAGGCTTTCAATCACTTCACGAAAGCGCTTGCGCCGGTCTGCATCAGCCATGGTTCCGGGACGCTCGTGGTGGATCCCCTGCTCTTTCCAGTCCTCGAAAATTTCGCGGTGGATTCTCGAGAAGAGTTCCGTCAGATAGGTGACTCGCTTGGCCTGATCATGAGAGATGGTCCACTCGGCCTCTCTCTGAAAAGTCTTGATCAGACGCCGACAGTGAATGATCGCAAGCGCATTCCTGAGCTTCTTCAGCTGCGGCGCGCCGGCGATAAGCGATGGGTGGTGATTCATTGCGTTGGATAAGCAGCCATCAACTGGCGCGACAGACATACGGTATGACCGAACCGGCTTCTACCGCTTGGGTGCGCTCATTCTAAACCGGATTGCAAAAGCCGGTCGAACACGGACCCAAGGCGCCTAAAGGTCGGCGTGAAGGGTGTCATGAAAAAGAAACGCCCCCACCCTGAATCGGGCGAAGGCGTATTGGGAGCTCAGGAAAACCGGCAGGAAAGGACCTGCCGGCGATAAGTCTACTGGCAAGCCTCGCACGTCGGGTCATCGATCGAACAGAGTTTTGCACCCCCTTCAATGCGCATGTCGGTTGAGGCCACCGCCATGGTGGCCAATGAGATGCCACCGTCATTTTTGACTGCATTGAGCTTACCATCGAAAGCGGTACTCTTTTCGACGTGCGTTGCTCCAAGGGTTCTGAGGTAATAGGTCGTCTTCAAGCCCTTGAGCCAAGCGAACTTGTACAAGGTGTCCAGCTTTTTGCCGGAAGGCTCAGCCAGATAGAGATTGAGAGACTGTGCCTGATCAATCCACTTCTGACGCCTAGAAGCCGCTTCGATCAACCATCTTGCATCCAGTGCGAAGGCAGTGGAATACATGTGCTTGATCGCATCGGGAACCCGCTCGATCCGGTCAAGGCTGCCATCATAGTACTTGAGGTCGTTGATCATGACCGCGTCCCATAGATCATGCTTTTTAAGCTCCGCCACCAGATAGGGGTTCACCACGGTGAACTCACCCGACAAGTTCGATTTGACGAACAGGTTCTGGTAGGTGGGCTCGATGGACTGGGAGACACCACAAATGTTAGAGATGGTTGCTGTTGGTGCAATAGCCATGGTGTTGCTGTTACGCATGCCAACGGTTCTGACCCGGTCCCTGAGGCTGTCCCAATCCATGGTCGAAGAACGGTCCATCTGCAGATAGCCCCCGCGTTCCTGCTCGACCAAAGCTACCGAATCAATCGGGAGAATGCCCTGACTCCAGAGTGAACCCGGGTAGGTCGAGTAAACACCGCGCTCCTCAGCAAGGTTGGTTGAGGCCCCGATCGCAAAGTAGCTCACCATTTCCATGCTGTGATCGGCAAAGGCTACTGCCTGCTCCGAGGCGTAGGGGATGCCAATTTTGTAGAGCGCGTCCTGAAAACCCATGATCCCAAGACCCACCGGTCGATGTTGCAGATTGGATCTGCGCGCTTGGGGGACGCTGTAGTAATTGATGTCAATCACGTTATCGAGCATCCGCATGGCCGTTGCGATGGTGGCCTGCAATTTCTTGGCATCCAGCGTTCCATCAGCGGCGACATGCGCCGCGAGGTTCACCGACCCAAGATTACAGACCGCAATTTCCCCGTCATTGGTGTGCAGGGTGATTTCCGTGCATAGATTGGAACTGTGTACCGTGCCGGCGTGGCGGTTGGTGTAGCGAATGTTGCAGGGATCCTTGAAGGTAACCCAGGGATGCCCGGTCTCAAACAGCATGGACAACATCTTGCGCCAGAGCTGGTTGGCTGGAATCCGTTTGAACAGGGAAATTTCGCCCCGATCGGCCTTGGCCTCATACTCGCTGTAGCGCTTCTCGAAGGCGGCACCCGTCAGATCATGAAGATCCGGCGTATCACTCGGACTAAACAGCGTCCACTCGCCCTCCTCGGCTACCCGCTTCATGAACAGGTCAGGCACCCAGTTGGCGGTGTTCATATCATGGGTGCGCCGACGATCATCACCCGTGTTCTTGCGCAACTCCAGGAATTCTTCGATATCGATATGCCAAGTCTCAAGATAGGCGCAGACCGCACCGAGACGCTTGCCGCCCTGGTTGACCGCTACCGCCGTATCGTTGGCGACTTTGAGAAACGGCACCACCCCCTGAGACTTGCCGTTGGTGCCCTTGATGTGAGCCCCGAGACCTCTGACGCGCGTCCAGTCGTTGCCCAGTCCGCCAGCATATTTGGAGAGCAGCGCGTTGTCCTTGATCGCGCCATAAATGCCGTCCAGCTCATCTGGCACCGTGGTGAGATAGCAGGAGGAAAGCTGCGGGCGAAGCGTGCCCGAGTTAAACAGCGTGGGGGTGGAACTCATGAAGTCAAACGAGGACAGCAGGCCATAGAATTCGATGGCACGCTCCTCACGGTCGATTTCGTTAATGGCAAGCCCCATCGCAACGCGCATAAAGAATGCCTGCGGCAGCTCGAAACGAATCGAATTGGAATGAATGAAATAACGATCATAGAGGGTTTGCAGCCCCAGGTAATTGAAACTGAGGTCACGCTCCGGCTTGATGGCCGCACCCAAGCGCTTGAGGTCAAAACGGGTCAACTCACCAGACAGCAACTCAAGCTCGGACCCCCGCTTGATGTAATCCTGAAAGTACTCCGGGTAGCGCTCGGCCATCTCGGTTTGCGTTGCCTCCAGATGACCATGACCCAGAAAGCCAAGCGCTTCCCGACGGAGGTTGTCGAGCAGTAGTCGGGCTGTCACGAATGAATAGTTGGGCTCTTGCTCGATTCGGGTTCGCGCCGCCATCAAAAGGGCTGCAGAAACATCTTTTTCTGGAACCCCATCGAACAGGTTGCGGTGTGTTTCTTCAAGAATCCAGGCGCCATCGACATCCGTCAGATCCTTACAGGCTTCGGTCACCACCTTTTGCAGGCGCCGCTGATCCAGTGGGCGACGACTGCCGTCCTCCAGCGTCACCTGCAGCGCTTCGGCATCCTTGGTTTTCTGTTTGACGTGCGGCTGCTTTTCGGCACGAAGGCGAGCCCGCTCTTCGCGGTAAAGCACGTAGGCCCGGGCAATCTTGTGATGCTCACCGCGCATCAGTGCCAGTTCGACCTGATCTTGAACATCTTCAATGTGCAGTGTGCCACCCGAAGGCAGACGACGAAGCAGCGCGGAGACGACCTGATCGGTCAATTCCGACACCAACTCATGAATCCGACCACTGGCTGCCGCCGTATTTCCCTCAACCGCAAGAAACGCCTTGGTGATGGCCACGCTGATTTTGCTGGCATCAAAGCCATGCACCTTGCCATTGCGGCGGATCACACGGATTTCGCCCGGCACATTGGCTCTGATGTCGACGTCCGAAGAGGCAACCTCAGAGGCAGGGGGAGCGGACTTTGGAGATTGCACAAGATTTTCGGATTCCATCGATATTCCTCAAGAGATGATGTCGGAGCGTTTGGCTTGATTACACTATAGAGTGTGGTAAAAGAGATCGTCAAGCACAATATGATGTGTTGGGCGTGTAAACCTTGGAAGCCCCCGTAATTGCTGGAAAGCAGGGCTTTGAGGGTCTTTTTTGGAGCGCATGAGGCAGATTGTTGTAGTATTCGACCGGCATGATCTGCCACAAAATGGCCAAAACAATAATCAGAAAAGGGCCTTTGTTCCGATGAAAACCATCCTTGACTGGATCAGTGACTGGGTCAGGCGGATTCTTCCCAATCCGCAGGCCGTCTCTTTTGCCATTTTTCTTCTGGTGACCAGCCTTTTGGTCCTGACTCTGGGCCAGATGCTGATGCCAGTCCTCGCGGCGGGCGTGATCGCCTACCTTCTGGACGGCATTGTCATGGCAGCGGTCAACCGCAGGGTCCCGAGGACGGCCGCTGTCATTGTGGTGTACGCGCTTTTCCTGACCTTCCTCGCCATTCTCCTGGTTGCTCTGCTGCCCTCGCTATACCAGCAGACCATGCAGCTGATCCAGCAACTTCCCGGATGGGTGACGACCGGGCAGACACTGGTTCTGGAACTTCCCGACAAATACCCGGATTTCATCACTGAGGACCAGTTAATCGAATTGATGGCCACCGTCCGGCGTGAGCTTCTGGCCTGGGGACAATCCATGCTGACTTACTCCTATGCCTCTCTGGTCAGCATCATCACCTTGGTGGTTTACCTGATTCTGGTTCCGCTTCTGGTTTTCTTCTTTCTCATGGACAAGGAGGACATCCTGGCGTGGGGAAGCCAGTATTTACCCTCGGACCGCTACCTGTCCCATCAGGTTTGGGATGAGGTTGACATGCAGATCGGCAACTACGTCCGCGGAAAATTTTTTGAGGTGCTGATCCTGTTTGCCAGCAGCTTTGCCGTCTTCGGGCTACTCGACCTTAACTACGCACTGCTGCTATCCGTATTGATGGGGCTATCGGTCATCATTCCCTACGTTGGCGCCACCCTAGTGACGTTTCCGGTCGTTCTGGTGGCCTTCTTCCAATGGGGAATCAGCGATCACCTGGGATACCTGATCCTGGCCTACTCCATCATCCAGACCGTCGATGCGGTCCTGCTGATCCCGCTCCTGTTCTCCGAGGTGGTCAACCTGCACCCCGTAGCCATCATCGTGTCGATTCTGCTGTTTGGTGGCCTTTGGGGATTCTGGGGGGTGTTTTTTGCGATTCCGCTGGCAACCTTGGTCCATGCCATTCTCAACGCATGGCCAAAGCGGGAGGAATCTGCAGCTGGAAGTGCCTGATTCTTAGCGAACCAGGCCAAGGGCGTGCATCAGCCCGTTATTTTTTCCCTGTGGCGACCAGATACACTTCGGGGCTCCGGCTTCTGGATGCCTTGGGCTTTCGAAAAGACACCTTGCCAAAGAGGGACTTGGCCGAAGCCAGGTAAGTGTCGACATCGGGTCCCTGAAAGAGCTTGGTCACAAAGGTCCCGCCCGGCTTCAGAATGTCTCGCGCCATTTCAAGGGCAAGCTCCGCAAGATACATTCCCCGACTTTGATCGACGATCTTGTTGCCACTCATATTGGGGGCCATGTCAGAGAGGATAAGATCGACCGGGCGCCCTGCAAGCGCTGCCATCAAGGCCTCCAACTGCGTCTCCTCCCGAAAGTCGCCCTGCAGGAAGGTCACCCCCTCGAGGGGTTCAATCGGGAGCAGATCAAGGGCTATAATCACGCCTTTTTTCCCGATCTTCTTGGATGCATACTGAGACCAGCCGCCAGGGGCTGCGCCCAGGTCAACCACCACCAAGCCGGGTTTTAGAAAATGATCCCGGTCATCCAGCTCTTGGAGCTTAAACACCGCTCTGGACCGATATCCAAGCGCCTGAGCCTGCTTGACGTATTCGTCTGAGAAATGCTCAGCCAGCCATTTTCCGCTGCTGCGACTCCGTGCCATATGTCACGATTTGATTTAAAAACGAGGAACTTGAGCCCGTGAAACCCGAACTAAAAAAAATCCTGAAAGCCAGGGCGCATGCCCTGAAGCCCGTTGTCATCACGGGCCAGAACGGGTTAAGCGATGCAGTAATTAACGAAATTGATCTGGCCCTGGAGCACCACGAACTCATCAAGGTTCGGATCAATGCCAGCGATCGGGCGGAACGCTTGATGATGAGCGAGGAAATCTGTCAGCGACTGTCCGCTGAAATGATCCAGTCCATCGGCCACATCATCGCCATCTACCGAAAGGCAAGCCGCAGCAGAAGGACAACTACGCAGGATTAAATATAGCGTACTGCGCAGATATCGAATTCCCTGACGCCGCCGGGTGCCTGCACGACCGCAGTGTCGCCCTCGCGCTTACCGATCAGCGCCCGTGCAATTGGGGAAGTCACCGAGATCATCCCCTGCTTGATATCTGCTTCATCCTCACCGACGATCTGGTAAGTCACAGCATCGCCGGTGTCGGCATCTTCAAGATCGACCGTCGCTCCGAACACAACCTTGCCATGGGCATTGACCTGTGTCACATCGATGATCTGACAATTGGACAGCTTGCCCTCAATTTCCTTGATGCGCCCCTCCGTAAAGCTCTGCTGCTCCCGAGCGGCGTGGTATTCGGCATTTTCCTTGAGATCACCATGAGCACGCGCCTCGGCAATGGCCTCCGTGATCTTGGGGCGCATCACCGTCTTGAGGTGATTCAACTCCTGTTTCAGTTTCTCCGCGCCACGCGCGGTCAGCGGTACCTTATTCATTCCCCGTCTTACCTGGATTCACCCGAGAAAAATTCCAATCCCTTCAAAGCAGGCCTTTGTGAAGTTCCTGTAGCGCTCTGACTTCGCCCGACCCTCCCGTGCTGAGCGCTGCGCAGGTCGCAGAGGCACCTGAAATGGTCGTTGTATAGGTCACTTGCTCCTGAAGTGCCTGGCGACGAATCGTAAAGGAATCCGAGATCGCCTTTTTGCCCTCGGTGGTGTTAATGATCAGTTGCAGTTCGCCATTCTTGATCATATCCACGACATGGGGCCGACCCTCATAGACTTTATTCACGACCGTGCAAGGAATACCGGCTTGCTCCAGTGCCTTGGCCGTTCCGCGAGTCGCCACCAGACTGAACCCCTTGTTGATCAGGTCTTGGGCAATCGGAATCACTTTTGGTTTATCGTTTTCACGAATACTGATAAAGACATTGCCGCCTTTGGGCAGTTTGACACTGGCCGCCTGTTGCGCCTTGGCATAAGCCTCGCCAAACGAACGGCCGACGCCCATGACCTCTCCCGTCGACTTCATTTCCGGCCCTAGAAGGGGATCCACGCCACGGAACTTAATGAAGGGGAATACCGCTTCTTTGACGGAATAGTAGGAGGGAATCCGCTCCTCGGTGACACCCTGACTCTGAAGCGACTTTCCGACCATGCAGCGAGCAGCAATCTTGGCCAGAGGGTATCCGGTGGCCTTGGAGACAAATGGCGCCGTTCTTGATGCCCGGGGATTGACTTCAAGGATGTAGATGTCATTCCCTTTGATCGCAAACTGGGTATTCATGAGACCGACCACACCAAGCGAATGCGCCAACAAACGCACTTGCTCGCGTATCCGATCCTGAAGTTCTGCGCTCAGGTCATAGGGCGGAATGGAGCAGGCCGAGTCTCCGGAGTGAACGCCAGCTTGCTCGATGTGCTGCATCAAGCCGCCGACCAGGACAGTCTGCCCATCACAGATGGCATCGACATCCATCTCGATGGCATCATCAAGAAACCGATCGAGAAGCACCGGCGATTCATTGGATACGCTGACGGCTTCGCGCATGTAACGTCTAAGATCTTCATCATTGAAGACGATTTCCATGGCCCTGCCACCCAGGACATAGGAAGGCCGAACGACCAGCGGATAGCCGATTTCGTTGGCCGAAACCACCGCCTCTTCCTGGGAGCGGGCGGTCCGATTGGGTGGCTGACGTAACCCAAGCTTATCGATGAGCTTCTGAAAACGTTCCCGATCTTCGGCAAGGTCAATCGAATCTGGTGAGGTACCAATGATTGGTGCGTTCGCTGCCTCCAGCGCACGCGCAAGTTTGAGCGGCGTCTGGCCGCCATACTGCACGATGACGCCATAGGGTGACTCGAGATGGATGATTTCCAGTACATCCTCAAGCGTCAGCGGCTCGAAATACAGGCGGTCTGAAGTATCAAAGTCAGTTGAAACCGTCTCGGGATTGCAGTTGATCATGATGGTTTCATAGCCATCCTCCCGGAGCGCCATGGCCGCATGAACACAGCAATAGTCAAATTCGATGCCCTGACCGATCCGATTCGGTCCACCACCCAGAACAATCACTTTCTTCCGATCGCTGGGATTAGCCTCGCACTCCTGCTCATACGTGGAGTAGAGATAGGCCGTGGCCGTTGCAAATTCTGCCGCACACGAGTCGATTCGCTTGTACACCGGACGAATGCCGAATTTGTGGCGGGCTGCACGAACCTGGAATTCCTGACTGCCCAACAGTTTTGCGAGCCGTGAGTCTGAGAACCCCTTCCGCTTGAGCGCTCTGAGTTCGTCCGCCTGGAGGCTACCCAGCACCCGCTCAGACAGCTGTTTTTCCTCGGCCACAAGATCCTGAATCTGCGCAAGGAACCAGGGATCAATCCCGCTATGCTGCTGGACCGACTCCAGAGACCATCCCAGACGAAACGCATCGGCCACGTAAAAAATGCGGTCTGAGCCGGGGTGGCGCAACTCTCGCGCCAAATGCTCGGATGCGTCCAGATCGGAGGGATCCAGTCGCTCGCTCAGCCCATCCACGCCGATCTCAAGGCTCCTGAGCGCCTTCTGTAGGGATTCCTGAAAAGTGCGTCCGATGGCCATCGCCTCACCCACCGACTTCATCTGCGTCGTCAGGCGGTCATCGGCCTGAGGAAATTTCTCGAAGGTAAATCGGGGAACCTTGGTTACCACATAGTCGATGGAAGGCTCAAAAGAGGCAGGCGAGGCTCCTCCTGTGATTTCGTTGCGCAGTTCATCGAGGGTAAAACCGACCGCCAGCTTTGCCGCCACCTTGGCAATCGGAAACCCGGTTGCCTTTGATGCGAGCGCAGAGGAGCGGCTCACACGGGGATTCATTTCAATGACGATCATTCTTCCGTCATCCGGATTGATCGCAAACTGAACATTCGACCCCCCCGTTTCCACACCGATTTCACGGAGCACCGCGATCGATGCGTCGCGCATGATCTGATATTCCTTATCGGTCAGCGTCTGACTTGGGGCCACGGTGATCGAATCACCTGTATGAACGCCCATTGGGTCAAAGTTCTCGATCGAGCAAATAATGATGCAGTTGTCGTTGCGATCACGCACGACCTCCATCTCATACTCCTTCCAGCCGAGGACGGATTCCTCAATCAGAAGTTCATGGGTCGGGGAAAGTTCGAGACCACGCTCGCAAATTTCGATGAATTCCTGACGGTTATAGGCAATGCCGCCCCCACTCCCCCCGAGCGTAAAGGAAGGCCGAATGACCGCCGGATAGCCGGTATTTTCAAGGCACGCCAACGCTTCATCCATCGTGTGTGCCACACCGGAACGCGCTGAACTCAGCCCGATCTTGTCCATCGCACGCTTGAATTTTTCCCGATCCTCCGCCTTGTCGATGGCCTCTTTGGACGCACCGATCATTTGCACGCCAAATTTTTCCAAGATGCCGTGGCGATCCAGGTCCAGCGCGCAATTGAGCGCGGTCTGCCCACCCATGGTTGGCAGCAGGGCATCGGGTTGCTCTTTTTCTATGATTCGTGCCACCGTCTGCCAGTCGATCGGCTCGATGTAGGTGGCATCTGCCATCTCCGGATCCGTCATGATCGTCGCGGGGTTCGAGTTCACCAGAATGACCCGATACCCCTCCTCCCGGAGCGCCTTGCAGGCCTGGGCACCCGAGTAGTCGAACTCGCAGGCCTGACCAATGACAATCGGACCGGCACCGAGAAGAAGGATTGACTGTATGTCGGTTCTCTTGGGCATGCTGAAGATTTCCTTATTTCCGGACCGCCGTCATCAGCGCAATGAACTGATCGAAAAGCGGCTTGAGATCATGGGGGCCGGGACTGGCTTCAGGATGACCCTGAAAACTGAACGCGGGACTGTCGACCAGGGCAATTCCCTGGAGACTGCCATCGAAAAGGGATTTGTGGGTTGCCCGGACGCCTGGCGGCAGAGTCGCCTCATCCACCGCAAAGCCATGGTTTTGAGCGGTAATGAATACCCGTTGCGAGTCCAGATCCTGCACCGGATGGTTACCGCCATGATGTCCAAATTTCATCTTGACGGTTCGGGCGCCGCTGGCTAGCGCCAACAGCTGGTGCCCCAGACAAATACCGAAGACAGGAATCTTTCGCTCAAGGAAGGTCCGAATGGCTTTAATGGCGTAATCACAAGGCTCGGGATCTCCAGGCCCATTGGAGAGGAAAATGCCATCGGGATTCATCGCCAAGACCTCCTCAGCAGGGGTCTTGGCTGGGACTACAGTGAGCCTGCAACCCCGATCGGCGAGCAGACGGAGAATGTTGAATTTGACACCAAAATCGTAGGCGACGACATGAAAACCCGCAGGATTGGGATGGGTGAATCCCTGACCTAAAACCCAGCTTCCCTCGCTCCAGGGGTAGGGTGCTGACACCGACACCTCCTTGGCCAGATCCATCCCCTGAAGCCCGGGAAAAGCCTTGGCTTGTCGAATGGCGTCATCCTCATCAAGCTGGCTGCCCGCCATCAGGCAGCCTCGCTGTGCGCCCTTATCCCGCAATAGCCGGGTCAGCTTGCGGGTGTCGATGCTCGCAATCCCGAGGACATTATGGGCTTTGAGATAATCGCCCAGGCTCTGTTTCGCCCTGAAATTACTGAGGACTTGCGGGACATCCCGTACAATCAATCCGGTCGCGAAGACCCCGCGCGACTCTACATCCTCTGGATTGATCCCGACATTACCGATATGGGGGTAGGTCAAGGTCACCATTTGTTGGGCGTAGGAGGGATCCGTCAGGATTTCCTGATATCCCGTCATGGAGGTATTGAAGACCACCTCGCCCACAGAGCACCCACCGCTGCCAATGGCGACTCCACGAAAAACGGTTCCATCCTCGAGAGCCAGCAATGCTTCATTGTTCAATGGGTTCACCTTCTAAACATGCAAAACGGGAGGAACCGTGAAGGTCCATCCCGTTCATGTTGATGCGCTATCAGCAGATAACCCCATTTTAGGGAAACAGCCCGCCCCTGTCCATGAATGGCGCCAGCCTGCACGGCGAATCAGTTCTAAGCCGCAAGGGACGCCTCCCGCTTGTGGGTGTTCTT
>CAYLUS010000035.1:0-23284 GCA_964386975.1 uncultured Methylococcus sp.
TCTTTGACGAGTGCACGCCTTATCCTGCCACCTACGCGGAAGCACGAGACTCCATGCAGCTGTCGCTGCGATGGGCCGAGCGCAGTCGCAGGGCCCATGGTGACAATCCTTCAGCGCTGTTTGCCATTGTTCAGGGTGGGGTGTACGAGGAACTCCGTCTTGAATCGGCTCGCGGCCTCATGCAGATTGGATTTGAGGGTTATGCGATCGGCGGGCTATCGGTCGGGGAACCCAAGGATGACCGAGCGCGGGTGTTGGGGGCGGTATTGCCTGAACTCCCGATGGAGAAGCCGCGCTATCTGATGGGCGTCGGAACGCCGGAAGACATTGTTGAGGCAGTGTGCCTCGGGATCGATATGTTTGATTGCGTGATGCCGACGCGAAATGCACGAAATGGCCACCTGTTTACCCGTCATGGCGCGATTCGCATTCGCAACAGTGCCTACCGGGATGATACCCGGCCGTTGGATGCGGACTGTGGCTGCTATACCTGCAAGCATTACTCGAGGGCCTACCTGAGGCATTTGGACAAGTGTCAGGAGATCCTCGGTGCGCGGCTGAACAGCATTCATAACCTCTACTACTATCAGGAGTTGATGGCGGGCTTGAGGTCGGCCATCGCGGCCGGGCAACTGACGGAATTCGTCAGGACATTCTATGCGCTGAGGGCGGCTGCCCCCCTTTCTGTGGCATAATTGAACGCTTTACAGTTTTTCCTAGAAGGAGCACCGACATGGGTTTTTTTATCTCTGATGCATGGGCGCAGGCAGCTCCGGCAGCTGGCCAGGATCCGGGTGTGGTGGGATTGATCCTGCCCGTCGGCATTTTTGTGGCGTTTTATTTCCTGTTCATCCTGCCCCAGCAACGCAAGGGCAAGGAACATAAAAAAATGCTCGATGCGCTGGGCAAGGGCGTTGAAATCGTGACCTCTGGCGGCCTCATCGGTCGTGTTGTGGACCTCGACGACAATTTTGTGGAGATTGAACTGGCCGATAACGTCCATGTTCATGTGCAGCGCTCGGCCGTGGCCTCCATTCTCCCCAAGGGCACCTTTAAAAGCCGTAAGAAGGCTGACAAATCCTGATTTCTCGTTTCCTAAAGCTATCGCCGTCGTTGAACGACGCGCTCATGGGCATTCATCATGCGTAATCATTTTCCTCTCTGGAAAAACAGTCTCATCATCCTGATCCTGACCTTGGCCTGCGTCTATTCGCTGCCAAACTTTTTCGGGGAGGACCCGTCCGTCCAGTTGTCTCCCTCCCGGGGAGCCGTTCTTGATCAGGCACTGGCTGGTAAAGCCGAGGCACTTCTGAGCGGTCAGGGTATCAAGCCGAAATCGGTGGAGTTGAACGACAAGCGTCTTTTGATCCGCCTTGAAGACACCGAAACCCAGCTCAAGGCCTCCGATGCGCTGAATACCGCATTTGAAGACCATTTCACAGTGGCCCTGAACCTCGCTCCGGCGACCCCCGAATGGCTGAGAAAGATTGGGGCATTGCCGATGTATCTGGGCCTCGATCTTCGGGGTGGTGTGCATTTCCTGATGCAGGTCGACATGGATGCGGCGATCAAGCAGGCTGAAGAGCGCTATTCCGAGGATATTCGCACCCTGCTCCGGGATAACAAGATCCAGTACGGCGCTGTCGATCGCAACAATCACGTCATTCAGGTCAAGTTCAGGGATGAAGCCTCACTTGGCCAGGCCAAGAATACCCTCAAACGCGAAATGCGCGGCCTGGTTTTCAGTGATGAAGGCACGGTCCTCAGCGGCAAGATGACCGACGTCGAGACCCGGGAGATCCGGCGTCTGGCCGTGGCCCAGAACGTGACAACGCTTCGTAATCGCGTCAATGAGTTGGGCGTGGCAGAGCCTGTGATCCAGCAGCAGGGAGAGGATCGGATCGTGGTTCAGTTGCCGGGTGTGCAGGACACGGCCCGTGCCAAGGAAATTCTGGGTGCAACAGCGACCCTTGAATTCCGGATGGTAGACACGGAACACCCGACACCGACCGATGAGACCAAGACGCCAATCGGTTCAAAACTATACAAGGATCGTCAAGGCCGGCCGGTACTTCTGCAGCGCAAGATCATCGTGACGGGTGATCAGATTGTCGATGCTTCATCGGGCATTGAACAACAGTCCGGTTCAGCCGCCGTTTTCATCACGCTCAATGGCGCCGGTGCACGCAAGATGGCCGATACGACCCGCGAAAACATCAACAAGCCGATGGCGGTCGTCTATATCGAAAACAAGAACGAGACCCGCGAGGTCAACGGCCAGAAAATCACCAGCAAACGGACCGTCGAAGAAATCATCAACATCGCAACGATCCGGGATCGCTTCAGTAAGCGCTTCCAGATCAGTGGCCTGGACGGGACCGACGAAGCGCGTAATCTGGCGCTTCTGCTCCGCTCCGGCGCTTTGGCTGCGCCCGTCGACATCGTCGAGGAGAGAACCGTTGGACCGAGTTTGGGTAAAGAGAACATCGCTCAGGGTGTCCGCTCCTTTGAAATCGGCTTTGCGCTGGTGGCCCTCGTGGTACTGGTCTACTACAAGGTCTTCGGTGTCGTTGCCAACATCACCCTGCTGTTTAACGTCGCGCTGATTCTTTCGATTTTGTCGGCCATGCAGGCGACCCTCACGCTTCCAGGTATTGCCGGGATTACCCTGACGGTCGGTATGGCGGTTGACGCCAACGTTCTGATTTATGAACGCATCAAGGAGGAAATGCGCAACGGTGCATCCCCTCAATCGGCGATCTATGCGGGCTTTGATCGGGCATTTGGCACGATCTGGGATTCCCATATCACCAACCTGATTGCTGCCATCATGCTGTTCGGCATCGGCTCAGGTCCGGTGAAGGGCTTTGCTGTGACGCTGACCATCGGCATCATCACCTCGCTGTTCACGGCAGTCAGCTGCACGCGAATGATGGTCAATTTCATTTATGGTCAACGGCGCGCCGCCAAGCTGTCCATCTAGGAGAGTGAGGGCACGCGTCAGCGTGCCTCCATCATCCAAACTTTAAGGAGTAGTGAGACTTGTCCGCACAAACACTCAAGCAACCCCGTTACGCAATTGATTTCATGAAGTGGCGCAGCGTGGCCGTTGTCGCCTCGCTGGCCCTCAGTATTGGCGCCATCGGATCCCTCGTTGCCAAGGGCCTCAATTTTGCGGTGGATTTCACCGGGGGGACGGTCATTGAAGCCGGTTACCACCAGGCTGCCGACCTTAACGCCATTCGTGAGGAGCTGGTGACTGCCGGCTTCAGCAGCCCGATGGTGCAGAATTTCGGTACAACCCGCGATGTTCTGATTCGTCTTGCGCCACCCAAAGCTGGTGAAAACGGCATGGAGCTCCGAGCCAAGGTCATCGAAGCGCTGAACAAAAATCCCTCGGATCGCCCGGATGTCCGTCGTGTCGAATTCGTTGGCCCTCAGGTCGGTGATGACCTGGTCGAGGGCAGCGTCATTGCGCTTCTGGCCTCCACTTTTTTCATTCTGATCTATGTGGCCTGGCGTTTTGAGTACCGTTTTTCATTGGGCGCCATTCTGGCAACGCTGCATGACATCACAATGATTCTGGGTTTTTTCTCGATCCTTCAGCTCGATTTCGATCTGACCGTCTTCGCGGCGGTGCTGACCATCATGGGCTACTCGCTCAACGATACGATCGTGGTGTTTGACCGGGTGCGCGAAAACTTCCGCAAGATTCGCCGTGCCGACACCCTGGAAGTCATCAATCTTTCGATCAATGAGACCCTCAGCCGAACCCTGATGACCTCCTTCCTGACCTTCCTGACCGCCGTTGCCATGGCGTGCTGGGGCGGGGAAGTGCTCCGCAACTTTGGCCTTGCGCTGGTGGTCGGTATCTTTGTGGGTACCTATTCCTCAATTTACGTCGCGACTGCCCTGGCGTACAAGTTGGGTATCAGTCGGGCAGACCTCTTGGTGCCGGAAAAGGAGGGCGCCGAGGAGGGTCGGCCCTAAGGCCGCTTTGAACTGTTGAAAAGGCCGCTTGATGTGGCCTTTTTGTTTTAGGCTCGCGTTTTTTTACAAAAATCACTGCTGATGGACATCATCGCCCGGATTGCCGAAGAACTGGGTGTTGCGCCCCGCCAAGTCTCCGCAGCCGTTGCTCTCCTGGATGAGGGTGCAACGGTGCCGTTTATCGCCCGTTACCGAAAGGAAGTCACCGGCAGTCTGGATGACACCCAGCTTCGCCATCTGGAATCCCGGCTTGCCTATCTCCGCGAACTGGAAGCACGGCGGTCAACGGTCCTTGCCAGCATCGAGGAACAGGGCAAACTGACAGAGGAACTCAAGTCTGCGATTCTCGCGGCAGAATCGAAGACGCTGCTTGAAGATCTCTATCTGCCCTACAAACCCAAACGGCGGACCAAGGCCCAGATTGCGAGGGAGGCGGGCCTTGAGCCGCTGGCGCTGTCGTTGTTGAAAGATCCCGCACAGATCCCGGAGACGGTGGCGCAGGCCTACCTCAACCCGGATCTCGGATTTGCCGATGTGGCTGCGGTGCTCGATGGTGCCCGACAGATTCTGATGGAGCGGTTTTCTGAAAACCCCAAAACTGCCACGGATCTGCGTGAGCAGATCTGGACACACGGGATTCTAAACGCGACCGTGGTGGCCGGGCAGGAAGCGGCTGGCGCCAAGTTTCGGGACTATTTTGCCTATGAGGAGGCCATCGCCAAGATACCCTCGCATCGGGCCCTGGCGCTTTTCAGAGGACGCAACGAAGGGGTGCTGGACCTCTTCCCCGGGCGAGATGAGGCAGAGGCCCACGTCCGTGCCAAGGGCATCATGGCTTTGAACGAGGGGATCGTCGACCAGTCCCGTCCTTGCGACCGTTGGTTGGCCCAGACCGTCCATCTGGCCTGGAAAGCCAAGCTGTTCCCCCGGATTGATCTTGATCTCCGGCAACGACTTCGGGAGCGTGCAGAGGAGGAGGCCATCCGGGTGTTTGCCTCCAACCTCAAGGACTTGCTCCTGGCTGCCCCTGCCGGTGCCAAGGTGACCATGGGCCTCGATCCGGGGCTCCGGACCGGTGTCAAAGTGGCTGTGATTGGCGCCACCGGCACGTTGCTTGAGACGGCTACGATCTATCCGCATGTGCCTCGCAAGGACTGGGATGGTTCGATTCAGACCCTGAGGGCCTTGTCCGAGCGGCATGGCGTGCGTCTGGTTTCGATCGGCAACGGCACGGCCTCTCGCGAGACGGATCAGCTGGTTGCGGACCTCATGCGTCAATACCCTGCGCTGGGGTTGGTTCGGGTCGTAGTGTCTGAGGCTGGTGCCAGTGTGTATTCGGCATCGGAGCTGGCTGCCCGGGAATTTCCAGAACTGGATGTATCCCTGCGCGGCGCCGTCTCAATTGCAAGGCGCATTCAGGATCCCCTGGCCGAACTGGTGAAGATCGAACCAAAGGCGATCGGCGTCGGGCAATACCAGCATGATGTGAGTCAGATTCACCTCTCCAAAAGCCTGGATGCAGTGGTCGAAGATTGCGTCAACGCGGTCGGCGTTGATGTCAATCGTGCATCCAGCGCCTTGTTGCGCTATGTCTCGGGGCTTTCCGCATCACTCAGCGAAAACATCGTGGCCTATCGGGATCAGAAGGGTCCCTTCGAACGGCGTGCCGATCTGCTGGCTGTGCCGCGATTTGGCGAGCGCGCCTTCGAGCAGGCGGCCGGGTTCTTGAGAATCATGCAAGGTGCGGATCCACTGGATGCCTCGGCCGTCCATCCGGAGGCCTATCCCGTGGTCGAACGCATCAAGGCGGCTACCGGCATGGAGACCGAGCGCATGATCGGTAACATGCCGTTCCTCAAGGCGCTGCGAGCCGAGGATTACACCAGTGAAACATTTGGCCTGCCGACGGTGACCGATATCCTTCGGGAGCTTGAGAAGCCAGGCCGGGATCCACGCCCCGAGTTCAAGAGTGCGGTGTTTCGTGAGGGTGTCTCCGAGGTTAAGGATCTCAAGGTCGGAATGTCGCTCGAAGGGGTCGTGACCAATGTCGCCAATTTTGGTGCCTTTGTGGATGTCGGAGTCCATCAGGATGGCTTGGTTCATATCTCGCACCTGGCCGAGGGCTTTGTCAGGGATCCGCGGCAGGTGGTCAAGACCGGCGATGTGGTCAAGGTCACCGTCCTTGAAGTTGATCTTGAGCGCAAGCGGATTGCTTTGAGCATGCGTTCGCCATCAAACGCGGAGGGTCGGGTCGATTCCCGGCAGCGAGGGCCATCTCCGCAGCCTCAGGAGGATCGCAAGGCCTCCAATAAACCCCGGCCGTCCAAGGCCAGCGTCAGGCAAAATCCGGGCGCAGCGCCGGGTGCTTTGGCCGATGCCCTGAGCCGGGCGCTCAAACGAACCTGAAGGCCAGCGCTTTTCAATGAAACCTGCAACGACCCGCGAATCGAAAGGCCTCATGATTGCCGCGTTGGGGGTAGTCTTTGGTGATATTGGCACCAGCCCGCTTTACACCCTGAAGGAGTGTTTTGGCGGCGAGCATCCCATTCCGGCCACCCAGGCCAATATCCTTGGCATCCTCTCGTTGATCTTCTGGTCGGTGCTTCTGGTGATCTCCCTGAAGTACGTCCTGTTCATCATGCGGGCCGACAACAAGGGGGAGGGTGGCATCATGGCGCTGATGTCCCTGGTGGTCCAGAAGGCCCGACTGAATCATGGTGTGAAGGTCGCACTGCTCGGCCTTGGGTTGATGGGCGCCTCATTGTTCTATGGCGATGGCGTCATCACGCCGGCCATTTCGGTCTTAAGTGCCGTGGAGGGGCTGGAGGTCCTCAAGCCCGAGTTGCATGACTTCATCATTCCAATCGCCCTCGCGGTCCTGATTCTCCTGTTTCGGACGCAAAAGCATGGCACCTCCAAGGTCGGCGGCCTTTTCGGTCCCATCATGTTGGTGTGGTTTCTGATGCTGGCCGGTTTTGGTCTTCGTAGCCTCCTTGAGACGCCGGAGGTACTGGACGCCATGAATCCAATGGTAGCGGTCGACTACTTTTATCGTAATGGGCTGCATGGCGCGCTGATCCTGGGTGCCGTGGTCCTTTCGGTCACCGGCGGCGAGGCTCTCTATGCGGACATGGGTCACTTTGGTCGCACCCCAATTCGAAAGGCCTGGTTCTTCATCGCCTTGCCGGCGTTGCTGATCAACTACTTTGGCCAGGCGGCTCTTTTGATCCGGGACCCCAGTGCCATTCAGAACCCGTTCTATCTGACTGTGACGCCAGGCTGGCTGTCCTTCATGATCATTCTTGCGACCCTTGCGACCGTCATTGCCTCACAGGCCGTGATTTCGGGGGCTTTTTCGCTGACAGCTCAGGCAATTCAGCTGGGTTTTTGCCCTCGGCTCGAGGTCAAGCACACCTCGGAAGATGAAATGGGGCAAATCTATGTTCCGGCGATTAATACGATGCTGCTGGTCGGTGTCGTGGTCCTGATCCTCGGCCTTCGCTCGTCCTCGGAACTGGCCGCGGCCTACGGGATTGCGGTGACGGGGACCATGGCCATCGACACGATTCTGGCCTTTGTCGTGTTCCTGAGTCTTTGGAAATGGAACCCGGTGCTCAGCGGCCTTGTGGCACTGGCCTTTCTCTCGATCGATCTTGCCTTTTTGGGGGCGAATATTCCGAAAATCCCCTCTGGCGGTTGGTTTCCCTTGGTGATTGGTGGTGTGGTCTTTACCCTTCTCAGTACCTGGAAGCGGGGTCGGAGCCGTTTGCAGGACCGGCTGCAGGAGATGGCGATGCCAGCCGAGGAGTTTTTGCAGGCCCTTGCCACGAATCCTCCGGTCCGGGTGCCCGGTACGGCGGTGTACATGACCCTCAGTCGTCAGGGCATCCCACTCGCCCTTCTGAA
This sequence comes from uncultured Methylococcus sp., assembly GCA_964386975.1. Taxonomy (GTDB): domain Bacteria; phylum Pseudomonadota; class Gammaproteobacteria; order Methylococcales; family Methylococcaceae; genus UBA6136. The sequence goes on from CAYLUS010000035.1 coordinate 7,897, forward strand.
TAACCTTCGGCACAACAAGGCGCTGCATGAGAACGTGATTATCATGAGCGTGATCACGGAGCCTACCCCTCGGGTGGCGCCGGAGCGGCGGCGCGTTGTCCATAAACTGGGCGAATCCCTGTTTCGGATCAACCTTCATTATGGGTTTGCAGAAAATCCGAATATCCCAAAGACACTCAGGTCTAGCAGCCGGGAGATTGAGATCGACCCGTCAAAAACCTTCTTCTTCATGTCGCGCGAGACGCTGATTGCAAGGCCCAGTCGGGCCATGGTCTTGTGGCGGATCAAGCTGTATATCGCCATGGCCCGCAATGCCGGTTCTGCGGCGCGCTATTTCCAGATCCCCCTGGACCGGGTGATTGAGCTCGGTACCCAGGTCAGTCTCTAGGCCTGATTTCCCCTCATGCCCTTCAGGCGGAGGGCAAGGTGGTCGAGGGTGGGGGCGATGAAGTTCATGATCAATACGGCAAAGGCCGTCCCATCGGGGTAGCTGCCGAGGAGCCGGATAAGAACGGCAATGGCGCCGATGCCGGCACCGTGCAGCCAGCGCCCCAACGGGCTGATCGGGGCCGAGACCGGATCGGTGACAATGAAAAAAGCGCCCAGCATGGTCGAACCTGCAAACAATTCGGCCCAGGGAGAGAGTAGCGTCGGTCCATTGCCCAGTCCCATGATGGCGGCGCCGCCAAAGAGGCTCAGCAAAAATCCCAGGCTGATCCGAAGATCAATGGCCCGGCGGTAAGCCAGGATTCCACCCCCCAGAAGGAAGCCGATGTTCTCCATGTACTGTGTGCTTCCAACGGGTCGAAGAGTTTCAACCCCATGCAGCCGATCATGCTGTTGCCCAAGCGGAGTCGCACCGACAATGGCATCGAGATCTGCAGCGCCAAGACCCTGAAAGAAAGCCGTTATCGCCGGCATGAAGCCCCAGGTTGACGGCCAGTCGCTGACCGGTAGCGGCCAGTTGGTCGTGTAGGAGGGAAACGAGATAAGCACTGCCGTATAACCGACCATGGCCGGGTTGAACGGGTTGTGTCCAAGTCCCCCATAGAGCTGCTTTCCAAACACGATCGCGAACCCGGATGCGAGCGTGACCACCCACCAGGGTGAGAGCGGCGAGATCGACAGGCCGATCAGGGCGCCGGTAAGGGCGGCCGAGCCATCCCCAAGCGAGGGCCTCAGCGGTCGTTGTCGAAGCATCATAAAAAGGCCCTCGAACAAGAGGGCGGAAAGGATGCCGGTCAACACGCCCAGCAACGGGCCGGGACCCAGGTCAATGACCCGCAACAAAAGGCCAGGGATGAGCGCGAACAAGACCTCCCGCATCAGAGCACCTGTGCTCCTTGCCCCAGGCTGCGGCCGCGATAGGAGTCGGCTTGCCAGAGGGGAGAGAGAAAACGACATAAATTCAGCCTGGCCGCAGCAGGTTCTTAAAGGGGCGACTCAACGCCGTTGAGGAAGTTCCATTCGCGCCTTGAAGCCGTAAAGCGCGGATCAAATTCCGCCTTCGTGTTCTTGGATCAGCCGGATCAGGGCTTGCACAAGCTTCCACGCTGCATAGAGCATGACGGCATAAATGGCCCATTCCTCGATCTGCACGCTGGTCCGGTCATGGTCGAGAACGGACATACCGACCACCGAGATGATGATCATGATGATGTAATTGAAGATGGCCATAACCTGAGGCTCGATGACGTTGAAGAAGCAGTGATAAGTCACACACACGTGTATGACAGGTGAAACCGCAATTAGTTGATCCTTTGGGTGACTTCTTTGAGCGGTTCACTGAACGAGGGATGCCAGTGATAACGCCCCCCGCCGAGGAGTTCAAGAGCGGCGACGTGATGCTCGGGATGACAGATTGAATGCTCGAAGGTGATGGCGGTAATCTTCGCCGCCTTGAGCAAGTTGAAGACCGCATTGACCTTGGCATGATCCAGCGTGCTGCCTGGCCGGTCCAAAAGCACAAAGCGGGGCTTTTGCATCAAGGCACGCGCCACGACCAGCAATTGCTGCTCAACCAGCGGCCGTTCACTTTCCCAGTCGTGGATCACCCCAAAATCCGGAATCTCTTCCAGCAACCGTTCAAGACCCACGGCCTTGAGAGCGGTAATGATCTGCTTGTCTTGGGGAATAAGCTGGGTGAAGTTCTCCGTATCAAGACCCCCTGGGTCCTGGTTGAGTTCAAGGCATGGCCGCATGAACAGTTCCCGAAGGCTGGAAGCACAGAGGTAAGGGCGCTCGGAGATGAACAGACATTCATTCAGGGAAGGCCGGGTAATTTCGCCGGATTCCAGCGGCCAGAGTCCAGCGATGGCCCGAAACAGTCCGGAGAGGGCCGAGGCATCCGGGCCATACACGAGGACCGGCTGGCCTGTCTTGAAGGTCACGCTCAGTTGTTCGACCAGTAAATGATGATTGTTCTGTGCGGCGATCGATACGTCCTTCAGGGTAATGGCCTTTTTTTCTTTGCCATGGCGGGTGATGCGATCGGAGACCGCCATCTGCGCTTGGCTTTCTGCCAATGCGGTCTCCGTCAGGTTGGAGAGCCGTTGAATGACGGCCAGGAAGGATGAAATCGACTGGAACTGGGTGATGATGAGCGAGAAAGCCCCCATCAACTGAGTAAAGGCAACGGCAGACTGGGTGATCACGCCGAATTCGACTTTCCCATCAATGTACAGTGGTGCCACGATCAGCGCCGGGATCAGCTGGATCAACCAGTTGTAGCCAGTGGTAAAAAAACCGACGTTGCGGTTGATGCCGATAATGGTCGTGAAATTCTTGACCAGCGCTTCCAGCCGATCCCAGCCTCTGAGAATCCAGAGGTCCTCGCGCCGGGACAGCGCGATCATGTCGGCGTTCTGGCGCAGGCTCAAAAGTCCCGCCCGGAAGCTCGCCTCACGATCCAGCTGATCGTAATTCAGTTGAACCAGGGGCTTGCCCAGCCGGATGGTCAGCCAGGTGCCGGCAATGGCATAGAGGATGGACACCACAAGCAAGGTTGGGCTGATGCTCCACAGTACCCCTGAAAATGCGATCACGGTCAGGACCCCGTTCGACAGCATCAGGACAAAAGAAATGGATGTGGTGGTGAAGGCCTTGACGTCCTCGGCAATGCGTTGATCCGGGTTATCGGCTTCATGATGGTCCTGAAGCCGGTAGTAAACGCGGTGGTCGGCATACATCTCAAACAGGCGCCATGTCATCCATTTGCGCCACAAGAGGCCCAGGGATTCCTCCATGTAACGTGAAAGCACAGAGGTGGTTGTCAGCGCAAAAAACACCAGCACGAGCAATAAGGCCTGCCACCAGAACATGCCGCGCTTATGATCGGCAATTGCGCTCATGAAATCGCGGCCCACATAGCTGTTCAGGACATTCAGGCCGTTGATGAGCAGCATGAAGACGCACAAACCCACCACCAGCATCTTCGCCCGGCGGCCCACCAGGGGATCACCGGCGACGGCGCTCATCATGAACCTGAGTTGCGGAAAAGCTTCTTTGAAAGCCTTCAGGGAAGGGGTTGTCATGGAAAGCGTCCTGATTCTTAAGTTTCCGACACTAGCAGAGCGGATGGTGTCCGCAAATCAGCCGTTTTGGTCTCACCGGATAGGGGGGAGGGCGCTTCTGCAACCTCGCGAGGAGGCGGGATGTTTCCAGAATCCCCCCTGTCCAGAGCCGGTAAGAAATGCCGTGCCTATGCGCCAGCGGATCGCCATGAGCCGTGAGCGGATATGAGTCACGCTTTTGAAGACCCGCCAAGGCGGTGTGTGCTCCCTCAAAGGCATCGGTCCACTGTTGATGGCGCATCGTATCGCCTCCCGGTTCAAAGAGGAGCGCGGGGCAGTCACGGGCCCTTGGTTTGGCCTTGCGGGGATGCCAGAAAGGCAGCGCTCATGGTCTCTTTCAATTGTCCCTGCGCCTCGTGAATCATCAGCGTTTTGAGATGCTCTGCCTCTGAGATTCGCACGGCCTCTTTTTCGCCCACGCACAGAAGCGCCGTGGACCAGGCATCTGCAAGGGTGGCATCCTCGTGCAGCAGGGTGACTGACAGCAGGTGGTGTTCAACCGGCTGGCCGGTCCGGGGATCAATGATGTGCGAGAACCGTCTGCCCTTGGATTCAAAAAAGTTACGGTAGGTGCCCGAGGTCATGATGGCGGTACCTTCGGTCTCCCGAATTTCAAGGATCTTCTGGATTTGTTGGGACACCGGCGTGGGTTTTTCGACCGCGACATGCCAGGGGCTGCCATCGGCCTTGTTGCCCCGAACCTGCATTTCGCCGCCGACCTCGATCAGGTAGTGGGTAATGCCGTGGCCCTCGACGAGCTTTGCCAGAACTGAGACCGTATAGCCTTGGGCAATGGAGTCGAGGCTGATTTCAACTTCCGGGTCTTTTTTCCGAAGCTTGAGGTGTTCGGCATCGATCTCGATGCGGTGAAAGCCGGTGTGCTTGAGTGCGGATTTGATCGCCTCGGGGGTGGGGACCGTCTGGTCATGTTTGGAAAAACCCCAGAGGTCGAACAGCGGTTTGACCGTCAGGTCATAGCAGCCACCGGAGATCTCGTGGATCTCCTTGGCCACTTCAACCAGGCGAATGACCGAGGCAGGCACGGAATGCCAGTCGGTATCCCTATGGGCATTGAAGCGAGAGATCTCGGAATCTGGTCGCCAGTTGGAGAGTTGCTCGTCGATCAGTTTGAAGGTGGCCGCTACCTCCGTTTCGAGTGCCTGGCTGTCGATATTGAGGCCACGCGTCACGAGCTTGAGCGAATAACCGGTGCCCTGAGTTGCGCCGCTCAGGGAAGTTTCAGGGGGCTGACAAGCCGCCATGAGGAGCGCGAGAAAGGCAATGTAGATGACTTTTGAGCGGGGCATGGGCGAGGGTACCGGGAATGGCCAAGAGCCCATTGTAGTCTGATCTGCGTTGTATCGGGGGTCGGCGGGGTGCGGAGAATCGGGGCCTGAACGCGTGCTTTTCAGTTTGAAGAACAAGGGAACATGCAGCTGGCACCCGCCACTTGCCAGGCGTCGGCTTTAACTATGAAGGCGTTGGGCGGGTTTTTTCTGGGGCCCGATGGGTCTTCTTGGAAGACCCATCTTAAGGGTGCCAGAGGGCGTCACTCAGTGCTGCATGTTTTGCATGGTGCCACTTTCGGCCGGCGCCATGCTGCCACCACTCCCTGACATGTCGTGGCCGCCGTGGCCGCCGCGGCTGACGCCGCCCGCGCTTTGACCGGCCCCCGAGCCACCACCACCCGCACCCGCGCTGACACCCTGACGCTGACGAAGGCCAATGGCACCACCCGAGGCCTTGATGATGTTCTCCTCAGTGAGTCCGCCGAGCGCGAACGCCGCATCAACCACAAGGCTGGTGATATCGGTAATGTCCATCCGATCTGCCAGTGGGCTGGTCACTACCGCCCGCACCACTTGTGCGACCGGGCCCGGTGGGGGGGTCACGACCAGAAGGATTGGATAGTGCGTTCCCGCGGGGACCGTGATCGCGTATTGGCTCGATTGTCCATCGAGTTCCTTGCTGAGGATGACTTGATCTCGAGTGTCTCTTACTTCCAGCTTGCCCCGACTGACAGGCCCATGGATATCGGAGATGGTGCCTTCGATATGGGCTGCTTCGCTCGCGCCTGAGCCAGCTGAGCTACGGCCACCGCCGGATGAGCCGCTGTCGCAGCCTGAGAGAGCGGTGATCAGCATGAGTGCACTGATGCCAAAGAGGCGGTGTTTGAATCGATTGAAAGACAGGAATTTTATTTTTTGTTGATGCATGAGGCTCACCACAGGGCCAAACGGGACTTGGAAGCACACATCCATCCGCAGTGCCTTAGCAGGTGGATCGGCTCAATAAAAAGACCTTCTTCTAAAAATGCAGGAGGCCAGTTTATTTTTATAGCACACGCACCGTCTTTCGCGAATGCACCGGCTCAGGCTCTTAGGAATTCACTCTTCTTCCGGCATGACGTTAAAGTTGCTTGATGCCCGGCCATTGGCAAGGTCTAATGCATTCATCACTTCATTCCGGAGATTACGATGATTCAGCTTGCATCGCTTGCCCATTTGCCCCATTCCTATCGGGTCCTCTATACCGGCTTCCTGCTGGTCATCGGTGTCGGTCTTCTCATGGCTGGCTTTCAAATCATGGAGACCCATGGCAAGGCGGATGGCAAGCCCGGTCTCTCCATCAACGACATTGTCTACAGTTATTACGGGAATCGAAGCGGCTCCAAACTTGAGTCCATGCTCAAGGGGCAGATGAAGCCCATGGCCTCAGAGGAAGATCGCTTCAAACTGGTTCAGTGGGCTCGGGATGGGGCGAGTCAAAAGGAGTGGGCAACCGTGATTCAGCCGATCCTCAATCAGAATTGCGTGGCTTGTCATGCGCCCGGGTCTTCATTGCCAGACTTTACGCAGTTTGAAAACGTCAAAAAGCTGGCAGCCGTTGATGAGGGTGAAAGCATCGCCACCCTGACGCGGGTGTCACACATCCACTTGTTTGGCATTGCCTTTATCTTTCTTTTTGTCGGATGGATTTTTGCGTTGGCCCAGTATCCCCACCGCTGGAAGGTGATCCTGATCTCAACGCCATTTGCGTTCCTGATTCTGGACGTCTTGTCCTGGTGGTTGACCAAGTTCTATCCGATCTTTGCCTGGCTGACCATGATTGGTGGTTTTGGCTACAGCGTTGCCTCAACGGTCATGATTTTCACAGCGCTCCTTCAAATGTGGCTCCCTCAGCGACTCTGGCCGGAGTTCATGCGGAACGCCAAGGTTTGAGGCTAAATTTCAAAGGGTAAAGGCAAACTTTCGGATCAATGCCCCGGGAACCTGGGATCCACCAAGGGCGCGCTGAAGGTAGGTATCCGTTGCCGGGATGATGTCCGTGGTTCGGGTCAGGGCTTCAAGCTCTGATCCGAGGCAACGGAACAGGCTTTCATCAAAACGCAGATCCTGAATGGGTGAGATGATCTCTCCGTCTTCAACCCAAAAGCAGCCATAGCGCGTCATTCCCGTGACCCGCGCATTCATCTGGTCACTCCAGTTCAGGTAGTGAAGGTTACCAATGAAGAGTCCCGTATCGAGCGTCTTGATCACGTCCTCAAGATCAAGTGCGCCCGGTTGCACGACGGGAGAGCGCAGTGACTCCTGACTATCGGCGCCATTTCCTGTGACGCCATACTCCTTCGCGGAGCGTGCATTGATCAGAAGATTTCCATGGCGCCCCGCCTCAATGAGCGGCAATCGCTCAGGCGCAATTTCGCCACGCGGGTTAAATCGCGGGGCGAGGCCCAGGCTGAAATCCTCGGCGAGATGCAGTTGGTCAGACAGAGTGACCTCACCCTCGACCCAGCGACTGAACGCAGAATCGCCCCGCCGGTAGGCACCATAACTTAAGGCACCCCATGAAAGCATCCGGATCAGAGCCTCAAAGGCGGGTGGCGCAAGATAGACCCGATAGTGACCTGGATCAATTTTCAGGCTCTTTGGACGAAGACGTTGTAGGAGTGTCTGGTTTCTGCGGCAATGATCCTCGACCGCCTTGGCATCCCAGTCCCTTGCACTCATGCACCCCTTGATTGCCTTGTTCTCAGAGGCGTCATTGACCGTAAACAGTGAATAGTCAAGGAAATAACTTTGACTTGAGAAGTCATGCCGCATCCCGAGCGAGTTTCGGGCGCCCCGATATTGGAGGCCACCTGCATAAAGCCCTGCGCAATCCGCCATGCGCCCGAGAGTCTCAATGGCGGCGCTGACTTCACTCACGCTTGCGGGTGTTCCAAGGTGGTGCACATCGCTTTCCCCACCGCTTACCAGAGGGGCAATAAAGGGGTCCTCGGCCTGACCCTCAAGGGATGAACGCATCCATTCAAGGGCCGCGTTGAGTTGATGCTGGTCCCGTTCGTCGTGTCCTGTCAGGTCCAAGGACAGGTTGAATCGCCTCGCACTTTTCTGGAGTTCGAGACCCAGGCGTTGCTGGTCAACGTGGGTGATCTGTCTCACCCGGCCTTGGTTGAACCTCACATAAACCTGATCCTCGGCACTGAGGTTGAGACTGAGTTGCTCACCAGGCTTTAGGCCAGAGAAGAGGCCTTGGGCCAAGTCATCGAACAGCCGTGTCCGTGTATCAATGGTCATGCGGGTGATCCCCCAAACACGTCGACCGAGCGAAACAGGCACGGCGGCGAGGCATGTCCAACCCGAATCATCTGGTTCGGTTCTCCCTTGCCGCAATAGGGTGTCCCAAAAGCAGCAACGGATGCCCGATTCCCAACGGCGGCCAGGCTTCTCCAGAAGGGCACACTCACGCCCCGGTAGTTGGGGTTCTTGACGATGGGGCCGAGCCGTCCGTCTTGGATCAATCGCCCGATCTCGCAGCCAAATTGGAATTTATTGCGGTAATCGTCGATCGACCACGAGCGGTTTGACTCCATGAGGATGCCTCTTTCCACGGATTCGATCATCTGATCGAGGCTTGAATCACCCGCCTCCAGGTTAATGTTGGCCATTCGGTCAATCGGTGCCCGGTTCCAGCTGGCGGCCCTGAAGTTGGAGACCCCCGGAACCTTGAGTCGTGACTGACTTTCGAGCCCACCAAGGCCCCGGACCAGCCGCCCCTTTTCGATCAGAAACAGCTTCGTAGCGGGTGCGCCACTGTCATCAAAGGCATAGGAGGCAAATTCACCCGGAAAGTCGGGATCAAAGCTGATGTTCATGATCTCGCTCCCGTATTGGAGCGTTCCGAAATCTTCGGGCCTCACAAAGCTCCATCCGGCATAGTTGCGTTCATCCCCAAGAATGCGGTCGAGTTCCAGAGGATGGCCAATGGATTCATGGATCTGCAGCAACATCTGATCGGGTGCCAGAATCAGATCGCGCGTATCCGTCGGACAATCAGGCGCTTCAAGGAGTGCCAGAGCCTCAAACCCGGTTTTCCGGCATTCTTCCAGAAGCTGCGCCCAATCAAATCCTTCAAGCCCCGCTTGCGAGCAGCGCGCAGTTTGTCCATTGAGAGAGCGGTGCTGGATATCCGTCCCTTGGCGGGCGGAGGCAACAAAGTTTTGTGCGATCAGTCGTTTGGACTGAAAAAGGTCGGCGCCACTTGTGGAGACATAGTGGGTCCGGGTCTCGGTCAGGGTGGCTTCTGCCCGGGTGGTGACGATACGTTCATCGACCTTAAGCGTCAGAGATGCCTTGACCAGGCGATCGCTCAAATCCAGGAGAAATGGGTCCTTCTCAAAAGGGATGCCCGAGGCGTTGACCGTTTCCCGGTGGCTCGGCCGGTGCGCCTCGCTCAGAGGGAACACCCGCTGGGCCTGTGTGCTGGCCGCAAGTTCACGAGCAATTTTTGCTGCCCTTCGAAGTCCTTCCTCTGAAAGATTGCTGGTGGCGGCATAGCCGATTTGACCCTCCACCAGAGCTTCGATCATGACGCCACTATCAATCGAGAGCGCATGCCGGTCCATCCTGCCATTACGGGCAAGGCGTTGCTGCTGTTTTTCCTCGACAAAGCGGAGCCCGATCCAATCAGCCTCTTTTGCAATCGCCTTCAGGCCGCTAAGAGGATCAAACTCGCGGGGCGGGGGAAAGATAACCGGAACGGAATGCATGGGACGGGCTCCTGCAACTAGTAATTCCGTTCGACCCGGGAAGTGATGGATGGTTCTTGAAGGGGAGAGGGGCCCCTGCTCCTCTCCCGAAGATCTTTCCTGATGCTTAGAACGCGCGTTTGTATATGTGACTGTGGGCCAACTTGATCGGTGGCTTGGCCTGTGTCACCGAGAAAATCTCGCGCGTGATTTCGGCATAAAGCTCCGGGGTCCAGGCCGGCAGGCTGGCGTGGGACGTATCCAGGGGCCGTTCTCTGGGGTCGCTGGGGGAGATGATGACCCGGATATTCTGGGTGCCGACATGGGCGGCAAGCACAAACAGTTCCTCAATCGCCGCATCCCCCATGGCGAGGCAGCCCGCAGAGACGGCCTTGCCATGGATGAAGATATCGCCGCCAAGATCATAACGACCATCATTGGCTGCATGCGCCCGATCAAAGTCATTGGGATAGTCCACCTTCATGGAGAGGTGGTAATTACTGTTCGGGTTCAGCCTTGAGATGTGATAGATCCCTTCAGGAACCTGTCGATCACCCTGCTGCAACTTCGGGCCACGCATCCCGCTGGCTGCCTTGATATGGTAGTTTCGGACGAGCTTGTATTTGCCGGTATCCCGCGCCCAGAGCTCAAGCTTTTTTTCATCCTTGATGGCGATCAGGACAATGTCATTGGGTGGGTAACTGACGCCGGCTTTCCGGAAGTAGGGTTTGATTTGTTCCAGCGCGCTCGGGGCGAATGCATAGAGTGCATCGTCGACGTTTCTGGCGCCCTTGGGAAAGCGAAAGCGGGACCCTACGCTAGTCTCCAGCGGAATGTCCAGATAGCGTTTTGTACTTTTCGACTTGCCCTTGGCGGCTTTGGCGATCCGTGTTGGTTTGCTGGCAGTCGTGGCAGGCTCGGTGGCGCATCCCAGGAGCCAGAGTGCAATCAGGGTCAGGGCGAAGATTCGCGAAACGAACGACATCGGTGGATTTTCCGGAAATCTGAGGTTGAACAGCCAGAGCCCTGGCTTTAGAGAGCGGCAAAAAGCCGGAGGGCCCCGGAAGGGGCCCGCTGCCAGCAGGATCTAGGAGACCAGTTCCTTCTTGCCGTAGTGGCTATCGACGTATTTCTCAACCAGCGACTGAAATTCTTCGGCAATTCTTTCGCCTTTGAGTGTCACGGTCTTGACGCCATCCTCATACACGGGTGCGACCGGGTCCTCACCGGTTCCGGGTAGGCTGATTCCGATATTGGAGTGTTTGCTTTCCCCGGGGCCATTGACCACGCAGCCCATGACAGCGACCTGCATGTCCTCGACACCCCGGTACTGCCTTTTCCACTCCGGCATCTTGTGGCGAATATGGGACTGGATATCCTGGGCCAGTTGCTGGAAATACGTACTCGTGGTCCGGCCGCAACCGGGGCAGGCGGTGACCAGCGGCACAAAGGAGCGAAGCCCCATCGTCTGCAGGATTTCCTGGGCAACGATGACTTCTTGGGTCCGATCGTTATAGGTGGGTTCGGGTGTGAGGGAGACACGAATCGTATCGCCGATCCCCTGCTGGAGAAGAACACCCAGTGCAGCACTGGATGCAACAATCCCCTTGGAGCCCATGCCCGCCTCGGTCAGTCCGAGATGAAGTGCGAAGTCACAGCGCCCTGCGAGCAGTTCATACACTGCAATCAACTCCTGAACCCGGCTGAGCTTGCAGGAGATCACGATCTTGTCCTTGGGGAGACCGAGCTCGATGGCCTTGTGCGCGCTTTCAAGCGCGGAGGTAATGACCGCCTCCCGCATCACTTCTTCCAAAGGGTCGGGAGCCGACTTTGCGGCATTTTCATCCAACAGTCGCGCCAGCACCGACTGGTCAAGACTGCCCCAGTTGACGCCGATGCGGACCGGTTTTTCATAACGACACGCAAATTCGATCATTTGAGCGAACTGCGGGTCGCGTTTGGAACCGCGCCCGACGTTGCCTGGATTGATACGGTACTTGGAGAGCGCTTCGGCACAGCCTGGGTATTTCTCCAGCAGTTTGTGTCCGTTGAAGTGGAAGTCGCCGATGATGGGGACATAGCAGCCCTTGGCTTCCAGCTTCTCTCGAATGATCGGCACGGCCTCCGCGGAGGCTTCATTGTTGACGGTGATGCGCACCAGTTCGGAGCCAGCCTTGGCTAATTCGTAGATCTGCTGGACGGTGCTGGCAACATCCGCCGTATCCGTGTTGGTCATCGATTGCACGACGATGGGTGCACCGCCGCCAATCTGAACGCTGCCCACTTTGACACCAACCGTTTTCTTACGAGCGATCATCTTGTCTGCCTAAGGTGATGAATTAAAAAAATATCCTTCCATTTTACTCGGAAAACAAGGGGGGTAGTTTCCCGGCCCAGAAACAGAGCGTTGTCGCTGCATCAACCATGATTGGTAGCTACATTGACTTGGCAATGGCAAAGATCTCCTCGGCGTTCAGCACAAGGGCGTTGGATTCGAAGAGTTTTGCAATGCAGGCCCTATGGAGGGACAGCTTGAGTGCGCCAAAGCCAATTGCCCCCCACACTTTTTTCCCGCCCCGGTCAAGGCCTCGGTCCATCACCTCGATCCCACCGATGCCCAGAGGGGGTGTTGCATTTGCATCGGCAATCAATTCGAGTGTCGGGCTATGAATCCAGTTATCGACTTCGAGCAGTTGAACGCCTGTGGCTCCGGTTGCAACTAAGACTTGCGCGCCTTCGATGGCGTGCCGGCGGGATTCATTATCCCGGGCCTCGAGAGGGATGACATCGACCTTGAACTGGGACTTGATATCCGCAGCTGCGGCTCTTGCCTGCAGTATCTGCCGGCTGGTGATGACAATTTCCGATGCGCCCTCCCGTGCAAGAAGGGCGGCCGTGCGGCGACCGACGGGACCAGTGCCTGCAAGAATAACGGCCCGTTTTCCAAGGACCGAGCCGCTGGTGAGGAGTTTGGCAACGAGCGCTGCGGATGTTGTGTTTCCGCCGTTGCTGTCGAGCATGACTGACACCCTAAAGTCCCCGAAAAATCGCCCTTTGACGGCATTCAGCACCGCCTCTCCGGCTTGCATGTCGCCTCCGCCAATAAAGATCGCGGTGTTTTTTTTATCTTTGGGAGGGCGCGTAAAGATGGTCCCATCCACTAAAGGCCCCACGATGGAAGGGGAGACGCCAGAGTAGCCCATGACATGATCAGCGCCACCATCATAGGCGACTACGGTGTCAAACACGGAAGGGGAGGGGTCGGTGTCAAATTGGAAGAGAAGTTTTTTCATGCCAATGTTGGGGGTATCTCCGTCTTTGATCAGGTACTGATCAAGACAAAATCAGAACGGATCGAACGCTTGTCCGAGGGGGCCAGATCCCGATGATGACGCAAAACAACGGACCGGGGTTTGGAATGGTTTCAATTATACTTGCAGGCCATTTCGAGCAAAAAATCATGGAAAAAGAAACAATCATCTGTGACGCTTCGGTCGAGGCGTTTGTTGAAGCGCTGGCAAGCAAATCAGCGACTCCCGGGGGTGGAAGTGTCACCGCCATCATGGGTGCAATGGGTGCAGCCCTGGTTTCAATGGTTTGTAACCTCACCATTGGCAAGAAGAATTATGAATCGGTAGGCGAAGAGATGCAGGATCTATTGCAAAGGTCACATCGCTTGCAACAGCGCTTCCTCGATCTGGTTCGCGCGGATGTCGAGGCATTTGATGCGGTCATGGCGTGTTATGGCCTGCCAAAAGAATCGGATGAGGACAAGCTGAAGCGGAGCGAAGCCATTCAAGTGGCGCTTAAAGATGCGACGCGTGTGCCGCTTGAATGCGCTGCGGCCTGTGTTGAGGTAGTCGAACTGGCAGAGATCGCCGCTCATAAGGGCAATAGGAATGTTCTCAGTGATGCTGGCGTTGCTGTGGCTGCAGCAAAAGCCGCGCTGGACAGCGCAAGGCTGAATGTTGAGGTCAATCTTGGGGCAATTCGGGACGGTATGTTCGTCGCAGAATCGAGAACACAACTAGAGAAGATGACGTTTGGCACGGCGGATAAAGTCGCGCATATTTACCGTCAGGTTCTGGAGGGCCTGTGATCGCCCGCTTGATGCCAGATGGGTAATGCTTGACCCTCATATGTCAGCTTGCTATCATGGACGGTCTTGATGGCTCGCCCAGCGGCTTTTCAAGTAGAAGCACAACGGGGTATAGCGCAGTCTGGTAGCGCGTCTGCTTTGGGAGCAGAATGTCGGGGGTTCGAATCCCTCTACCCCGACCACGCGCTTGTAGCTCAGCTGGATAGAGCATCGGCCTTCTAAGCCGAGGGTCGCAGGTTCGAGTCCTGCCAAGCGCGCCATCATCTCAAGACTCTGTCGATGGTGACTGTAGCTCAGTTGGTAGAGTCCAGGATTGTGATTCCTGTTGTCGCGGGTTCGAGCCCCGTCAGTCACCCCACCCCTACAGCTAGGGAAAAGTTTCTGCCTTTTTGCTCAGCAAAAGACGGAGGCAGATATCAACGCAAGCCGTCTATTGGGCTTCAGAATCCAACCGCCCGTTGCGGCGGCGAGTGCGATCTTCTCTAATCACCTCATACTTCCTCGTCAGGGGTTTCCTTTGATGGTCTTCGTCCTTTGGTGGATTCCTCAGTCTCAGGGCGCTTTGCGATGCAAATTATGGCGCATGAACGCATGTCTCATTGATCGGCATAGGGGACAGCACAAGGCTGCGCCCCTGCCACACCACCCGGCATGCGGGTCCGCACCGGGCGGTTCGAGGAGTTGAGGTCATGTGAGCCGCGGTATGCCGAGGTTGTCGAAATAAGACACGGTAAGTACCCGATGAACATCCGAGCGACTACAGTGCCACCATCGGTTCCCCGCACCTGCCACAAGGGCAGCCAACTCATGTGTTGCACCCAAGCGCCGAAGACCACGGTAAATCGTAGTGCCCGTTCGCCAGTGTTTGAGTTGGATTGCTCTGAGCCGGTGCCGAATCCATGAGTCCAAGTCTTTGAACGTTTGTGGCGTTTGCGCAAGAGAGAAGTATGCCTTCCATCCCGGTAAGTACGCTCGCATTTGTTCCGCAACCTGTGCCATGCTTCGACCGCCGACCCGGCGAGTGATGAACCTGATGCGCTGCTTGAACGTGTTGAGCGCCTTGGGAGCCACGGCTAATTTGACTGTATTGCCCGACCACCGCCGTAAGCAGTAGCCGAGAAATTTCCTGCCGAATACCGAGCCCACTTCGGTTTTCTTTTCGTTCACCCTAAGGTGCAGCTTTTCGTAGAGCTTCCTCAACGAACGAAGCACTCGCTCCCCCGCCTTTTGACTGCGGACATACACATTGCAGTCATCGGCGTATCGAGCAAATCTGTGCCCTCGTTTTTCTAGCGACTTATCCACTTCATCTAGCAGCACGTTGGCTAGAAGCGGGGAAAGGGGGCCGCCTTGTGGCGTACCTTCGACCCGATCCAATATCACCCCATCGGTCATGACCCCAGCTTGCAAGTATCGCCGAATCAGTCGCAGAACAGCTTTATCGGAGACATGTCTTGCCAGCCTGTTCATCAGGATGTCGTGATTGACCCTATCGAAGAATTTCTCCAGATCAACATCGACCACTATCTGGAAACCTTCCTGCACGCAACGCTGTGCCCTAAGCACCGCATCGTGAGCACTTCGGCCCGGTCGAAAGCCATAGCTGAAATCGGAGAAAGTAGGATCAATTTGTGGCTGCAGAATCTGTAGAAGAGCCTGCTGGATTAAGCGATCTACGACCGTTGG